>NZ_NFJP01000026.1 GCF_002159915.1 Gordonibacter sp. An230
GTGGGGGAGGGGGCTATTCGGCGGTCAGGGCTGCGGGGTTGGGCGGCCGCGGCAAGGTCGGCGTACTGCCGGCCGCGGACGCGTTCCCGCTGTTCGGCAGTGTTGCGGGCGCATCTTCGGCGGCGTCGGCCTCCAGCAGCTCCCTGATGCGCGCCCGGGCACGGAACAGCCAGGTGCGCACGGTGGCGGGCTGGCTGTTCAGGATACGGGCCACGTCGGCGGTGGAGTACCCTTCCACGTAGTGCAGGTGCACGGCGGCGCGCAGGTTTTCGGGCAGCTTGCCAACAGCCTCCCACACGGCGGCGTCTTCGCCGTCGAGCGCGCCGCTTGCGTCGGGCGCGCCGTCTGCGCCGGCTAGCGGCGCGTCGCGTTCAGGGTCAAGCTCCACCGTGCGCCGCTTCCAGCCAGATCGTGCCAGATCGTGGCAGCGGTTGACGGTCACGCGCAAAAGCCATGCTTTCTGATGTTCTCTGTTGGAGAACGGCTCGGTGCGGTTGTACAGGCGCAGGAACACGTCTTGGTACACGTCCTCCGCGTCGGCGCGCGATCTGGTCTGGCTGAGCGCCAGCCGGTACACCGCATCGCCCCAGTCGCGCATAGCGCAGGCAAGCGCCTCGCTTCGGTCGCGATCGTTCGCCTCGTCGGGTGTTTCTCGGGGCATGGGCACCTCCTTTCACCCTAGCATACGTTTAAAGAAGGCGGGATGTTTCAAGAATCTTTCGTTCGGGAAAAGAAACAGCCGCTCGGGTGAACGGCTGTTTCAAGGCGTCCTTCGGATATCGTAGGTGTAAATTATTATCTATTGGTGTGTAATTATTAAAAAGATAATCATATTTGGCCACTTGTCAGCTTGAAAGCTGGCGTAATGTAGTTCGACAGGTATAAGAAGGGAGGTCAATTGTTCGAGTGACTTTCAAGCACGATATCGAAGCTTTATAAGTTCACCATTCGATTTTATTGACAATCAAGCGAGTTAGTTCAGTCATCTTGCGTAAGTACCTAAACAGAGAGGATGCTCTTATGCAGGGAAAGATGAAGCGCAAGTTGACAGCCGTAGTCGTAGCATTTACGCTTGTCTTCGGCGGAATGGTTCCATTTACTGCGTATGCAGACGAATCAAACACACCAACGGAAACCGTTGTCTTTACAGAAGAAGTAGCGCTGACTGCAGCCGACAATTTCGCGTCCAGTTTCTATCCTGAAGAAAATCTCGAAGTCTCTTCCGCAGTTACTTTTTGCAACAGCAATGGCGACAAAGGTTATATTGTCAATTTCCTCAAAGATGAAAACCCATATGGATATGTGATACTCGATCCTAGTCTCGAAGATCTTGTTGCAGAGTATTCTATTGGTGATAACGCGAAAAGTCCTTATGACGTTATTGTCGAAGATTCTGGCAACATAAACGCAAGATCCCTCGAAGATCCCTCGATGGTTCAAATAAGCCCGCTTGAATACGGGATTGTTGATCGAGCAAGTGATCGGATCTACACGAACTCTGGCGTTGAAACCGATCTCGATGGGATTATGGGTGATGGTTCTTCAAGAGCGAAGGATCCATCGACGTGGCAGGACGCTACGATACCCATCAGTATACTTTATCGGGATTACACTATTACCGCATCGGGGAACTTGCCGCAGTGGGCTAGCACGACGCAGGATAGGGTTATAGAGCTTACCGGTCGATATGCCTGTACTGTAACGGCATATTTTGCAATTGCAGGATATTATGGCCTAGTGGATCTATGGAATGACGGGCAAGCTTATTTGGATATCTGGAACTACACTGGTACTTACCAAGATCCCTATAATCCAGACACATCTATATTGTGGGGAGCCACGAACGTAGATGATGGGGCAGTAGGATTTGTGAATTACCTCGCGTCTCGTGGAAAGCATGTGACCCAGCGGACAACTTCTGGAAAGCCCACATTCGAGGAGTATGTGACCTCTGTCAATAATCAAGATGCTAGCGTTATGCATGGTTGGCTCTGGAATCAAGATGGAACGATGACGGGTCATACCATGTTTGTTGAAGGTTATATAAGAGCCTTGAGTAAAACTGATTGGAATTCTTTGAGAATCCTACAGGTCTTTGATGGCTGGTATTCTGGTGTAAGATACATCAACTACGATTTTGCGAGCTACGCATAATTCAGGGGGACATTCTTTGTCGATTAAAGCAATGATCGCGTTTTGCTTTGAGAAAGCGAGGAAAGCGGCGCTTGGTACCGCTTTCCTCGCTGTTTTTTCGGTGCAGTTTTTTGGTTGCTGCTTCGGTGAAGAAATGCAGGGGAAAGATAGTGCGGAGGATGGAAATGTGGATCATGTAAGTAGTATGGGTTCCGTGATATTGCATGGAACGGGCACAATAATAAAGGTAGATGTTGGGAATATGACAGCTGTCGTGCAAATGCATGATTCAGGCATCTACGCCAATGAGGAGGTTGCCTTTGACTTTCGCAAGCACACCGAATCTCAGCCTGTTGAACTTGACAGGTGCAAGCCAGGTGATGAAGTTAAGGTGACGTATTTTGATTCCCAAACCTCTAACGGCGGATTGGCGGGCGAATCTTTGGTTTTAGCGGAGGCTCCTTCTGGGTTGTAGTATCTGAAGCGCGCGGAGACCGCGCGATGCGCGGCCTCCGGATTGCGATGGGGGGGGGGATTCCCACCCGCATGTATGGGTCGTGCGAGTTTTAGTTTACTCCACGCCTACGATGACGTCGGTGGCCTTCACGATGGCGAGCGCCTTGCCGCCCTCGGCCAGGCCCAGCTCGTCGATGGCCTCGTTCGTGATGGAGCCCATGATGCGCGCGCCGTCGGCCGTCTCGATGGTCACGTGGCCGTTCACGGCGCCCTTCTTCACGGATGCCACGATGCCGGCGATCTGGTTGCGGGCCGAGATGCCCGCGACGCGCTCGGTGTCGGTGGCGAACATCACGTTGCTGGCCTTGACGATGGCCACGGCGTCCATGCCCTCCTTCAGGCCCAGGTCCTTGATAGCCTCCATCGTGATGTCGGCTTTGATCTGCGTGGAGCCGAGGTCGATGGTGACGATGCCGTTCACCGCGCCTTCGGAGACGGCACTGACGGTGCCCTTGAGCTGGTTGCGAGCGGAGATCTTCATATCCTGTCCTTTCGGTTGGGGCCTTCCGATTTCGGAAAGCCCGTTCGGTCTGCGCGCAGTATCGCCCATCGGCGCGCGCGAGGGAAGGGCTGTGCGCGAAATGCGCCGTGCTCGTACGATCTCGTATCGTTTCGTTCACTTTCGCGTCGCGCCCGCCCCGCGCATCGCGGCTTTGCGGCGGGCGCGGCACCCTCTTGCATGCACCCCGCTTGCATGCGGAAGCGCCGCACCCGCTCTGCGCGTCACGGCGCTGCGGCGGGCGCGCTCTCCTCTGCTGGAAATTTTTTTCGCGAAAGCATCCCTCATCAGGTGATTGCAACCGCAAGGCGCCTGGAAGTTTCCCGAAATGCAGCCGCATGTTGGTAGAATGGAACGGCTTGCCACCGCATAGTGGAATCGCCGGCGAGACGAAGCACCTCACCCGACGATGAAAGGACCACCCGTGAGTTTCCGCGACAACCTACAGCATCTGCGCGCCACGCGCAACATGACCCAAGAGCAGTTGGCGATGCTTCTGGGCGTCAGCCGCCAATCGGTGACGAAGTGGGAGGCCGAGCGCGCCTATCCCGAGATGGACAAGCTACTGAAGCTGTGCGATATCTTCGACTGCACGCTGGACGACCTGGTGAAGGGCGATCTGACGGCCCGTCCCGCCGCGCGCTCGGGCGCAACCGTGCCCCAGGGCGCTCCGCAGGACGTCTGCGGTTACGACGAGCATATGCGCCGCTTTGCGCGGAAGGTGCCCACGGGCATCGCGATCATCGTGCTGGGCGCCGGTATCGGCTCTCTGTTCGAAGGCTGGCGCGTGCTGCCTTTCGCCAACCCCGACGCGCTGTTCATGGTCGTTTTCCTTTTGGGCCTTCTGGCGGGGCTTTCGCTTATCATTCCCGCCGGCATGGAGCATTCGGCGTTTCAGAAGGCGCACCCCTACATCGAGGACTTCTACACCGCCGAGGAGAAGTCTGCGGCCAGCAGGCGGCTTACATACGGCATGGTGGTCGGCATAGGGATCATCTTCGCAGGCGTGCTGGCTGTTCTGCTGACGGAGGACGGAGCGTACGAGAACGTTGGACCGTCGGTGCTCATCATACTAGCCGCCGTAGGGACGTGGCTGATCACGCATTTCGCCATGATGTACGGTCGCACGAATGTGGCTCAGTACAACAAGAGCGTAGCGGACGATCTGGAGATTGAGGAGATTGCGAATCTGGCCATCGAGGAGGAACGCAAAGCTGCGTTTTTGCAGAAGAGGAGGCACAGGCAGAAGGTGGGCGCCGTCTGCGCCGCCATCATGATGGCGGCGACGTTGGTGGGATTGCTTCTGCTGTTCGCCCCGCTGTTCAACGGTCAGAACATCGACGACGTGGATTGGGAATCCGGTGGTTCCACGTACTTCTGGCTGGCTTGGCCTGTCGGCGGCCTCCTGTGCGGCGTGGTCTCCGTCCTCATGGACGCGTTCCAAAAGAGGTAGGCCGGGTTGGCGGATTGCGGGTTCCGCTCAGGGCTGGCGGGCATTTCGCTGGTGCAAGGGTGCGTGCGGCCTTTTGGCGATGGGCGGCGCGCTGGACGCCCCGATGGTGCCGGGGCGATGCAGGAGAGGGGTTTCGCGTCCGCGACGACGGCGCGCCTTTCGGCGCCCGTCCCGCGAGGCGCGCTCCTCCCTTTGCATCTCCTGCGGGCGCGTGGGGGCCATCTGTGTTGCGATTCTCGGTGACACGGCCTTCCGATTGTGGGAAAATGGCAAGCGGACTATTCGAATTTCTTGCATGTGAGGTACCTTAAGCCATGTCTGCCCGGTTCAACATCAAGGCGGCCGATCCGGAGGCTGTGGCGCGTCTTGAACGCGCGCTCGGTTTGCCGCGTTTCGTCGCCGCCACCCTTGTCGCCCGCGGAATCGCCGACGCCGCCGAGGCGCGCCGATTCCTCTCCCCTTCGCTCGATCGCGATTGGCTCGACCCCTATGCCATTCCCGGTCTCTCAGAAGTGGCCGATGCGCTGGAAGCCGCTGTGAAGCGCGACGACCACATCCTCGTGTTCGGCGACTTCGACCTCGACGGCATTTCGGCGACCGCCGTGCTCACTCGCGGTCTGCGTGCTCTTGGCGCCAAAGCCACGCCGTTCATCCCCTTGCGCTTCGAGGAGGGCTACGCGCTTTCCGAGGCCGCCTTCGCCCGCGCACGTGCGCTCGGCCCGGACTTCATCGTCACGGTGGATTGCGGCATCGCCTGCAAGGACGAGGCGGCGGCCATCGTAGAAGCAGGTTTGGGGCTAGCCATCACCGACCATCACGAACCGGCCGATCTCGTGCCCGAGGGCGTGCCCGTGGCCGATCCGAAATGCGATCCCGCCTGCGAAAGCTCCATCTTGGCCGGCGTGGGCGTTGCGCTCAAGCTCGTGCAGGTTTTGGGGGGCCGTCTGGGCAAGCCTCACCTCTGGCGCGACTACACCGACCTCGCCACGCTCGGCACTGTGGCCGACCTCATGCCCATGCGCGGCGAGAACCGTGCGCTCGTCGCATGCGGTATCGCGCGCATGAACGCCGCACCGCGCCCGTGCATCGCCGCGCTTCTCGCTACGAGCGGCGCGGCCGACAAGCCCGTCAGCGCCACGAACCTCAGCTTCTCGGTCATCCCTCGACTCAATGCTGCCGGTCGCATGGGGGATGCGCAGCTCGCGCTCGATCTGCTTATGACCGACGACCTGGCCGAGGCTCAGCGCCTGGCTTCCCAGCTGGAGGCCGTGAACGACCAGCGGCGCGCCATCGAAGCCGAGCTCTCGGAGATCGCGAAAGCCCAAGCTGCAGAGGTCTACCACGGCCAGCGCGCGCTCGTCGTGGCGGGGGAGGGCTGGCACGAGGGGGTGAAGGGCATCGTTGCCAGCCGCCTGGTGAACGCTTACGGCGTGCCCAGCCTGCTGTTCACCATCGACGGCGAAGAAGCGCGCGGATCGGGCCGCAGCGTGGGGCAGGTGAACCTGTTCAAGGCGGTGGAGAGCGCTTCCGATCTGCTCACGCGATTCGGAGGCCACGAGGCGGCCGTGGGGGTGACGCTGCCTGCGGAGAACCTGCCGGAGTTCGAGCGCCGCCTCGCTTCCTTTTTGGACGACTTGCCGGAGGGCGCGTTCCATCCACTCGTGAACATCGATGCGTGCGTGGGGCTCGACGAGCTCACGCTGGACAGCGTGGCCCAACTCGAACGGCTCGCTCCTTTCGGGCAGGAGCATCCCGTGCCCGTCTACCTGGCGCGCGACGTGACGCTGGCGAACTGCCGTGCGGTGGGCGCGGAGAAGAACCATTTCTCGTGCGCCCTTTCCGACGGTCGCTCAACAGTGTCGGGGATCATGTTCCATTGCTCGGACATCGAGGCTCTCATGAGCACGGACAGCGTGGTGAACGCTGCGTTCGAGGTGCAGATAGACGAATGGCGCGGTCGCCGTTCGGTGAAGGCCATGCTGCAATCGCTTGCGCCCGCGCGCACGTGCGGTGCGCTCGAAGCATGCCTCAATCCGGAAAGCCTCACGTTCGTGGCCGACCTGTACGCAACGAGCGACGCTGAGCTTGTTGCCGATGCGCCGCACCGCCCCGAGGACGTGGAGGCCTACGAGGCCGCCCGCGCCGCGAACCGGAAGGAATGGGAGCGCCGCGCTACCGCCGATCCCGGAGCGCTCGAGCGCGAGGTCGTGCGCGCAATCATTGGGGACCGTTCACTGCATGACGCTCAGCGAGAGGTGCTCGATCATTTGCGCGCCGGAAGGTCGGTGCTTGGCATCATGGCGACGGGGCGCGGCAAGTCGCTCACGTTCCAGGTGCACGCCGCTGTGCGTGCGCTTGCATGCCATGAAGCCAGCCTGTTCGTCTATCCGCTGCGCGCACTTATCGCAGACCAGGCCTTTCATTTGCGCGAGGCGCTCGACCGCTTCGGTATCGGCGTGGTCGTTCTCACGGGCGAGAGCACGCCCGAGGAGCGTCGCCAGGGCTTTGCTGGTTTGTCCGACGGCACGTTCGACATCGCGCTCACCACGCCGGAGTTCCTCGCGTGGCATGCCGAGGAGTTCGCCTCCACCGGGCGCGTGCGGTTCGTCGTAGTGGACGAGGCTCACCACGTGGGCCTTGCGAGGGCGGGGCAGCGCGTGGCCTACGCCACGATCGGCTCGGCGATCGCTCGACTCTCTGCCCCTTCCGACACATCCAGCGCGTCGGCTCTCGCGTCCGCTTCCCCTTGCCTTGCGCCTGCCGAAGGGAAGGGGGTTTCGGAGGCCTTCGCGTGCGAAGAGGGGCGATGCGACGCGGTGTCTCGCTCCGGTCGGCAGACGGGCGACCATGCGCTCTCAGGAGGGAGCCTTGCCGCTTGCGCTTCCCTCGCGGTGCTTGCGCTCACCGCTACGGCTGGCGACGATGTTGCCGACGCTATCAGGCGCGAGCTGCCAGTGGACGTGTGCGTGTGCGATCCTGCTTCGCGTCCCAACCTCAAGGTGGACGATCGGCGCAACCTCAAGAATCGCGACGACTATCTTGCCAACCTCGTGGCCTGCGGTGAGAAGGCCGTCGTTTACGTGAACTCCCGCGAGCGATCCGTGGCGGTGGCGCGGGCGCTGCGCAAGCGCGTGCCGCAGATGGCTCCGCTGATCGGCTTCTACAACGCAGGCCTCTCCCGCGCCGAGCGCAAGCGCATCGAGGAGTTGTTCCGAACAGATGCGCTCAAAGTGCTCGTGGCCACCTCCGCGTTTGGAGAGGGCGTCGACATTCCCAACATCCGCCATGTGGTGCTCTACCACCTGCCGTTCAACGAGATCGAGTTTAACCAGATGAGCGGTCGTGCGGGGCGTGACGGCCGGCCTGCGGGCATCCATCTTCTGTTCGGGCGCGCCGATGCCGGCATCAACGAGCACATCCTGCGAGACATGACGCCCGACCACGACTGCCTCGCGCAGGTGTACCGTACGCTGCGCGCGCTGCAGCGTCGAAGCGCCGAGCCTTTCTTCACGTTGAGCGATGCCGAGCTGGCCGATGCGGCCAGCACCGACGCTTTCCCGGTGAGCCCGGCCTCCGCGGCGTGCGGCGTGGCGGTGTTCCGCGAGCTTGGCCTTGTCGAGACGCACACCGCGTACGGAGCGGATGGCATGGCGCGTTCCATCCATGTCAAGGAGACGCAGGGCAAAGTCGAGCTCACCGACAGCGTGCGCTACCGCGAGGGCCTGGGGGAGCGCGAGATATTCCATGCGTTTCGAGACTGGGCGATGAAGAGCGATTCTGGCACCTTGGAAGCGCGCGTTTCGCGCCCCATCCTGCCGGCTGAGGCTCGTGGAGCGGAGAGGGGGCGAAACGATGAGCGCGGGCGATAAAAGCGATCGCGAAGAGCTGTTGGGAATCACTCCCGGAGCCGCTTCGAACAAGCAGACCGTGGAGGACAATCTTTTGGGACGCCCCCACGTGGCCGAGAAGTCGTTCGCGTCCGACGCGAAGAAAGACGTTCCTCGCGCCGAAACGCCCGAGGATCGTTTCGCCGAGCTGCAGCGGCTCACGTCCACGTACCTGTCGGAGCCCGACGAGGCGCTTTTGGCGAAGGCGTTCCGGTTCGCGAGCGAGGCGCATGCGGGTCAATGCCGCAAGAGCGGCGAGCCGTTCGTCGCGCATCCTGTGGAGGTGGCCATCATTCTCACCGATCTGCGCATGGACGTCGAGACGCTCATCGCGGCGCTCCTGCACGATACCGTCGAGGACACGAAGGTCACGGCCGAGCAAGTGGCAGAGGAGTTCAACCCGCAGGTGGCGCAGCTTGTCGAGGGCGTGACTAAGATCACGCGCATCGAAGTGGAGAGCCTCTCGGACGAACAGGCGCAGACCATTCGCAAGATGTTCGTGGCCATGAGCAAGGACATCCGCGTCATCGTCATCAAGTTGGCTGACCGCCTGCACAACATGCGCACGCTCGGCGCCCTGCGCGAGGACCGTCGCATATTCAAAGCGCGCGAGACGCTTGAGATCTACGCCCCCATCGCGCATCGCCTCGGGATCAACAACATCAAGTGGGAGCTTGAGGATCTGTCGTTCTACTATTTGGAGCCCAACAAGTTCAAGCAGGTCAGCCGCATGGTTACGGAGAGCCGTGCAGAGCGCGAGCACTATCTCGACCAGATCATCTCCATACTGCACGGCGAGATGGAGAAGGTCGGCATCCAGGCGCAGATCATGGGCCGTCCGAAGCACCTCTACTCCATCTACCAGAAGATGACGAAGAAGGGCAAGGGCTTCTCGGAGATATACGACCTCATCGCGGTGCGCGTGATCGTCAAGACGGTGAAGGACTGCTACTCGGCCCTTGGCGCGGTGCACACGCTGTGGCATCCGATGCCGGGCCGCTTCAAAGACTACATCGCCATGCCGAAGTTCAACATGTACCAGAGCCTGCACACCACGGTCATCGGTCCGGCGGGGCGCCCCCTCGAGGTGCAGATCCGCACCGAGGACATGCATCGTCAAAGCGAGTACGGCGTGGCCGCGCACTGGCGCTACAAGGAGAAGAGCGGAAAGGGCGGCGATGCGCTCGATCAGCAGCTGGCGTGGCTGCGCCAGATGATCGATTGGCAGGACGAGACGCAGGATTCGCGTGAGTTCCTGAAGGATCTCAAGGTCGACCTCGCGCCCACCGAGGTGTTCGTGTTCACGCCGAAAGGCGAGGTCATGAGCCTGCGCGCCGGGTCGACGCCGGTCGATTTCGCCTACGCTATACACACCGAGGTGGGCAACCATTGCGTGGGCGCGAAGGTGAACGGGGCCATCGTGCCGCTCACCTACGAGCTGCAGCTGGGCGACCGCGTGGAGATCCTCACCCAGAAGAGCGCAAGCCCCTCGCGCGATTGGCTCAACATCGTGAAGACGCCGAGCGCGCGCAGCAAGATCCGCTCGTACTTCAGCAAGGCCAGTCGTGGCGACGACTTGCAGGTCGGTCGTGACAAGCTCACGCGCGAGATGCGCAAGCACGGCCTTGGCATCTCGAGCGCTCAGTCCATGCGCGCCCTCAAATCGGTGGCCGAGCATATGGGTTTCAAGGATGCCGACGACATGCTCGTGAACATCGGCACGGGCAAGGAGAGCGCGCAACACGTGGGCAACCGCCTGCTCAAAGTGCTCGTCGACAGGGGCAGCGAGGCCGACGAGGCGCTCGGTTTGGGTGCGGGCGACATGTCCACCGGCAAGCTGCCTCCGATGTTGACCAGCGTGAAAACGCCGAAAAGACACGAGGCGCACACTTCAAACGGCGTGGTGGTGAAGGGCATCGACGACGTGCTCGTGCGCCTGTCTCGCTGCTGCAACCCGGTGCCGGGCGACGACATCCTGGGCTTCGTCACGCGCGGCCGCGGCGTGTCGGTGCATCGCGCCGATTGTCCGAATGCGCAGGATCTCAAGCAGACGCCCGAGCGTATCATCGAAGTAGCCTGGGAAAGCGATCTTCCGAAGAACACGTCGTTCAAAGTGGAGGTGTTCATCGACGCGCTCGACCGCATGAATCTGCTGCGCGACGTGGCGGTCATCTTGTCGGAGCAGGGTGCCAACGTGCTGTCGTCGTCAACCACGTCGCATCGCGACGGTATGGTGGAGATGCGCTTTTTGTTCCAGGTGTCGGACGTCAATCATATCGACGTCGTGCTGAGCAGGCTGCGCGGTGTGGAAGGGGTGTTCGATGCTCGCCGTATGGTTCCCAAGGCCGGGAGCGCGAAGAAGAAGTAGCGGGCGCACCCGTCGTTCGGCAGGGTGGCGGGTGCTGCCTCGTTGAGAGCTTTCGCGGCCTCCGCTCTCGGCGCCGCTTCTGGCCTTCGGGCACGAAACGCGCTTGGCCGCAGGGAGAGTCGCTTTTTGATAGCGCGAAGGTCTTGCCCGCGCCGACGAATTGTCAACGTATGAAAGGACGGATCACTATGGCCCAGACCCGAACCGTGAAGGGCGCATGCGTGCCCATCGAGTACCTTGTGCTCGGCATGCTGCAGAACAACGTGTACCTCATTTCCGACGGCTCGGCCACCATCGTGGTGGACCCGTCGTGCAAGGCCGACGACATCCTCGGCGCCGCCAACGGCTCGGTGGACGCGATCGTTCTCACGCATCGCCACTCCGATCACGTGGGCGCGGCGAAGGAGCTGCGCGACAAGACCGGCGCAACGGTGGTCGCGTCAGCCGTGGACGCGCCCATCATCTCGGGCGAGAGGAAGCTGCCACGCGACGACACCCGCTTCGCGCCGTGCCCAGTCGACCACGTGGTGAACGACGGCGACGTTCTCAAGATAGGGAACATGCCATGGAAGGTCATTCTCACCCCGGGGCACACCGAGGGTAGCATGTGCCTGTTCATCGACTCCCAGTTCGGCACCGATATCGCCGCAGCGCCGGTGCTCGTGTCGGGCGACACGCTGTTCTGCGGCTCCATCGGCCGCACCGATTTCGCGGGCGGCGACATGGGCGCCATGCGCCGTTCGCTCAAGCGCTTGGCGGTGCTGCCCGACGACACCATCGTGCTTCCAGGTCACAATGACCTCACCACTATCGGCGCCGAGCGCAAGCGCGTGTTCGCCTACTACGCGTAAAAGGGCTTCACCCTCTCCAATCCGGGGGGGGGGTGGGCCTCTTGCGATTTTGCCGAAGAGCGCCCGGTGCACGAATTCGGCGCGAAAATGGCCGCGGAATCCCGTTCTGGCGCGGAATCCATCATGCGAGAGAGTACCTGCCGGGAAAACCCAGGTTGCGAAAACCGGCAAGAGGCGCATGGTCCGATTCCGAGCGATTCTTGTGCCAAAAAGGGATTCTGCGGCCATTTGAAGCGTGGAATCCTGCATGCAGCTTGTGCGTAGTTGATGAGATGGGCCTTACGTTGGGCGTTCGGTCAGCGTCTGTGCATGGCGAGCGTCATCGCCAGGCATGCCAAGGAGAAGGCGCCGAAAGCGGCTAGGCCGATTGCTTCCGTACCGAACGTCGTTGTCGATGCGCTCAATGCGAGCGGCGGGAAGAATCCGCCGAGCCCGCCCATCATCGACACGATGCCGTTGGCGGGGCCGGCCTGCTCTGCGAAGTGCAGAGGAACCAGCTTGAACACTGCACCGTTTCCGATGCCGCATGCGATGCCAATCAGATAGATGCCCGCCAGATACGTCGGCAGTCCCGGCGCAGCGGCCAGCACGCCTGCGCCGAGCGCCAACGCGGCGAACGCGCCCGCGAGGAGCCGATAGCAGTCCAGCCGGTCACCCAGCCAGCCTCCAAGCACGCGCACGCCAGCCGCGAGCACGATGAACGTCGAGGTCGCGGCTCCCGCATCCGTCTCGCTCATCCCGTAGTGCGATGTAAGGAAGCTTGGCAGATATACGGTAAGCGCGACGAACGCTCCGAACGTCACGAAGTAGAACAGCGACAAGGCCCACAGCCGCGTATCGGTTGCGACGATCCGAAGCTGCCGGATGGCGGATGCGCGCGTGCGGGGTTCGCGACGGTCGCCCAGCGCGAAATTCACGATTATGAGCGCCCCGAGCAGCACGAGGTACAGTTTCATGGCATCACGCCATCCGATGGCCGAGGCCGCCGCGGGGGCAAGCCACGTGCTAAGCGCTGTGCCCATGTTCCCGAAGCCGTATACGCCGTTCACGAAGCCGTGGCGTCGCGAGGGGAAATACTTCGGCAACGAGGTTACGCCCACAGAGAACACCGCGCCCGCGATGCCCAGGAACATGCCGCCCATCAGCAAGTCGGCAGTTGTCGACGCTTCGCTGAGAAACCAAACGGGAACGAGGAGCGCGGCAAAGCTGGTCAAGAACACGGTCCGCGCCCCGAACAGGCCTGCCCAATGGCCCATGGGGACGCGCAGGATCGAGCCCAGCACCACGGGAACAGCGGTGACCAATCCCACTTGGCTGGCGGGGACGTCTATATCTTGCCGAATGGAGGGCAGAAGCGACGACAAGGCGACCCACACCATGAAACTCGCGGTCAAATCAACCGTCTGCAGTGTCAGTTGGCGTCGTCCCTCCATGATACCCTCCCCGTTTTCCTATCGATGCGCCGCTCTTTCATGCGTGCGTGCGCACCGGTGCGAGCGCCCGTGGCATTTGGCGGGTGCTCGCGGCGCCGTTTTGGGCGTGTTCGAGGGTTTCGCGTTTTTGTGCAAGCTCGAGCATGCGTCTGCACATCCTCCCTAGCGTCCCTCGTGTTCCCTCCGGCTCGTTACTGTACCACTGTTCGGATGCCGTGCTCGGCACCGCGGCGTTGAGTAGGGGTTGCTGAACGTCCTTCGCGGGTTTTTCACCGATGGGCCGTCGGTTGCCGGTAAAAAGGAGGCGGGAAACCCTTCCGCATCGTCGAATATGCGCTAAACTGATGAGTTGCCGGCCTTTTGTCATCTTTTCGAAAGGGTGCTTGTGACCATAGAGTGGGCGACGTTCATCGCCGGGCTCGCTTCGAGCCCGGTTCTGGTGGCGGTGACCTTGCTCACCATCGGTGTCATCGTCGTGAACGGTGCAACTGATGCGCCCAATGCCATCGCAACCGTGGTTTCCACGCGAGCCATGAAGCCCAAACGCGCTGTCCTTATGGCAGCGATCTGCAACTTTTTCGGTTTGCTCGCGGTGTCGTTGGTCACGTCGGCAGTTGCGCACACCATCTTCAACATGGTCGATTTCGGTGGTGACGCGCGACAATCCCTCATTGCGCTCATGGCTGCCATGGTGGCCATCATCGTATGGGGCGCTACGGCTTGGTATTTCGGTATTCCCACCAGCCAGAGCCACTCGCTCATCGCGGGTCTCACCGGTGCGGCCGTAGCGCTGCAAGGTGGGTTCGGTGCTATCAACGGCGCGGAGTGGGTGAAGGTGGTCTACGGCATCGTGCTGTCTACGCTGCTTGGGTTCTTCCTTGGATGGGCCAATTCCAAGGTGGTCGCACGGTGCTGCCGCAACGTCGACCGACGTCGCTCCTCAGCGTTCTTCTGCTGTGCGCAAGTGGCCTCCGGAGCGGCCGTGGCGTTTATGCACGGCGCCCAGGACGGCCAGAAGTTCATGAGCATTTTCGTGCTGGCCATCGCGTTGGCGACGGGGTCGAGCCAGACCGACCAGATGGTCCTACCCGTGTGGCTCATGTTCTTTTGCGCGCTCAATATGGGTGTCGGCACGGCTGTCGGGGGCGAGCGCATTATCAAGAGCGTCGGCGTGGACATGGTGAAGCTCGAGCCGTTCCAGGGGTTCGCCGCCAGTTGCGCGACGTTTTTCTGCCTTATGTTGTCCACTTTCGCCGGCTTGCCGGTTTCCACCACGCACACGAACACGACGGCGATCATGGGCGTGGGTGCCGCGAAACGCAAAAGCGCGGTGAAGTGGGGAATCGCCGTCGATATGGTGAAGACGTGGGTGCTGACGTTTCCTGGGTGCGGAGTGCTTGGGTTCGCGTTCGCCCACCTGTTCCTGATGTTCTCGTAAGGAGGGCCCATGGCCAAGAAGGCGAAGTTCGATTATTTTGACGCATTCGAAAAGCAGACGGAAGTGGCGGTGAAGGAGGCCGATCTTCTGATCGAAGCCATCGAGGGCTTCACTGAAGCCGAGCACTTGAAGGGGGTTATGGAGCGCGCGCACGAGCTTGAGCACAAAGGCGACGAAATCAACCATGCTATCTTCAAGACGGTGGCAACCGACTTCATCACTCCTATCGAGCGAGAGGACATCATCGAGTTGTCCCAGTACCTCGACAACATCATCGACTACATCGAGGACGTGATGCAGCGCTTCTACATGTACGATGTGCACTTCATGCACCACGACGCCCTCGAGTTCGCGCTGCTCATCAAGAAGAGCTGCGAAGCGCTCGACAAAGCGATGGAGGATTTCCGCAACTTCAAGAAGTCGAAGACGTTCAAGCAGCTCATCGTAGATGTGAACACCTACGAGGAAGAGGCCGACCAACTGTACATGCGCGTCATCCGCAAGCTGCACACCAATGATCGTGAGAATCCGATGCGCGTGCTGGTATGGTCGCAAATCTTCGACCGCATGGAGAAGTGCTGCGACTCCTGCGAGCACGCCGCCGACATGATGAGCTCCATTTTGCTGAAGAACGTGTAGCTGTCATACAGCGACGAGGCGACTCGGCACTTTGCGTTCCGCGTTGTCGCCCGAAACGGTCGTTTTCAATGCGAAAAACGACCGTTTCGGGCGACAACGCGCCCAATGCGACAGGGCGTGGGCGCGGCTCCGCAGGCTACGCACGATGCGTTAAAGGCGTGGCTCGAAAGGGTCTCTGGGGGCGTCGTCGGTGCGTGCGCCTGCTTCGAGGATGCGGTGCAGCTCATCACGATTGACGATGATGCGGTCGCTCGGATCGCTCGCGACGCTTGCGCCAGAGCTTGCCTGAGCGCTTTCCGTTGTTCGAGTGCTTGCGGCAGGGCATTCGAACATGCTTGCCGTTGCCGGTTTTTCGATGCTGCTTCCCGCGTGGGCTCCTGCATGAGATTCCGCACTTGCGGCCGTGTCGGCCCTGCCGTCGGCTCTCGCCGCCGCTTCGAGTTCTCGGCGCTTGCGCGGTGGCGGGATCTCGCCGTTGAGGCGCGCCCAGATGTATTTAACCTTCGCGTAGGCGCGATTGCGCTCCTTGTCGCGCTCCACTTTGCCCTTTGGCGGCCGCACGCGTCGTGCGACGGATTTCACGGGCCGCGCCACCACGCTGGCCACCACGTCTGAGTAGTCCTTGGGCGGCTTGGTGCTCCATCCGAAGAACAGCGATGCGTAGCGTATCCCTATCACGAGGACGGCGCAGGTGATGGGCGCATAGGAGTCGAGGATGTGGTTCTGCGCCATCAGCGCGTACGCTGTCGACCCGATGAGCGCGGCCGATCCGTACAGCGCCCCCGCTTGAAACGCATTGGGCTCGTGATTCATGGCGATGTCGCGCAAGATGCCGCCGCCCACAGCGGTGATGGTGCCCAGGATGATGGCCGGCACCACGTCGAGTCCGGCTGAGAGCCCCTTGCCCACGCTGATGACGGCCCACAGCGCCACCGACAGGTTGTCGAGCAGGTCCACCACCGGGTCGAGATAGGTGGCCAGCTTGCCGAAATAGAACACCACCACGCCCGCCACCGCGCACGCGAGGATGAGCGTTGGTCGCTGGAACGCGTAAATGCCGTAGTTCTGCAACAGGAGGTCGCGCATGATGCCGCCGGCCAGCCCGGTTACGATGGCGATGCACACCACGCCGAAGATGTCGTAGCGAGCGCGCACGGCGCTCATGGCGCCCGACAAGCCGCCGGTCAGCGTTGCGGCCATCTCCAACCAGAAGGGTACGGCGAGGACGACATCGAGCATGTAGACCGCCTTAAACGCGCACGGGCGCGTTGTCCTCGACGGCCACGAGCATGGCCACTACGGGTCGCCCTGAGAAGTCGAGGTCGCTCGTGATGGCGCGTGCGGCCTTAGAGCCGAAGTCGTCGCGGTCGAACGAGGCCATGGCGGCCTGCGCCTTCCCAAGCGCTTCGTCGTAGAGGTCCTGGAAGCTTGCCAGGCTCGCCTCATCTGTGAAGGGGTTCGTCCAGGGATCGTGGTCGCGATTGTCGAAGGCGCTTTCGGAGAGCTCGACGGGTCGGTGGCTCATCGAACGGTAGAACGAGAACGGGCGCGCGATCTGTTCGAGGCGGCCGATGAGGGCGCGCTTGCATCCGCTCGGCGAGTGGAAGAAGCGCTGTGCGGCGCGGAAATCCTTCACGGAGGTCGAGAACAGGGGCTTCGGGACGATCTCGCCATACACGGTGAGGGCCAGGTAGACATGGAGCTTCGACGCGACATGCAGCACGAAGTCGCTCGCTTTGAGGATCTCGGCGGAGGGGTCGAACGTGGCGACCGTCTGCCCGCGCCGTGTGAACAGCAACAGCTCGTCGAGCTCGCTTTCGATAAGGCTGTGGACTTCGCTGCCGTCGGCGCGTGAGAGGCCCGGTTCGCCGGCGTCGCACAGGCGGTACTCGTGATAGTACACGAAAGGGTGCGCGGTGGAGTCGAGCGCATAATGGCACAAGAAGCCAAGCGCATAGGCGCGCCCGATGGGAAGCTCCGCGCCGTTCAAGATTGACAACGCGTCCTTGAGCGCCTTGATGAGCTCGGTGGGCTTCTTGCTGTGCATGGTACTGCCCAAGCGACGGTGGGCGCGCATGCGAGGGCTCAGCACGGCGTAGAACAGCGGATCGGGGCCTTGGTTGCCCAGAAGGAAGGCGTCAGCCTCGTCGCGCGAGCCGCCGATGGTGCCAAACAAGCGATCGTAGATGTCGCGTCCGAAGAAGTCGTGGGTGATGAGGGAGGGCATGGGGAAGGCTCCGTTTCTGACGGCGATTTTACGGACGATGCTACTCGCTATCATATACAATGAGCGGGCGGTTGTTAACCGTTGGTTTCCCACTTGTGGAGGAGGGTTCGTTCCCGCTTGCGAACGGAGGGCGGGGCGTGCGGGCTTCGGGGCCGACGGCGCGGAGCGAGCATTCGACCGCGTTGGGTGGGGCGGCCGCATGACCAAACGAGGCGAAAGGTTTCAATATGGCGGGCAAGCTGACCAAGCAGGAGAAGAGCTGGATTCTCTACGACGTGGGCAACTCCGCGTTCATGATGCTGGCCACCGCGCTTATCCCTGTGTACTTCGCCTCGATCGCGGAGCCGGGCTCTTCGGTGGTGGTGGCGTGGGGCTATGCAGAGACGGTGGCGTCGCTCGTCTTGGCGTTGCTCATGCCCATTCTGGGCAGCCTCGCCGACCTCGAGGGCAACAAGAAGAAGTTTTTCGTGGGCACCGTGGGCACGGGTGCCGTGGCGCTGGCGGCCCTCGGCATCCCTTCGACGGCGATCGCGTTTCTGATCGTCTATGTGATCGCCTCGGTCATGCTGAACGGCTCGATGGTGTTCTACGACGCGTTCTTGGTGGACGCAACCGACGAGGATCGCTACGACGAGGTGTCGTCGCAGGGTTACGCTTGGGGCTACATCGGTTCGTGCGTGCCGTTCGTTGCGTGCTTGGCAGTGGTGCTGGGCGGTCCGTCCGTCGGCATCCCCATGGACGCGGGAATGAAGATCGCGTTTCTGATCACGGCCGCGTGGTGGGTGGCGTTCAGCATCCCGCTTCTGCGCAACGTGCGGCAGACGCACTATCGACAGCACTCCGCCCATCTGGTGCGCGATACGTTCTCCGGGCTGGCGCGCACGCTGGGGCGCATCTGGCGCGACCGGCGGCTGCGCCTGTTCATGCTGGCCTTCTTCTGCTACATCGACGGCGTGCACACCATCATCAAGATGTCCACGAGCTACGGCACCGATCTGGGGATCGACTCCACGCAGCTCGTCTTGGCGCTGTTGGTGACGCAGTTCGTGGCGTTCCCTTCGGCCATCGCCTACGGGCGGCTGGCTGGACGGTTCGGCACGAAGCGCATGCTGCTCGTGGCCATCGGCGCGTATCTGTGCATCACGCTGTTCGCGGCGTTCTTCTTGCGCTCGGCTGTGGAGTTCTGGGTGCTGGCCGTGTGCGTGGGGTTGTTCCAAGGCGGCATCCAGGCGCTCTCGCGCAGCGAGTTCGGCAAGCTCATACCGAAGGATCGCGCCAATGAGTACTACGGCTTTTTCGATATCTTCGGCAAGTACGCCGCCGTCATGGGCACGCTTCTGGTGAGCGTGTTCACGCAGATGACGGGCAGCTCTTCGGTGGGCGTGTTGTCCGTCGCCGCGCTGTTCGTGCTGGGCTTCATCCTGCTGGTGAAGATGCCGGAGGCCGAAGGGTAGCGCACGGGCTGGGACTGGGGCGACGCGTGCCGACCCGGGCGGCGGCGAGTTTGGTGCGGATGCTCGGTTCGCCGGGCTGCTCCGTTTTCGCGGGCGAAAAGGAGTCGCGGCGAGATTGCGCTGCCAAGGAGCGCTTCCTGGGAGTCTCCTCGGAAAACCTTCCGACCGCTCCGATCGGTCGAATCGGGGCGGCGGTAGGGGTTGTCGGCGCGTCCGAGTCGCCTCGGAAAAGGCGGCGTGTCGGAAGAGGCCCTTCCAATAAGCCCGCCCGCTACTTTCGGTACACCTCTTTTCCCTCCTTGATGGTGGCGAGCACGGCAACGTTGCGCAGGTCGGCGGGGTCGATGGCGAACGGATCGCGGTCGAGGACGGCGAAGTCGGCCAGCTTGCCCGGCTCGAGCGTGCCTTTGCGGTCCTCCTCGCCGTACTGGTAGGCGGCGTTCGCCGTGATGGCGCGCAGGGCGTCGTACACGCTTACTTTTTGTTCTTCGTCGAGTTGCACGCCGTTCTTCGTCACGCGGTTCACGGCGCACCAGGCCGCTTCGATCAAGTTCGGTCGCAGCACGGGTGTGTCGGTGTGCAGCGTGAAGGGCAGGCCGGCCCGCTTGGCATCGCCGCAAGCGCTGATGCGGCCGCCACGGTTCGGGCCGAAGTTCCTGAGGTGCACATCTCCCCAATACCAGATGTGCGACGAGAAGATGGATGGGATCATGCCCAGCTCGGCCATGCGATCGTACTGGTCGGCACGCGCAGTTTGGCAGTGGATCATCACCGGCCGCAGTTCGCGCTTGCGAGGGTTGTCGGACGCGTCGAGGGCGGTGGCGTACACGCGCAGAAGCTGGTCGCTGGCTGCGTCGCCGTTTGCGTGGCACAGCAGCTGATGCCCTGAGTCGATGGCTTTGCGGGCGAACGCGGCGGCATCCTCGTCGGTCATGGTGCCGTAGGCGACCCAGTCGTCCTCTCCTTTGGGCCCTGCGGAGTAGGGCTCGGTCATCCACGCGGTGAGGCCCTGGGGCGATCCGTCCAAGAACATCTTGAGCCCGCCGATGCGCAGATGCCCATGGTAGTCGAGGCCGTCGAGGTCGGCGTGCTTCTCAAGAATAGCGTCTACGTCCTCGCCGTGCATGGGGTAGGCCACCACGTCAATCTTGAGCTTGCCGTTGTCGGCGAGCGCGCGCAGCATGTCGACCATGTTCGCGGGTGTGGCGCCGTCTTGGCAGGTGGTGACGCCGTGCTCGAGGTACACGAGCTGCATGTCGTCGGCGATGGCGTTTGGGTCGAAGGCGATGCGCGGCGTGGTGACGGCGTACAGCGCGTTCATGGCTGCGGGTTCCTCGGCGTATCCGTCGGGCTCGAGCGTGTCGCCCACCCGCCCGAAATGACCTCCTTCGGGGTCGGGTGTCGATTCGTCGATGCCGGCCAGCCGAAGCAGCGGGCTGTTCGCAACGGCCATGTGGTTGGAGGCGTGGACGGCCATGATCGGGATGCTGGTTGAAACCTCGTCGAGGACGGTTTTGTCGGGATGGCGTCCTTCGGCCAGCGCGTTTTGGTCGTATCCGGTCGCCATGACCACGCCGTCGGG
Source organism: Gordonibacter sp. An230 (assembly GCF_002159915.1). GTDB lineage: Bacteria > Actinomycetota > Coriobacteriia > Coriobacteriales > Eggerthellaceae > Rubneribacter. The sequence goes on from NZ_NFJP01000026.1 coordinate 20,481, forward strand.
GCCGACGTTGCGCTCGTCGATGAAATCTCGGATGACGCGCTGGATGTCCGAGAACGAGGCGCAGGTGGAGAGGTCGGCGTACAGCACGTACTGCATCGCTCCAACGAAGTGGCTGTGGGGGTCGATGAACCCGGGTAGCACATGGGCTCCTCCGAGGTCGATCTCGTCTGCATCAGGGGTTCGGCTGCGGGTCTCTTCGAGCGATCCGACGAATGAGATGATGCCGTCGTCGTCGACCGCAATGGCTTCGGCTCGCGCACCTTCTGAGGTCATAGGATAAAAGGTTGCGTTATGGAAAAGCGTGCTCATGAGGTCTCCTATCTATGCGAATGAAAAGGATACGATGGAAGGGGCATCAAGAGGGGGATTTTGCCGGCAGGGTTGAGAAAACGTTTCCTCGAAAAGGTGCGCCGATGATGCGCGGAAAGGTTGGATGCGGGGTCGGCGAGTCGAGCTCGGGTTTGTACGGTCTAGTCGTGCAAACCTGCAACCCTCGTCGAAGGCGTGCGTCGTGAGCCCGCTTTCCCTCTTTTGGTTGGGCGGTTGCGGACGTTGTGTCCCGTCGTCTTATGCTTTCTACTGGTTGTCCGCGGATGCCACGTGCTTCTTCTGCCCCTTTTCGAATATGTCGATCCTGCGCACGATGAAATGCTCTGCGAAGATGGTGCGGGGACACTCGCTATAGAGCAGCTGGGCTGACCAAAGTGGATGTTGTCGCTTGCGCTGTGGGCAGGTGCGCCATTGACTACGGTTTTTGTCGACGGTGCGGCGAGAGTGGCGGTGTTCGCCATCTTGCATGCGGTGTGCCCCGGCGATACATCCGGCCTTTCTGACGCGGGGTTGCCGAGCTGGGGGCGTCGGGCTTGTTTCGTGCGCTATTCCGCTAGCTTGCGTTGAGCTGCTTGGGGGCGGTCGTTTCGCCCCTCCCGACGCAGTTGCCGGCGTAGTGGGATTTCTGCCGCGTTCGTATGCGGTCGCCCTTGTGGTGGTGAGCGCGGTTGCAATGATTGCCGCCGTGCTGGCGGGATGGGCGTTGGCCCTGGCCGTGATCCTTGCGCTTCCTCTGCCTTTGCCGTTCGCCGCCATGTTGGTGCTCAAAGGCTGCGTGTGCGCTCTCGGGGGGGGGGGGTCTTTCGGGCTTTCTCGCCATCTCCTACGTGGCGTTCGGTATTCGGTAGCGAGCTTCGGCTTTGCTCGAGTCAGAACTGCGCGATGGAAGAAGGGCTACTTGTCCCTTTCTTCGCCATAGCTTTCTCCGTTCGGATCGGCATCGCCTGCGAACTGAGAACTATCTTGCGAACGGATATTCTGTATCTATGATTTTCTAGGCATACGCGCAAACTTTTGATTCGCCCGCCTATTTCGCGCGGTGCGGCCTTTTCCGGACATGCTCGATGGGGTATGATGCGCAGGTCGGGTGCATCGGAGGACGGAGGGGCCATGGTTACCGTCGCGGACATCATCGCGTTGCCGGCGTTCACGCGCGTGGAGCCGATCGCCCCGTGCGAAGGCGCTGAGCGTCGCGAGGTGCGCAATGTGGGCATTCTCGACTGCCCGCCCGATTACAACGAGTACCGCGTGTACAAGCCGGGCGAGCTCATCCTGACGAACCTGGGTTTCGCGTACGGCAATCCCGACCTTGCGGAGAAGTCGCTTTTGGCGATGATGCGCCGCGACGTTTCCGCCATCGCCATCAAAACAGTGTACGAGCCTCCCATCAGCGATGCTGTGCGCATGGCCAGCGAAGCGTGCGGTGTGCCGCTTTACCTGTACGACGGAGCCTACCATGAGACGGTGGCATACCAGTCGCTTGCTCTTATCCAGCGTGATCGAGACGAACTGGACAAGGAAAAGGCCCTCGACGAGCTGATGGATGCCCATGACGGCGATCGCGTGCGTGTGCGCCTGAGCTCTCTCGTCGGTGTGACGGGGTCGAAGCTGCAATGCTTCGCGTTCGCCCTGCGCGCGGGTGACACGTGCTCTTTCTACGCTATGCTCGATTCGGTGTCCCTCGCGATGGCGGGGGGGGGGTCTGAGAAAGGAGTTCCCTGCCATTGAGTCGGTCGGGGTGTGCCGCTATCGCGAGCACATTTTGGCGTTCGTGTCCTATTCGTCGGCAAGCGAGAAGGAGCGGTCGGCCGCTGAAGATCGCTGCCTGGTTGTGGCTGCTCAGGAGGCCGGCCTGTACGGAGGCGCGAGCGAGACAATGCCTTTGAGCGATGGCGATCTTTCCATCCGGCAGGCGCTTTCCGCCGTCGCCAGCGCGCAGCGGCAAGGGCTGCGCCTGGTGCGATGGGCCGATCTGCATCTAGATGCCTTTGCGATTGCCGCGAAGAGCGATCGCCTGTTCATGAGCGCAAGCGACTTGCATCGATCAAAGCTTGCCGCCTACGACGAGGAGCACGGTACCGAGCTCATGCGCACGGCTGAGGTGCTTGTCGCTCGGCATGGTGACGTGAAGGCGATCGCCGATGAGTTGCACCAGCATCCCAACACCGTGCGCTACCGCATGCGCAAAATAAAGGCTGTTCTCGACATCCCGCGCGAAGACGACAAGGCGCTCGTGAACCTGCTCAGCCTCGTGTTCCTGCCCGACCTCGCAAGGTCTAAATAAAACTAGGGCCAGTCCCAACAGGACCGGCCCTTGCAAAACCCGAGGGTTTTTCACGTGCGATCGTAATTGCAAACTCATGTTGAGTCGTCAATCGCCCTCGCCAGGTGCCTCATTACTGCTGGAACGGCGAAGGCGTCTTCCGTTTGTCGAAGAGGTTCGTTGCCGCGTACACTGCCAGACCTGTGATCATGCCCGCCACGATGGGAACGGAGCTGGACGTGCCGACGACGAGGAAGCACGCGGTGACGACGACGGCGCTCGCGCCGAGCGCGTACAGCCCTGCGTTGGGGCTGAAGCGCTTGAGCACGAAGCTGGCCACGAGCGGCACGAACACGCAGCCTGACAGGTAGCCGTAGCAGATGTCGATGCCTGCCAGCACATCGTTGATCCATAGCGAGCAGATCATCACCACTACGCCGATGATCAGGGCGAACAGTCGCGTGACAGTCACTTCTTCAAGAAGCGCCGTTCTGCGATCCCCTCTTTTCTGAATGAAGCGCGCGTACAAGTCGTTGTACAGGATGGTGGACGAGGCCAAGATGGTGCCGCTTGACACCGACATCGTGGCCGCCATGGCCGCAGCCAGCACGAGGCCGCGCACGCCCATCGGTAGGAACGTGGACACGCCCACCACGAACGCGTTCTGCGGATCGTCGAGGTGGGGCAACAGCACGGCCACGCTCATGCCGATGATGACGGTGGCCAGCGCGTACAGGATGCTGTAAATGCCCGCGCCGATGGTGCCCCGCTTCGAAACCCTTTCGTTTTTGGCGGTGAAGATGCGCTGCCAGATGTCCTGTCCGATGATGAGCCCTGGCACGTACAGCACGAGGTAGGAGAAGCTTTTGTCGAAACCCATGCTGCCCACCGACAGGTACGTTTCGGGCACCTTGCTGACAAGGGCATCCCAACCGCCCGCAGCCGAGATGCAGAAGATGGGGGCGAGGATGAGGATGCCCACCGTCTTCACGACGAACTGCACGATGTCGGTCATGGTGACCGACCACATGCCGCCCACGAACGTGTACAGGATGACGATGCCTCCGCCTGCCACCATCGACAGCGTGGGGTCGAGGCCGACGACCCCGTTGATGATGGTGCCGATGGAGATGACCTGCACCACGCTGAGCGTGAGCGTGTAGATGAGCGTAAGCGTCGAGCTGAACACGCGCGCCGTGGGTCCGTAGCTTTTCTCCACCACCTCGTTCACGCTGAGGGCGCGCAAGCGGGACAGCTTGCTCGTTACCAGAAACCCCGCGAGCACCAAGCCTAGCCCGATGCTCAGGTTGAGCCAGATGCCGCCGAAGCCGTACTCGTAGCCGAGCTCTGTGCTGCCGATCGTGGAACCCCCGCCCAGCGTGAGCGCCGCCATGCAGCCGAAGAACAGGGGAAACGAAAGCCGTCTGCCAGCCACGAGGTAGTCTTCCTGCGTTTTGGAAAGCCGCGCGGCGGTGAAGCCGATAGCCACGATGACGATGAAGTACAGCGCGATGATGACGTAGTCGATGGGTGAGAGAACCATGTTCGAACCCCCGTTTTCGCTCTCTGTCAGCCTTGCCTCATCCTAAGTTCCCGCTGCGCGTGGGCGCTTGTTCGAACGGACAAAGCGGGTTGCAGCGGTTTTGTCCGCTCGTCTAGAGGCCCGCTCGGCGGCGCTGCGTATGATGCCTTCGTGCCCGACCTGCCGAGAGGGGCGGCGCTTTTGGGCGCAGCGACCGTCGGGGTGGGACGCACAGGGCATCGATTCGAAAGGAGTTGCACATGACCGAGTCCGTATTCCAGGGGCGCAGCCTCCTCTCCACGAGGGACTACACCAAAGACGAGCTGACGTACCTCATCGGGTTCGCCGAGCACCTCAAGGACCTAAAGAAGAAGGGCGTCGAGCATCACTACCTCGCGGGCAAGAACATCGCGCTTCTGTTCGAGAAGACCTCCACCCGCACCCGCGCCGCCTTCACCACCGCGTGCATCGACCTGGGCGCGCACCCCGAGTACCTGGGCAAGAACGACATCCAGCTGGGCAAGAAGGAGACGGTGCGCGACACCGCGCTCGTGCTGGGCAGCATGTTCGACGGCATCGAGTTCCGCGGATTTGCGCAGGAGCACGTGGAAGACCTCGCAAAGTACAGCGGCGTGCCGGTGTGGAACGGCCTCACCGACAAGGAGCATCCCACGCAGATGCTGGCCGACTTCATGACCATGAAGGAGAACTTCGGCATGCTGGAGGGCCTCACGCTGGCCTACTGCGGGCAGGGTCGCAACAACGTGCAGAACTCCCTCATGATCACGAGCGCCATCCTGGGCGTGAACTACGTGAACGCCACGCCGGCCGAGCTCGAGCCCGATCCGGCCATCGTGGAGGTGGCGCAGGCCTTCGCCGCTCAAAGCGGCGCGCACATCACGGTGACGAACGACCCGGTGGAAGCCGTGAGGGACGCCGACGCCGTGTACACGAACGTGTGGGCGGCCATGGGCGAGGAGTCCCAATTCGCCGAGCGCGTGCGCCTCATGTCGCCTTACCAGGTGAACGCCGAGCTCGTGAGTCACGTCAAGAACCCCGACTGGATATTCCTGCACTGCCTGCCGGCCTTCCACAACGCCGAGACGGACTACGCCGCCGACATCAAGGACAAGCACGGCATCGAGGCCATGGAGGTCACCGACGACGTGTTCTACTGCGATCGCGGCCGTCAGTTCCAGCAGGCCGAGAACCGCATGCACACCATCAAGGCCATCATGGCCGCCACGCTGGGCAACCTGTACATCCCGCGCGTGTAGGAAGCGGGGATGCTGCCAAACCCGTCGAGTCGTGCTGTTGGATCATGGCCTTACCGGGGGCGGCGGCATCCGTTCTCGCGCGTTTTCGGGGAAGGGGCGCGCCTGTGTCTCGTGGCAGCCTAAGGGGCTTTCGCCCTTGGGGCTTGGCTGCACACGCCCCGAACCCGGTTCGTCCATTCTGTCCGTTGGTCGCAAGGCATAAGGGAGGGCTTTGCGACCCATGAGAGAAGGGGGCTTCCATGGCTGAAGAAGTGGAAGCGAAAAAGAAAGTGAAGAAAAAGTTCAAGATGCCGAACACGTACGTGATACTGTTCGCCATCATCGCGCTGATTGCGCTTTTGACCTGGGTTGTTCCGGGCGGTGCGTACGATTTGACCGAAGGCGGCGATGCCGTTGCGGGCACGTACCACACCGTGGAATCCAACCCGCAAGGCCTGTGGGACATCTTCATGGCGCCCATCACGGGCATGCTGGGCGGCGGCACGGTAAGCGGCGCAATCTCCATCTCGCTCACCATCCTGCTGTTCGGCAGCCTGCTTGAGATGATGGATCGCACGTGTGCGCTGAAAACCGCCATCAAGCGCATCACCAACGCCAACCAGAACAACATGCACCTGCTCATCGCCATCCTGGTTGTCATCATGTCGTTCTTCGGCACGTTGGAAGGCGCTTACGAGGAAGGCATCGTGTACTTCTTGATGTTCGTCCCGGTTATCTTGGCCTTAGGGCTCGATACCGTGACGGCCATCATGATCGTGGTGTTCGGCACCCAGATCGGCTGCCTGTCGTCCATTATCAACCCGTTTTCCACGGGCATTGCGTCCGGCATCGCGGGCATTTCGCCCGGCGAGGGTATGCTGGAGCGCGTGGCGATGTTCGTCATCTTCGACGCCATTGTGATTTTCCTCATCTGCCGCTATGCGGATAGGATCAAGGCGCACCCGGAGAAGTCCATCCAGTTCTTCCGTCGCGAGCAGGACTTGAAAGAATTCCCCGCAGCCGATGACGGAGACCTTGCCCTCACGGGCCGCCAGAAGGGCGCGCTGGCTCTGTTCGTCCTCACATTCGTGTTCATGATCATCGGCCTGACGCCATGGACGTCGCTCAACCCCGATTGGACGTTCTTTGAGGACTTCGTGGCCTGGGTGGCCGCTACGCCTATCGTGTGCAACATCCTGGGTACCGACATGACGGCATTCGGCAACTGGTACTTCCCTGAACTGTCGATGATTACGCTCGTCATGGTCATCCTCATCGGCGTGGTCATGCGCTACAGCGCCGATGAAACCATCGACATCATCCTCAAAGGAGCCGCCGGTCTGGTTCCCACTGCGTTCGTTGTGCCGCTGGCGCGAGGCATCCAGGTTGTCATGGACAACGGCCAGATAACCCCGTCTATCCTGCATGCCTGCGAGGGCGCGTTGGCCTCGCTTCCGCCCGTGGCGTTCGTCATCGTGGCGCTGGTGTGCTACTTCCTGATTGCCTGCCTGATTCCCTCGTCCACTGGCCTTGCCGCCGCCACCATGGGCATCATGGGCACGCTGTCCCAGTTCGCGGGCGTGGACGTGTACATCATGGTCATCATCTACCTGATGGCGCTTGGCTTGGCGAAGATGATTACCCCGTGCTCCATCGTGGTGATGACATGCACCGCCGCCGCGCACATGAGCTACGGCGACTGGGTGAAGAAGGCCGCGCCTATCGTCGGCATCCTCTTTGCCTGCTGCTGTGCGTTCTTGGCAGTGCTGGTAATGATTTAAGACCCGAGCGACCTGTACGCAAGTGATCGAAGACCATGCTAGAGAAAGGAGACTCCCATGGCTGAAGACGAGAAGGTGTACGTGTCGAACGCCACCAATCCGCTCAAAAAGGTGATGATGTGCTCGCCGCGCTACTACAAGTTCAACGGCATCAACGTGATCACCGCCGAGTGGATGAAGAAAGGCGATAAGGAGAAAAACGAGGTCATGGTGTCCGAGTGGCAGATGCTCGTGGACGCCTACAAGGCCAATGGCATCGAGGTCGTGGAGGTGGAGGCGCGCCCCGAGTTCGAGGTGATGACCTTCGCCCGCGACTACGGCTGCATGATCAAGGAAGGCGCCGTGATAGGCCACTTCCGCCATCCGGTGCGTCAGGTGGAGGCCGTGGCCTACGAGGAGAAATTGAAGGAGATGGGCGTGCCCATCGTGGCCCGCGTGAACGCCGGCTGCATGGAGGGCGGCGACTTCTGGATGATCGACGAGCACACGCTGGCGTTCGGCCAGGTGGACCGCACCGACCAGGCCGGCGTGGACAACCTGCGCGACCAGCTGCAGAAGTTCGGCTACACCGTGGTGGGCGTGCCGTGCCCGCCGGACAACCTGCACCTCGACATGATTTTCAACATCGTGGCCCCGCAGGTGGCGCTTGCCTGCATCGACCAGCTGCCGTACAACTTCCTGCAGATGCTCCGCCGCCGCAGCTTCGAGCTCATTCCCGTGGACAGCGAGGACATGTACAAGCACGGCTGCAACGTGCAGTGCATCGGCGACGGCAAGGTCATCGCCATCGAGAAGAACAAGCACATCAACGACAAGATGCGCGCGCTCGGCATCGACGTCATCGACGTGCCGCTCGACCAGATCCTGCATGCGGGCGGCGGCCCCCACTGCCTCACGCAGCCCATCGAGCGCCCGTAACGCGAGCAGGCCGTCCGCGGCGCTTGAGGCTGCGGACGGTCGCCTTGCCCGCCTGGTCGCGCGTTTGATCGGGCGGGCTTTGGAAGCGCGGGGCGGGGAGTTCCGGGGTGCAGTCGGGAGGGTCGAAGGCGATGCCTGCCGTATGTGGGAGGGCGCGTCCGTTGGGAATGCGCGCAGTTCATGTTGGAGGCGCGGCGACGTCTGCTGCGTGCGGGAGGATGCGCTCCGTTCGCCTGCGCGACAATCTTGCGAACGGGGCGCATGGGTGGATGCGAAGAGGGGCGCTGCTCGCTTCCGCCGTCCCTTTCCGCCATCCGCTTTCCGGCTTCCGCTTCCCGCTTGCGGCGTTTGTCATCGTCCTCCCTTGAGCCCCCATGCCCCCGTCCCGTTCTTCGTCTTTTGTCACGTCTTCGGATGCGAGCGAATAGGAGATGCTCATGAAGGTTCTGATCTGCGATCACCCCGACTCCATGATGCCCGATCACGCGTTGGAGATCGAAACGCTGCGAGCGGGCCTCGGCGCGGACGTCGAGGTGGAGGTGTACGAGTACGACGAGGCCGACCGCGGCGGGTTCTACGCCCGCCTCGCCGACGCCGACGCGCTGCTCACGGCGTTCGTCACGGTGGACGCCGAGGCGATGGACCATGCGCCGAAGCTCAAGGTGGTGTCGCTCAACTCCACCGGATTCGACCAAGTTGATTTGGACGAGGCAACGCGGCGGGGCATCGGGGTATGCCCGGTGGGCGAGTACTGCACCTGGGACGTGTCGGAGAGCGCCATCGCGTATATGTTCGCGCTTAACAAGCACCTCAAGTTCTACCAGCGCGAGATCGACGAGCGCCACAGGTGGGATTACGCCGCCGCTCCGCAGTGGCCGCGTCTGGAAGATCAGGTTTTGGGAATCGTCGGGTTCGGAAAGATCGGCAAGTGCACGGCTGGGAAGGCGTCGGGTTTGGTGAAGCGCGTGATAGCGTGCGACCCGTACGTGGAGGACGCGGAGTTTTGCGAACGCGGCGTGACGCGCGTGACGAAAGACGAGCTTCTAGCCCAGTCCGACATCATCGTGAACCATATGTGCCTAACCGAGGAAAACGCACGCTACTTCGACGAAGCGGCGTTCGCCGCGATGGCGCGCCGACCCCTCTTCATCAATTTGGGCCGCGGCCTGTGCGTGGACGAGGAGGCGCTCGTGGCAGCGCTCGACGCGGGCGCGTTGCGCGCGTTCGGCGCCGACGTGCTGTACGACGAGACGCCCGATTTGGCGAGCCATCCGCTCGTGGGGCGCGACAACGTGATCATCACGCCGCACTCGGCGTTCTACTCGACGACGGCCATCGAGGACTTGGAGCGTCTGAGCTGCGAGAACATCGTCCACTTCCTGAAAGGGGAGAAGGAGCGGGTGTTCAAGCTGGTCAACGAGGTGCGATGAGGCTCGCGTTGAGCGGGGCGTAGGCTTCGAGAGGCGGGCTTGGCCGGGCGTTTGAAGGTGGACGGCTGCGGGTGCGCGTGTTCGCGGGGCGTTGAAGGAGGGGCGAAACGATCATGGGCGGGGGCGAGGGCCGGGCTCCGCTCGTGATCGCTGCGCTTCTTGGCGCACGGTCGCGGCCGCCGATGCGCAGCGCGGTCGTTTCGCGCATGGTTGCGGCCGCTTCTGTCGAGCGAGCACCGCTCGCCAGCATGCGCAAAGGCAAAGGCCGAAGGTTCGCTTCACTTCCCGCGTTTCGAAATGCGGGAGGGTCCTTTCCCGCGGGTGGGGTAGCGTACCCGACTGCATTCGCCGAAAAGGCAGGCGAAGAACAGGGCGGCTCCTGTTGCCGCGACAAGTGCGATTGCCTTGCAGGTTGTTCCGAGCGATCTGCCCATAAGCCCTCCCGTCATCTGCGACATGCGCGCTTTTCGTCTTTCGTACAGTATGGACGCTGCACCTTACGGGTGGCTTGGGGAACGCTTACCTCGTCCTTACGTGATCGTAAGCCGTTCTTCTTCGTCTCGCGCCTCTCTTCTCCTCTCGGCCTCTTACGCTTATGATTGCAGCCCCGGCTTTTCCACGCTCCATCCCTTTTCGTGCTTCCGCCTCCCCGCCTCAGTTTCGCTCGTGCCCCTCCTTTCTCGTTCCTTGCATTTTTCTCATCCATGCCCGTCTCTTCCTGCCTTCCGGCTTCTCGCTTCACGTTGAGCCAACGGCGGTATTGCTTGAGCAGCTGGTCTTATGCCCGTCTCTTCCTGTCTTCCGGCTTCTCGCTTCCCTCTTGAAAGACATCGCGTCATATAGTACTATGTAATACATAGTATAAGACTAACGGAGGTATATAACGTGGACGCGCAGATGAAGAGAGGGTTTCTCGAAGCGTGCGTGCTCGCGTCGATACGCACCGAGGACTCGTATGGGTACCGTATCCTGCGAAGCGTTCCCGATGTGCTGGGCTTGACCGAATCGACGTTGTATCCGCTGCTCAAGCGGTTGGAGGCGGCGGGGCATCTGACGGTGCGCTCCGTCGAGCACAACGGGCGGCTGAGGAAGTATTACCGCATCACGTCCGAAGGTCGCGCGCGGTTGGACGAATTCGTGGACGAATGGGACGACGTGCAGGCGATCTACCGGTTCATCAGAGGCGAGGAAGCGAGGGGCGACGCATGAGCAAGATGGGAAAGCGGGAGTTCTTGGAGGCGCTTCGGTGCGAGCTGGCCGGCCTTCCCGCATCGGAGGCAGACAAGTCCGTCGCCTTCATCGAGGAGATGATCGACGACCGCATCGAAGACGGTTCGTCCGAGGCGGAGGCCGTGGCAGCGCTTGGAGGGCCTTCGGAGGTGGCGCGGTCCATCGTGGCGGAACTGCCGCCCATTCCGAAAGCCATTGCGAAGTCGAAGACGGGCAGCGCTTCGGTGAACTGGATTCTGGCCGTGGCGCTTTCGCCTATTTGGGTGACGCTTGCGCTTGTTGCCGCATCGGCGGCGTTCAGCGTGTACGTGTTGATTTGGGCGCTTGCGTTTTCGGTCTGGCTTGTGTCCGGCGGACTTTTGCTGGGGGCTCCGCTTGGACTGATCATGTTTGTGTATTGCGTGGCGACTGGGATGCCGGTGGTGGGGGTGTGGCAGTTGGGCGGCGGGCTGCTCTGCTTCGGCTTGGGAGTGTTCTGCCTGTTCGGAGCAAAGAGGGCGAGCGTGTGGTTTATCGAGGCGTCGCGGAAGTACGCGGCGAAAATAAAGTCGCTGTTCGTGAAGGCGCCGAAATCCGGGCGATTCGACGAGAAGGGGGCTGCGCATGAAGGGTAACATGAAGCGGTGGTTTGCAATTGCCGGGGCGTGCTGCGCTTTGGGGATTATGCTCATGATGGCCGCGCTGATGGTGGTCGGGTTCGACGTGCGGCAGCTTCAGATGCCCGTTCCTGCGGGAATCAGCATCCCGGGAGTACCGGCTTCCTCCGAGCCGTCGGCTGCTCCGTCGTCTCCGGCTGCTCCGGCAATGCCCGAGGTTCCTGCGGCTCCTGAGTCTCCTGCCGCTTCGGCGGCGTTTCGCCAAACGCTTCCTCCAGCTGCCTTTGAGGTTTCCGGCTTGCCGACCGGACCGGTGGTTTTCGCCTCCGCGATCTCGTCTTCGGCGGCGTCGGTTCCATCGGCTACGGCGTCTGTGGCTTCCGAATCGTCGGTCGTCGATTCGCCCAAACCGTCCGCAGGGGAGGAGCCTCCGGCTGCGTTCGGATTTTCGGACAAGCTCTCCATCTGGCTTCGCGCCCTCTCCTTCGTTGCCGATTCGCTCTGGTAGTCGTGCGATCTCTGCTCGCGGGTGCTTCTTTCGGCGGCAAGGCAAGGGTCGGTGATCGAAGTCGGGTTGGAAGCTTTTGAAAGCATCAGAGTTTGGGGCGTTGTTATCGAGCGAACATCGAAAAATGGGGAGGCGGTGCGGAAAGCCGTTCGAAATGGCACAGATCGCGCCTTGTGCATGGATCGCGGACTTTTTTCGGTGCCCCTTGCTGCTGCACCGCCTCCATTTCCGCAGGTCGCTGATTTTCAGAAAGCGAAAAACGCTCTGAACGGAGTTCGACATCTATGCACAAGGCGCGATCTGTGCCATTTCGCACGGTCCCTCTTGCCAAATCGCCGTCGGCGTGCGCGAATCGGCGGGTCGGACGGACGCGGCGGGGGCGGGGCGTCGCTATCGATTAGAGCCGGCGGAGGGCGACATCTCTCCATGGGGCGCGAGGCCTTCGTCAAGCGGGGCGCCGCTTTCGACTGGGGGGCGGCGGAATGCTGCTGGCGAGAGAGTCCGTGATACGGCGGTGGATGCCCCCCTCCTCCGCTCGATGCATCTGTTGACGTGCGGGGGGCCGGGGACCGGCGTGTTCGGAGGTGGTTGCCCCCCCCCCGTTTCTTTTCGGAAGCCGAGTTTTCCATGCAAATCGAAGCTGTGCACGTCTTGCCGCCCTCTTCGGGGCGTCTGCTTCAGGTCGCATGTCCGTGCGGGGTCCGATGGCAGTCCGGCGGGCATGGCGGGTTGCGCTGTCCGTTTCGGGTTGCGCATCTGGGCGTGGCTCGATTTTCGCGCAGGCGTCTCGTGCCTTCTCATCGCTTCGCATTCCCCATGGAAAACGCGTTTGACGACGGGTTTTCGCTCGGTTCCGCGCTGGATGTTTGGTATAGTGGTAATCCGACCAGCATTCCCCGGACGAGAAAGAACGTCATGTCGCTCATCATATGCAAATTCGGAGGCACGTCCGTCGCTTCGCCCGAGCGCATCCAGATGGTCGCGAAGAAGCTTATCGCGAAGAAGCAGCAGGGACACGATGTGGTGGCTGTCGTTTCGGCCATGGGCAAGACCACCGACGAGCTGGTGGGTCTGGCGAACCAGTTGAACGACAACCCGCCCGCCCGTGAGATGGACCGGTTGTTGTCCACCGGCGAGCAGGTGTCCATGACGTTGCTCGCCATGGCCATCGAAGCGCGCGGCTACAAGGCCATGAGCTTCACCGGTCGCCAGGCTGGCATCGAGACGGACGGCGCCCATGCCAAGGCGAAGATCATGATGGTGCACACCGAGCGCATCACGGAGGCTTTGGACAAAGGCATGATCGCCGTGGTGGCGGGCTTTCAGGGCATCGATGCGAACGGCGACATCACCACGCTTGGCCGCGGCGGCTCCGACACCACGGCGGTGGCGGTGGCCCATGGCTTGGGCGCCGACGTGTGCGAGATCTACTCCGACGTGGACGGCGTGTACACGGCCGACCCGCGCGTGTGCCCGCGCGCCAAGAAACTGGACGCCATCAGCTACGACGATATGCTGGAACTGTCGGGCGCCGGTGCCGGCGTGCTGCAGATGCGCGCCGTGGAGTTCGCGCGCAAATACGAGGTGGTCATCCATTCCCGCTCTGCGTTCTCCGACGCGACGGGCACCTATATCAAGGAGGAAACCGACATGATGGAGGAAGCCGTCATCACCGGCATCGCCCACGACACGTCCGAGGTGAAGTTCACCATCCGCGGCGTGCCCGACATGACCGGTGTGGCTGCGAAGGTGTTCAGCGCGCTGGCGGGCAACAACGTGAGCGTGGACATGATCATCCAGAACATCTCCGAGGACGGTTTCACCGACATCAGCTTCACGTGCCCCGGCGCCGATCTGGCGCGCGCTAGCGAAACGGTGGAGCGCATCCTGCCTGGCATCAATGCGCGCGATTACGACGTGGACGAGGACATCGCGAAAGTGAGCCTCGTGGGCACGGGCATGAAGTCGTCGCCCGGCGTGGCGGCGCGCGCGTTCTCGACGTTGGGGGAGAACCAGATCAACATCCTGGCCATCTCCACCTCGCCCATTCGCCTGTCCGTGGTGGTGGACGGCGCGCAGGCCGCCGCTGCCGTTCGCTGCCTGCACACGGCGTTCGATCTGGACAGCGACAGCGTGTTCGAGGAGACGCAGCTCTCTGCCGAGGAGATCGCGGCGAAGATGGCGAAGGGGCGGTGAGGTTCCGCCGTTCCGCAGTTCCGCCGGTCTACCGACCGGCGGAACTGCTTGACGCTGCGTGGCGCTGGAGTGCGCCGCCTTCGCGCGATCTCGCGAACTCACGTACGAAGCACACTTCGTCCGCGCGATCCCACGAATGCGGTGCACTCCAGCGCCGCTCGCTGACTTACTACGCCAACCTATAGGTTTTTTGAAAAAGGGGGTTTTCGATGGCGTGGGCGAAGATCGCGCCGGCGAATCCGGCGGCGGCGATGGCCGGGACTGCCTGATCGGGGGCTGGCGGAAACCGTCGGGAGCGCGTCGTCGAAAGATCGGCGCTGCATGCGAGGCGGGGCGCTTCTCGTGCTAGAATGTCGATGGATCGGCGAACGTAGGTTCTGAGCGTCGGGCGGCGCCTTCTTTTGCGAAAGGAGGCGACTCGCTTGGATGCCATGCTCGCGTTCCTTCAGCTGGCAGCTTGGCTGCCGGGTTGGCGGCTGCGATCGTCGGGCTGCTGCAGGAGGCGGTGGCGTTCGCCAAGACGCTGATGGCGCATCAAAAAGATGACCGCTAGCAGCAACTAGCGGTCTATCCACTTTAACGGTGCCGCCTGGTCTTCACCTCAGGCGGTCCGCTGACTTTTGTAGTATAACCGCATCGAGGGCGTTTTTTGCAACGGGTCGGGTTTTTCGTGCAGCAAAGGAGCAGCGAATGACGTGGACGAAGATCATGCCGGCGCGGCCGGTGGTGGCGGTGGCGGGGGCCACGGGCGCGGTGGGCGCGGAGTTTCTGCGCGTGCTGCACGACCTTGACTTCCCGGCGAGCGAGGTGCGGGCGCTGGCCTCGGCGCGCTCGGCGGGCAAGAAGCTGCCCTTCGACGGCTGCGGCGACGTGCCGGCGGGCGATCTGACCGTGCAGGAGATGACGCCCAAGAGCTTCGAGGGCGTGGACATCGCGCTGTTCAGCTGCGGAGCGAGCGTGTCGAAACAGCTGCGCGAGGCCGTGGTGCGCGCCGGCGCGGTGATGATCGACAACTCGAGCGCGTTTCGCATGGACGCGGACGTGCCGCTCGTGGTGCCCGAGGTGAACCCGGGCGACATCGCGTGGCATTCCGGCGTGATCGCGAACCCGAACTGCTCCACCATCCAGATGGTGGTGGCGCTGAAGCCGCTCTACGACCTGGCGCGCATCACGCGCGTGGTGGTGTCCACCTATCAGGCGGCGAGCGGCGCCGGCGCGCCGGCGATGGCCGAGCTGTACGACCAGACGCGCGAGTTTCTGGACGGCAAGGCCGACGACGAGCTGACCGTCGAGGCGTTCCAGCACCGCATCGCGTTCAACTGCATCCCGCACATCGACAAGTTCCTCGACGACCGCTCCACGAAAGAGGAGTGGAAGATGGTCGTGGAGACGAAGAAGATCATGGGCGACGAGCGCATCCGCGTGGCCGCCACCTGCGTGCGCGTGCCCGTGCTGCGCTGCCACGGCGAGGCGGTGAACGTGGAGTTCGCGGATGAGGTGAGCGTGGAGGCTGCGCGTGCGGCGCTGGCGGCGGCGCCGGGCGTGACGCTTCTGGACGACCCCGCCGAGAACGCGTATCCCATGCCGGGGCTTTTGGCGGGTACGAACGACACCTACGTGGGCCGCATCCGCCGCGATGACACGGTGGATCACGGCTTGGCGCTGTGGGTGGTGGCCGACCAGATCCGCAAAGGCGCGGCGCTCAATGCCGTGCAGATCGCCCAGCTGCTGCTTCCGTAGGAGGATGCGCCTGCAAGCCTTGCGACATCCCGCAGACGCGCTTCCGTTCGGCTGTCATTTCGGGCTCAGGCGTTTGGCGAGCGGGTTCTGGCGAATTCTGCGCTCTGCGCGCCTAGCGGGATCGACGGGGCTGCCAAGGGGTTCTGATCTGCCAGCCTGCGGGGGTCCTCTCCACGAACAGGAGCCCGGCGAGGAGCAATGCCGATCCCATGCAGGCGAATCCGGACAAGAACAGCGCGACCATCTCGATCATCGTTGCTTCCACAGCGCTCTCCTTCTGCGATCCGATACGTTGGGGACAGCTTATCGGCTGGGCTGTTAAGAAGGTACAAAGGAAACGCGCTGATGGTTAAGATTCCGCGAGTGCGGTCTGCGATCCTCTTCGCACAGGCATGGGGCGCGCTTCTGGTCGAACGCTCGGTCGGCAAGCGGCGCTGCGGTGCTTGCCTGATCGGTTCGCGATCCCGCCGGCATTTTCCCAGCATCGCCAACCTCGTCGCTCTTCGCGGGCTGCCCTTTGCTCGCTGAGGTGTGCGGGACGTCTTTTCGCCGGAGCCCTCTCCGGCGTTCGAAACGATTCGTTCCCTCCCTTAGGGCGCATCGCCTGCCTTTCCGCTCGTTGCGCTGCGGGCGTTCACGAGGTCGACGATCTCGCGTTTCGAGTGCACATCGAGCAGAGCGTACACTTTCTTCGTGTGCGTGCGTACGGTGTTTTCCGATATGAAGAGCTTCTCGGCGATGGACGGCACGTCGTATCCGTGCACGAGCAGGTCGAGCACTTCGGCTTGCCGCGCCGACAGCCCGCGCTCGCGAGAGAGCTGCTCGCATGCTTGCCGCAGCACGTCGATGCCACCTGGGACGTCGTTGCTCGGGTCCGTCGTGCCTTTGCGCACGAGGGCGAACATCGCCAGCGAGCAGCCATACAAAAGCACGAACGCGCTCATGACGATCTGCATCTCCTGCGACGGCGAATTGCGGACAATCATGGCAGCGACCTCCTGTCCAATCAGGCGCGACGAATACGTGATGCCGGCGAACAGCGCATATGTGAACACGAGGCTCGAACCCCGCTCGTAAGCGATGTCGATGCACGATACCATCATGACGATGGAGAACAACGTGAAGCCGAAGCTCCCCACGAGTGAGACGACGATGCGGTAGTGCTCCTCGATGAAAGGGAACGCCAAGAACGCGGTGATGAATACGGGAAACAGCACGACGTAGGTTTTCGATATCGAGGCGTCCTTTCCCAGCGCCAGCCACGCGACGGCGAGGATGGCGGCCGAAAGGAGGTTGGCCGAGAGCACGACGGCGCAGTTCTCGGCGAACGCGAGGTTGCCGGAAAACGTCGTCTGGCCGATGACGGGGGAGATGACGCCGACCATGACGATGCAGAGAAGCGGCTTCCAAAAGCGGCGGCAGACGGTTGGCAGCGTCTCTCGCGCCGCATCCGCCGCTTTACGCGGCCCGACCGCCCTTGCTCTGGGAAACCGCAGCGCGAAATGCAGGAGCACGAGGTTGCAGAGCGCGAGCACCGACTCGGCGAGCAGTAGCCCTGTCTGGCCGAACACGAAGAACAGCCCGAAAGGCGCAAGAGAGAGCGTCGATCCCCAGACGATCTGCTTTCTCGTCTCTTGCGGTTCGCTTAGCGACAGCGCCGTCTCCCAGCAGATGAAGCAGCACGTGGTGCCCACACCTACCAACATTGCGGATACGGTGAGCAGGACGGTCTGCGAAGTGACGAAAAACCCTAAAAGAAAGATAGTGCCTGCCGCCACCAGCAGCACCGCTTCGAAGAACGGGGCGCGGTCGAACAGCTTTGGGAGTCGCGCCGAGCCGACGGCGAAGGCGAAGAACGCGGCTATGTTGCCCAGCGACACAGGGGCGCTCCACCCGCTCTGCACGTTTTCGCCGAATGCGAACTGGGGAAGGAACGCGAAGCCCCACAGCGAGAACGAGTTCATCGCCAGAAAGCATGCGAACCCGACAGCGACCAAAAACAGCTGGGTTTTCTTTGCATTCGCCATAGCCCCTCCCGTGGCTATTGTAGGCGAAAACGCGTTCCCCATGGCGCAAAGTTGCCAGGCGGGCAGGGATCGCGCGTATTTCACCTGATCCATGTGATCCTCCCCCCAGGCAAAACACCAGCTTCATGTGAATGCGCGTCACGATGCTTCATGCGAGACTGGGGCAGGTTTCGTTGTTGATCGTGGATGAGCGAGGAGGGATCGCGTATGGAACTGAACCGTCGAGATTTTCTCAAAGGAGCCTTGGCAACCGGTGCGTTGACAGCTACGGGCGCTGCGCTTGCGGCGTGTGCGCCGCAGAGCGAAGGGGCGGGCGCCGCTTCGTCTTCAAACGGCGCGGCGGACGTGCTGACGGCGGACAACTGTCGAGAAGTGAAATGGAGCTTCGAGATTCCGCCCGAGCCGGTGGCCGATTCGGACATTGTCGAAACGTACACGCATGACATCGTCATCGTGGGATCGGGCATGGCGGGGTTGTGCACGGCGGTGTCCGCTGCCGAGCAGGGCGCAGACGTCATCGTGTTCTCCGCAAGCAGCAAGCCCATCAGCCGCGGTGGATCGAACCACGCCATTGGCTCGAAGTATCAGAAAGCCAAAGGCGTTGATTACACGCCCGAATCGGCGCGCGAGATCGTGAAGGCCGAGCAGACTGCGGGTTCGTACTTCATGGACAAGAAGAAGTGGGAGCGATGGATCAACCATTCCGCCGAATCCATCGACTGGACCATCGACCACATGGAGAAAAAGGGCCTCAAGTGCTGCCTCGAGCCGGGCTATTACGATCCTGACGGCACCATCACCGTGCCGCCCGCGTCGCATAACTTCTACAACGACGAGCAGCCCTTCGGCGCACTGTACGGAGCGCCGCTCGAGGTCCAGGCGTATGCTGACATCTTCACCGACGACTTTGGCGGCGAGATCCACTACAAGACCGTCGCGCGTTACCTCGTTCGCGACGACGACAACACGGGCCGCGTGTCCGCCGTGGTCGCGCAGCGCGAGGACGGCTCGTACGTGAAGTACGCAGCGAACAAGGCCGTGGTGCTGGCCACGGGCGACTTCTCGAAGAATCCCGACATGATGGCGAAGTACAGTCCGTGGGCGTGGGAGAACTTCAAAGACTCGCTCACGTTCGGCGACGTGGACTACGACGCCGAGCTTGTGTATTCGGGCCTCATGCCGGGCGACGGTCAGAAGATGGGCCTGTGGGTGGGTGCCGCATGGCAGAAAGCCTATCCGGTGCCTCCCATGATCAACGGTGGCGCGTCGGGCCCGGCGCACGGAGTGATCTCCAACTTCTGGGGTCTCAACATGGACGTTCACGGCGAGCGCTACCAAAACGAGTGCACGAACTTCGCGTACGGCGCCATCTCGGTGCTGCAGCTTCCGCAAAAGACCGCCTACGCTGTATGGGATACGGCGTACGCCTACACGCAGGACGAATGGGAGCAGTTCGGCTGCTGCATCGACCACGAGAACGGCATCATGCCGCTTTCGCCCGAAGAACTGATCGCCTCGTGGGACCAGAATGCCGAGAGCGGCAAGCAGTCCATCGGCACGGGCGCCGCGTACTATAAAGCTGACACCATCGAGGAGCTGGTCGCCCAGATGGACGGCATCGATCAGGAAAAGGCGCTGGCCACCATCAAACAGTACAACGCTTATGCCGAGGCGGGCGTGGACGAGCAGTTCCATGTGAACCCAGAGGTCCTCCATCCCATTTCAACGCCCCCGTTCTATGCGACGAAGATCACCGGCGCGACCTTCCTCACGGTGTGCGGAGGCCTGCGCACCAACGACAAGATGCAGGTGTGCGAGGAGGACGACATTCCCATCGAGGGCCTGTACAACACAGGTATCATGACGGGTGACTTTTACGCGAACACGTACAACTTCGTCATGCCCGGGCAGAACCTTGGAGCGGTATGCGGGACGCTGTCGTATCTGCTCGGACGCGATCTGGCCGAGCTGTAATTGCGCGCGTCCTTGCCCCCCCCCTTGCGGCTTTCCGAAGGCTGAATCTTTCTGGGACGCGCGGCCGCAAGGGGGGGGCGAGGGGCGCCGGAGTTCCTCCGACGATCCGGCGCCCCGATCTCTTTCGGTGGCTTGCGACCTGCCGGCTCTCCGTTTTCCGCGCATCCGTCTCGGGGCTCTCTCGTCTCGGGATGCCCCCCGTCCTTGCGTTTCGCTTGGTCGGCATCTCCGCGCGTCGGTCCTTTTCGGGCATTCTCGCTTCGGCTCGTCCCTCATCGTCCTGCATGCTTTGCTCGGCGCCTCCCTCGGCGAACAGGTTCCGCATCCATGACCTGCTTTGGGTTCTCGCTCTAGACAAGCGGCCTCCTTCTCCTTCGCGCATGATCGGTGGCGTATAATGTCGGCATGAAGAAACAACGACTCGACACGCTCCTTGTAGAGCGGGGATACTGCGCGGATGCGGATGCCGCGCTGCGTGCGGTGATCGCACGCGAAGTGAAGGTGGGCGATGCGTACGCGACGAGCGCGGCCGTGCGCGTTCCGGTCGATGCCGACATCGCGGTGAAGGGTCGCAAGCGCTTCGTATCGCGCGGAGGCTGCAAACTCCAAGGCGCGCTCGATGCGTTCGGCCAGGACGTGCGGGGCGCGCGTTGCTTGGATATCGGCTCGTCAACCGGTGGCTTCACCGACTGCCTCCTGCAGGCGGGTGCCGCCCACGTGTCCTGCGTGGACGTGGGGTACGGTCAGCTTGCGTGGAAGCTGCGGCAAGACCCGCGTGTGGAGGTGTTCGAGCGGACGAACATCAGGCTGGCCGACCCTGCCGATCTGGGCGCGCCGTTCGAAGTGATCGTGGCCGACCTCAGCTTCATCGGCCTCGCGTCGCTCGCGTCCACGTTCGCGCGCTTCTCGCGACCTGGCACCGTGTTCATCGGACTGGTGAAGCCGCAGTTCGAGTCGCGTCACGGCGAGACGGAGCGCGGGGTGGTGCGCGACGCGGCGGTGCGCCGTCGCACGGTGGAAGAGGTGCGCGCGGCGCTTTCAGACGCTGGTTTCGAGTCGACGGGCGTGGTCGAGTCGCCCATCACCGGTCCCGAGGGCAACGTGGAGTACCTCGTGCGCGCGGTGCGCGGTGCAACCTCCTCGTGCGACGGGGAGGGGCTTGCCGGATGAGCCGGGGAGAGTTTGAGGCGTTCGCGAAAACGTATCTGCCCGGCTTGTCGTTCTCGTTCCTGGGCACGGGGTTCGTGCTCGTGTGGATCCAGTGCATCCTGTACGCGCGCTACATCTGGGTGGATTCCGGGCTCACCACGGTGGCCATCAACTTCGCGCGTTGCGCTTGCATCGTGGTGCTCGGCGCGATTGCCGTGCGCAAAGCGTTCTCGCCGCGCTTCGAGCGCTCGCTCGGGTGGGTTTCGGCGGCCCTCATGACGGCGGGGAGCCTGCTGTTCTTCGTGCAGTCGCTGTTCCCCTCGCTGCCTTTCACCCCGGTCGCGGCCGTATGCTCGGGGGTCGGCCTTGCGTGGGGAGGGGGGATGTGGATCACGTTCTACATACGGCTCGGGCTGCGCGAGGCGCTGCTGGTCGCGTTCTCGTCGCTTGCGCTCTCCACCATCATTGGCATTTTCATCGGCATCGTGGAGGAGAGCACGGCGTTTTTCATCAGCATGATGTTGCCGATGGTGACGCTCGCCATGTTCTTTCAGGCTCAGAAGGCGCTTGACGCACGCGAAGGGCGCGGAGTGGTCGCGCCGCCGCCCGACGACGTGTACGCAGACGAGCCCCGCTCCACCATCGTGCGTCTGGTGGTGGGGATCGCCCTGTTCAGCTTCGTGCTGGGCGTGTCGCGCGGGTTCCCGTTCGGCGAGTCCATCAAGTTGTCGCCGCTGTTCCACCTGGCGCAGCATCTTGCCGTGACCGCGGCCGCCCTCGGCGTGGTGTGGTGGACGCTCGTGAAGGGGCGCGGGCTCAAGTTCGCCGTGCTGTGGCAGGCGCAGCTGGCAGCGCTCGCGGCGGGCGTGATCCTGCTCTCCACGCTCGATCCGCTGGCCGGCGAGGTGGGGGCGACCCTCATCGCCGTCACCAATCTGTTCCAGGTGGGCTTTCTGTGGTTCGTCTCCTACGACGTCGCGCGCCATCGCGCGCTGCCGTCGTATCTCGTGCTCGGGTTCTTCTGGTTCCTGCATCTGTTCTTTCGCGAGAGCGGCCGGCTGGTCATGTGGCAGCTTGGCGGCGACGGTGCGGGCCCGTGGCAGATGCTCATCATCGCGGTCATGATATGCTTGCTTGCGGTGAGCGTGGGATTCTTGCTGACCGATTCGATTCCGCGGGTGCGACCGCTGTTCGCCGAGGTGTGCGGACGCTGCCGCTTCCGGCGGCAGACGGAGGAGGCTTTGCGCGAGGGGCGCTTGACCAGCGTCGATGAGCATGTGTGGCATCCTGGGGAGCCGACGGGGGCGGTTGCCGCGCGTGCGGCGGGATCCGGGGCGGCGGAAGACGAGTCCGATCCGCGCGAGGCGCTCGTGCGCGAGCGCTACGGGCTGACGAACCGCGAGGCCGAGGTGCTCATGTTCCTGGCGGAGGGTCGCAGCTCGTCCTACATCGCGAGCGCGCTTGTGCTGTCCGACAACACGGTGCGCAGCTACGTGAAGAACATCTATCAGAAGCTCGACGTTCACTCCAAGCAAGACCTCATCGACTTCGTGAAAGCGCTCTAGAGGTTTCACCTGCGTGTTTTGCGGGTTTCGCCTGCGACGTCTTGCGGCGAAACGCGTCGCGCCCACCTGCTGGGCAGGCGGGCGCGCGGGAGGGAGGGGATTGTCAACAGGAAGTCGCGCTAGGCGTTCGCGAGGGCGCTACGGGCCGATATGCGGCCGAAGATGAGGCACTCGGCAACGTTGCCGCCGCCCTGGTAGACCCCGCTCCAAATGGAGCCGAACTCGCCGGCCGAGTACAGGCCGGGGATGGGGTTGCCGTCGGGATCGAGGATCGCGCCTTGGGCGTTGCGCACAGGTCCGCCGTCGGTGTTGAGGAACGACGGGATGCACATCTGCGCGTAGAACGGCGGAGTCGCAACGGGCGTGAGCGTGCTGGCCGGGCGATGGAAGAAGATGTCCTTGCCGTTGGCGCAGCATTCGTTCCACTGGTCAACCGTGGTCTTCAGCTCGTCGGCCGGCACGCCCATCTGGGCGGCCAGCTCCTCGATGGTGTTGGCGGAATAGGCCAGCTTGTCGGCCACGGGGTCGCTCGTGGTTTCGGCGGGGATGGCGCCTGCCTCGAGGCCGGCTTGGTCGAACACGAACCACGCCTTGCGCGGCTGTGCGAGATGCGGCCATTCGCCGCCGATCTGCATGTGTCCGTGGCGGCTGCCGACGGCAAGCGACGGATCGTCCATGTACTCGATGTCGGACTTGTTGCTGTAGCCGTCCCAGTCCATGTAGTAGCGGCGGCCGTTCACGCCCACGGTGATGCCGAACTGTTTGGGGCAGGGCGAGATGATCTGGTTGTTCGTGAACTTCGTGTTCTCGAGGTCGCGGCCTGCCATCCAAAAGCCCGCCACGTGCTCCATGTGCCAGAAGTCCGCGCCCACCTTCATGCAGGCTTTGTGGCCGTCGCCCGTGTTCAGCTTGTTGACGGCTGGCTCCGCGCCGCCTTGGCCGATGAAGTCTTGGCGCATGGTGGGGTTCGCCTCGAAACCGCCCGTGCACATGATGACGCCGCGGTTCGCCTTGACGTTCTTGCCGTCGATGACCGCGCCGAGGATGCGCTTGGTGGACGGATCTTGGACGAGCTCGGTCATGGGCGCGTCCGTGCGATATTCGATGGTGTCGGCATGGTCGGAGATCACGCGGTCGAGAAGCTTCGTGATGTGCGTGTCGCCCTTGATCTCGACGTCCTTGTTGCCGGCGACGGTCAGTTTGCCAAGCGCGTAGCAGTGCTCGAACTCGGGCCATTCGGGTGCGGTGGCCAGTGGGTCGTCCTTTGTGGAGGGCGCTACGATGGACGCCTCCTCAAGCGATGCGCCGAGCGTCTCGAACACCCATGGGTAGTTCTCGACCGCTCCTTTGGCGTATGCGGCAATCACGTCGTCGGGCGTGGTGCCCTCCTCGCCGCGCATTTCGAGCATGTACTGGTTGAACGCATCCTCGTCCTCGGCGTAGACAATGGTGCCCTTGCAATACGGGCTGTTGCCGCCCGGCATGGTGCCCTTCTCGGCCAAAAGGCAGGTGGCTCCGTCGCCTTCGAGCGCGACGGTGATGGCGGCCGCTTGCCCTGCGCATCCCGCGCCGACGACGATGATGTCGAACTCCTCGTCCCATTTCGTGTCGGCGCCTGCGGCGGTGCTCTTCGCGCCCTCGTCCGCGGTTCCCTTCGGCGCGCATCCGACGATGCCGAGGCCGGCCGCTCCGGCAAGCGCCACGCCTGCTGTTTTCAGAAACGTGCGCCTGCTCTGCTCGAACGGAGTGCTTTCTCTCATGGTGGTCCTCCCTGTCTTTGCGGTGCTGCTTGGCAGCCTTCCAGTCCGCGCTTGTTTGTTCGTCCTTCTCGCCGTCCGTTGGGTGACGAGGGGCCGCGCATCGGACGAACAGCATGCTACCTGGGACGTCGATGGGACGGCACCCCCTAAGTGCAGCGTTTTGGCAACGGGTGGGCGTGCCCCCGCAAAATGCGGGGGCAGCGATCGGCGCGCATTGCGATCTGGTAGAGCGTCCGAATTGGCGCTGCGCGAGGGGCGGCGGTCCGGGTTTCGCCCTTGTCGGTTTCCCTCCCTGGAGCGCGGCACTCAGGATGGCCGGGGGTAGGTGCTGCGATGCGGCAAAGGTTTTGGATACGGTGGAAACCTCGAGCGAGGCAGCGCTGCGGCGTCGCGCTTTCCGCGGCCTACGTTTGCCGCTCGAATAGCACGAGCAGCTCTTCTTTGTTGGAGGTCTGCGTTTTCTGATAGATATGCCGTAGATGCGTTTTCACTGTGTTTTTCGAGATGAACAGTGATTCAGCTACGTAATCAAGGCGATGCCCCGTCACCCACAGCTTAAGGATTTCGCACTCACGTGCCGTAAGACCAGCTGTTTTGGCGATGCGGGCGAGCCGACGCTGCAGCACATCCTCGGCATTGACGATCACTTCCTTTGGACGCTCGCTTGTAGCGAAGAAGTACATACCGGGAACGAGGACGAGTAACGCGAGAATGGACAATGCTGCCGGGTCGAGCGGTGCGAACATGCCGATGCCTGTGCCAGCGGTGCGTCCTGCTTCTGTAGCGATCAAACCGAGCCCGCATGCGAGGAACGGGCTGGTGTGAGTCTTTTGCGCGATGTCGAGCAGGATGAACCATAGTGCGATAGACAGGCACTGCTGCGTAGCCAGGATGATGCAGTGCTGAGCGATTTTGTACGGCTCGGATGACGCGCCCGAATCGGCTCCTATGAGCAGTCCCGACAATGCGTAACATACGGTCATGATGCCTGCAAACATCACAAGCGCTTTCTGAAAGTCGCCTTGTCGCCCTGATGCAAGCAGCGCTAAGATGAGCATCGCGGCCAACGTGTTGCCGACGATGATGGACCACCACGAGATGAACCCGCCCGTCTCAGCCGAACCTGGCAGGATAGCGCCGGCCGCCATTACGCAGCAAATACCGGCAAGCAGCTTCCATGACGGCTGCATAGTGCGCAGCTCGCAGCCGGGCGGCTCGTGGGGCTGAAAAGAGGGCGAGCTGCGCAGTATGATGATGAGCAAGACTGATCCGAGTGGCAGCAGCTTCATAAGTGAGGCTGACAACGTGTCGGGCAGCACCTGGACGAGCACGAGTACGGCGACGGCCAAGGCAAGTGAACCGGCGGTGCGGGCGATAATGGAGCGCATAGGAAGCTGAGCGTACGCTTCGCCCCAAGCGAGATCGATGATGGGCAGTACGAGCGCCGATAGCACCAGGTCGATGGCAAGAAACTGTTGGGGCAGGACGCCTGCGACGGTGAGCGGATAGCCAAGACCGCCGATGATTTGGACGATCATGGCGGCTACGACAGCGCCGGAATGCATGCGTGCGGGTGAAAGCCTCTTCCACAGTGCGGTGGTGAAGAGGGCTGATACGGCGAAGGCGCAGAAAAACGCGAAGCGCGCGCCCACAAGAGCGCTGGCGTTAGAAAAGCCTGCTCCGAGTGACGGCGTGGGCGATAGCATGAGCAAGAGGGCTGCTAAGTGCAGGCCCCTTCCGAGGTACGGCCACGATGCTGCGGTTTTCGATGCTCTGGTTATCTCTGGCGTGCGCATCAAACGTCCCTCCTCGTTTGCCGCTTCTCGGAACTTCCATTATAGTCAAACGTCGCAAGGGGCCGTGCGGGCAAAAACGAGGCTAATAGTGCGCGAACATGCGAATATGGCTTCTTTGAGAGTCTTCTCTTCGACGAAAGCACGATCCTTCCGGATCGCGCTCGATTGCCCGGGCGCGGGGAGGGGGCGCGCCCGGGCGTTCAAGGAAGGGGTGGCGGATCGGTGGGATGGAGGGATCTCTGTTGTCCTAAGCCTTCTTTTGTTCGATATCCTCAGGCTCGGTGGTGGCCAGGCGCTTGCCCAGCAGCATACCTTCGGTCATGCACAGCCCTAAACTCATGCCGCTTATGGGCGTGCAGTAATTCACAATGTAGCGGTTGCCCGAGTTGTTGCCGGCCGCGTACAGGCCGGGGATAGGAAATAGGTCGGAGTCGAGCACGCAGCCGTTGAAGTCGGTGTCGAGGCCGGTCGTTTGGCAGAGGCCGACGTAGATGTCCTCGGCGTTGCCCGTGATCGCGTAGAACGGCGGCGTGGTGAGTGGCTTCATGATGCGCGCGTCCATGGCGAAGTCCTCGTCAAGACCGGCTTCAGCGTACTGGTTCCATTTCTCCCATTCCTGCAAGGCGTTGGCCTTCTGCTCTTCGTTGTAGCATCCGATTTTGTCGAGCAGCTCTTCGAAGGTGTTGGCGCAGTATACTCCATCTTCGCTCGGTTCGTCTGACGAGGGGTCAAGCGCGGCCATCTTTTCTTTTAACGGATCGATGCCGTGGAAAGTCACCTTTGATGTAAGGTTGATGGAGCCGTGCGCCGGAGGCATGCAAGCGACGGTGTCGAGGTAGTTCGCGTCAGCCACCGAGATGATGACGCCTTTCGGCTGGCGGCTAGACTGATAGCCCGAGCCTTCGGTGCCACCTGCGCATTCGTTGCAGAAACGCAGGCCCCGCTGATTAAGTAGCATGAAGCCTGGACCCCACGGCGCCGTTTCCCACGGACCCGATTGTCCCGTGTTCATTCCCGTGCGCGGCCCGGCTTCTACATGGCCGCCTGCCCACACGCCTAGCTTAATGCCCATGCCGTCTTTGACGCCCATGCCGCCGGAGGTGGCCAACTCGATGTCGCCGTAGTTTTCAGCCAGATGGCGATACTCGTCGTTGAGGTCGCGGAGCATATCTTCGTTTGCTTGGAAGTCGCCAGCGGTTAGCACTACACCGCGCGTGCCTGTATAGCGCACATAGCTGTCGTCGTCTTGATTGCGGGCAACAACTGCTATCACGCGTCCGGAGTCGTCTTTCTCAAGGTACTCGGCGTACGTATTGAAATGCCACTCTGCGCCTTCTTCGATGGCCTTCTCGCGATGATGCGTCATGACAACGGAGCCCCACTCCCAATCGGAACCACCGCCGGTGATGGGGCGGTGCATAATGGTGGAGCGGTAGAATTTGTAACCTGAGGGATCCATGACCATCCGGTCGTCAGCTTCGGCCGAATAAATGTTCGTCCGATCAGTGTTGTGGTAAAAATCGGGATCGACTTCGTCGATTTCGGAGATACTCCAATCCATGATTTGGCCGGAGTAATCGACGAAATTGCGAATGAGGCGTTGGTTTGTGCGGTTGGCGTTTCGAACAAGCCAGCCCGTCATGAACTCAATCTTGTCAATGTGATCGGCACCGCGTTCAAGCGCCCATTCGCTATTTGCAACGGCCACCTCGCCGCCGATGTAGAAGAAGCTGTCCTCGGGCTGCGCTTCTACGACGCAGACGCTCGCTCCGTTCATGGTTGCCGAGCGCGCTGTCCACGTGCCCGATTGGCCGCCGCCCACTACGACGATATCGAAGGTGCCGCCGTCGGCGATCTCTCCCTCGTCGATTGGCTCGGGCGGAGTGCGCCAGTCAGCCGCCGCTTGGCTTTGCCAGCGATGCTCAGGTGCGGTAGAGCCGCTTTCGCCGGAAGCGCTTTTTTCGCTAGCTGTTTTTGGTGCGCATCCGGTTAACGCTCCGGCTGCGGCTAAGCCGGTGACGGCTGCACCCGCAAGGAAAGTGCGACGCGAGAGGCTATGGCTCTCCTTGCCTTCATTGTTCGTGTTTCTCTTCATGATCGTGATCCTTTCGTTCCCCATCTTGGCCCTCCTGTGCGTCTCTGTGCGACAGTCGACGCTGCCAAGATCGAAACGCATGATGCGATGGCGATGGCGTAGGCACATCATTCCTCAGGGGTGAATTCCCTTTTTGCTGGTAGGGCTGACGAGATCACCCCTGAGGAATGATGTCGGTTGGTTGGAAGCATGAGGTGCATTTTGCGCATTGCGCTAGATCGCGCTGTCATATCAAGTTCATAAGCTGCGTTTGGGATAACGCCATCTTTCCTTGTGAGCCTTGTCCTGTGCCGTTTCACGGCGTTCGCGCAGTGGGGCAAGGGCATCTTTTCGAAACGCCGCCACGTGTGGCGAAGAGGCGGGGCGCGAGGCGAGGCGGAAAGCGTTGTGGAAGGCGGCAGGGGCGAGCCGGAGGGGCCTCTGCTTTTCGCGTCGGCATGCGATGTGGCTTCGAGCAAGCCGTGCTTTGCCAGGGTCGGCATTGCGGTCGCTTGACGTATGGCTGCTCCGTCTTCCGCGACGTAATCGGAGGCAAAGCCGCAGCCTGAAGATCCTTTCGTCGGATGCAACCTTGCGAGCGCTTCGCCATGGGGTGCGAGCCGCTGTGAGAGCCGCCGTGCGGCAGCTCTCACAGCAGGCGTTCAGACTGGGCGCGCGTTAGTTCTTCAGCGAGTTCAACGGGGCGGGCATGCGGCCGCCGCGGTGGGCGAAAGTGGTGCCGGCATGGCTGTTCACGGGCATGACCGGGGCATAGCCCAGAAGGCCGCCGAACTCCAGCCGGTCGCCTACGGTCTTGCCGATGGCGGGAATCACGCGCACGGCGGTGGTCTTGTTGTTGATCATGCCGATGGCGCATTCGTCGGCGATGATTCCGCAGATGGCCTCCACGGATGTGTCGCCGGGGATGGCGATCATGTCCAAGCCCACCGAGCACACGCAGGTCATGGCCTCCAGCTTTTCGAGCGAAAGCGCGCCTGCTTCGGCCGCCCGGATCATGCCGGCGTCCTCGGACACGGGGATGAACGCGCCGGACAGGCCGCCCACCGACGACGACGCCATGACGCCGCCCTTCTTCACCGCGTCGTTGAGCATGGCGAGCGCCGCCGTGGTGCCGGGACCGCCGCAGGTGCCCACGCCGATGGCCTCGAGGATCTCGGCCACCGAATCGCCTTCGGCCGGCGTCGGAGCCAGCGACAGGTCGAGGATGCCCTGCTGCGCGCCCAGGCGACGCGAGGCTTCGCGCGCCATGAGCTCGCCGGCGCGCGTGATCTTGAACGCGACGGCCTTGATGGCCTCGGCCACGCTCGTGAGGTCGGCGTCCTTCGGCAGGTCGGCCAGCACGGCGCGCACCACGCCGGGGCCCGACACGCCCACGTTCACCACGGCATCGGCCTCGCCCGAGCCGTGGAACGCGCCGGCCATGAAGGGGTTGTCCTCCACGGCGTTGCAAAACACCACGAGCTTGCCCGCGCCGATGCACTGGCGGTCGGCCGTGGCCTCGGCCGTGGCCTTCACGATGCCGGCCATCTTGAGCACGGCGTCCATGTTGATGCCCGCGCGCGTAGAGCCCACGTTCACGCTCGAGCACACGTTGTCGGTGACGGAGAGCGCGTGCGGGATGGAATCCATGAGCTTGACGTCTGCTGCGGACGCGCCTTTGTGCACGAGCGCGGAGAAGCCACCCACGAAGTCGACGCCCAACTCTTTCCCCGCGCGATCCATGGCCTGCGCGATGGGCGTGAGGTCGGTCGCGTCGGTGGCGGCGCAGATCTCGGCGATGGGCGTGACGGAGATGCGCTTGTTCACGATGGGGATGCCGAACTCGCGCTCGAGCTGCTCGGCCGTGGGCACGAGGCGCTCGGCGGCGCTCGTCATGCGGTCGTACACCTTGCGCGCCATGACGTCGATGTCGGCGTCCGTGCAACCTCGCAGGTTCAGCCCCAGCGTGATGGTGCGGATATCGAGGTGCTGCTTGCTCACCATGGCAAGCGTTTCGGCGATCTCTGCCGGCGTGATCTGCATGATGCCCGTCTTTCTCTCGTATGGCCTCGGGATGCGTATCGTACCAGTCTAGCAAACGACTCGCGTGTCGGGCGTCCGGTTCGGCCATTTCCGGCGTTTCTCCCGACGGGCGATCAGGTCGGGGCGCGGGTGGGCCTCGACGGGGAACTCGCCGCGCGGTGGTGCAGGGGCGGGTTCGACGGCGGACGCATTGCACGACGGTACGGGGGGGGGGGCGAGCCCCGCCTCGTAGCGGTGTCAGCTGTTCTGCGCCTCGCGTCGGTTCGGTCAGTCTCGGTTCGGCGTCGGAGGTTGCGCTTCTTGACAGGCAAACTGCGGGGTGAGGCGGGCGATGGTTTCCTTGAGCAGGGATACGTAGGTTCGTGCGGAGGCGCTGTCGGCCATGGTCTTGCTCCATACGCCCACGACGTCGAAGCAGCGGCGCTCTTTGAATCGCAGCAGCTTATGTCGTCCTCCTGCCGGGAGCGTGAACGGTGCGGTGGGGCTTTCCGGCACCAGCAGGATGTCGTCGAAGCCGTTGAGAATGGCGAGGTCGAACGACGACGATGCAAATGACGAAGTGCTGCGGGCCTCGACTCCGTGTCGGGCGAGCAGCGTTTCGATGGCGTCCCATCCTGGCGAGAAAAAACGGCTGTGCAGCTTCACGAGCGTCTGCTGATTGAGGTCGCGGTCGAAGGAGAGCACGTCTTTCTGAGCCAGAGGATGCGTGATGGGCAGAAGAGCGACGAGCGGTACTTCCGCCAAGCGTGCGACGTCGAAGCGCTCGCGGTCGATTCGGCCGGAGTCGTACAGGATGACCAGGCCTTCGGATGTTACTTCCAGGAAGTGCGCATGCTGGTTTTCGAAGCTCGACGCGTACGACACGCGAAATGGGAGCCGATCAGGCGCTCCCAGATCGGCGAAGGCGCGCACCAGGTACGGCGGTCGGATGGAGAGCCGTACCAGCAGGTGGTCGCCCTCTGTCCAGCAGGTTTTTTTGAAGTCGGCGAGAAAGCGCTCGTAGTCGTCGAGGATTGGTTGAATCCCCTCGTAGAACGCCTTGCCAGCGGTCGTGAGCGCCACGGAGTGCGTATCGCGCGCGAACAGCGTCTCGCCGACGTAGCGCTCGAGGGAGGCGATGTGCTTGCTCAGCGCCGATGTCGAAAGGTAGCGACGTTTCGCCGTCTGCGAATAGCTCAGCGTCGTGGCAAGCGTGGCGAACTCCTCCAAATGACTGATTTTAACGTTGTTCTCCCTCATATCTGCGTTTCCCCTGACCCTCTCCGTGCTGATCGACCCTTTGGTCAAAGGTTCGTCTTCCAACAGTATAGGCGCTGCCGAACGAGCCACGGCGTGCGTGATCTCATCTTTCCAATGCGGAAACATCGTTGCGGATACGGCAAAATGCGTTTCCCCTTTTCTGGTTGAAAATGGCGGTGCTGCAAACTGACGAAAGGGGGAATGCATGAACAAGACCTTGACACGTCGGACGTTCGCCAAGGCGATGATCACCGCTGCGGCGGCGTGCACGGTGTCGGCGCATGCGCCGCATGATGGCGCGTTGGCGCATGCGTCCGAGGAGCCCCGGGGCGAGGTCAAGCGCGTGCGGTCATGCTGTCGCGCATGCGGCAAGATGGAATGCGGCGTGTGGGTGACCGTGCGGGACGGTCGGGTGATTCGCATCGAGGGGGACGAGAGCGCGTTTCAAAGCGAGGGGAACTGCTGCTCGAAATCGCAGTCGTCCATGCAGGCGGCTTATCATCCTGATCGGCTGCGCTATCCGATGCGACGCACGCGGCCGAAGGGCGAAGATCCCGGTTGGGAGCGCATCAGCTGGGACGAGGCGCTCGATTTGCTTGCCGAGAACTTCCAGTCCATCAAGGACAAGTACGGCGGAGAGGCGCTGTTCACGATGGGAGGCACCAGCCGCGTATGGGTGCAATGCGCGTGTTATTCCAGCTTGAACACGTTGCTCGAGACTCCGAATTCCATCCAGGCCTTGCAGATATGCAAGGGGCCGCGCGCCTTCGCGACGGCGCTCGTCAACGACTTCGGTATGTTCTGGTACGAGGCCACCGGCAAGGCGAAGGTGTACGTGCAATGGGGCACCGCATGCGAGTACTCGAACTACGACAGCACGTGCCGCACCGTGTCCTCGCTCGCCGAAGGCGCCGAGGTTCACATCGTTGTCGATCCGCGCATGACCCCGTTGGGCAAGGAGGCCGACTATTGGTTGCCCATCCGCGTGGGCACCGACGGGGCGCTTGCCATGGCGTGGACGAACATCGTCATCGAGCGCGATCTGTACAACGCGCATTTCGTGAAACGCTGGACGAACGGGGCGTGTCTGGTGGTTGACGACATGGAGCCTTCGGGCGGCTTCGCAAAGGACGGTCGCGGCGGCACCGATCTCAAAACGCGCCTGCTGAAGGAGAGCGATCTCAAAGAAGGGGGCAGCCACTTGCGCTTCATGGTGTGGGACAACCTTGCCGGCACCGATGACGCCCATCCGCTGCATGGCAACGATCCGTCAGGGCATCTGACGTTCTGGGACAATGAGGTCCATGCGTGGGAGGGGGAGAGCGGAAAGCCCCAGACCGAAGGGCACGAGGTACCCGATGCCAATCCGCGCGTGAGCACGGCGTTTCTGCCTGACGAGAGCCGGTTCGATCCTGACAAAGATCCCGCCCTGTTCGGGGAGTTCGACGTTGTGCTGAAGGATGGGCGCACGGTGAAGGCCCGTCCGGTGTGGGACCGCTTCGCCGAGGTGTGCGCGCAGTACACGCCCGAACGGGCGGCCGAGATCACCGGCGTTGACGCGGGGCTGATCGAGGAGGCGTGCCTGGCGTGGGCGACCCCTATCGATCCTGGCAGCAGCTACGGAAACGGGGGCATCCATTACCAGCTTGCAACCGACCAGATAGGCAACGCCATACAGACCGAGCGCGCGCTCGCGGTGCTTTCTGCCATCACGAACAACACTGACGTTCCCGGCGGCAACCGCGGGCCCACCCGCATGCTCGGGTTCAACAACAGCCCGGCCGGCCCGATGGGCGACACCTCCCTCATGCGCGATCCTCTGGGGCGTTCGCCTTATGCTGCGAACGAGAAGATGGCCGGAGGCGACAAGTTTCCCGTCATCCGCTGGTTCGACATGTGGTGCGATTGCGCGTCGGCGTGGGAGCAGGCGATCACCGGCGAGCCGTATCCTCTTCGAGGTGGCATCTGCATGGCTGCGCAGTTCATCAACATGGACAACTCGCTTCATGCCTACGAGGCGCTCAAACGGCTCGAGTTCTTCTCGGTGTCGGATCTGTGGCACACGCCGACCACCGAGATGGCCGACGTGCTCATCCCGGCGGCTCATTGGCTCGAGGTGGATTCGCCGCGCATGAGTCAGGGACCGTCTGGCGGCATCGGCGCAACGGTGAAGTGCGTAGAACCGCCAGGAGAGGCGCGGATGGATACCGAGTTGACGCTGAAGCTGTTCAAGGCCATGGGAAAACCATGGGATAGCGATCCGGAGAGGCAGTGGTACACCCTTGAGCAGGAGCTTGACCACGACGTGACGGGTATGAAGATGTCCTGGGCCGAGTTCAAGGAGTCGTTCCAAGAGCATGGCTGGTTCGACGCGCGCGAGTTGTCCGACGTGTGGCACAGCTATCGACGTTGGGAGACGGGCAAACTTCGGCAGACGGGAGGCATGGGGACAAGTCCCAACGACGGCTTCACCGGGTTCTTCACGCCAACGGGTTTGACCGAGATCTGGTCGACGGTGATCGAGACGTACGGAGATGCGCGCCACATCCTGCCCGACTATGAGGAGCCGCCGCGCACGCCCGTTTCCGCGCCTGACGATTTCGAAGAGTACCCGTTCGTCATGACGACGGGTTCGCGCTCGCCGGTGTACTTCCACACCGAGCACCGGCAGCTGCCGTGGTGCCGCGAGCTGTGGCCGGTGCCGCGCGTTGAGATGAACCCTGCCGATGCCGCCGAGCTAGGCTTGGAGCAGGGCGATTGGGTGTGGATCGAGAACGCGAACGGCAAAGTGCGGCAAGTGGTCGACTTGTATCATGGTATCGGCAAAGGCACGGTCAACGCGAACCATGGCTGGTGGTTCCCCGAGGCGGAGGGTCCGGGGAAGGGCTTCGACCTGTGCAACATCAACATGCTCGTGTACGGATTCGACCAAGATCCGCTGTGCGGTGCGACCACCCTGCGAGGGTTTCCGGTGAAGGTGTACAAGGCCACGCCCGAAAATTCACCGTTCGGCAATCCGGTGCCCTGCGACCCTGCAACCGGACGGGAGGTCATCACATCCGGCGAGGATGAGCGTCTGCATGCGTGGGTTCCGAACTACGAAGGGAGGGAATAGCGATGTCGAGAGCGGTTATCGTCACCGACTTGAACCGCTGTGTCGGATGCCTTGCATGCAGCGTGGCGTGCAAGGCCGTGAATGGAACCGAATTGGGAGAGTTCTGGGTCAAGGTGCTGCGGGTTGGTCCGAACCCTCGGTCCGAAGGCGCGTCCTTTCCGAACGTCGAGATGTACTACCTTCCCGTGGGTTGCCAGCATTGCGCCGACCCCGAGTGCGTGAAGGTGTGCCCGACAGGCGCCTCGCACAAGCTGGAGGACGGAACCGTGCAGATCGACAAGTCCAAGTGCATAGGCTGCCAGTTCTGCGCGATGGCCTGCCCCTACAACGTGCGGTATCTGAACGAGGAGGAGGGCGTGGTGGAGAAGTGCACCCTCTGCGAGCAGAAGGTCGCCCAGGGCGAGCTCCCGCAGTGCGTGTCGCAGTGCGGCGCGCGGGCGCGGTTCTTTGGCGATCTGGACGCGGGAATCGAGAATCTGGAGGGCCCTGCGCTGCTCGGACCCGGGGAGAGCCCTGACTACGAAAGCTGCAGGGTCTCCCGGGTGCGGCTGGGAGATTCGGTGCAGCCGTTCGACGAGCCCGATGTGCGCCATCTGCCCGACGTGGGCAACAAGCCGTCGTTCGCGTACATCCTGCGCAACCGCGAGTGGAAGGGAGGGGAGTAGCATGGAGCTGCAGTGGCCTTTGATCGCGTTCACCACGCTCGTGGCGTGGAGCGCGGGCTTGTTCGGGGCGCAGGCGCTGATGGCGCTCGGCGGGCACGCGAAGAGGTCGCAGGCGGCCGCGTGGGCCGCGTCGGCCGCGCTGCTGGCCGTAGGCGGGGTCGCGGTGTTCTTCCACCTCGAGCACTGGGAGCGCATCTTCAACGGGTTCGGGCGCTTGACCTCCGGGATCACCCAGGAGCTCATCGTCGTCGTCGTGCTCGCGGCGGTCGCCGTCGCCTACCTGGTCGCGATGCGCAAGTCCGATGACGGCGCGAGCGTCCCGAGGTGGCTGTGCTGGGTCGCGGTCGCGGCGTGCGCGGCGCTCGTGGCCGTGATGGCGCACAGCTACACCATGGCGGCGCGCCCCGCGTGGGACAGCGCGCTCTGGATCCTCTACGCGCTGGGGAACGCCTGCGTGATGGGGCCGTGCACGATGGCCGTCGTCATGGCCGTGCGCGGCGACGACGTGGCGCCGGCGGCGCCGCCGGCCCTCGTCGGCGCGGCCCTCGCGGCCCTCGCGGCGGTCGCCTTCGCGGCCTTCCTGCAGGCCTCCGGCGGCTCCTTCGCCGAGGTCGGCTTCTACTTCGACCCCACGCACCCGACCAAGGCGATGGCCGACGCCGGGGCCG
>NZ_NFJP01000027.1 GCF_002159915.1 Gordonibacter sp. An230
CGAATGATAGCGCACCGACATCATAAAGGGCGGCGACGTCGAGCAGTCACGAAAAAACCGCCCCCCCCCCCCGACATCCGCACCACCCTCGCGGCAGCCGACGGAAAACCGACCGTCGGCGGACAAACCACGATGCAATGCCGTCGCAGGTCCGCGCTTGGCGTTTGTCCGACAACCGACAAGCGCTCGAAAGCCCCCCTTAAATGCGTTTTCTACAAGCATTGGCAAAATGCCTCATCGCCAGCGCACTCGACAAGAGTACGACCCAAATCCGTTGGATTTCGAGATGCACCCACTTTGGGCACATGATCGCCAAACGTCAGATGCGGGACCCAACGGCAACGGCCCCACGGAGCCCTTTCGATTTCGACCGAAGCAACCGAAACGCACCGCGCCACAAGTCGAAAGCCGGCAATCTCGACCTCGGGCATACGCAAATCAGTGAAACATCGGCGGAAAAGCGTTGGCTCGTTGCCACAGCAGCCAACGCAAGAGCGACCACGGCAAGAAACAACGGAAAGATTCGAACTCGCACCAGCAATGCTCCGCGCAACGCGGCCGACACGTCAGGCGAAGAGCGCAGAAGGTCGGCGCAGCTAGCGACTTCGACTCGCGACCGCAATCGATTGCAAGCCGACGTGCGTCATCTTCGCGGACGACGCACCCACGAAAAGCGTCCGCCTCCTCGTAGGAGGCGGACGCTGCGCGAGAACAGATGACGGCGGTCATCCCCGCATTCGCAGAACCAGACCGCGCCATAGCGAGATCGAAGCGCATGACCGCGCCACCATGAGCAGCGTCACGGCCGCCTTCGCATCGACATCCCAGCCGGAAAGCCACACAAGAACAAACTCCGCAGAGCAGAGCACGATGAGGGAGAGGCGGTCCGCAATGCCCGATCATGCCAGCTCTGCTCGTCCGGCGAGCGGACGAGGTCGCCCGCTTCCGCACGCTCCTCGCGCTTCCGCCAGTCGTCACGACGCTTGCCGCCTTCGTCCATACCGGATCCCCTCCCGCGCCGTCCGAAGGGCATCTCCGGTTTTCCGCTATCGGGAGAAGCGTCAGACATGCTCGGCGTCGAGCGCCTCGTCGAGGTACTCTTTCACCGGCGGCTCGCCGTAGTCCTTGACCTTGTCCATGTGCCAGCACTCGGTCTTCGGCATGCCCTCGATGCGCTCGGCCACGAACACCGGATCCTCTCCCCGTTTGCGCTGAGCGGTGTAGTCGTCGAGGGCCTTGAGCGCCCATTTGCCCAAGAGCAGGATGGCCACGAGGTTCACGACGGCCATGAGTCCCATGGTGATGTCGGCGAAGTTCCATGCGAGCGTGAAGTTGTTCAGGCAGCCCACCATGATGGCGGCCAAGCACGTGAGGCGGAACACCGTGAGAGCCGTCGTGCTCTTCGTGATGAAGCGGATGTTGCCCTCGGCGTAGAAGTAGTTGCCGATGAGACTCGAGAACGCGAACGCGAAGATGGCGAACGTGACGAAGTGGATGCCCATCTCGCCCACGCCTGCGTTCACGGCCATCTGCACGAGCGGCATGCCGTTGAGGTCGCCGAACGTATTGCCCGACTGCACGTAGAAGATCAGCACCATGAACGCCGAGCAGGTGCAGATGACGAGCGTGTCGATGTACACCGACAGGCTCTGCACGAGGCCTTGCTTCACCGGATGGGACACGCTGGCCGTGGCCGCGGCGTTCGGCGCCGAGCCCATGCCGGCCTCGTTCGAGAACAGCCCTCGCTTGATGCCCAGCATGATGACCGAGCCGGCGAATCCGCCGAAAATGGCCTGGAAGTCGAACGCCGAGGCAAAGATCACGGAGAACACCTGCGGAAGAAGTCCGATGTTCATGACGGTGATGACGACAGCCAAGCCGATGTAGGCGATGGCCATGATGGGCACGATGATGGAGGTGATGACGCTGATGCGCTTCGATCCGCCGAAGATGACAAAAGCGGTCATGACCACGAGCACGATGCCCAGCGCCACGGCGGCGCCGCTCGTTGCGTAGTCGGGAATATAATACTCCAGCGCGCTCGCCATGTTGAAGGCTTGCAGCCCGTTGAAGCCGTACGCGTAGCAGATGATGAGCAGGACGGCGAACAGCACTCCGAGCCACCGCTTGCCGAGCGCTCGCTCGATGTAGTACGCCGGACCGCCACGGAACTCGCCGTCTTTGCCGCGGACCTTCCATATCTGCGCGAGCGTGGACTCGACGAACGCCGACGCCGCGCCCACCACGGCCATGGCCCACATCCAGAACACCGCGCCCGGGCCGCCCGTGGCCACGGCCGTGGCGATGCCGGCGATGTTGCCGGTGCCCACGCGGCTGGCGGTTGACACCATGAGCGCCTGGAACGACGAGATGGATCGCTCGCCCTTCACGTGCTTGCGCTCGGTCAGCTGCGTGAACATGTCCTTGAAATAGCGGATCTGAACCGCCTTGGTGCGGATGGTGAACGAGACCCCCGTGAATACGAGCAAAATCACCAGGATGTAGGTGTACAGAAAATCGCTGACCTGGCTGGTCAGCCCGATGAGCATCTCTTCCATAAGCCTCCTTCTGCTTCTCGTCGCCCGCCCCCGCACGCCCCAGCGCGCAGCGAAGGCGGCTTCCTACCCGAGCTTCTTCGCCAGAAGCTCGTTAATGACCTTCGGGTTGCCCTGACCGTGCGTCTCCTTCATGCACTGCCCCACGAAAAACCCGATGAGCCCTGTCTTTCCGCCGCGATACTGCTCGACCTTGTCGGGGTTGGCGGCCAAGACGGCATCCACCACGGCCTCGATGGCGCCGGTGTCGGACACCTGCCGCATGCCGCGCTCCTCCACGACGGCGGCGGGATCCTTGTCCTCGGCGACAACGGCCGCGAACACCTCCTTGCCCTGCTTGGACGAGATGGCGTCCTCGGCCACAAGGCGCGTGAGCTCTACGATGCGCGCCGGCGTGAGCGGAAGGTCGGCGAGCGCCTCGCCCGCATGGGCGTTCAGGTACGCGGTCACGTCGTTGATGAGCAGGTTCGCCACCGGCTTCGCAAGCTCACCCGCCTCGGCAGCGGCCTCGTCCATGCACGCCTCGAAGAACGACGCCACCTCGGCGTTGTCCAGCAGATGGCGTGCGTCGTAGGACGAAAGCCCGAAGTCGCGCCCGATGCGCGCCGCGCGCGCATCGGGCAGCTCGGGCAGCTTCGCGCGCACGCGCTCGATGAACTCCTCCGACAGATCGTAGGGAGCGAGGTCGGGCTCGGGAAACAGGCGGTAATCGTCAGCCGTCTCCTTCGTGCGCATGACGATGGTGCGCTTGGATGTGGGGTCCCAATGCCGCGTCTCCTGGAAGACGCGCCCGCCCTCCTCGAGCACCTCGGCCTGGCGGCATATCTCGTAGGCCAGTCCGTCGTGGAGGTTTTTGAAGCTGTTCATGTTCTTGAGCTCGGTCTTCACGCCGAAGGCCGCCTCGCCGCGGCGGCGCAGGCTCACGTTGCCGTCGCAGCGCAGGCTCCCCTCCTCCATCGAGCAGTCGGAGATCCGCAAGGCGAGGTAGATCTGACGCAGCTTCTGCATGAACAGGCGCGCCTCCTCGGGCGTGCGCAGGTCGGGCTCGGTCACCAGCTCGATGAGCGGCGTGCCCGCGCGGTTGTAGTCGACGAGCGAGTGCGTGGCCCCGGCGATGCGCCCTTCCCCGCCGCCCACATGCACCATCTTGCCCGCGTCCTCCTCCATGTGGATGCGCGTGATCCCCACATGCGCCGTGTAGCCGTCGGCCGTTCGCACGAGGTTGCCTCGCGCCTCGCCCTCGGACAGGCCGGCCATGTCCACACGCTCCCTCGCGGCAGGGCCGTCCACCGCGAGGTCGAGGTGCCCGCGCATGCAAAATGCCACCGGCCCTTGGGTGGTTTGGAAGTTCTTTGCCATGTCGGGGTACATGTAGTTCTTGCGGTAGAACATGCTGCGGCGCTCGATGTCGCAGTTCGTGGCGAGACCCGCCAGCACGATGGACTCGATAGCCGCCTTGTTCGGCACGGGCAGGGCGCCCGGCAGCCCCAGGCACACGGGGCAGGTGTGCGTGTTCGGCGGCGCGCCGTACTCCAGCTTGCAACCGCAGAACATCTTCGTCCGAAGCGTCGTCAGCTCCGCATGGATCTCCAGACCGATGACGGCCTCCCAGTCGCGCAGTACCTCCTCGAGCTTCCGCACGCTACTCACCCGCCTTTCCGTCCGCACCGACCAGCCCCGGCAGATCGACTCCCGCGACGGCCTGTGCCGCGTCGGGCAGCGCCGCCGGCCTGCCGAGCGGTTCCCCGGCATCGGGCGCGAAGCCCGGCGCAACGGGAGCGGAGCCGTACACCGTCTCGAGAGCGGCGGCAACGCGCAGCATGTTCTCGTCCTTGAACTGCGGCGAAACGAGCTGCACGCCCACGGGCAGACCCGTGTTCGAGCCAAGGCCCACGGGCATGCTCATGCCGCCGTTGCCCGCGATGTTTATGGAGATGGTGAACATGTCGGACAAGTACATGTCGGTGGGGTCGGACACTTCGCCGAACCGAAACGCCGTGCGAGGCGACACGGGCGCGAGGATGCAGTCCACCAGCTCGTAGGCGCGCGCGTAGTCCTGCGTGATGAGCGTGCGCACCTGCTGCGCAGGGTAATAGTAGGTTTCGTACACGCCGGCGGACAGCAGGTAGCTGCCCAGCATGATACGGCGGCGCGCCTCGGGGCCGAAGCCCTTCGCACGACTTGCCTCGTACTGGCTGCCGAGGTCGGCATGGCCAAGATCGCGGTAGCCGTAACGCACCGAGTCGAAACGGGCGAGGTTCGAGAAGGCCTCGCAGGGACCGAGCACGTAGTAGGCGCTCATAGCGGCCTGCGCGTTGGGCAGATCCACCTCCACGATCTCGGCGCCGAGCGCGCGCAGATGCTCGGCGGCCTCCACCACCTTGGCCTTGACCTCCGACGTGAGACCCTGCGCATCCATGAACGCGGGCACGACGCCGATGCGCATGCCGCGCACGCCTTCGGCGAGGTTCGCCGTGAAATCGACACCGACATCCTGGCTCGTGCAGTCGAGCGCGTCGCGGCTGGCGATCGCGTTGCACGCCAGCGCGGCGTCGGCCACCGAGCGAGCGAACGGCCCCACTTGGTCGAGCGAACTGCCGAACGCCACCACGCCGTAGCGCGAGACCACGCCATAAGTGGGCTTCACGGCCACCGTGCCGCAGAAGCTGCCGGGCTGACGGATGGAGCCGCCCGTGTCGGAACCGAGCGCGACGGTAGCGAGCCCGGCTGCCACGGCGGCGGCGCTTCCGCCCGACGAGCCGCCGGGCACGCGTTCGAGATCCCAGGGGTTTTTGCTCGGGCCGAACGCGCTCGTCTCCGTGGAGGAACCGAACGCGAACTCGTCCATGTTGAGCTTGCCGAGCGGTATGCCGCCGGCCTCGATGGTGCGCGCGACGCACGTGGCCGTGTAGGGCGACACATACCCCGCGAGCATCCGCGACGAGCACGTGGTGTGCGTGCCGGCTAGGTTCATGTTGTCCTTGAACGCCACGGGCACGCCCGCAAGCGGGCCGCATGCGGCAAGCTCGCCCGCGGCGACGGCCGCATCGATACGTTCCGCCTGGTCGAGCGCGAGGCGCTCAGTCGTCTCGAGATAGGCGTGCGTCGCTCCGTCAAGGGCGCGCACGCGCGAAAGCGACGCTTCGGCGATCTCGCGGGCGCTGAACTCGCGCGCGGCGAGGCCGGCTCGGATCTCGCGTGCGCCCATCGCCGGGAAGGCGCGCTCGGACGCGGCGCCCATCAGCGATCACCCCCTTCGCCCAAGATGGACGGGACGAGGAAGCACCCGTCCTGCTGCTTCGGCGCGTTCCCCAGCGCAACCTCCTGTGCGAAGCCGGGCTCCTCCACATCCTCGCGCATGACGTTCGAGAGGCCTCCGATGGGGTGGAACGTGGGCTCGACGCCCGCAAGGTCGTACTCGGTGATGGGCTTCAGGCTGTCGATGATGGCGTTGAGGTCGGCGGTCATCTGCGCCACCTCGTCGGCATCCAGCCCGATGCGCGCGTACTCCGCGATGCCGCGGACGTCGCGCTCGGTGAGGTGTTGGGCCATAGGACTGCTCTTTCCTTCTCTCGTTTTGACGCAACGCCGCCGCGAGCATGATCGGCCGACGTTGGTGGAGCGGGTGAAAACATGACCCAACAATGATAGCAGACCTTGCGCCCCTCGGCGATGCGGGAGCCAGCCGACGCGGCATTTCGCAAGGAGGGAGGGCAAGTCGCACGCCGCGCAGGCCCGCCGACGAAACGAGAGGGCGCTGTTGCCGAACGCGCTTCCACCGCCGCAAGGCCCTTCCGGCCGCCTGCGCGCGACGAAACCTGGGCGCAAGCGGCCAGGGCCGCAGCGTTCGCAAGAGCCCCGACTCGGGGTCGTCGAAGCGTCGGGCGCCCGGCTTCGGCCGATTCCTCCCGGTTCGACGCGCCGCGACGACCGTCCCGCAAAGGATGGCGGATGCCGCCGAGAAATGCCCCTCCCCTGTCGGTCATGCCGACGGGGAACCCGCCGCACGCCGTCCGCCGTCCCAAGTCGATATTAGCGACGCCTCCGGAGCACGCGCCCCAACCGAAAACTCCAGCCCACGACGACCCCCTCCAAAAAAGCTTGGCCACCGGTCCCCGCCTCCTTTTAAGTTCTCTTGATTATTATAGTAATATAGAATAATATAACGATAGAACAAATAAGGGCGGGTGCAGGGGACCGAAGGGAGGGCGAGCACGTGCGACGACCCGCCTGCGCATCTGCGCTGGAGCAAGCCCAGTCGGACGCGCGAACGCAAGGACGAGACGAGAAACATCGCGAGAAAGGGGGAACCATGGCCAAGTACGGCATGGTGATCGATCTGACGCGCTGCACGGGGTGCCAAACCTGCGTGGTGACGTGCCAGATGCACAACAATCAGAGGCCGGGGGTGAAATGGTGCTCCGTCGACGCCGTCGAGCAGGGCGCCTACCCCGACGTCGACCGCTTCTACCTCATCCATTCCTGCATGCACTGCGACGACGCCCCGTGCGTGAACGTCTGCCCCACCGGCGCCAGCGCACAGCGCGACGACGGCATCGTCACGGTGGACTACGACGCGTGCCTGGCCTGCGGCGCGTGCGTCATGGTGTGCCCGTATGCGGCGCGCACCATCAGCTTCAAAGACAACTGGAACTTCGACGCCGCCGAACCGGCCCCCTACGAAAGCTACGGCGCCCCGCACGCCGATGTGGCCGAGAAGTGCGTCTTCTGCTCCGACCGCGTGGACGACGGCCTGCAGCCCCACTGCGCGGAGGCCTGTCCGATGGGGGCGCGCGTGTTCGGCGACGTGGAGGATCCCGCAAGCGACGTCAGCGCCTACATCGAGCAGAACAACGCCGAGAACCTGCGCGGCACGTCGCTGTATTATGTGAAGGGAGGCCAC
Source organism: Gordonibacter sp. An230 (assembly GCF_002159915.1). Taxonomy (GTDB): domain Bacteria; phylum Actinomycetota; class Coriobacteriia; order Coriobacteriales; family Eggerthellaceae; genus Rubneribacter. The sequence goes on from NZ_NFJP01000027.1 coordinate 7,459, forward strand.
GACCTCAACCTGCGCGAGGCGCTTATGACCAACGTCTCGAACGTGCCGAACATCATCGCCGACGAAGCGGAGCCCGCAGGGCCCGTCGGCGAGCAGCAGGCGCCGAACGCGGCGGTCATCGGCGTCGGCGCCGTGGCGGTGGCCGCGGTCGCGGCCGGCGCGGGCTTCGCGGCCGGCAACGCCCGGGGGAAGAAGGCGGCCGACCGCGTCGAGGGAAAGGACGAGTAGCATGAAGAGCCTGAACGACATCACCTTCTCGCGGCGCGCGTTCGTGGGAGCGGCGGCGCTCGGCACGGCCGCGCTGGCCGCGGGCGGCCTTGAGGCGGCGGCCCCCGAGGACGCTTTCGCCGAGGAGGCGGGCGGCGAGACGTACGTCTACACGTCCTGCCCCATGTGCAACCAGTCCGTGTTCTGCGGCCTCAAGGGTACCGTGAAGGACGGCAAGCTCGTGCGCGTGGAGGGCAACGACCAGCACTCCAAGCCCAAGCCCTGCCTCAAGGGCCTCACGAGCCTGCAGAACGTCTACGATCCGAACCGCCTGCTGTACCCCGTGAAGCGCACGAATCCCAAAAAGGGCATCGGAGAGGATCCGAAATGGGAGCGCATCGGCTGGGACGAGGCGCTTGAGACGATCGCTTCGGAGTTCAACAAGGCCAAGGAGACCTACGGCGCGGCGTCGGTCACGTTCCATTCGGGCGACCCGAAGGAGCACCTGCCGGTGTTTTGCCGCGTGGCCGCGCTCTTCGGCACGCCGAACGTGTCGTGGGGCGGCGCGCAATGCGCCTTCGCCCTGGCCATGGCAAGCATCCTGAACTACGGCAACACCATCATGACCATGCCCGCCGCCCAGACGAAGGTGCACCTGCAGTGGGGCTCCAACATCGCCTGGTCGATGTATCCCCAGCCCACCGCGTACAAGGGCATGCTCGACGCCAAGCGCGCAGGATGCAAGTACATCGTCATCGACACGCGCCTCACCCCCACCGCGGTGCAGCTGGCCGACCTCTACCTGCAGCCGCGCCCCGGCACGGACGGCGCGCTGGCGCTGGCCATGGCGAACGTCATCATAGAGGAGGATCTCTACAACCACGACTTCGTCGAGAACTGGACCGAGGGCTTCTCCGAGTACGCCGAGTACGTGAAGGAGTTCACGCCCGAGAAGGCCGAGGAGATCACCTGGGTGCCCGCCGACAAGATCCGCGAGGCGGCGCGCATGTGGGCCGAGGCGGGCGCCGGCACCATGTGGGTGAGCCCGCACTCCACCACGCACCACACCAACGGCGTGCAGAGCACCCGTGCCATCACGCTGCTGCCGGCCCTCATGGGCTACTGGGACTACGAGGGTTGCCGCACCGTGGCCCCGGGCGTCACCGGAACGGACGACTCGGCGTTCCAGCTGGCCGACAAGATCGCCGAGCTCGCACCCGGCCGCGCCGGCGTCGACCGCTGGCCCGTGTGGTCGGCCATGTCGACGTACTACCAGAACAACGGCCTGCTCGAGTACATCAACGACGGGCTCATCCACGCGGGGCTGTTCTTGGGGACGAACCTCATGAACTTCGCCCAGACCCCGCTTCTGCAGGAGGCCGTCTCCACGCTCGACTTCGCCGTGGCCTGCGACATTCACCTGAACCCCTGGACGCACGACTACATGGACATGGTGCTGCCCGCCGCCGTGTGCTGGGAGCGCGTCGCCCCCTTCCAGGCGCAACCGAACGGCATCATCGGCAGCCAAGCCGCCATGGAGCCCGCCGGCGAAGCCAAGGAGGACTGGCAGTTTCTGCTCGACCTGGGCTGCGCGCTCGGCTTCGAGGAGGAGTGCTTCCACGGCGACCTGCATGCGTGCATGCAAGCCTACCTCGACGCCGGCGGATCGGGCGCCACGGTTGAGGACATCCAGGCCGCCCTGCCCGGCGTCTACGAACTGCCGATGTCGGGCGAGTGGCAACCGAGGCAGTACGAGCAAACCGGGTTCGGCACGGTGTCGGGCAAAGTCGAGTTCAAATCGGGCATGCTCGAGCAGCTGGGCTTCGAGGGGCTGCCCGTCTACGAGGAGCCCTCGGTGAGCCCCGTGTCCACGCCCGAGCTCTTCGAGCAGTACCCGCTCATCCTCACCACGGGCAACCGCGTGCCGTGGTACGTGCACAGCAAGTACCGCCACACGCCCTGGCTCAACCAGTTCATGCCCGAGCCGCTCATCCGCATGAGCCACGAGGACGCCGAAGCGCGCGGGCTTGCCGACGGCGACCGGGCGCGCATGTTCAACCAGCTGGGCGAGATCCAGGCCAAGGTGGAGGTCACGAACATGCTGCACCCCGGCAACGTGGAGATACTCCACGGCTGGGAGCAGGCGAACTCGTGCCTGCTCATCGACCGCACGTTCGACCCCATATCGGGCTTCCCCACCTTCAAAGACGCCCTCTGCGAGATCGAGAAGATCTAGCGCTCGGCCCCTCCCCCGACCTCGCGCCGCACCCTCGGCGCGAGGTCGGGACGGCCCGCCGTACAAGGGCGGAAAGGCCGGATCGACGGGAGCCCGTTCTCCCTTGCGCGGCCGAGAGCCGGCGCCGAACGGGTTCCCGCCGGTCGCACGGCGTCGAAGACGCCCTCGGGGGCGACCGCGAGAAGCGAGATCGATGAAGGACGACGAAGGGCGATGGAGGAAGGAGCGAACATGGACGAGATGCTGTGCAGCGTGCTCGAAGGCCGCACGACCGCTTACGGGCTGCTCGCGCGCCTGCTCAACCGAGAGGTGGACGAGGAGCTGCTCGCCGAACTGCGCGCGCTGCCCTTCGCCGCGGACGAAGCCGTTCGCCCGAACGGCCCGAACGGCGTGAACGACGCGAACGACCCGGGCAGACGCGACAACGCTGCGGATCTCCCCATCGCCGCGTACAGCGCGGATCTCGACGAGGGCAACCGCCTCATGGGAGGCTACCTGGCCGGAATCGGGAACGAGAGCGGCGACGCGCAGCGCGCGCTCACGGACCTGGCCGTCGACTTCGCGCGCCTGTTCGTCGTGCGCAAGCGCTCGGAGAGCGTGGCCCCCTACCCCAACGAGTCGGTGCACACCTCCAAAGAGCACCTGCGAATGGACGGGGCCCGCGACGAGGTGCGCGCCCTCTTTCGCGCCGAGGGCGTGAGGGCCGCCGACGCGTGGCGGCTCGGAGAGGACCACGTGGCGCTCGAGCTCGAGTTCATGCAGACGCTCGCCGCGCGCACGGCCGAGGCGGCCTCGGCGAACGACGAAGAGACCGCAGACGACCTGCTGTCGAAGCAGGCGAGCTTTCTCGACCGGCATCTTCTGAACTGGGTGCCCGCGTTCGCCGAGGCCATGGGGCGAACCGCCCGGACGGACTTCTACCGCGGCGTCGCGCTCCTCCTCGTCGCGCACCTGCGCGAGGACCGCGCGCTCGTGAAACAGCTGCTCGGCTGACGAGCCGCACGGCGGAGCGCCGACGATGGCGCCTTCGCCCGGCACCTGGTAGAATGCCTTCGAGGGAATCGAAGGAGGCGACGTGACGAGGTTCGGCATGGCCATCGACATGGCGCGCTGCACCGGCTGCCAAACCTGCGTGGTGGCATGCCAGATGCACCATGCGCTCAGGCCCGGCGTGGCGTGGTGCGCGGTCGACGCGCTCGAATGGGGCCGCTGGCCCGATGCCGATCGCGCCTTCCTCCCCCACGCCTGCCTGCATTGCGACGAGCCCCTTTGCGTCAGCGTGTGCCCCACCGCCGCCAGCCACAAGCGCGACGATGGCACAGTGGGCATCGACGAGGCGCGCTGCATCGGCTGCGGCGTGTGCCTGACGGCTTGCCCCTACGGCGCGCGGACCCTCAACCGCGAAGACGCGTGGCACTTCGGCGCGCCGTCGCCCGCTCCCTACGAGATAGAAGGAGAAGGGCGTGTGGGCGTGGCCGAGAAGTGCACCTTCTGCATCGAGCGCGTGCAGGTCGGGCTGCTTCCGGCCTGTGTGGAGGCATGCCCTGTGGAGGCGCGCGCCTTCGGCGACCTCGACGACCCTGAAAGCCCCGCGAGCGCCTTCGCCGCCGAAACGGGCGCGCGGCCCGTCCCCGGCACGGGCGTCCTCTACGCCGACGGCGGGCGCGGGCTCGACATAGGGCGCGTGGTGACCGAGCGCTACTACGCGCCCGCATCGCGATCGCAGACCGCCGACGGCCGCGTCGGCGAGGGAAACCCCGCAGTCGTGGCCGGCGCGGGAGCGGCCGCGGCGGCGCTGGCCGCAGCCGCGGGCCTCGCGGCGAAGCGAAACCGCGATCGCCGCGCGAAAGCGCAGAGGCGGGCGTAGGGAGGATCCGTGTTCGGCGACTCGATCATCTGGTACCTGTTCCTCGGAGGCGGCGGCGCGGGAGCGGCGGCGGTGCTGGCCGCATGCGACCTGCTGTTCGCCCACCGATCCAGGCTCGGCCGGAGCGATCGCCTCGCCTGGACCGACGAGCTCTCGCGGCCCCTCTTCGCGCGCGGCTACCTCGCAGCGACCGTCGCGCTCGTCCTGGGCGCGCTCTGCCTGCTGTTCGAGCTCGGGCGTCCCGAGCGATTCCTGTACGTGCTCGCGCTCCCCACGGCCTCCGTGCTGACGTTCGGCTCGTACGTGCTGGCGGCCACCATCGTTTGCGCGGCGGCGCTCGGCGGCGTCGCGCTGTTCGGAAGCGCGCGGACGCCCGTCGTCCTCGTGCGGGCACTCGAGTGGGCAGCCCTTGCGCTCGGCCTGGCCACCACCGCCTACACCGGTGTCCTGCTCGCGCAGATCGGGTTCGTTCCCCTATGGGGAAGCCCCCTCCTGCCCGCACTGTTCACCTGCTCGTCGCTTTCCGTGGGCGTCGCCTGCACGATGGCGGCGGCGCTGCCCGATGCGCGCCGCGCGCCGCGTCTTCTGCGCGCGCTCGCGCGGGCCGACAGCGTGGTCATCGCAGTCGAAGCGCTTGTGCTGACAGCCTATCTGGCCTCGGCTGCATTCGGATCGGGGCAGGCCGAGGCGGTGGAAGCGTTCCTGTTCGGCCCGGGCATGTGGTTCTTCTGGATTGGGTTCGTCGCGTGCGCGCTCGCGCTCCCGCTCGCCCTCGATTTCTCCTACACTGGATGCGGTCGCGTCGCGCTGGCTGCCGCCGCCGTGCCCTTGGTGCTGGCAGGCGGCTTCTTCCTGCGGTACTGCATCGTCAACGTGCCCTGGACGTAGCGCGAGACGGGCGGCTCGGCGATGGATCCCGAAGGTGCGAGGAAAGGTGAGGACGTGGCCCTGATCGAGGTGGACGAACGCAGCGGCATACCCATCTGGGTTCAGCTGCGCAACCGCCTCATGTACCTCATCGACTCAGGCCACTACCGAAACGGCGACCGTCTGCCCACGGTGCGGGCGCTGGCCGCCGACCTCAATGTGAACTACCACACGGTGAACAAGGTGTACACGAGCCTCGAGCACGACGGCTACATCAGCTCGAAGCGCGGACGCGGGGCGTTCGTCAGCAAGGAGGGCGACGCCGAAGAGGACGTGACGTCGGGCGACGCCGTGCTCGTCGAAGCCATCCGTCAATGCCTTGAGCTGGGGATGACCGCAGACGACGTGGAGCGCCGCTTCGCGAAGGCGCTCGAGGGATTCAAAGGGGACGCGTGAGCGGCCTTCGGCCGCCGTCCGCACGATCGACCGCATCGGAGGAAGCCATGAACGCACACCGCACGAAACCCGCCCCGGCAGAGCGCCCGTCCGGCCAGACGGCCCTTGTGGAGCCCGCATCCGCTCCGTTCGCGCCCATGAAGGCCACGAGAAACGGCGTCGTTTTGTTCTCGCTCGCGCTCGCGGCCGCCGTGTTCGCGGCCGTGGTGGCCGTGGCGTATTTCGGGTTCGGCATCATGGGGCCGTGGGTGCTTGCGCTGGCGCTCGTCTTGGCCGTGGCGCTCGCGCTGTGCATCCACATCGCCATGGAGTGGGAGCGCGTGGTCATCTGCCGTTTCGGCGCGTTCAACCGCGTGGCAGGGCCGGGCCTCATCTTCATGGTGCCCATCGTGGAGCAGGCCGCGTGCCATGTGGACCTGCGCACCGTGACCACGCCGTTCGGCGCCGAGAAGACGCTCACCTCCGACCTTGTGCCCGTGGACATCGACGCGGTGCTGTTCTGGATGGTGTGGGACGCGCAGAAGGCGTGCATGGAGGTGGAGGACTACCCCGCCGCCGTCCTCTATGTTGCGCAGACCGCCATGCGCGACGCCATCGGGCGCATGAGCGTGGCCGAGGTGGCGCTGTCGCGCGAGCAGCTGGACAAGGAACTCAAAGAGTCCATCGAACGCGAGACGGAGCCATGGGGCATCGCCATCCTGTCGGTGAAGGTGCGCGACATCGTCATCCCCGCCGAGCTGCAGGAGGTCATGTCGCTCGAAGCCCAGGCCGAGCGCGAAAAGAACGCGCGCCTCGTGTTGGCCAGCGCCGAGGAGGACATCTCCGAGATGATCGCGAGCGCAAGCGGCGTCTACGACGGCAACGAGGCCGCCTTGAAGATCCGCACGATGCACCTTCTGTACGAGAGTATCAAGAAGTCCGGGGCACCGTGGTCACCGTCCCCTCGGCCCTCTCCGACGGTCTGGGCGCGTCGGCCGAGGACGTCGTGAAGGCCCTCGGCGGAAAGTAGGGGAAGAGGCGAGCCGCCCGCCTTCCTTCGTCAGGAAAAGTCGCCCGTCCTGAGGAAAAAGCTGAATCAACCAGAAACCACCCGATTCGGGTGTAGGACTCCCCCGTATCTTCGCTGCCGCGAAAACGCGATTCGGCCTAGCCTTTCCCTTTGTTGCAAGGCATGCGGTCGGCCGTTCGCGCCAGCCGCGTTCGAAGAAAGGGGATTCCATCATGCGCCAAGAACAAGAGCAGGTCTTGAAAGGTGCCGAAAGCCATCCGCATCGGCCCATCGACCGCCGCACGCTCCTTGCCGGCGCGCTTGGGGCATCCGCGCTCGCAGCGCTTGGATTGGGAGGCTTAACGGGCTGCGCCCCGCGCGCGGCAGACGCGAGCGAGGTGCATTCGGGAGGAACGTTCGACATCGTCATCGTCGGAGCAGGAGGGGCGGGCATGACGGCGGCCCTGGGAGCGAGCGATGCGGGGGCGCGCGTTATGGTGCTGGAGAAGATGTTCGTGCCGGGCGGGAACACCTGTTTCGCCGAAGGGGGCATGAACGCCTGCTGCACGCAACCGCAATCCGATGAGGGCATCGAGGACAGCGTCGAGCTCTTCGTCGAGGACACGCTCACAGGAGGCCACAATCTGGGAAACCCGGATCTCGTCACCTACATGTGCGAGCACTCGAACGAGGCGCTCGAGCGCTTGGCCGAGCGGGGCATGCCCCTCACGAAGCTCTCCACATCCGGGGGCGCGAGCGTGCCGCGCATCCACCGCCCCGAAGACGGCAGCGCCGTGGGCAAATACCTGGTGAAGCACCTCTGCGCGCGCTGCCAAGAGCAGGGCATCGAAATCGCCACCCGCACATCGGCCAAGGAGATCATCATGGAAGAGGGCAAGGTGGCAGGCGTGCGGGCCCTCGACGACCGAAACGGCCACGTCACCGAATACCGCGCCCCGGTCGTCATCGTGGCCTCCGGTGGATTCGGAGCGAACCACGAAATGCTCGCGCAGTACCGCCCCGAGCTTCTGAACGCCGTGACCACGAATCAACCGGGCGCTCAAGGCGAGGGCATCCTGATCGCGCAGGCGGTGGGCGCCGACGTCGTGGACATCGAGCAGATCCAGGTGCACCCCACCGTGGAACAGAGCACGTCCATCCTGCTGAGCGAAGGCATCCGCGGAGACGGCGCGGTGCTCGTGAACAGCGAGGGAAACCGTTTCACCGACGAGCTGCTCACGCGCGACGTGGTATCGGCTGCGGAATGGGAACAGCCGGGCGGTTGGGCGTACGCCGTATTCGACCGAAAGGTGTACGACGAGAACAAGAGCATCAAAGAGAAGTTCGAGAAGAAGGGGCTTGCCCTTTCGGCCGACACGCTTGAGGGCCTGGCCGCCCAGATGGAGACCGTCCCTGAGTCGTTCCTGGCTACGATGGAGGCGTACAACGGGGCCATCTCTTCGGGAGCAGACGATCCGCTCGGACGCTGGAAAAGCCGCTACCCCATCGACGAGCCGCCGTTTTACGCCGTCAAGGTGGCGCCAGGCATCCACCACACCATGGGAGGCGTGCGCATCGACACGGAAGCGAAGGTGCTCGACACCGCGGGAAACGCCATCCCCGGCCTGTTCGCAGCAGGAGAGGTGACCGGGGGCATCCACGGAGGCAACCGGCTGGGAGGCAACGCCATCTGCGACATCAACGTGTTCGGGCATCGCGCAGCCGAAAGCGCCGTCGCCTACCTCGGCATCTCCAGGTAAACGCTCCAAGCTGAAACCCGGCTTCCCTTCCGAGCCTTGACAAGCCGAGTTAGAGCCCAACGTTGTGATATGCTTTCCCCGTTACGGCGAACGGTCGAGGAGGGGCATGGACGCTCAGAGGAAAGAGAGCGCTTTGGGGCGCATCATCGCGTGCGCCCCGGCGCTTTCCCTTAGTCTGTTCGGGCTCGTGGCGGTTCGCATCTGGATCCAATGCAATCTCTACGACCGCTACCTCTCCACCGATTCGGGCATCGTCACCATAGCGTCGAACCTGTTTCGCGTCATGGTCATCCTCGCCCTCATCTCCCTCGTCATGAAACGCGAGTTCACCGAGCGCGCCCGCAGCCGCCTGTTCGCCGCGTCGATAGCGGCCATGACCCTTGCGAGCGCGCTCTTCCTCGCCAACACGGCGGCCCCCTCCCCTTCGCTGCTGTGGACCGCATGCCTTCTGGCCGGGTTCGGCATCGCCTGGGGCGGCGGGCGGTGGATATGCCTGTACGTGCGACTTTCGACCGACGAGGCCCTGTTGTACGCGTTCGCCTCGCTCGGAGCGAGCGCGCTGGTCGGATTCCTCCTTGGGCTCATGCCCGAGAACGTCACCTATCTCTTGGCCATGCTCATGCCGCCGCTTTCGTATCTGGCCTACGAACGGGCCGAGAGGTTTCTCGACGAGCGGAACCTCGACGCCCCACGCGACACCGTGTACGACGAGGAGCCGCGCTCGACGTTCGTCCGCCTCATATTCGGCATCGTCCTGTTCAACCTCGCGCTCGGCATGGCCAGAGGGTTTCCCCACGGCTCGTCCATCGATCTTCCCACGCCTTTTCAAGCGATCCATCAGGCGTCTGTCGCCATCCTCTGCGCATACGTGATCTGGCGAGCGCTCGTTGCCAAAAGAAGGCTGGGGTTCTCGGCATTGTGGAACGTCTCGATGACCTTCATCGTCTTGGGAGCGCTCACGTTGGCCGCCGCGCAGCCGAACGTGGAGCCTTGGGGTGCGGCAGCGGTGGCGGTGGCGAACACCTTCGCCGTCGGGCTTCTGTGGTTCAGTTGCTACGATCTCGCCCGCCACACGAGTCTGCCCGCCCCCATTGTGCTGGGTCTGGCGTGGGTCGCCCATATCGCGCCGCGCGAGACGGGCCGAGCGCTCATCTGGGCCGCCGAGCCCCGCACCGAAGCGGCGATGGCCGTCGCCGCCGTCATCGTTCTTCTGCTGGCTGCGAGCATGGCTTTCCTCCTCAGCGATAAAACGCCCGTTGCCCGTCCCCTGTTCGCCGAACTGCTCCATCCGAGCGATCAGGTTCGAACCGCTCAGGCGGCGTTCGGCTCCTCGAAGAAGGAGCCCCCTGCGCTGACCGACCCCCTCGATGCGAAACTCGCTTTGCTACGGGAAAGGCGCTTCCTCACCGAACGCGAATGCGAAGTGGTCCGCCACCTGGCGCAGGGCCGTAGCAAGACCGCCATTGGCGAAAAGCTGTTCATTTCCGAAAACACCGTGCGCACCTACGTGAAGAACATCTACGGCAAGCTTGACATTCACAGCAAGCAGCAGCTTCTCGACCTGCTCGACACAATGGACCAACACTGAACGGACATCTTGACGTCAAGGGCGACCCTACCCCGTCCCTCGCGGACTTCCACGCCCGCGCAGCGACCGAACGCGCCGGATCGCCCATCCTCCCGCAGACCCCGCCTTTCGCCCGCTCACTCCCCTTCGATGCCGCGCTCGCGGCCGTATGCGGCGATTTCAGAGAGGAAAGCCTCACCGTATCGAGCGAGCTTCGTAGCCCCCACGCCGCTGACCTCGAGGAATTCGTCGTCGGTGGCGGGCAGCTTCGCGCACATGTCGCGCAGGGCCGCATCGGAGAACACGATGTAGGGCGGCACTTCGGCCGCATCGGCGATGCGCTTGCGCAGGGCGCGCAGCCGTTCGAACAGCGCAGGGTCGGCCTCGGAGGACGCCGCGGAGCCGGAACCGCCGAACACCCGCCCCGCGCCCGCACCGGTGCGGGCGGGCTTGCGCGCCACGCGTTTCATCTCCAACTTGAAGCCCTCGCCGCCCACCTCGCGGAAGCGCGCGCCCAAGCCCACTACCGGGTACGATCCCTCCGTGATGTCGAGGTAGCCCGCCGCCGCCAGAAGCTCGATGACCTCTTTCAGCTGCGCGGCGGGCGCGTCGGCCGTGCCGTAGCTGGCCGCCGCGTCAAGGCGCAGCTCCCGCACCTTCGCGGTGTCCGCGCCGCGCACCACGTCGGCCACGACGCCCTTGCCGAACCGCCCGCGCAGCTCGTGCACGCACCGCACCACGGCCCGCGCCATCTCGGTCACGTCCACCGCCTCGAAGTCTCCCGAGCAGTTAGAGCAGCAGGTTCCGTCGGCCTTCTCCACCGAGGCGGACCCGCCGTTCGCGCCGCTTTCCTCGGCGGCTCCCCCTTCCGCCTCCTCCTCCCGCTCGCGCTCCCCGAAATACTCCAGGATGTACTTGCGCAGGCAGCCCGTCGTCAGGCAGTAGCCGCACATCGCCTCTAAGAGGCGGCGACGCGAGGCACGCACGACATCGACCTCCACAGGTGAAAGCTCCTCGTTGCCCAGCTCCCGCTCGATGAAGAAGCGGCAGGTGGATACGTCTCCGTCGCTCCAGAACAGCAGGCACTCGCTCGGTTCGCCGTCGCGCCCGGCGCGGCCCGCCTCCTGGTAGTACGCCTCGATGGATCCGGGCATGTTGTGGTGGATGACGTAGCGCACGTTCGATTTGTCGATGCCCATGCCGAACGCGTTCGTGGCCACCATCACCGGCGCGTCGTCGGCGATGAACGCGCGCTGGTTCTCCTGCCGCTCGGCCGTGGAAAGCCCCGCGTGGTAGCGCGTCGCGCGCACGCCGGCCGCCACCAGCGCTTCGTGCAGCTTCTCCACATCCTTGCGCGTGGAGCAGTAGACGATGCCGCTTTCCGCGGCGTGTTCCAGCGCGTAGGAGGCGATGCGGGCCAGCTTGCGCTTCGGCTCCAAGCGCTCCACGCCGAAGAAGAGGTTCGGGCGGTCGAACCCGGTCACCGCCTCGTAGGGGTCGCGCAAACCCAGAAGGCGCACGATGTCGCGCCGCACGCGCGCGGTGGCCGTGGCGGTGAGCGCCGCGACGACCGGACGCGTGGGCAGCTGCGCGATGAAGTCGCCGATGGCGAGGTACGACGGGCGGAAATCCTGCCCCCACTGCGACACGCAGTGCGCCTCGTCCACAGCCACGAGCGGGACGCGCGCGGCTTGGGCGAACTCGAGGAAGCGCGGATCGGAAAGGCGCTCGGGCGCCACGTACATGATCTGGTAGGCCCCTTGCGCCGCACGGCGCAGCACGGTGGCCTGCTGGCCGGGCGTGAGCGTGGAGTTCAGATACGCCCCGCGCACGCCCGCGTCGATGAGCGCGCGCACCTGATCGCCCATGAGCGACACGAGCGGGCTGATCACAAGCGTGAGGCCGTCCAGCACGATGCCGGGCACCTGATAGCAGATCGACTTGCCCGCGCCCGTGGGCATGACCGCCAGCGCGTCGCGGCCGCCAAGGATGGCCGAGACCACGCCCTCCTGCCCCGGCCGGAAGCTTCCGTATCCGAAATGCCGCCGTAGCGCCTCCCGCGCCGCCTGTGCCGCCTCGATGCCCGCCATTCCCGCCCCTTTCGCTCGAACCCTGCCCGCCTCGATCATAGCACCCCGCCGCCCAGCCGCTCCTCCCGACGCGCTTTCTCCGCGATGTTCGCGGACGGCCTTGCACCGTGCGGGCCGATATGTATAATGAAGGCATCGGCGATGCCCGTGAGGTTGTAAGCTCCGGACGGGTGACGCTGGGTAGATTGGGCGGTTAGAGTTGCCTCTCTAGCCGCCTATTTTTTTCGCTTTCGCGCTGCCCTTCGTCTTCCGCCTTCGCCTCACCCAGTCGGCTGCCGCCATGAGAAACGACAGCACGGAGCATACTCCTGCGACCACGTTGAAACTATCCATAGGGTTCCTCCTCTCTCGAGGCGCCACCCGCCGGGCACGGACATCGCCGACGCGGAAGATTCTAACACGCAACCCCTGTCTTTTCCAGCGCAAATATAGCACTTGATCTGGGATTACTTTTTGCAAGCTTCATGCTTGAACCGCATTGGAATCGCGTGAGATCCGCAGGGACCCCGCGAAAGTCGCCCGCAAGATCCACGCGGCTTTCGCGCAAGGTTCCCGAATGATCCACCGGAGCGCGGATGCGGCCGCCCGCAGCGGCAAACACGGCCCCGAAGCCTTTCCGGAAGGCCCGTCAGCGACCCTGCAGCCGCTCCCATTCGCAGCGAGTTATGGAGTGGGCCAAATGGGGCATGGCGACGCCGCGGTAGTGCTTGGTGAACGTGAGGCGGTAGGTCATATCGTTGCGGGCGGCCACGCGCAGAGACGGCGCGTTCGTGTCGCGGATGATGGAGAACACCTCGTCGGCGCCCAGCTCGCGAAACGCGTAGTCGCGGCATGCGCGGGCCGCCTCGGTGGCGAAACCGCGGTGCCAGAACGCGCGGCAGAAGAGGTAGCCCACCTCGAGCACGCGCCGCCCGGCGCAGTCCTGCCACGTGAGGCCGCACTGGCCGACCATCTCGCCCGTCTCCTTGAGCGCAACCGCCCACAATCCGATGCCGTCGTCGCGATAGCGCGCCCGCTGCCTGTCAAGCCACTCCTGCGCCTCCGCATCCGAAAACGGGCCCTCGTAAGCGTACATGACCTCGGGATCCTGCAGCATCGAGCAGAGCGCGGGGAAATCGTCCTGGGTCATCTCGCGCAGGAGGAGACGGTCCGTCTCGAGCACCGCGCGCGGCCGGGGACGCCGTCCGTCCGCAACGCCGACGCGCGCCGCGGCGTCGTCGAGGGCCTTCTGCGTAAGGCGCTCCCCTGCCGGCACGTGCACCGCCAAACACGAGAAGCTGGGCTTGTCGGCCGTGAACAGCCCGAGGGCGCGCGACGCGGAGCGCACGTCGTCCTTCGTCATGCCCGCGCGACGCAGGGGCGACGCCACGCCCAGTTCGGCGAGTGCGCGAAAGCCCGGTCTGCGCGCGGGGTCGTCGCTCGCGTTCGTGCCATCGGCCAGCACTTCATAGCCGTCGGCCGCCATGCGCTCGCGGATGGTCGAGAAGATGAAGCGCTTGCAGCGGTAGCAGCGGTCGGGCCCGTTCGCGCACACCTCGCCCCGCGCGAGCACGTCGGCGTCGATCAGCTCGAAATCGGCTCCCAGATCGGCGGCCAGCCGCCGCGCGTCGGCGATCTCGAAAGCGGGCTGGAAGGCCGTGCGCACGGCGTAGGCCTTCACGGCGCAGCCCGCCCGCAGCGCTGCCGCCAGCAAATACGACGAGTCGCACCCGCCCGAGAACGCCACCGCAAACCGCGGCGTGCGCGCGAGAAACGCCGCCAGCGGCTCGACCCCCGCCTCTTGGCCGGGACCCACCGAACGCCCGCCTTCCGCACGCTTCGTCATGTCCGCTCCTTCTCTCGCCGCACCTGCCGCACCTCGCCGTCTCCGAAACCGAGTCGCGCGGCGCACCCGCACAAGCCCTCGCCCCGGCAAGCCGTCGAAGCCGATATCCGCGCCCGCCCTCGCCAAACCGTTCGAGAAGGTGTCTTGCGATATCGAGTATCATGGAACTGTACCACATTCCGACAAGCGCCCGTGACATTACGACAACGCATGCACGCCAGGAGGACCACCGTGACCGAAGAGCGTTTGACAGAAGACCTGCTCGCACGACTGCTCGCGGCGGCAAGCCCGAAGGCATACCTCGACGAAGGGACCACGTTCGACCGCAGCCTCTCCAACTACCTGCACGAGCTGCTAGCCGCGAAGGGAATCAAACGTGCCGAAGTGGTGCGCGCCTCCGGGCTCAATCCGACAGTGGTCTACGATATCTTCGCCGGAAAGAGCCGTCCCGGCCGGGACAACGCCATCATGCTCGCATTCGGCGTTCGCTGCACGCTGCGCGAGGCCCAGCGGCTGCTGCGGCTGGCAGGAGTGGCCGAACTGTGGCCCAAGGTGCGCCGCGACGCCATCATCGCATGGTGCATGGATCGCGGGCTCACCCGCACCGCCTGCGATGACGAGCTGTGGCGCTTCGGCGAGAAGACGCTGCTCGGCACAAACGCGCTCAGGTGAGACGCATGCACGGCCCGCACCGGACCCTTCGCAGCCCGATTGAAAGACCCTGCGCCCGCTTCGCAGCGTCGGCGTCATCCCAGTGGCGGGAGAAATTCAGTTGCGGGCTGAGGAACGACGGACGAAGTCCGTCTACAATCTGGCTCATCACCTTTCCGGAGACCGCTTCGACCGAAGGCGGCTCCGCGGCGTCTGCGACCGCGAGCGTCCGGCGCGGGAGGTGATTCCGAAACACATGCCGAGAACGAGGATAGCCAGGTTGAACGAGGAGCGGGTCATGCACGCGATGGGCATCGATGATGCTTATCGGGTGGAGCGCGTGCTCGCCGAAGGGCGCACAGGAACAACGGAACGCGTGACCATCGACGGGTCGGGCCCGTTCGTGCGCAAGAAAATCCCCTCTTCGTTTGCGAACCGCGGCGCGTGGGCCGCGCTCGCGGAATGCGCCTGCCCGCGTCTGCCGCGGGTGGCGGCCACCTACGAGATGCCCGACCGGTTCGCAGTCGTCTACGATTATGTTCCCGGCGACACGCTCGAGCACGCGATGGCCGCTCGCGGGCGCTTCTCGCCGCAGGAGGCGGTGCAGGTGGTGCGCGACCTCTGCGAGGCGACCGCCGACCTGCACGCGCACGGGATAGTGCACTGCGACATCTCGCCCGCCAACGTCATCCTCGCAGCCGACGGGGCGCACCTCATCGATCTGGGGATAGCGCGTTCGATCGGCCAGAATCCCACCGACGATATCGGATCCTTCGGCACCTGGGGCTTCGCCGCGCCAGAGCAGTACGGCTTCGCGAACGTCGATGGACGCACCGACGTCCACGCCCTCGCCTGCGTGCTGGGCTATCTGCTCACCGGAGCCAAGCCCGACAACGACGCCTACAATCGGCTGCTCTCGGATGCCGCAACGGTGCCGCCCGCCCTCGCCGACGTCGTACGACGGGGAAGCGCTTTCGAGCCGAGCATGCGCTGCCAGACCCCCGCCGAGCTCGCCGACGCCGCCGAACATGCTTTGGACGCAGCAGCTACGACGAGCGTCCCGAGCGCTTCGAGCGTGACGACTCCGCAGGGAGCTCCCGCCGACGCGCCGAACGCGCGGTCGCGCTCTTCCGCATCGCAGACCCGACGCCATAAAATCGCACGAGGGGTTGTTATCGGGGTTGCAGCTATCGCAATCGTCGCAGCGGGTATCGCGATGATCGCGCTCGGCGTGAAACCCCTCTTGGACAGACTCAGCCTTCGACACATAGGCACCGAGGTCGAAAACACTTCGGAAATCCGCTCGGAAAGCTCATCGAGCAACCCCTTCGACCAAAATCCCGCCGATGTCACAGGAGGCGCCACATCGACTTCCGGACTGCTTGAAGTTGCCGAATCGGGGTGGTGTGTCGAATCTTCAGGTTATATATGCTACGGTGTGGGAATCTACAACAACACGTCCGAATTCGCCATCACCTACCCCGGCGTAACGATAACCGGCCGAGACGAAAACGGGAGCATCCTCTTTTCCCAAGATCAGATCGTTTCCGTTGCTCAACCGGGTCAAACACTCTATTTCGGAGGCATTGCCGGCAACGGCACGGCACCGGACTTCGTGGAGTTCGCCCCCATAGAACCTCATGACTGGGCTTTATCCCAACCAACAGGCACCGAGCCAACCTTTCAAACGAGCAACGTTTCCGCAGTGCCCGACGGCTTCGGCGGCGTGAACTTCACTGGCGAGGCCTCCCTGGAAAGCGGCGAGTACGAAAGCGCCGGCATGGGGCAGATAGCCGTAACGGTAATTTTGCGCGACGAATCAGGGTACATCGTCTATGGCGCAATCGGTTTTGCCAACCGCCCGACAGCAGAAAGAAGCGTCTCCTTCGAAGTCGCCGGCGGCAAAGTGCCTGCCTACAGCAGCATCGACGTGTATGTGCAGGTGTGGTGAGAGCCGCAAAGCCGCCTTCGATTCTTCCCCGCCCCCCTCAAAATTCAGTTGGCAACTGAGGAAATCGAGCTGGTATTTGCCTATCGTAAAAGCGCTCCCCAAAACCGCAAGGCATATTCCAAAGCAAAAGAGAGGCCGGATTATGAAGAAAAGGGTTTCCGTAGTCGCATCATTTGCGCTGTCTGCCATCATGGCAATGGCACTTGCATCATGCAGCAACACGGCAATCGACCAGTCATCATCAGCGCAAAAAGAGCAGCTTTCAGAAGGCCCGTCTGCCGCAAGGCAAGACGCAATGGAAATCAAACCTTCTCCGGACAAATACACTTGGTACGTTAAAAACTACAAGGGAATGAATGCCGCTTCGGTAGGATATGAATCGATGGCGGGTGATCGGCGAGATGCATACGGAGATGCGAACGTCAGAATCGTATTCGTTTCGAGCGACGGGACCTACCTTGACCCCGGCAACAACGAGCAGTTGGCTGAATATGTCGTAACCGGCCAGAACCTCGCTCCCAACACGGAAATCAAACTCACATATGCAAAAGATCCGGACGGAGGGGAATACAGCAACCTCGTAGATGTCGCCAATTACAACGACATAGTGCTTGCCGTGGAGAAACCGGGGCAAAGCAAGGCTATTGATGTCAACCTGACGCCGATACTTCCTTCCCCCGACAAGTACGTCCGTTATGTGAAAGATTACGTCGGAATGAACGTCGCCTCTGCCGGATACATCTCCATGGCCGGAGATTACCGCGACTACTATGGCAAAGGAAACGTGAAACTTGAACTTGTCTCCGACGACGGATCCTACATCGACCCCTCCGACATAGAGATGATGAGCCAATACGTCGTTACCGGGCAGAGCATTGAGCCAAATACGGAGATATCCATGACTTTTGGAACGGATTCCGAAGGAAAGGAATACGACAGCCTCGTTGCCACGCAAAGCGTCCAGTCCATCACGCTCAACGTCGCAAAACCACGTTAGCAAGCGACCGGCGTTGATGCCCATCAGGCAAAGGCCCCGTTTAGAGAGGATGGAGGATTGGGATATGGACGATCAAAGAGTTCCAGACAGCGCGCTCGCCCCCAAACCGCAGAGCGAAACGGACAGAGGGGCTGCGTCCGCGAACGCTTCGGCCGCAATCCCCGGATCCCCCATCGGGCAAAGCAGACACAACGACGAAGCGGAAGAGTTCGCATACGCGGTCATCCGGCGCGCAGTTTCGCTCACAGGCGTGAAAATCGATCGCGCCGCATTTCTTCGCGCGGAATTGAAAAAGCACAGTCCCTCCACCGATCCCGACCTCGCCATCGCCACAAGCCCGATCTCTGCCGGTGCCGCCCCTCAAGAAGTCGATGCAGCTGCGCGCGCTGTCATCGATTTCGAAACGAGGAAGTGCGCTGCGATTTCCTTCGCAGCGGGCATTCCCGGCGGCATAGCACTTGCAGGGACGGTTCCCGCAGACCTCGCACAGTATTTCGCGCACGTCATGCGCGTCGAGCAGAAACTTGCCTATCTGTACGGCTGGCAAACCTTCCTTGACAGCGACAACGAGATAGACGACCAAACCATTCTGGAACTCGTCATCCTCATGGGTGTGATGCTTGGTGTCGGAGGCGCAGCATCCCGGGTCACAAAGTTCGCAACAGATGTCGCAAAAGCCAGCGTCGCAAAGGCGATAGAAAGACAAGCCCTCACGAAAACGTCATGGTACCCTTTGGCGAAAAAAATCTTGCGGGCGATAGGCGTCAACCTCACCAAGAACGCGCTTTCCAAAACAGTCAGCAAGATCGTTCCCGTGATAGGCGGAGCCATATCGGGTGGATTGACGTACGCATCGTTCAAACCAAGCGCCGAGCGTCTGCGCAGGCATCTTCGCGCACTCCCCCTCTCCGGCATCGATCCGAACACTTCAAACGCAAAGCCTGGCGAAGCGACAGCGGTTCTGGCCGAAGCGCCAAAAACAACAGGTGAAGCCTTTTCGTCTTTGAGGAAGCGAGGCGAGTAAAACCCCATTGAGCACGAATCCACCCTGCGATGGCTTCGGCCCGCCCCTGCTTTTCATCCAAAGCCCCATCCCCTCATGCGAATCGCACCCTAGACAAATTCGCCGAAAGCACGGCCTCTTCGTTACGTCGCTGCCGAAAGCAGGAGCCGCGGCCAAGCGGCACATGCCATAGGCTAACCCTCTTCCCCGCCCTGGCCGGAAGATTCCTCCTGCGCTCGCCATGCGTCCACCTTCGCGTTGATGTCCTTCCCGAACGCTTGCAGGAAGGGAATCCAATCGTCGAGCACTCTGCGGGCACAGTCGAGTGCGAACTCGGCGTTGTAGTTGTGGGAAAGCTCGTTACGCACAAGGCGCATCTCGTTCCAGCGCGCGTCATCCTCGATGATGCCGTTGTAAGCCGCCTGCTCGATGGCCTCGCGGGGACTCCCCTTCGCCCAGTCGACGATGCCGTAGCGCTGGATCAGCACGTCTTTCATGAGCTTCCATGAAAGGTCGAAGGCGAGCTTGAACTTGCTGAGCAAGCCGGAGAGCACATAGGTGTCTTCGAACACAGGCTTGTCGTACGCTTGGCCAAGCTCCCAGATCAAGCCGTTAAGATTGGCCAGACGATCCGTATAAGACGATTCCGTCACGGTCGATCGCCTCCTTCAGCATTGGGCTCACCAGCCCGTTCATGCGAACGATATCCCACTTCTTGAGCGTCGGGAGCGCCTCGAGGTCGTCCTGCAGGGCATCCCAATCGCGAACCGTCCAACCCCTGCCAGGCCATACGGCGATATCGATGTCGCTTGTAGAATGCGCCGCGCCTTTCGCGAAGGAGCCGAACAGAACAGCCGCCGCGATGTTGCGCTTCCTCATGCACGACACAGCCGCCTCAAGGAGGGAATCTATGTCCCGTCTTCCTTCCACAGCTCCCTCACACATTGAACTTGAAGTGCATCACGTCGCCGTCCTGCACGACGTAGTCCTTGCCCTCTTGGCGCAGCTTGCCGGCCGCACGGCACCCGGCCTCGCCGCCCAGCTCCACGTAGTCGGTGTAGGCGGCCGTCTCGGCCTTGATGAAGCCGCGCTCGAAGTCGGTGTGGATGACGCCGGCGGCTTGCGGCGCTTTCGCGCCGATGGGGATGGTCCACGCGCGCGTCTCCGTCTCGCCGCTCGTGAAGTAGCTCTGCAACCCCAAAAGCTTGTACGCCTCGCGCACGAGGCGCGCAAGGCCGCTCTCCGCAAGCCCCATGGCCTCCAGGTACTCCTTCGCCTCGGCGGGGTCGAGCTCGGCCAGGTCGGCCTCCACCTTCGCCGAGATGGGCACCGGCTGGCAGCCGTCGATCTCGGGCAGGTCGGCGTCCAGCTGGTCCTCGTCCACGTTCGCGATGTAGAGCATCGGCTTCATCGTGAGCAGATGCAGGTCGTAAAGGGCTTCGCGCTCCTCGTCCGTCAAATCGAGCGTGCGCGCGCGATGGCCCTCGTTCAGCCCTTCCAGCGCCTTCTTCGCCGCGGCCAGCTTGGCCGCGCCCGCCTTGTCGCGCTTGGCTTCCTTCTCAAGGCGCGGGATGGCCTTCTCCACCGTGGCCATGTCGGCCAGCACCAGCTCGGTCTTGATCGTCTCCACGTCGGACTGCGGGTCAACGCGCCCCGCCACGTGCACCACGTCGGGGTCGCCGAAGAAGCGCACCACCTCGCAGATGGCGTCCGTCTCGCGGATGTTCGCCAAAAACTGGTTGCCCAGCCCCTCGCCCTGGCTCGCGCCCGCCACGAGCCCTGCGATGTCCACGAACTCCACGGTGGCCGGCACGATGCGCGCCGGATGGTCGATGGCGGCCAGCGCGTCGAGCCGCGCGTCGGGCACGGGCACCACGCCCACGTTCGGTTCGATGGTGGCGAACGGGTAGTTGGCCGCAAGGCCGCCCTTGTTGGTGAGGGCCGTGAACAGCGTGGACTTGCCCACGTTGGGCAGGCCGACGATACCGATGGATAGCGACATGAGAGTTCCTTTCGAAAGACACCGCTTCATGATAGCACCCCTTCGCCCGTGCGGGCGAAGGGGTGCGTCCGGCTACATCACGAAGAAGCCGAACTGCTGGGCCACGTACGCGATCAAAATGACCGTCACCAGCACGGGTGCGATGTACTTGATCATAACGACGAACAGCTTCTCGGACTTGAACGGCCCGGACGACTTCACCTCGTCGACGACCACCTTCGGCTTCACGATCCACCCCACGAACACGCACGCCATCAAAGCTGCGATGGGCATCATCACGGAGTTCGAGATGAAGTCAAGGAAATCGAGGATGGCCGTTCCCTCGCCGAACGGCTGGATGAACGACAGCTGGTTGTAACCGAGATTCACCACCACGGCCGCACAGGCGATGAACGCCACCACGGCGGCGAACGCCTTGCGGCGGCTCCACCGCAGCGAATCCGCCACGATGGACACGCACGTCTCGGTGAGCGATATCGCCGAAGTGAGCGCCGCGAAGATCACCAGCAGGAAGAACAGGAACCCGACGAGCACCGCCACGTCCCCCATGCGGTTGAAGATGTCGGGCAGAATGACGAACATGAGCGACGGGCCCGATTTCGCCGCCACGGCCTCGCTCGACCCCATAGCCGCGAACGCCGTGGGCACGATCACCAAACCGGCCAAGAAGGCGAAACCGGCATCGAACAGCTCGATGCGGCGCACCGACTGCTCCAAATTGTCCTTCTTGCCGAGGTACGAGCCGTAGGTGATCATGATGCCCATCGCCAAGCTCAAGCTGTAGAACATCTGCCCCATCGCCGCGATCACCAGCTCGGGGCCGAACTTGCTCATGTCGGGCGTCAGGTAGTACGCCAAGCCGTCGAGCGCGCCCGGCATCGTGAGCACGTACGCCGCCAAGCCGATCGTCATGAGGATGAGGATGGGCATGAGAACCTTGTTCGCCTTCTCGATGCCGCCTTTCACGCCAAGGCCCACGACAATGAACGTCGCCGCCAAAAACAGCAGCATCCACAGATAGCTTTCGGGGTTGTTCGACGTGAAGCTGGCGAAATACGCGCCCCCATCGGCCAGCGCGGCCGGACCATCAAGCAGATAGGCCGCCGCGTACTTCGTCACCCAGCCGCCGATCACGCAGTAATACGGCACGATGACGAACGGGATAACGGACGTGAAGAAGCCGATGAACGCGTATTTCTTGCTCAGCGTCCTGAACGCTCCGATGGCGCTCTGCCCCGTCTTGCGGCCGATGGCCACCTCCAGCATCATGAGCGAGAATCCGAACGTCACCACGAGCACCATATAGGTGATGAGGAACGCCCCGCCGCCGTATTTCGCCGCCAAATAGGGGAAGCGCCACAGGTTGCCCAAGCCCACGGCGGACGCCGCCGCCGCCAAAATGAACGCCCACTTGCTCGACCAGAGCGAGCGCAGGGGCGCGCCGGTTGAAGCCATCGCGAAAAACCTCCATGTCGAAACGAAACCTGCAAGGAAAGGCGCCGCGGCTCCGCCGCGGCAAAAGCGGAAGGGGCGCTTGTTCGCAGCCCGCCTCCGCATCATGGCCCGAAACAGTAATTGTAACGGCAAACGACCCGATTGCGGCGATGTTTTTTTCACACGGGCGACAACGCGACCCGACAGAGCAGACATCGTCACGCTATCATGATGCGCGAAGGAAAAGACGGACAAGGAGAACCCACCCATGTGCGGCATCTGCGGATTCACCGGCGCCTCGCAAGGCGACCTGCCCATCCTGAAGGCCATGTGCGACATCATGGCGCATCGCGGCCCCGACGGCGAGGGGCAGTACCTCGACGGAGGCGTGGCACTGGGGCACCGGAGGCTGTCGCTCATCGACCTCGAAGGCGGCAACCAGCCGATGGTGCGCGCCGACGGCGGCCGCGACGCCCGCACCACCTCGCCGGCGCTCGCGCTCGACGGCACCCCGCTCGCGGGAGCGGAGGACGCGGCGGCCACCGGACAGTACGCCATCGTGTTCAACGGCGAGATCTACAACTACCGCGACCTGCGCGCCGAGCTGGAGGCGCAAGGCTGGGCGTTCAAGACGCACTCAGACACCGAAGTGCTGCTCACGGGCTACCTCGCCTGGGGCGAAGACGTCCTTTTGCGGCTGCGCGGCATGTTCGCGTTCGCCATCTGGAACCGCGAGACACGCGAGCTGTTCTGCGCGCGGGATTTCTTCGGCATCAAACCGTTCTACTACACGGTGCAGAAGGGGAAAGGCGGCAGCGCGGATGCAACGGCGGGCGAGAGCGCCGAGGCGGGCAGCGCAACGGCATGCGCGGGCGCGGCTGACGGCAGCGCGGGGACCAGCGCGGCAACCGCCCCCCGATTCATCTTCGCTTCCGAGATCAAGTGCATCCTGGAGCACCCCGCCTACGAGCGCAAGCTCAACGAGGACGCGCTGGAGCAGTACCTGTGCTTCCAGTTCAGCGCGCTCGACGAGACGTTCTTCAAGGGCATCTTCAAGCTGCCCCCGGCGCACTGCCTCACCGTACGCGCCGACGGCACCGTCGAGATGCGCCGCTACTGGCGCCCCGCCTACGATTTCGACGAGCGGCGCAGCCGGAAGGACACCGTGGATGCCATCGACAAAGCGCTGCGCGAGAGCGTTCGCTACCACAACGTGGCCGACGTGGAGGTGGGGTCGTTCCTTTCGAGCGGCATCGACTCCAGCTACATGGCGGCGTGCCTGGCGAAGGAGAACCCGGACATCAAGACGTTCACCGTGGGCTTCGCCGAGTACGAGGACGAGCGCGACGAGATCAGCTGGGCGCGTGAGCTGGCCGACGAACTGGGCATCGAGAACGACTCCAAGCACATCGGCGAGGACGAGTACTGGGAGAGCCTGCCGCGCGTGCAGTGGCACATGGACGAACCCTCGGCCGACCCGAGCGCCGTGGCGCTGTACTTCGTGGACCAGATCGCCGCGAAGCGCGTGAAGGCGGTGCTGTCCGGCGAAGGGGCCGACGAGTTCTTCGGCGGCTACCGCATCTACCAGACGCCGTTCGCCAACGAGAAGCTGGCCTGGGTGCCGAAGGGCCTGCTGCGCGGCGCGTCGAAGGCGGCCCGCGCGCTCGGCGTGCGCGGCGCGAACTACCTCGAGCGCGCGAGCGAGACGCCCGAGGACTGGTACTACACGAACGCGAACGGCGTGGCGTTCAGCCCCGAGGAGCGCGAGCGGCTGCGCGCCGGCAAGCGCGCGGCGGGCACGGACGCAAACGCGGGTTCCGCTGCGGGTGCCGCCGCAGGCGCGGCCGTCCCCACGCCGCAAAGCCTCACCGCCCCCATGTACGCCGAGGTGGCACACCTCGACGAGACGACGCGCATGCAGTACGTCGACCTGCACTTCTGGCTGGTGGGCGACATCCTGCTCAAAACCGACAAGATGTCGATGGCCCACTCGCTGGAAAGCCGCGTGCCCTTCCTGGACACGCAGGTGTTCGACGTCGCGCGCACCGTGCCGCTTGCGCTCAAAGTGAACGCCGAGCAGACGAAGATCGCCCTGCGCGAGGCGTCCGAGCGCGCCATCCCGCACGACTGGGCGCAGAAGGAGAAGCTGGGATTTCCCGTGCCCGTGGTGAACTGGTTGCGGCAGGATCGCTATTACGCCCTGCTGAAGGAGTGGTTCACCGGCCCGGAGGCAGAGGCGTTCTTCAACACCGACGAGCTGGTGCGACTGCTCGACGAGCACAAGGCCGGCGCCGACCGCTCGCGCAAGATCTGGATCGTCTACATGTTCCTCATGTGGTACCGCATCTACTTCGTGGACCGCGCCGTGCCCGAAAAGCCCGCAGCGTGAAAGAAGGCCCCTTCGCGGGGCCTTCTTCGTTCAGGCGAGCTTCGACGCGTCGACGGCCACGAGATGGCCGTGCTCGTCCTCGAACACGCACAGGCCGCCGTCGCGGCTCTCGTACAGGTGCCGGAAGCGGGCGAAGCGCTCGGCTCGCGTCGGCGCGGGCGCGGGCAGGGCGCCTTCGCCCGCGGGAGAGAAGCCTTCCGGCTCTTCCGCAGAACCCTCCGGATCCTCCACGCCCCCCTCCCCGCCGTCTGCGGCGCCTTCGACGGCCTCTCGAACGGCCTCCCGCACGAACGAGGAACCCGAAACGGAGCAAGGAGGCACGCCCTCGCCCTGCCCCCAAGACTCAGGCCCTTCGCCCTCCGGCACCGCCGCCGAGGCGATGCGCGCTGCGTCCGACTCTTCATTCGCCTCGGCTTCAACCATGGCACTTGGCTCCTCCCCCGCGGCACCTTCGACCGTCACGGCTCCTGCATCCGCAGACCCCTCGTCCCGCGCATCCGTCGCAACCTCCGAGGCGTCGTCATCTGCGACAGCCTCCTCGCCGCGTGCGCCGTCAAGCGCTGCAGCGGCAAGGCCGCCTTCGAACACTTCCATCCCCGATGCCATCATCTGCGCTGACGACGTTTGAAAGCCGACCCCTAAGCGAGAGCGCAACGACAGGTTCGACTGGGCGATGGACGCAAGCTCGCTTCCGCGCTCTGCGAGCGCTTCGTCGTCTGCCCGCTCCAAAAGCCTGCCGATCTCGAGCACGCGGCTCCACGAGCGGGCGTCCAGATCCTCTTTCAAGGACACGATCCTCTCCACCTCGCGCGCCACGCGCTTTTCCGTTGAACCACCGAACATGCAAGCCGCCTTTTCTTGGAAGGCCCTATTGTAGCATGTCAGTAGATGACCCTCCAGAAGACCAATCCCTGAGCAGGGGCGTTCTCGCCCGCCGCGCGACGATCGCGCGCCTCGAGCACCTCTTTCACCCAGGCGGCGTCGCGTTGTCCCCGGCCCACCATCACGAGCGTGCCCACGACGGTGCGCACCATCGAGTGCAGAAACGCGTTGCCCACCACCTTGATGGCCATGATGTTCTCGCCCATCACCGTCTCGGGATGGAATGATATCTCGCGGATGTTGCGGTGCGTCGGCTTGCCTTCAGCAGAGGCCGCCATGCAGAAGCTCTTGAAGTCGTGCTCGCCGAGCAGATGGCGCGCCCCGGCCTCCATGGCCGTGATGTCCAGCCCACCGGGCACGAACCACGAGAAGTCCTTCATGAAGATAGGGCTCGTCGAGTCCACGCACAGATGATAGTGGTACTCGCGCGCCTGGGCGTCGAAGCGGGCCGAGAAGCCGGGCTTCTTCGGCTCCACCTCCCGCACGGTGACGGCGTCGTGCGTGAGCGCGTTGAGCGAGCGGCGCAGCGAGGGAAGCGAGCGCCCTCCCAGATCGAGGTCGTTCACATCGAAGCTCACCACTTGGCCGAGCGCATGCACGCCGGCATCGGTGCGCCCGGCGCACGTCGTCTCCACATCGCGCTTGAACAGCAGTCGCAAAGCGTCTTCAAGATCGCCTTGCACGGTCAGCTGCCCAGGTTGCCGGGCGAACCCGGCGAACGGCGCGCCGTTGTAGGAGAGCGTGAGCGCAAGCGTGTGCTCGCGGACGGGTTTGTCGGCAACGGCCGCATGCGCGTCATCGCGCTCGCGCGCTGCGTTGGCCGAGGGAATGGGTGTCATGGTATGCGTATTCATAGCCCGTAATGATAAACGAAGCGGCTCGATCCGCAAGACCGAGCCGCCCGCCGCTTGCCAAACTGTTATATGCGCGCACAGGTCGTTCGCAACGCCAGCGGGAAGCGTTGCGGCGCTTCGCAGCGCCAAACCGCTCCCCCGTCCGTCTCGGAACGGCAGACCCTTACGAGGCTCGCCACACCTGGGTTCCGAAAAGCTCCTGAAGCTCGGAGCGCATGATGGGGCTGCGGGAGTCCACCGACACAGGCAGCTCGGCGCGGAACTTGTGGCCGTCGTTCTGCTGAACGAACAGCACCACCCCGTCCCGCCCCGGATACGAGCGCAGGATGCGGTTGAGCCGCAGCGACTTCGCCTGGTCGAAGTCGGCCATGGGCACGCGCAGCTCAAGGTGCGAGGGGCGCGCGTCGGCATCGCTCAATTCGATGGCCTCCACCTCGAACGCCATGATCTGGTTGCCGCGGTCGTTGTGCTCGAACTTGCCCTTGACCTTCACGATGGCGTCTTCCTGGATGGCCTCGGCGTTCTCGTCGTACTTGAAGCAGATGGCCTCGATGTGCCCCGTCGTGTCCTCCAGCGTGAACGTGGCCATCTTCGTGCCGCGTTTCGTGAGCTTCGTCACCACGTTCGAGATCATGCCCACGAACACCGCGGACTTGATCTCCTTCGTGCGCTCGGCCAAGTCGCCCAGCTGGTACTTCGTCATGCGCGCGATGGCGTTCTCGTACGGACGCAGGGGGTGATCCGAGACGTAGATCTTCATGATCTCCTTCTCGTAGGACAGAAGCTGGCGCTTCGGCCACTCGACGCCGTCCGGCTTCGGCACCTCCTCCTCGAAGCCCGAGTCGGGATCGTCGGCGAACAGGTCGAACATCGACACCTGGCCCCTATCGCGGTCCTTCTGGCGCTTGGAAGCGCTCTCAAGAAGCGGCGTCTCGTCCACGAAGTACATGAGCTGCTTGCGCGTGTAGCCCGTCGAATCGAACGCCCCGCCTTTGATGAGAGCTTCGAGCGTCTTGCGGTTGTAGCACTTCGCGTCGAGGCGGTTCACGAAGTCGTGCAGGCTCGTGTACGGGCCGTTGGCCTCGCGCTCGGCGATGATGGCCTCGGCCACGTTCGCACCCACGCCGCGCACGCCCACCAAGCCGAAGCGGATGCCGTCGTCGGTGGGCGTGAACTCCGCGTTCGAGGAGTTGATGTCCGGCGGCAGCACCGGCGTGCCGTTGTGGTTGCAGCTGGAAATGTAGCGGATGAGGCGGTCGGTGTTGCCCATGTAGGACGACAGCACGGCAGCCATGAAGTCGTTCGGGTAGTGAGCCTTCAGATACGCCGTGCGCATGACGAGGATCGCGTAGGCGGCCGAGTGCGATTTGTTGAACGCGTACTTCGCGAACTTCTCCGCATCGTCCCAGATCTGCTTGGCGATCTCGAGCGAATAGCCGTTCTCCACGGCGCCGGTGTTCCAATCCTCCTGCAGCGCGCGCATGACATCGAGCTTCTTCTTGCCCATGGCCTTGCGCAGCTTGTCGGCCTTGCCGGCCGAGAAGCCGCTCATGGCCATGGATATCTGCATGATCTGCTCTTGGTAGACCATGGTGCCGTACGTCTCCTCCAAGATGGGGCGAAGACGCTCGTCGTAGTAGTGGATGGCGGTCTTGCCGCTGGCCACCTTCACGTAGTCGTCCACCATGCCGGACTCGAGCGGGCCCGGACGGTTGAGCGCGATGGAGGCGACGATGTCCGAGAAACGATGCGGTGGCAGACGGGAGAACAGGCCCACGTACAGCGCGCCCTCCACCTGGAACAGGCCGTCCATGTTGCCGGAACGCATGAGCGCGAACGCCTTCTCGTCGTCGATGGGGATCTCCTCGGGCACGATCTTCGTGCCGAAGCGCCGCTCGACGTTGCGGCACGCCATCGTCAGCACGTCGAGCGTGCGCAGGCCGAGGAAGTCCATCTTCAGAAGCCCCAGATCGGGCGTGTAGTGGCCGTCGTACTGGGTGATGATGCCGCCGCCTTTGGTGTCGCGCTTCATGGGCACGTGATCGCTCATGGGATCGCGGCAGATGATGGTGGCGCACGCGTGCACGCCCTCACCGCGTATATGACCCTCGATGGAGCGCGCGGCGTCGATGATGACCCTCACGTCCTCTTCGGTCTCGTAGGCCTTCTTGAGGTCGGGGTTCGTCTCGAGCGCCTTGTCGATGGTGATGCCCAGCTCGTCGCCGATCATCTTGCAGATGCGGTCGCCCACGCCGTAGGGATAGTCCATCACGCGCGCGGCGTCGCGCACGGCGTTTTTCGCCTGGAGGGTGCCGAACGTGATGACCTGGGACACGTGGTCCTCTCCGTACACGTCCTTGATGTGGTTGATCACCTCTTCGCGGCGACCCTGCTCGAAGTCGACGTCGATATCGGGCATCTCCACGCGCTCGGGAGACAGGAAGCGCTCGAACAGCAGCCCGTTCGAAAGCGGGTCGAGGGCGGTGATGCCCATGGCGTAGGCCACGATGGCGCCTGCGGCCGAGCCGCGGCCCGGACCGACGCCGATGCCCTGGCTGCGCGCCCACTCGATGTACTCCTGCACGATGAGGAAGTACGCCGGGAAGCCCTGCTGGATGATGATGCCCATCTCGTAGTCGGCGCGCTCCTGGGCCTCCGGAGGCACCGGGTCGCCATAGCACTTGACGAGGCCCTCCTGCACACGCTTGCGAAACCAGCTCTCCTCCGTCTCGCCCTCGGGCAGGGGGAACCGCGGCAGAATGGAATCGCGCTCGAGCACGACGTCGCACTTCTCGGCCACCTCCACCGTGGTGTCGCACGCCTCGGGGAAGTCCTTGAGGGCAGTACGCATCTCCTCCTCGGTCTTCATGTAGAACTGATCGTTCTCGAAACGCAGCCGGTTCGTGTCGTTCACGGCCGCGCCCGAGCTGATGCACAGCAGGTAGTCCTGGGCCTTCGCGTCCTCTTTCGTGAGATAGTGGAAATCGTTCGTGGCGATGGTCTTGAGGCCGGCGGCCTTCGCCACGTCGGTGAGCATGTGGTTGAGCTCGGTCTGCGTGAATCCCGCATCCGTGCGGATGCCCTGGTTCTGCAATTCGATGTAGAAGTCGCCCGGTTCGAAGCAGCTGGCGAACTTGTTGGCCCACGCCACCGCCTCGTCGAACTGGCGGTTGTCGAGCAGTTTCGGAATGATGCCCGCGATGCACGCCGACGAGCCGATGATGCCCTTTCCGTACTTCTGCAGCATGGAGAACGTGGTGCGCGGCTTGTAGTAGAAGTTATCGACGTGCGACTCGCTGACGAGCTTCACGAGGTTGTGGTACCCCTCGTTCGTCTTGGCCAGCAGAAGCAGGTGGTAGAGTTTGGGTTTGACGTCCTTGCGCAGCTCCTCGTCGGTGGTGAAGTACACCTCGCAGCCGTAGATGGGCTTGACGCGCTTGCCCGTCTCGGCCTCCACCTTGTCGCACATCTCGCACAACTGCGGCACCCCGGACATCACGCCGTGGTCGGTGACCGCGACCGCCGGCATGTCGAGATCGGCGGCGCGTCTGACCATGTCGTAGATGTGCGTGTGGCCGTCGAGCAGGGAGTACTCGGTGTGGTTGTGCAGGTGAACGAATGCCATATCTTGTGCCTCGAATCGGTCGCAGATGCGCTCTTGTGTCGTTGCCATGATACCAGCATCCCTTGTTCCCCGCATCGAACAAACGATGGTTTTCAAAAGAAGGTTGCGGACGGAGCGCCTCGCGCCCGTTGTCGCCCGAAAGACACGGTTTCGCGACCAAAATCGTGTCTTTCGGGCGACAACGGGCGCGAACGCAAGGAAGGCCCCCTCGCGGGAGCCTTCCTTCGCTTCTTTTCACAACCGCAGCGCATCGAACGCTCGCGTTGCCAAACGATCGCACGCTGCGGATCGTGGAGCGCTCGCGCCTTACGCGGCCTGGGCGACCTTGAGCTGGACGTCGCACCACGCCTTGTCGGCGGGAAGCGTCGTCTTGGCGGCCTCCTGCTCGGAGAGCGTCGCAAGCTCGGCCTCGATGGCTGCCAGGCGCTCGCGCACCTGAGCGACATCGATGTCGGCCGAGGGGAGCGCGCGGTCGGCGAGGATGATCACCTTGCCGTCGCCCACCTCCACGTAGCCGCCCTGCAAGGCGTAGCGCCTCACCTCGCCGTCGGCAGCGCTCATGCGCACCTCGCCGTCGGCCAGCACCGACACGAGAGGCGCATGGCCCGCGAGAAAGCCCATCTCGCCCTCGACGCCGGGCACGACGACCAGCGTCGCCTCCTCGGAGACGAGCCTGGCCCTCGGCGTCACGATGTCGCACATGAACCCAGCCATTTACGCTTCCTTCTTCATCTCTTCGTACGCTGCGTAGACGTCGTCGATGGAGCCCTTCAAGCGGAAGCACTGCTCGGGGATCTCGTCGCACTCGCCGTCCAGGATGGCGGCGAAGGAGCGGATGGTGTCCTCGAGCTTCACGTACTTGCCCGGCAGGCCCGTGAACTGCTCGGCCACATGGAAGCACTGGCCGAAGAACTGCTGCGCCTTGCGGGCGCGGTTCACGACGAGTTTCTGCTCTTCGGACAGCTCGTCCATGCCGAGGATGGCGATGATGTCCTGCAGGTCCTTGTAGTTCTGCAGAAGCTCCTGGATGCCCGTCGCCACGCGGTAATGCTCCTCGCCCACGATCTGCGGGTCGAGCGCGCGGGAGGTGGACTCCAGCGGGTCGACGGCCGGGTAGATGCCCAGCTCCGCGATGGAGCGGGACAGAACCGTCTTCGCGTCGAGGTGCGTGAACGTCGTGGCCGGCGCCGGGTCGGTCAGGTCGTCGGCGGGCACGTACACGGCCTGCACCGACGTGATGGAGCCGGTGGAGGTCGACGTGATGCGCTCCTGCAGATCGCCCATCTCGGTGGCCAGCGTGGGTTGGTAGCCCACGGCGGAGGGCATGCGGCCCAGAAGCGCGGACACCTCGGAGCCGGCCTGCGTGAAGCGGAAGATGTTGTCCACGAACAGAAGCACGTCTTGGCCCTGATCGCGGAAGTACTCGGCCTCGGTGAGGCCCGCGAGGCCCACGCGCAGACGCGCTCCCGGAGGCTCGTTCATCTGACCGTACACGAGGCAGGTCTTGTTGATGACGCCCGAGTCGCTCATCTCGAGGTACAGGTCGGTGCCCTCGCGGGTGCGCTCGCCCACGCCCGTGAACACCGACGTGCCGCCGTGCTCCTGGGCCAGGTTGTTGATGAGCTCCTGGATGATGACGGTCTTGCCCACGCCGGCACCGCCGAAGAGTCCCGTCTTGCCGCCCTTGACGAAGGGCTCGACGAGGTCGATGGCCTTGATGCCGGTCTCGAAGATCTCGGTCGTCGTGGTCAGCTCGTCGTAGTCGGGAGCCGGACGGTGGATGGGCATGTAGCCCGACACTTCGGGCATGGGCTTCTCGTCGACCGGCTCGCCCATCACGTTCCAGATGCGGCCGAGCGTCTCAGGGCCGACCGGCATCATGATGGGATGGCCCGTGTCGACGACCTCGAGCCCGCGGACGAGGCCGTCCGTCGAGCTCATGGCCACCGAGCGGACGAGGTTGCCCGGCAGGTGGGTCTCGACCTCGAGGACGACGTGAAGGTCGCCCGCGGAGGTCTTCGCATCAACCGTCAGCGCGTTGTAGATCGCCGGCAGCTGATCGGGAGGGAACTCGACGTCCACGACCGGGCCGACGATGCGCACGATGCGCCCCGCCGCGCCTTTGGTGGCTTCGAGCTCCTCCTTCGAAAACATGTGTTCAGCCATTTATTCCTCCAAAGCCGCTGCGCCACCGACGATCTCGGAGATCTCCGTCGTGATAGCGCCCTGGCGTACGCGGTTATACAGTCTGGTCAGCGTTTCGACCATTTCGGTGGCGTTGTCCGTCGCCGACATCATGGCGTTGCGGCGCGCGCCCTGCTCGGCCGCAGCCGAGTCGATGAGCGCATGGTAGAGCGTCGTGCGCACGTAGGCCGGCAGCAGACGATCCAAGACGGCGTCGGCGCTCGGCTCGAAGATCACGTCGCTCTCGAGCTTCGAGCCCTCCCCCGTCGCGGCGCCGGCTTCGAGCGCCGAAGCGTCCACCGGCAGCACGCGCTCCTCGCGAAGCTGCTGCTCGGCGGCGTTCTTCGCATGGTTGTACACGACGACGACCTCGTCGATCTCGCCGTTCACGTACCCGTCGATGGCCAAGGCGGCGATGGCCGAGGCCTCCTCCACCGTGGGGTCGGCGGACAGGTCCGCGAACTTGAGCACCGGCTCCACCTTGCGGTAGGTGTAGTACCCGACGGCCTTCTTGCCGCAGGCGACGACCTTCACGGCCGCGCCCGCCGCTTGCCTGTCCCTCATAAGGCGGTCGACGTGCCGCAGCACGTTGCTGTTGAAGCCGCCGGCCAGACCGCGGTCCGACACGACGACCACCACGAGCACGTTCTTGACCTCGTCATGCGCGCGCAAAAGCGCGTTCTCGGAGCCACCTACACGCTTGGCGACGTCGGCCAGCATCTCGACCATGGACTCGGAGTAGGGCGTGGCGTCCTGCACACGCTCGTTCGCGCGGCGGATCTTCGCCGCGGCC
Organism: Gordonibacter sp. An230; assembly: GCF_002159915.1. Classification (GTDB taxonomy): domain Bacteria; phylum Actinomycetota; class Coriobacteriia; order Coriobacteriales; family Eggerthellaceae; genus Rubneribacter. The sequence continues at coordinate 40,087 of NZ_NFJP01000027.1, forward strand.
ACCATCTCCATGGTGCGCGTGATCTGCTTCGTCGAGGAGACGGAGTTGATACGCCGTTCTATGTCGTGAAGGTTGGGCATCATCCACCGCCTTTACGCCGAGGGAGCGAACTGCAGCTTGAACGCCTCGATCGCCGCGTTCAGATCCGTCTCGATGGCGTCGGTGAACTTGCGTTCCTTCTCAAGCGCCTCGAACACCTCGGCCTTGGAGGCGTGGAGGTAGTCGATGAGCTCGCCGCGGAAGCGCACGACGTCGCCGACCGGGATGTCGTCGAGGTAGCCGTGGCCGCCCGCGTAGATGGCGACCGCCTGGTCCATGACGGGCATCGGGTTGTAGCGGCCCTGCTTCAGAAGCTCGGTCATATGGGCGCCGCGGTTCAGCTGGTCTTGCGTGGCCTTGTCCAGGTCGCTGCCGAACTGCGTGAACGCCTTGAGCTCGCGGTAGGCGGCCAGATCGAGGCGCAGTGTGCCGGCAACCTGCTTCATGGCCTTCACCTGCGCGGACCCGCCGACGCGCGACACGGAGATGCCGACGTCGACAGCGGGGCGCTGGCCCTGGAAGAACAGGTCGGTCTGCAGGTAGATCTGGCCGTCGGTGATGGAGATGACGTTCGTCGGGATGTAGGCGGACACGTCGCCGGCCTGCGTCTCGATGATCGGGAGCGCCGTGAGCGAACCCGCGCCCATCTCGTCGGACATCTTCACTGCGCGCTCCAGCAGACGGGAGTGCAGATAGAAGATGTCGCCCGGATACGCTTCACGTCCCGGCGGGCGGCGCAGCGTGAGCGACATCTGGCGGTAGGCCACGGCCTGCTTGGTCAGGTCGTCGTAGATGCACAGCACATGACGGCCCGGGTTCTCCGGACCGGCCACCTCGCCGTTCTCGCCCGTGTAGATGAAGTACTCGCCCATGGCGGCACCCGCCATCGGGGCGATGTACTGCAAGGGGGCAGAGTCGGACGCGGAGGCGTTCACGATGATCGTGTACTCCATCGCGCCGTGCTTCTCAAGCGTCTCCACCACGCCGGCCACCGTGGAAGCCTTCTGGCCCACGGCGACGTAGATGCAGATCATGCCCTTGCCCTTTTGGTTGATGATGGCGTCGACCGCGATGGCGGTCTTGCCGGTCTGGCGGTCGCCGATGATGAGCTCGCGCTGACCGCGGCCGATCGGGATCATCGAGTCCACGGCCAGGATGCCGGTCTGCATCGGCTCCTCGACGGGCTGGCGGTAGATGACGCCGGGGGCCTTGAACTCCACCGGGCGCATGCCCTCGGCCTGGATGGGGCCCTTGCCGTCGATCGGCACTCCGAGCGGGTTCACCACGCGGCCGAGCAAGCCCTTACCCGAAGGCACCTGAACCAGACGACCGGTCGTCTTGACCTGGTCGTTCTCCTTGATTGCGGTGACGTCACCCAAAAGCACGGCACCGACTTCGTCCTCTTCGAGGTTCTGGGCCATGCCGTAGACGGTCTGGCCGTCGGAACCGACGAACTCGAGCAGCTCGCCCGCCATGGCGTCTTTCAGCCCGTCGACGCGCGCGATGCCGTCGCCGATCTGGATGACCGTGCCGACCTCGCGGGATTCGACGCTCGTGTTGAGCGCGTCGAGCTGCTGGCGCAGTGCCTCGTCAATAGACTTCGCGGTGATTTCAGTCACTAGCATTCACCTCCATCTGTTGATAGTTTGAGCACGTTGCGAGCGTTTTCCAGCTGCGACAGGACGCTTGCGTCGATGCGCTTGCCGTTCGCACTCATCAATATGCCGCCGAGCAGGGACTTGTCGATGTGCTCGCGCAACACGACCTTGGTGCCCAAGTCGGCTTCGGCTTTCCTTACAATGACCTCGCGCAGATGATCGTCCAGCTCGACGACGGTCGTGACGTCGACGACGGTGACGTTCAGCTTGCGTTCGAGCTGCTCTCCGTAGCTGGCCCATACGCGCGACAGCAACGCGAAGTCCCCGCGCTCGGCCATGACGGCCAGAACGTCCACGAGGACCGGATGGCATTGCGCGAACACGCTGCGCGCAAGGCCGTTTCTCTGCTCGGGCGTATAGGAGCTGTCCTCCAAGGCGCTGGAGAGGTCCATGTTCGAACGCGCGGCGCGCATGACGCGCTCGGCCTGGTCGCGGACCTCGAGCACGGCGTCTTGGCCACCTGCCTCGTATGCGCCGTCCAGAAGGGCCGACGCATACGCCGCGACCTTTTCCCTGAGAACATGGCGGCTAGTTGGCATTGAAACTGCCCGCCTCGTTCACGTAGCGCTCGATGACCTTGCGGTGCGCCTCGTCGCTCAGATCCTCGCCGATCAGGCGGGAAGCGACGGCGACGGACAGGTCGGCAACCGAGCCCTGCAGATCGGAGATGGCGGCCTTCTTCTCCGCCTCGATGGCGGCATGGGCCTTCTCGATCATCGTGGCGGCCTCGGCCTGCGCCTTGTCGGTGATGTCGGCCTTCACGGCCTCGCCGGTCTTCTTGGCGTCGGCGACGATCTGGGCGGCCTGGGCCTTCGCGTCCTCGAGCTGGCGCTTGTACTCCTCGAGCACGCGCTCGCTCTCGATGCGGGCCTGCTCGGACTTCTCGAGGGAATCCTTGATCGTCTCTTCGCGCTTCTCCAGCATGGCCTCGAACTTCGGCCAGCCGACCTTGGCGAGGACGGCCCACAGGACGATGAAGATGACGAGCATGGGGACGAATTCCAGCGGATCAGGCAGGATCGCGCTGATGCCGCCCGATTCGCCCTCGCTGGCGAACGCGAGCGCAGGGAAGGCCGCCGTCGCGCCCACGCCGCCGATGACGGCGAGGCCGATGCGGTGCCGTGCCTCTTTCGCTCTAGCTTTCACGTACGTACCTCCTTTTAGCCTTAAACGGCGAATGTCCGAATGAGGCTCGTTCTACACGATGAAGGTAAGCACGAAGCCGATGAGGCCGAGGGCCTCGGCGAGAGCGGCGCCGATGATGAAGTTCGTGAACAGGCGGCCCTGCAGTTCGGGCTGGCGGGCGGTTGCGACGCAGCAGCCGTAGCAGGCGATGCCGATGCCCAGGCCAGGGCCGATCGTCGACAGGCCGTAGCCCACGAGCTTCAGAGCGTCGATGACGAGAGTTCCGTCCATGTGTCTCCTCCTTTACCGTCTTTGGGCCTCTCCCAAAGACTCCAGTACGACTATGTCCACGGCGTTGCATGCCGAAGGAACCGAAACGGGTGCGGCGGGTGCGCCGCGCGGATGCGACCTAGTGGTCGGACGTGGCGAGGCCGATGTACACGGCGCTCAGGATGGTGAACACGTACGCCTGCAGAAACGCGACGAGCACCTCGAGCGCGTACATGGCGAACAGGAACAGCACCCAAGCGATAGAGATGGCCCCGTCCACCGGCGCCCCCTGTATGGCGCTGCCGATGAACATGCTCGTGAGCAGCGCGAAGATACCGAGCACCATGTGGCCCGCGAACATGTTGCCGTACAGTCGCACGGCGAGCGTCAGCACGCGCAGCACCGTCGAGAACAGCTCGAGGAACCACACGAGCGGGACCATGACCACGGGCAGGCCCGACGGAGCGAACGACTTGAGGTAGCCGCCGAGCCCCTTGGCCCTGATGCCCCAGTAGATGAAGTACACGAACGAGATGGCCGCCAGCGCCCAGGTGATGGAGATGGAGCCGGTGGGCGTCTTGCAGCCCGGAATGAGCCCCACGAAGTTGCTGATGAGGATGAAGAAGAACAGCGTGGCCAGAAACGGCAGGTGCCTCTTGTAGCCGTGGCCGATGGCGCTCTCCCCCATGTCCTTCTTCACGAACTCGTAGCCGTACTCGACCATGCTCGCGAATTTGTTCGTGGGGATGAGCGTGAGACGCTTGGAGGCGGCGAGCACCACCGCGAGCGTGATGAGGAAGCAGATGATCATCCACAGCACGTACTGGGTCATGCCGAACGACCCCGAGCCGAACACGAAAGCCGAATCGAACGAATGCTGGAGATGGGGCACCTGCTCCGCAAGGGACTCAAGAGGGTTCACGTGTCTTACCTTTCCATCCTACTTCCGCACCAGTTTACTGAAACCGAAGGCCACGGCCGCAATGCACAGGGCCGCAACCTCGGCGAGAACGAACGGCAAAACCAGATCGCGCGCGAGGGCCACGCAGGCGATGGCGGCGGCGAAAATCACGATAACCGAGACCAGCACGCCAAGAAGCAGGGCCCCTGCGTGCCCCAGGTTGCTGGTATCGGTTACTCGTCTCGTCATACGCAGCCCTGCGACCAGGGGCAAAAACCCCGCGATGCCAAAGAGCGCGCCCACCACGATAGCTGCTGCCATGTCCTGCTTTCCCGCCGGCCGCACGGCATGCGCGTGCGAATCCTATCAAGCCGTAACGTATGATAGCCGAACTTACCGCCCCGCTCACGATAAGGTAACAAATTCCTACAAAAATCGGGCGAGCGGTCTTAAAACCGGGCAGAAAACTGCATAAAGCGGGCGACATGATCCCAATAACCGCATATTTTCGATGCGCGGGCGACGACTCCATGTTAAGCCAGGATTGGCAGAGGCCGGGTCAGCCCGCCGAGCGAGATCCTGCCAACGCTTCGGAAGGCCCCGTCCTTCGGGCGAGAAGGGGACTTCCGAAGCGCCCGGCCAGGGAAGCTCGACTCGATACTGGGCGAACACGAGCCCGTGTCGATTTCGGATTGGCATAGAGGGCGACGAATCAGCGCGGGGCTCGATGCGCCGCGCAAATCGTCGCACGCAAGCAATGGCTTGGGCGCGGACGACAAGCGGCAGACGCGGGCGGCGCGGGCTACGAACAGACGAGCGAGCGCTTCGCAAGGCCCAGAAAAGGAGGCTCCCACTGCGTTGCCATGCGCGTCCATATTCCCCTCCTGGGATTTTGCCGGCAGACGAACGATGCGGGCGACATGAAGGGCCTTGCGATGTCGCAAGCGGGCGATTCTCGCGCCGAGAGGCGAGCGCGAAAAGCGGCGTCGCCTCAGCCGCCGCGTCCTTCCGAATACGGCGATTACCGATCCGTCATTTGCAAGCAAGCAAAGCCACCCCCGCGGTCGCCAACCGGACGTTTCCGCACCGCGACCCTAAGAGGAGCCGCTTCGGTAATGAATCGGCTGAAATTTTCCGATATTGTACCACAAGCCGCGCGAAGACAACTCAAAGCGCCTGGGAAAGCCTCTTTCCCCTTCGTTTCGGTACATTATTTCGAAAAAACTCCCATTTATTTACCGCAACGCGCGCAAGAACGCCTCGGAGCTAACGGCACGGTGCAATATCGTCGGAAATCAGCCGATTCTTTACCGTGTCGCGAAAGAAGGATTCGACGAAAGCTTCAAATGCCATGAAGGAACGGAAGCGAAACGGGAAAGCGGACTGACACCGAAGCAGAACCTCCAGCGCTCCCCTTCCGCGTCACCCTTCGAACACGCGCAGCTTCATGCCGGCCTCTTCGAGCATGGACATAGCCAGCTCGTCGGGGTACGGATTTTGGTAGACGATCTCCTCGATGCCGGCGTTGATGAGCATCTTCGCGCACACGACGCAGGGCTGCGTGTTCACATAGATAGACGCGCCCGTGATGTTGATGCCGTAGCGCGCCGCCTGGATGATGGCGTTCTGCTCGGCGTGCAGACCGCGGCAGATCTCGTGGCGCTGGCCGCTCGGCACGCCGAGCTGTTGGCGCAAACAGCCCGTCTCGGCGCAGTGGCGCATGCCGGTGGGCACGCCGTTGTAGCCCGTGGCCAGGATGCGGCGATCTTTCACGATGACGGCCCCCACCCCGCGCCGCATGCACGTGGTGCGCGTGGCCACCTCGTTCGCCAGCTTCATGAAGTACTCGTCCCAGCTGGGACGGTGGTCAAGCGGCTCGGTCATGGTTTTCATCCTTCCTGGTCCAGCAAAGTCAGCGAGAAGCGTCGAGGTGTCCGAGATCGCCCCGTTTCGCGAGCGAGCGTGCTTTTACACGCGAGGGCGGGCGGGATCGGGCGCATCGACGCTTCGCAGCGTCGAGCAGTTCCACCGTCCGGCAGGACGCTTCTGTCCCCGCTCGGACGCATAGCCAGGGAAACAACAGTCTCCGGACGCTATTTCGTGCCGAAGATGCGGTCGCCGGCGTCTCCGAGGCCGGGGACGATGTAGGCATGGTCGTTCAACCCCTCGTCGATGGCGCAGGTGTAGATGCGCACGTCGGGGTCGGCGGCGAGCACGGCCTCGATGCCGGCGGGAGCCGCCACGAGCACCATGAGTTTGACGTTCTTCACGCCGATCTTGCGCAGGTACTGGATGGCGGCCACGGCCGAGCCGCCGGTGGCGAGCATGGGGTCCACCACGAGCACGTCGCGCTCGGCGATGCTGTCGGGCATCTTCGCGTAGTACTCGTGCGGCTCGTGCGTCTCGGGGTCGCGGTACATGCCGAGGTGCCCCACGAACGTCGAGGGCATGAGCTCCTGCACGCCCTCCACCATGCCGAGGCCGGCGCGCAGGATGGGAACGATGACCATCTTCTTGCCGGCCACCTGCTTGCACGTGGTCTTGCAGATGGGCGTTTCCACCTCCACGTCCTCGAGGGCGAGGTCGCGCGTGGCCTCGTAGCCCTCGAACAGGGCGAGCTCGCGCACGAGGGCGCGGAAGTCCTTCGAGGACGTGTCCTTGCTGCGCAGCTTGGACAGCTTGTGCTGCACCATGGGATGGTCGACGACGGTGACGCGGTCGTAGCGGTTCGTCATGGGCAAATCCTTTCACGCAGGTCAAGTGAAGTCAGCGAGGGCTTCCGCAGCGCCCCGAATTGCCGTGTTGCGCGGCCGAGCGTGCTTCGCGCGTGCTGAACAAGCCAGTGGCTTGTTCTGTGCAACGCTATGCGCCCGAGCGGTCGCGCCTTGCGCGCTTGTCGCGCAAGGCCAAAAGCGGCAAAGCGGGGTGCTGCGGGAGGCTGCAGCGTCGGGCAGTTCCGCCGCCCGTCAGGACGGCGGAATGCCTAGTAGTCGAGCCCGGGATAAAGCGGGTGGGCGGCGAGCAGAGCGTCCACCTTGGCGCGGACGTCGGCGAGCTTCGCCTCGTCATCGGCGTTGAACACGGCGTAGGCGATGAGCTGGCCCACCTCGTAGAAGTCCTCCGCGGTGAAGCCGCGCGTGGTGGCGGCGGCGGAGCCCACGCGGATGCCGCTCGTGACGAAGGGGCTGCGCGGCTCGCCCGGGATGGCGTTCTTGTTCACCGTGAGGCCCACGCTCTCCAAGAGCTTCTCGGCGTCCTTGCCGGTGACGTCGGCGGGCGTGAGGTCCACGAGGCACAGGTGGTTGTCGGTGCCGCCGGACACGAGGCGCAGGCCGCCGTCCATCATGCCCTGGCCGAGGCGCGCGGCGTTCTCCACCACATGGCCGATGTACTCTTTGTACGAAGGTTGCGCGGCCTCGCCGAACGCGACGGCCTTGCCGGCGATGACGTGCATGAGCGGGCCGCCCTGGGAGCCGGGGAACACGGCCTTGTCCACGCGCTTGGCGATGTCCTCGTCGTTTGCGAGGATGAAGCCGCCGCGCGGGCCGCGTAGGGTCTTGTGGCTGGTGGAGGTGACGACGTCGGCGTGCGGCACGGGGCTGGGGTGCGCGCCTGCGGCCACGAGGCCGGCGATGTGGGCCATGTCCACCATGAAGTACGCGCCCACCTCGCGCGCGATGGCGCCCATGCGCTCGAAGTCGATGATGCGCGGGTAGGCGCTCGCGCCGCCCACGATGAGCTTCGGGCGGACCTCCTTGGCGATGCGCTCCACCTCGTCGTAGTTGATCGTCTCCGTCTCGGGATCCACGCCGTAGCTGGCGAAATGGTAGTGGCGGCCCGAGAAGTTCACCGGAGAGCCGTGCGTGAGGTGGCCGCCCTCGGCCAGGCTCATGCCGAGCACCGTGTCGCCCAGCTCGATGAGCGCCTCGTACGCGCCCAGGTTCGCGTTCGCTCCGCAGTGGGGCTGCACGTTCGCGAAGTTCGCGCCGAAGAGGGCGCAGGCGCGCTCGCGGGCGAGGTCCTCCACGATATCGACCTTCTCGCAGCCGCCGTAGTAGCGCTTGCGCGGGTAGCCCTCGGCGTACTTGTTCGTGAGCACGCTGCCCACGGCCTCGAGCACGGCGGGCGACGTGAAGTTCTCCGACGCGATGAGCTCCACGGAGTCGCGTTCGCGGGCGAGCTCCTGGCGCAGGGCGTCGGCGACGGCGGGGTCTTGCTCGGGCAGGTAGGTCAAGGGCATGGCGGTTCCTTTCGGGATACGGGCGCGGGTCGCGCGAAAGGCGGCGTCGCTGATGATGCGGCTTATGCTAGCACAACGGCCCGCGCCGGTTGAGCAGGCGCGGGCCGTCGGTTCGGCCTCACTTGGCTTCGAGGGCCATGATCTTCTCCACGCGGCCGGCGTGGCGGCCCTCCCCGAAGGGAGTGGCGAGAAACGCGTCGAGGATGGCGCGGTTCGTCTCCTCGTCCACGAAGCGACCGGAGAGCGTGACGACGTTCGCGTCGTTGTGCTCGCGCGACAGCTCGGCGAACTGCGGGGTGACCACGTTCACGGCGCGGATGCCGTCCACCTTGTTCGCGGCCACGGCCATGCCGATGCCCGTGCCGCACACGAGCACGCCGCGCTCGGCCGCCCCGCCCGCCACGTCGCGGGCTACGAGCTCGGCGAAGTCCGGGTAGTCCACGCGGTCGTCGGTGTCCGGGCCGCGGTCGATCACGTCGTGGCCCTGCGCGGCCAGGTAGTCCACGAGCGCCTGCTTCTGCTCGAAGCCCGCGTGGTCGCTGGCGATGCTGATGTTCATGGGCGGTTCCTTTCGTAGTGGTGGGTTCTTCGGCTCGCTCCGCCCGATCAGGGCACCATCGTGCGCCGCACGGCGCGCGCCCAGCCCTCCAGCAGGCGGGCATGGCGGGCGTCCTCCATGCCCGGCGCGTAGACCGTGTCCGAGGAGCGCAGGTCGGCGAGGCGGGCGGTGTCCTCCCAGAAGCCGGTTCCCAAGCCGGCCAGGTAGGCTGCGCCGAGCGCCGTCGTCTCCGTATTCTGGGGACGGTGCAGCGGCGTGCGCAAGAGGTCGCTTTGGAACTGCATGAGAAAATCGTTCGCCGACGCGCCGCCGTCCACCTTGAGCACCTTGAGCGGCATCCCCGCATCGGCCTCCATGGCCACGGCCAGGTCGTGCACCTGGTAGGCCAGCGACTCCAGCGCGGCGCGCACGATGTGGGCGCGGTTCGTCCCGCGCGTGAGGCCGTAGATGGCGCCGCGCGCCTCGGCGTCCCAGTACGGCGCGCCGAGCCCGGTGAAGGCCGGCACCACGTACACGCCGCCCGTGTCGGGCACGCTGCGCGCGATGGCGCACGTCTCGGCCACGTCGTCGATGAGGCCCAGCTCGTCGCGCAGCCACTGCAAGAGGGCGCCGGCCATGAACACGCTGCCCTCGAGCGCGTATTCGGGCCCGGGCGCGCCGGGCGCGGAGGCGGCCAGCGTCGTGACCAACCGGTGGGTGGAGCGGCACGCCTCGCGCCCCGTGTGCATGAGCAAAAAGCAGCCGGTGCCGTACGTGTTCTTCGCCTGCCCCGCCTCGAAGCAGCACTGGCCGAAGAGCGCGGCCTGCTGGTCGCCCGCCACACCGCGGATGGGCACGCCGCGCACCACGCCGGGGTTCGCCGTCACGCCGTAGTCGGCCGACGAGGGGCGCACGTCGGGAAGCATCGAGGCGGGTATGCCGAACAGGTCGAGCAGCCACGGGTCCCAGCGCATCTCGTGGATGTCGTAGAGCATGGTGCGGCTGGCGTTCGTGACGTCGGTGGCATGCACCTGCCCGTCCGTGAGCGACCACACGAGCCAGCTGTCCACGGTGCCGAACGCGAGCTTGCCGGCCTCGGCGTCGGCACGGGCGCCGGGAACGTTGTCCAGCAGCCATTTCACCTTGCTGGCCGAGAAGTAGGCGTCGGGCACGAGGCCGGTGGTGTCCGCGATGCGACGGGCGACGGCCGCATCGCCGCAGAGCTCCTCCACGATGGGGGCCGTGCGGCGGCACTGCCACACGATGGCGTTGCCCACGGGCCGGCCCGTCTCGCGGTTCCACACGACGGTGGTCTCGCGCTGGTTCGTGATGCCGATGGCATCGATGTCGGCGGGCCCCAGCCCGTGCGACACCGTGAGCTCGGCCAGGGCCCCCAGCTGGGACGACAGGATGTCCAGCGGGTCGTGCTCCACCCAGCCCGGCTGCGGGTAGCGCTGCGGGAACGGGTTCTGCACCGCATCGACGACGCGCCCGTCGGCATCGACGAGCATGGCGCGCGACGAGGTGGTGCCCTGGTCGAGCGCTATGACGTAGCGAACAGTCACAGGCGATCCTTTCCTCGGGAAGCCGCGCCTCGCCCCACAGGAGCGGGCCGACCGAAAGATGCAGCAGCCGCGCCGGAGGCAGCGGCGTCGACGAGCGGGGCATCGGCATGGTCGTCCTGCGCGAATGGTGCGCATGCGCGCCCTGGGGCAGCGCCGCAGCCCGGCGCATGCGCCTTTAGCCAGCACGCCACATCCTCGATCACCTGGTCGCGCCCCGGCTCATTCAGAATCTCGTGGCGCATGCCTTCGTAGACGACCTCCTCGACGCTCTCGACGCCCGCACGGCGCATGAGGGCCGCCGCCGCGCGAACGCCCCGCCCCTCATCCCCCACCGGATCCTCCGCACCGGCAATGAACAGCAGCGGCAGATCGCGCGGCACCCGCGCCGCGCACGAAGGAGCGGCGACCTCGCCGGTGAGGTCGGTGAGGGCCGCATAGCCGCCCACGGTGAACATCGCACCGCACAGCTCGTCCGACAGATAGGCGTCCACCACAGCCGGATCGACGGATAGCCAGTCGAAGGGCGTGCGCGCGCCCTTGATGCGCCTGCCGAAGGAGCCCGCCCCCATGCGATCGATGAGCGTGCTGCGATGGCGCTCCCCCTTCGCGCGTGCGATGAGGCGCGCGAGCAGGTTCCCCGCCGCGGAAAGCGCGCGGGGCTGCTGGCCGGTGCCGCAGATGACGGCTCCGGCCAGGCCCGCGGCATGGCGCGCGAGGTAGGCGCGCACGATGAAGCTGCCCATCGAATGGCCGAACAGGAAGTACGGGGTCTGCGGCGCAAAACGCGCTGCGACGAGCAGGCGCAGTGCATGAACGTTGGCGATGAGGAGGTCTTTGCCGCCTTCGAGCGGGATATGACCGAGATCGTCCGCCGTGGCGGCCGTACGCCCGTGGCCCACGTGATCCTCGCCGCACACGACGAACCCTCGGCGGGCGAGACAGCGCGCGAACTCGTCATAGCGCGCGACATGCTCGGACATGCCGTGGACGATCTGCACGATGCCGCGCGGCGGGACGGTGTCCGAAGCAGCTTCGGAAAGCCGCCATATCAACCCTTTGACGTGGGTCGTTCCATCAACCGAGGGATACTCCACCTCGCTGCGCGCACTATCCGGGCCGGCGGCTACCATGGCCGTCCCTCCCCTCCCTCGACTCCGTCCGCATCCGACGGCAGCGCCTCGATGGCGGAAAGCGCGACGGCCCCTTCGCGCAGCACGCGCGGGCATGCGACAGAGCAATCGAGAACGGTGGAAGCAAGGCCGCTGGGAGAGGCGGCCCGCACGGAAGCGCCCGCACGAGCCGCAGGCCCTGCTGCGAAGACGTCCTCCGCGCGCACGGCGGGCACCCGAGCGAGCAGTGCCTCGTCGATCTCGTCGAACGTGCACGGAGCCGCCTGCCCGGAAGGATTCGCCGACGTGGTGGCCAGCGGCGCGCCCGCAGCGTCGATAAGCGAAAGCGCGCACGCGTCATCAGGCATACGCAGGCCGACGGTGTCAGCGGCCGAGCGGAATGCAGGCGGCACCGCATCCGAAGCGCGCACGATGAGCGTGAGCGGCCCTGGCCAGAAAGCTGCGGCCGCGCGACGCGCGATGGAGGGCACATCGCAACCGTAACGATCGAGGTCGGCGGGATCTCCGACGAGCCAAGCGATGGGCTTTCCGCGATCCCGCTCCTTCAACGCATACAGCACGTCGGGCCCCGAGGCCGCCTCCACGGATATCCCCAGACCGTACACCGTGTCCGTGGGAAAGATGACCGCCTCGCCGCGCCGAAGCGCGCATGCGGCGGCATCGAGAGTTGTGCGGGCGGCCATGAAAGGCTCCTTTCTGCGGGCGGCGGACACGAGTGCGCCCCTTGCGGACGCTTCGAACGCATTGTACCTCCCGCATGGCAGGAAGGAAAACCGAAGCAGGTCCGAAGCGCACGAGGAGCAAGAAGCGATCGAGGGTCGATGCGTACGGGCCTCCGCATGCCGCGCGCATCGCGCGAACGTCGGTCTTCGCCTTCCCTTCCACGAAAGACGCGGCAAGCGCCTCGAAATGGCGCGGATCGCGTTTCGTGCATAGATATAAGGCGATGCGCACGATCCTCGCTTTCTTCAACCTGGGATTATTCGGAAAACCGAAAAAGAGACGGCGCGAATCGATGAAAACCTATGCACGAAACGCGATCCGCGCCGCTTAACGATGACCCCCTCGACGGAAAGCCATGATCGTCGCAGTCGCCCCGCATCCCTCGCGGAGGGCAACGAGCGCAAAGCATGGCAGCACGAAGGAAAGAAAGAGGGAGGGAGGGAGG
>NZ_NFJP01000028.1 GCF_002159915.1 Gordonibacter sp. An230
GAAAGGAGACTGTCATGGCGAAGATAGTCAACTCGTGGAACGACTGGGATCCGCTGAAGCGCGTGATCGTCGGCCGCTGCGACAACTCGGTCATCCCGCCCGAGGAGCCCGCCACCTCCGAGAAGGTGCCCGTGGACTCCGAGATGCGCGGCATGTGGGGCCTGCGCCCGCTGGCCACCGTCGAGCGCGGCAACGAGTGCCTCGAGAACCTCGTCAAGATCCTCGAGGACCGCGGCGTGGTCGTCGACCGCCCGACGCCCCTGCAGTGGAACCAGGCCATCGGCACGCCGGACTTCCGCAACGACTCCATGATGACCTGCATGCCGCCCCGCGACATCCTGCTCACCATCGGCAGCGAGATCATGGCCTCCGCCAACTCCTTCCGCTGCCGCTACTTCGAGTACCTGGCCTACTGGCCGCTCATGAAGCAGTACTTCGACGAGGACCCCGAGTTCAAGTGGACCCAGGCCCCCCGCCCGCGCCTGACCGACGCCTCCTACAAGCACAACTACTACGACGAGAAGATCTCGCTCGAGGAGCGGCTCGTCCGCACCGCCAACAAGGACTTCGTCACCACCGAGGTGGAGCCCATGTGGGACGCCGCCGACGTGATGCGCATGGGCAAGGACCTGTTCATCCAGCACGGGCTCACCACCAACCGCACGGCCATGGACTGGTTCCAGCGCTACTACCCCGAGTACCGCGTGCACGCCGTGAACTTCCCCGGCGACCCCTACCCCATCCACATCGACGCCACCTTCGTGCCGCTGCGCCCGGGCCTGATCATCAACAACCCGCACCGCAAGCTCCCCGAGGAGCAGCGCGCCATCTTCGAGGCCAACGACTGGCAGATCGTCGAGGCCGCCCAGCCGGCCCACGACGAGCCGCCGGCGCTGTGCTACTCCTCGGTGTGGCTGTCCATGAACTGCCTCGTGCTCGACCCCAAGACCGTCATCGTGGAGGCCTCCGAGGTCTACCAGCAGGAGCAGATGGACAAGCTCGGCATGAACGTCATCCCCTGCGACCTGCGCGACGCCTACCCGTTCGGCGGCGGCCTGCACTGCTCCACGGCCGACGTCTACCGCGAGGGCGAGTGCCTCGACTACTTCCCGAACCGCGTCAAGGATCCCACCCTGGTGCGCCCGGAGATGTGGAACGACTAGCCGCGTAGCCCATTCGAGCGTTCGCGCGCCGAAAACGCCGCGCGAACGCATGTCATCGCCTCGTCCCGGAGAAACCCGTTTTGCCGTCCATCGGCGCTCCTTGCTCGGGATTCTCCGGGAACGGGCACACCCCCTACGGTCATCTTGGTCATCCATGCGGCGCCGTGGCGCCCGCGTGATTCGTCGTACCCTTGAGCGCGTCCGCGAGTTCGGATCTGCGGAGTTGACGCGCATCCAGGACCCGGACGACGCGGCGCCGCCCAAGGAGGGATACATGAACGAGCAAGCGAAGTACAAGCTCAAGGGCTTCATCTTTATGTTCCTCTCGTCGTCGGCCATGGGCGGCATCGGAGCGTTCGGACGCTACATCAACGCACCCGGCGACTTCATCTCGTTCGGCCGCAACTTCATCGGGTTCATCGCGCTCACCGTCATCTTCGCGGTGGCGGCGCGCGGCAACTTCAAGAAGCTCCGCGCGACGAAGCTCTCGCCCGCGATGGTGTTCTCGGGCATCTTCCTGGGTCTGCTGTCGGGCCTCTACGTGATCTCGACGCAGTACACGACGCTCGCGAACGCGTCGTTCCTCATCTACACCGGCCCCATCTACTCCACCGTCCTTGCAGCCATATTCCTCAAGGAGAAGCTCAACGGCAAGGGCATCGCCTGCATAGCGGCCGTGGTTTTGGGCATGCTGTTCATCGTGGGCATCATCACCCCGCAAGGGCTCACGCTCGACCTCGACCCGAAGTGGATGTTCGGCAACATGATCGGCCTTCTGTCCGGCGTGGCCTACGGCCTGTACCTGTTCATCGGCCGTTATCGCCAAGATTGCGACTCCAACGTGCGCTCCTGGTGGAACTTCCTGTTCGCGTCCGTCACCATCCTCGGCCTCATGGCTGTCGACAGCCTGCTCTCGGGCGGCCTCAAGTACACGGTCAAGGTGGACGGCGTGCAGCAGGTCGACGCAGCCGGCCAGATCATGACGGCCCCGTGGGACATCCTCACCATGGACGCCACGTCCTGGCTCGTGTGGATCGCCGCCGCGCTGATCACCGGCTTCGTGGCCTTCCACCTGCTGGCCTACGCCACCAAGATGCTCAAGGCCGGCGAGCTGGCCGCCATCTCCTACCAGGAGACCATCATGGCGTCGCTTCTGGGCTTCGTCATGTTCAACGAGGTCCTCACGCCGCTGCAGCTGGTGGGCGGCGCGCTCATCATCGCGGGCGGCGTCTCGCAGATAGTCTTCTCCACGAAGGCCGCCGGCAAGGCGGGCGAGAAGATCGAGAAGGAAGAGGAGATTCGCGAGAGCTTGCAAGCGCGTCTCGAGCGAGAAGAGGAAAAGGAAGCCCTGCGCTGAAAAGGGGCCGGCGCGCGCTGATTGCCCCGCCGAAGGCGGTCGGCGCGCGCATGACGAGAGGAACGTGAACCCATGAAGATCACGAAGAGCCTGACCCACATCGTCACCGATCTGCAGCTCGAGCCCGCGCTGCGAGAAGACGAGCTGCACGCCGCGTTCGCGCGCAGGCCTCAAAGGCTTCCCCGCCGAACTCGACATCGCCGAGCGCACGGAAGACCATGTGCAGATGGCGTCTCTGGAAGCGCTGCTGGGGTTCGCGAGGGAATCGGGCGCCGCAGCCGTCACCTACGACGTGACGTACTTCCCGCACGCCGACGATGCCGAAGTCGACCGCCAGGCGGCGCTGCTCGCGCGCGACCTCGAAATCGACGCGGGAATCATCCGAGAGCTGTGCGCCAGCGAGATCGCCGAGTACCTGAGCCTCGACGCGAAACGCGATCCGAACGCGCCCGTCCACAGCATCGTGGAAGCGTATGTGGGCGGCACGGCGTTCGCCTGGTACGGCATGAACGACTACCCGCGGCTCAGGCGCGTCATCTTGCGCCGTCTGGCGCGCGGAGGCGACCAAGCCCTCCGCTCCTTCGCGATGCGCGCGAGCAGAGCGCAGATGGAGCTCATGGAGGATCTCTGACCCCTCCCCCCTTTTTTCAGGAACACCATCCCGCCCGATCGTTCGGATCGGCGCATCCGGGCCCACCCGAACCTCAAAAGGAGCACGAATATGAAGCCTACCGTCTACATGGAAGAGATGGACGCGTTCACCTATCGCGAGAAGCTCGAGCGCGACGCGGTGGTGTTCGTTCCCGTCGGCGCGCTCGAGCAGCACGGCTCCCACATGGCCATGTGCGTGGACGCCGCGCTCACGAAAGCCATGGCGGGCGCGACCGCACGCGCCCTGACCGACTCGGACGAAGATGCGCTCGAGGGCATCGTGGCCGCCCCGATCAACTACGGCTACCGCTCGCAGCAGCGCTCGGGAGGCGGGTTCCACCTCTCCGGCACCACCAGCCTGCGCGGAAGCACGCTCATCGCGCTCGCGCGCGACATCGTGTTCAGCCTCGTGCGCCAAGGCGCGCGCAAGATCGTGCTCATGAACGGCCATTACGAGAACTACCAGTTCGTGTTCGAGGGAGCGCAGCTCGCCCTCGAGGACGCCCGCATGGAGGGGGCGGGCGACGCGAGGATACAGCTTCTGTCGTACTGGGACTTCGTGGACGACGACACCATAGCGAAGCTGTATCCAGACGGCTTCACCGGCTGGGACCTCGAGCACGCCGGCGTCATGGAGACGTCGCTCATGCTGCTGTTCTACCCCGACCTGGTGGACATGGGCAAGGTGGCAGGCCCGCTCTACGAGGGCCTGCCCGCCGAGCTGCCGAACTACGACGTGCTGCCCATCGTCGCAGACTACACCCCGCCGTCGGGATGCCTGTCCTCGCCGAGCGCCTCGTCGCGCGAGAAAGGCATCGTCCTGCGCGACGTGGCTGTCCGCAACATGGTGGACGCCATCCGCGCCGAATTCGCCTGAGGGGATCGAGATCAAGGCATGTGACCGCATACGGCCTTCTCGGATAGCGTCTCGAGAAGGCCGGTTTCTTACGAGGAGGATCGCTTGGCCATGGACGGGCGAACGTCCCGCTTCCAGCGACCGCGGTGCGAGCGCGTCGGCATGTTCGCCCGTCCGACGAGGCGGCCCGCTTCCTCGGGGACCACCACGACATCCAATAGGGGGATCGTCATGAGCACACCGTCAACCGCGCCGACCAAGGCCAAAGTGCCGTTCAAAGTCGCCTTGTCGTCGTTTCTGGGCAACTTCATCGAATGGTTCGACTACGCAACCTACACCTACTTCGCCATCACCATCGGCATCGTGTTCTTCCCCGAATCGGAGGTCAACTCCACGTTGCTCTCCTTCGCGGTGTTCGCGCTGTCCTTCGTGTTCCGTCCGCTGGGAGCGTCGTTTTGGGGAAGCATGGGCGACAAGAAGGGCCGCAAGTGGTCGCTGTCCATATCCATCTTCCTGATGACGGGCGCGGCCTTTCTGATAGGCTGCCTGCCCGGATACGCGACCATCGGCATCGCCGCGCCCATCCTGCTCGTGATCTTGCGCAGCGTCCAAGGATTCTCGGCCGCCGGCGAGTACTCGGGGGCCGCGGTGTTCTTGGCCGAGTACGCCCCGAAGGACCATCGCGGCAAGTACTGCTCTCTCGTGCCGGCCTCCACGGCCACGGGCCTTCTGGCGGGCTCCACCGCCGCGCTCGTCATCAAGGCGCTCCTCCCCGAGGCCGACATGGTGGCCTGGGGCTGGCGCATCCCGTTTCTTCTGGCCGGTCCTTTGGGCCTCATCGCGCACTACATCCGCACGAAGCTCGAGGACTCGCCCACCTACCAGCAGCTCACCGACAACGGCGCCGACCGGTCCAAAGAGGCGGCAAGGCCCACGCGCCTCGTGTTCAAGAAGTACCGCAAGCGCCTGGTGTCCAGCATCGCGGCCACCATGGTGAACTCGGTGGGCTTCTACCTGGTGCTCACCTACCTGCCCACCTACCTGACGGCTTACGCCGGCATGGAGGCGGCGCCCGCCCAGGCGGCCACGGACATCGCGCTGCTCGCCTATATCTTCATCGTGTTCGGGGCGGGCAAGGTGTCCGACATCGTGGGCCGCAAGAAGATGATGCTCGGCGCGTGCGCGGCGTTCATCGTGCTGAGCGTGCCCTCGTTCATGATGCTCGATTCGGCCCAGCTCCCCATCGTCATAGCCGCCGAGCTCATCATGTG
Organism: Gordonibacter sp. An230; assembly: GCF_002159915.1. GTDB lineage: Bacteria > Actinomycetota > Coriobacteriia > Coriobacteriales > Eggerthellaceae > Rubneribacter. The sequence continues at coordinate 5,299 of NZ_NFJP01000028.1, forward strand.
CGTGACGCTGTCCATCAACGACGCCAACATCGCCTGCTATCAGGCAGAGATGTTCCCCACCGAGGTGCGCTACACCGGCGCGGCGCTGGGCTCGAACATCGCCTACGTCATATTCGGCGGCACGGCGTCCATGGTGGCCACGGCGCTCATCGACGCCACCGGCAACAGCCTGATGCCCGCGTTCTACATGATGGCCATCTGCCTGGTGGCCGGCATCATCCTGCTGTTCACCGCACGCGAGTACGGCCACGTCGAGCTGGAGGACGTCAAGTAGCGCGGCGATCGGCTGCGCAGAACGCAGAGCGAAGCGTCCGGCGCACGCAGCGAAAGGCGCGTGCCGGACACTCGAGAACGCATGCCTTTCGCGAAAGATCCGGGTCCGCTCCTCGGATGCCTGCGCGATCGAGACGATATCCCCATCCCCACCCCAATCGCCCGCCGGCTTCCCGCAGCGAGGCGGCAAATCCGGCGCTTTTTTGCGTTTGGTGAACGGTTCGGAGGGCCGTGGAGGGACAGCGGGCAGGGGCCGAAAAGGAAAAGCCCAGGTGACATCATTCCACGCGCACGCAATAACGCCCGAAGCGCCTTCCAATGCGGCAAAACCGTTCACCAAACGCAAATTCTCATCCTCGAAGGACGAAGCCTGTGCCAAACCGCCTTCGGCACAGGCCGGCCCGGCCCGGCCTGTGCGGCTCCGGCGGAGCCGCACAGGGTTCTTCGCCCAGCAGGGGATCTTCCGCGGCGCATGACCGCAAAGGGCCTGGATTCAAGATCAGGCGAACGCGGGCTCGCATCGACGGCGGTTCGACATGGACGAGCGGATCCGCGCCGATCGGCCTCCGATTCTTACGGCCCGCGCGGACGGTTGCCCTCCGTTGCCTCAAGGCGGGCCAGACGCGCCGGGCGCCATCGCGGACGCCATGCGAGAGAGCACCGCCCGCAACAGGTCTCGATCGCCCGCGCAACGGCTCGGTGCGCGCGGTTGCCCTTCGCCTTGGCGCATGGTCTGATGCGGGCCATGGCGTTCAAGAAGACATATGTCGAAGTGACGGCCCGCATCGACGAGGATGGGCGCATCACGCCGCTGTCCGTTAGATGGCGCGACGGACGCGTGTTCGAGATCGACCGCGTCGTCGATGTCGTGCGCCGGACATCGCAGCACGTCGGAGGCACCGGCGTGCGCTACGTCGTCTCCATACAGGGCCGTGAGAAGAAGCTGTTCTTCGAGGATCCTCGCTGGTTCGTCGAGGAAGTGGTCGCAAGCGACGGAAGCCCGGATTAACGAAATGCCGACCCATCTGGGACGTTGCGCAGCCGTCACCCAGAATAACGACGGCCACGCCCGAAATGTCCCCCGTTCACGGTATACTGATGACTCATCGTCGAACAGGCAGAAGGCATACAAGGAGAAGGACGCATGGCAGAGCACGACAGCGCTGCGGAAAGCGAGATCGTTCGCCGCAGGATCCCGTTGCCCTTGAAGGTGTTCGGAATGCTGTGCGTCGTCAGCGGCGCGGCTATCGCCTTGGTGCTCGCGCTCGTCGTCGTGGGGATGGCGCTCGTGATCAAATCCGGCGAGCTCACCGGCGATCTGTCCACTGCCACGCTCGTCATCTTCGCGGCCCAAACCGTGCTCATGACCATCCTCGCCGCGCTCTTCGCCGTGCTGGGCGTGCGCCTCTTGCGCGACAAACGGCGCGGAGCGGCCCAGCTCACCGAGGTCATGATCGTCATCCTCATACTTGTGGCGCTCTGCGACATGATGCTGGGCGGCCTCACTCCCGACCTCGTGCCCTACGGCGTGGTGCTCGTGGTGCTCATCGCGCTGCAAAGCTACGTCGACCCGTCGCTTTCCGAGGAACGCGAGCTGCAGCGCATGCTGCGCGACATGGAGACGCGCGAGCAGGCCGAAGACGGCACGCTTGGCCGCGACGAGACGGGCAAAGGGTTCATCGCCCTCAACTTCTTCAACCTTTTCTGGATCTTCGTCGTATGCTGCGTGCTGGGCCTCATCATCGAGACGGTCTACCACTTCGTCGTGGTCGAACCCGGCCACTATCAAGATCGCGCAGGGCTGCTGTTCGGGCCGTTCTCGCCCATCTACGGGTTCGGTGCGGTGCTCATGACGGTGGCGCTCAACCGCTTCCACGACAAGAACGTCATCCTGATCTTCCTGGTGAGCGCGGTCATCGGCGGGGCGTTCGAATACCTGACCAGTTGGTTCATGCAGTTCGCCTTCGGCATTGTGGCCTGGGACTACTCGGGCACGTTCCTGTCCATCGACGGGCGCACCAACGGCATGTTCATGGCCATGTGGGGCGTGCTGGGCGTGGTGTGGATCAAGCTGTGCCTGCCCTGGATGCTGAAGCTGGTGAACCTCATCCCTTGGAACTGGCGTTATGCGGTGACCGCGGTGTGCGCAGCGCTCATGATCGCGGACGGCGTCCTCACGTTGCTCGCGCTCGACTGCTGGTACCAGCGGGAGGCCGGCCGCACCCCCGACAACGCCATCGAGGAATTCTGCGCCGACCATTTCGACAACGCCTACATGGCGCAGCGCTTCCAGTCCATGTCCATCGATCCCGGCAACGCCACGCGCGCGAACTGACCGTCGGCCCTCGGAAGGTCCGCGCCACCGCGCCATGGACCATGAAGGGCGGCCGAATGGCCGCATGTCGACCCCAACCGTTCGCAACGCCTTTCCATAGGCCCTCGACCCCGACATTTTAGAGCCTCTCGTCTTGCGCCGTCGAGAGGCCGCGCAAGGACGTCGTCATGCGACCCGTCCTCCTCGTCGACCCGCTTTCGGTCTTCGGGAAGCCAGTTGATGCGGCGGCGGCCTCCCGATTCGGAGCCCCGAGTAGCGCAAACGCCGATTCGACGCGCAAGCAGACGCAGGCCCAGACCTTGACAACGAACGTTCGTTTGTCTATTATAGGCGAACATATATTCTTACGAACATTTGATCTTGGGAACGGACGTGCGCATGGAGCTGCTCGACAAGCTGGAGATCCTCGCCGATGCGGCGAAGTACGACGTAGCATGCACCTCATCGGGAATCGACCGTGCAGCGCAGAAGGGCAAGCTGGGCAACACGCTTGCCGCCGGCTGCTGCCATAGCTTCTCGGCCGACGGGCGCTGCATCACACTGCTCAAGGTGCTCATGACGAACGTGTGCGTATACGATTGCGCCTACTGCGTGAACCGCGTCTCGAACGAGGTGCCTCGCGCGGCATTCACGCCCCGCGAACTGGCAGAGCTTACCATCGCGTTCTACCGACGCAACTACATCGAAGGGCTGTTCTTGAGCTCCGGGGTCATCCGCGACCCCGATCACACCACCGAGCTTATGGTGCGCACGCTCTCCCTTCTACGCAACGAGCACGGCTTTCGCGGGTACATCCACGCGAAGGCCGTCCCTGGCACCTCTCCCGAGCTTATCGAGACGCTCGGGCATCTCGCAGACCGCCTGAGCGTGAACATGGAACTGCCTTCCCAAAGAAGCCTCGCCCTGCTTGCCCCCGAAAAGGACAAGCAGCGCATCGTCGCGCCCATGCGCCAGATACGAGACGGCATTGCCGAAGACCGCGAAACGCGCACCGCCATGCGCCGCGGAACCACCTATTTAGCGCAGAGGCGCCCCGTGCGCAAGGAGCGGGCCTTCGTGCCCGCCGGTCAGTCTACCCAGATGATCGTGGGAGCCACGCCCGAGAGCGACTTCCAGATACTCAACCTCTCGGCCGCGCTCTACCGCACGCTCTCGCTCAAGCGCGTGTTCTTCAGCGCCTACACGCCCGTGAACGACGACGCGCGCCTGCCCGGCGCCGACGCCGTCCAGCTCGCCCGCGAGCACCGGCTCTACCAGGCGGACTGGCTTCTGCGCTTCTACCGCTTCGACGTCACCGAGATCATCGACGAGGAGCACCCGTTTCTGGACCCCGAGGTGGACCCGAAGGCGAACTGGGCGCTCAACAACCTGGACTTCTTCCCCGTGGAGGTGAACAAGGCGCCGCTCGAGGCGCTCTTGCGCGTGCCCGGCATCGGCGTGAAGGGGGCGCACGCCATCATGCGCGCCCGGCGCTCCACCACGCTCGGCGAGCGCGAGCTGCGCAAGCTGGGCATCGCCTACAAGCGGGCGCGCTTCTTCGTCACCTGCAACGGCAGCTACGCCGGCCAGGGGGCGGACTTCTCGCGCGAGGGGCTGCGCGCGCACCTGGCCGCCACGCCGAAGGGCGGCAACCACGGCCGCCGCGCGGACAAGGTCATCCCCGGCCAGCTGAGCCTGTTCGAGAGCGTGGAGACGCCCGAGAAGGCCCGCATCGCCCCGGGCGCGGGAACCGACGGCGGAGAGCAACTGGGTATGAGGGCCGGGGGACGCCTGGGGGTCGGGGGGCGCCTGGGGGCCGGGCCCGCCGGACGACAAGACAGCGCGGCAAGTGGGCGGCATGTCGGAGGCGTCGACGGCGCGTTCGGCTGGCAGCACGCCCTCGAGCGCCCCGAGGCGGCGTGCGCATGAGCGCCGCCTACGGAACCGACAGCGAACGGCCTTCGGACGCTGCGGCGTCCGAGGCTGGCTCCGGCCGCGCGGCCGCCCCGGACAAGGAGGCGGATGGCCGCGCGACTGCTCCGGCTGCGAGGGGGGTGGAGCGGGAATCCGCCGCAGCCGGAGACGTCCCCTACGGACCGGCTACGCCGGAAGAGCCGCTCGCTGACGTGGCCTACGCCTACGACGGGACGCTGGAGGGCCTGCTCTCGGCGGTGTTCGAGGCGTACGACCGCCGGGAGGACCCGCAGGATGTCACGGCCCAGGCCGCACTCCAGCCGCGCCTCGGGCAGACGGTGCGCTTCGTGGAGACGGACGTGGAGCGCGCCGTGCGCGTCCAGCGCGGCATCAAACGCGTCTGCGGCCACGCCGCCTACGACGCCGTCATGCGCGCCTCGCTCTCCGACGAGCCGAACGCCGGCACCGTCGTCTACCGCTTCGTGCGCTACGCCATGGCGGCCAAGCGCCCGCACGACTGCACGGGGTGCCGTCGGCGCGGCTCGTGCAGCGGGCCCATAGCCCCTTCGCGGCCCACCGACTCCCTCGGCTGCTCGGGCAAGGCGCGCGGCAGCGTGCTGAACGACCTGGCCCATCCTGCGGTGGAGCCCCTGCACCGCCTCGTGCGCTCCGTGGGCAACGAGCGCCACCACATGGTGCAGTTCCTGCGCTTCGAGCACCTGGAGAACGGCGTATGGCTCGCCCGATGCAACCCCAAGGCCTCGGTGGTGCCGCTGATCATGGACTGGTTCGCCGACCGTTTCAACACGCAGCCCTTCATCATCTACGACGAGGTGCACCGCCTGGCGGGCGTCTACGAGGGGCGCGACTGGTACCTCGTGCGCACCGACGGGCTGGACGTGCCCGACCGCGCCGCGGAGGAGGGCCTCATGCAGGCCGCCTGGAAGCGCTTCTACCGCACCGTCGCCGTGGAGGCCCGCTACAACCCGGAGCTCCGCCGCCAGTTCATGCCCAAGCGCCTGTGGAAGAACATCCTGGAGATGCACGAGGACCTCCCCGGCACCGAGCTCGCCCGTGCCGCCTCGCGAACCGAGCGCCTCTGGCGCGGCTGATGGAGGGATGGTTCGCGAGTTCCCTCAGAACCAGCGAACCGCTATCATGGAAGTCGACGAGAGAACCGCACGAAAACGCGTCAAAAACCGCGAGGCTCAGATCAGCCAGAGGTCGCTCCGTGGGACAAGGACAGGGTCTTTGCCCCACGCTTAACCCGGCAGAGACGACAAGACGGACCTTTTGACACAACCTCAAGGAGGAGGAGACATGGAACCGGCCAAGGTGTACTTCACAGACTTCCGCACGCAGGCGTTCGGCGACGGGCTGCCCACGAAGCTGAAGAAGCTCGTCCGCCGCGCGGGCATCGCGGATTTAGACCTCGACGGCAAGTTCGTGGCCGTCAAGCTGCACTTCGGCGAGCTGGGCAACGTGAGCTACCTGCGCCCCAACTACGCGCGCGCCCTCGTGGACGTGGTGAAGGAACTCGGCGGCAAGCCGTTCCTCACCGACTGCAACACCATGTACCCCGGCAGCCGCAAGAACGCTCTCGAGCATCTGGAGTGCGCGTGGGAGAACGGCTTCACGCCGCTCACGGCGGGCTGCCCCATCCTCATCGGCGACGGCCTGAAGGGCACCGACGACGTGGAGGTGCCGGTTGCGGGCGGCGAGTACGTGAAGACGGCGAAGATCGGCCGCGCCGTCATGGACGCCGATGTGTTCGTGAGCCTCACGCACTTCAAGGGCCACGAGCTCACCGGGTTCGGCGGCGCCATCAAGAACATCGGCATGGGCTGCGGCTCGCGCGCCGGCAAGACCGAGCAGCACAGCAACGGCCAGCCCGAGATCGACGCGGAGAAGTGCCGCGGCTGCAAGAAATGCCTGCCCGAGTGCGCGAACGGCGGCCTCGTGTTCGACGAGGCCGCCCGGAAGATGGGCGTGGACAAGGCGCGTTGCGTAGGCTGCGGACGATGCCTGGGCGCCTGCAATTTCGACGCCATCGGCTTTGCGCAGGACGCCGCCAACGCCGACCTCAACCGCCGCATGGCCGAGTACGCGAAGGCCGTCGTGGACAGCCGGCCGCAGTTCCACGTGTCGCTCGTGGTGGATGTGTCGCCCCACTGCGACTGCCATGCCGAGAACGACGCCCCCATCCTACCGAACCTGGGCATGTTCGCCTCCACCGACCCGCTCGCCCTCGACCAGGCCTGCGTAGACGCTTGCCTGGCCGCCTCCCCCCTCCCCGGCAGCAAGCTCTCCGACAACCTGGCCACGCCCGGCTTCGTGCCCTCAGGCGACCACTTCACGAACTCCACCCCCGAATCGGAATGGCGCACCTGCCTTGAGCACGCCGAGAAGATCGGCCTGGGAACCAGGGACTACGAGCTGGTGAGGATGTAAGCATCTCCCGATTGGCGCAGCAAGTCAACGAGAAGCCCCCTGATTCCCAAGGTTGGCGCCTCATGCGGCAGAGCGCGCTTCGGTACGCGCCGGCAAGCATGAAAGAGCCGAGATTCGGAATCAGGGGGGGCTTAACAGCGTCGGCATGCTCCGCAGGCTGCAGGCACGCGGACCATCCTACACCCCCGTCAGGTCGAACGGGGGGATGAAGCTCTCCTCGGCCGCGCCGCCCTCCTGCCAGAAGTAGTCCTCCACGCCCAGCGCATCGGCGTAGTCGAGCAGGCGCTCGTAGTCCTCGTCCGGCACGCGGAGGGCGAGCTCCGGGCTGCGGCGCAGCGCCGCCGCGGCACGCCCGTCGCCTGCGGCGGCGGCATCGGCCAGAACCGGCGTGTACTGGTTCATCAGCGACAGCAGCACCTCGTCGCCGAAACGCTCGTGCACGAGGCGCACCACGCGCTTCGAGTCCTCGAGCGCCCCCGGCAGCATGAGGTGGCGCACCACGACGCCGCGAACCAACCGCGACATGCCGTCCACCTCGTCGAACGATGGCGAGCCCACCTCGTCCACCATGGCCTCGAGAGCCCGGAGCGCCACCTCCGGGTAGTCCGACGCATGTGAATAGCACACCGCCAAGGCGTTGTCGGCATACTTGAAGTCGGAGAGGTACACATCCACCGTGCCAGCATTCGCCCGCACGGCCTCCACCGTCTCGTACCCCGAGGTGTTCCACACAACGGGCAGCGCAAGGCCACCCGCCCGCGCTGCAGCCACCGCGGCACGAACCTCGACGGCGTAATGCGTGGGCGTGACGAGGTTCACATTGAGCGCGCCTTGCGCCGCAAGCTCCAGAAGCATCTCGGAGAGCCGCTCCACACCCACCTCTGCACCCGCCTCCCCTACGGCGATGGGGGCGTTTTGACAATAGACGCAGCGAAGCGGGCAGTGCGCGAAGAACACCGCACCGCTGCCACGCTTGCCGCTTATCGGAGGCTCCTCCCAAAAATGAAGCGCAGCACGCGCCACGACAAGCTCCCGTCCCGCTCCGCACACTCCGCGCTCCCCCGCCGCTCGGTCGGCGCCGCATCGACGCGGGCAAAGGTCGCACTTCGAACGGGTCCCGGTCACGACGAGACCACCGGCCCCGAAAAACCGACATGGGCGACTACGGCTTCCGAATGCCCAAATGGGAAGCATGCGACGCAAACCCTGAACGCAAGGGCGGAGGCGACCACCGCAAAGCCCCGAGGCGAGGGCGAAACCGGACGCCCGCCAATTAGCAAGCGCGAACCGAAAGCCCCGTCGAACGCCCCCATTTCCGGCGGATGGGGCTCAGTTCGCCGAGTACGCACCGTAGCCGGGGTAGTCGGGGTAGTCGCGATAGCCGCCGTGCGAATGACCGCACCCGCCCGCATCGCCGTCGTCTCCAAAGCCGTCACCGTCCGATTCGTATCCTTCGCCCCCTTCTCCGAAAGCCGCCTCGGCGCGCGTCCAATCGAGACCCTGCTCGGCGCAGGCCGACTCCTCTCCGTACACGAGCGCAAGCGCCGAGGGCGCCTTGTCCGATCCGCCGATGACGGCGAGCAGCTCGAGCAGATGCAGGCACGCCTCGGCCTGGGGTAGGATGAGATCGGCGTCGTCTGCCGCCGTGAGCGCCGCCGACAGCTCGGCCATGAACATCTCCACCGTGTAGTCACCGCCGAATCGGCCTTCTCCAACAGCCGCCAGCACGCTCTCGGCCAAAGGGGAGACGGAACCGACGCGCAGGATGTCCTGGCCGAACGACGGCGCGGAGCGCCGAACCGCGCGATAGAGCGCATCGGCTTCGATGGCGGACACGATCTGCGCCATCGTCTGCAACGTCCATGCGGCGCGCGCGAGCTGCCCCGCACCAGCGCCGCCCATGTCCCGCACCGTGCCCGCAACGGCCTCGAGCACGGGACGCGCCGCGGCAAGCGCGTCCTCATCGCCCGCCGCGAAGCACACAAGGTTCTCCTTGTCGGCGAACGCATCGGCACGAACGGGATCAACCACCGCGAGCGGCGCCTCCACCGCCACCAGATCGCTCACCGTGGCCACCGCGCCGAGCTCGCGCGCGAAGCTCGGCGTGGACGGGGACAGATCAACGAGCAGCGTTCCCTTCGCCGCAATCTGCACCAGGCCGTCCTCGTCGAAGTATACGTCCTCGAGCGCGGTCTGCGACGTGCAGTACGTCACCACCGTCCCTGCGTCCCCGGCGTCCTTTGCGCGCACGTAGCCCAACGCGACGAGGCGCTCCTCCACCATCGAGCCCACCGTCTCGTTCCCCACGAATGCGAACGATTCCCTCATCTGCGAACCTTTCCGTCGTCAGCCTACTCCGCTCCCCTGACCCGCTTCGCGATGCGGTCGGCAACGGACAGCTCCTCGCGCTTGTCGCCGCCCCAGAACACCACGGCGATCATGCCCGGCCCCACATGGCTGCCGATAACCGGTCCGATGCTGCTCTCCAGAAACAGGATGGAGTCATCCTCCTTCGACAGCGCTTCCTTCAACCGGTCGGCGTCCTTCTCGCAATCGGCGTTTCCGATGACCACATGCTTGCCCGGACCCTCCTTCGCGGCGCGTTTGCGATAGTACTCAGCCAGCTGCTTGAGGCCCTTCTTTCGCCCGCGCGCCACACCCGACAACGCGAGTTTGCCATCAACCCCGATGGTGAGCAGCGGCTTCACGTCCAGCTTCGAGCCCGCATACGCCACCGAGGCGGGAATGCGCCCCCCGCGGCGCAGCGCCTCGAGGTCATCCACCATAAACTCCGCATCCACAAAGAAACGCGCCTCCTCGGCCCACCGCGCCAGCTCGGCAGCCGTCATCCCCCCGTCGCGCTGTCGGATGGCCTCGTACACCAGAAGCGCCTCGGCCACAGACGCCAACCGCGTGTCCACGAGGTGCAGCTCGGCATCCGGGTGCTTGTCCAGCATTTCGTCGCGCACGAGCGCCGCCACGTCGTAGCTGCCCGAAAGCCCGCTCGAGAACACGAGGGCCACGGTGGGCACGCCGCTCTCGATAGCCCGCCCGAACACCTCCCGATACACATGCATCGGCACCTGCGAGGTGGTTGGCTGCTCTCCTTCGCGCATGGCCTGGAAAAACTCACGCGCCGACGTGGAGCGGTACAGATCGTCCGAACGCTCCCCCTCGCTTGTGACGTAAGGGAATTCGACGAGCTCGACACCCTCTCGATCCACTACCTCGAAAGGCAGGTCGCAACAGGAGTCTATGATGAGATTGCAGCGGTGCGCCATGAAACGACCCTCTCTTCTCGAACCGACGCTACGACGCGCAGACGCGCGAGCGCGCGGGCACGGTCAGCTTGCCCGCCACGGCGCTCGCGCACTCGTAAGCGATGCCCACGGCCGGCCCCACATGCAGCCCGATGACGGGGCTCACGGGAAGCACCCTCACCCTGCGGCCGATCAGCGGCTCGACAACCTCGCGCGCCCACGCCAGCGCCGGAGCCTTGTCACCGATGTAGTGCACCACCACGCGCTTGAGACCGAACTTCTCGATATCGGCCCTGAACGAGGACGCTATGCGCTCGAGCGCCTTCTTGCGCGTGCGCACCTTCGCGAGGGTGGCGGCAGTCCCATCGACGACGGTGAGCACGGGCGCGAGCTGGATGAGGTTGCCCAGAAGCGCCGCCGCACCGCCGATGCGCCCACCCTTCTGGAGAAACGTAAGCGTCTCGGGGGCGAACAGGAAACGCGTCCGCTCCATGCCCTCGAGCACGGCGGACAGGCATCCCGAAAGGCCTTCGCCCGCATCGCGTGCCTCCACGCCGTCGAAGACGGGCCATGCCTCGTCGTAGCCGCACGAGGACGAGTCGACGATGGCGTACGAGAAGTCGATGTTGCGCGCCTTCACCGCACGCGCGGCGCGCACCGCACCGTCGAACGTGCCCGAAAGCCCCGAGGAGATGAACACGCCGAGCACCTCGTCGCCAGCGCGCGCCGCATCCTCGAACACCGACTCGAGCGCATGCTGCGACGGCTGGCTCGACGTGGGAATATCGTCAACCATGCCGTAGATGTCGGCGTAGAACGCGTCGAGGTCCATCTCGGCGTCGGCTAGCTCCTCCCTTCCACGGTTCACGTACAGCGTGACGACCTCGATGCCGGCCTCGCGCGCCTCGTCTGCGGGGATGGAGGCCACCGAATCGGTGATTATCCTGACCATGTCGTCCTTCCTTGCTTCCTGGGCGCACGTCGCGCCAGCCGCCTGCCCTTCGGATGCCCCGAGAGCCTTCCACACTACGCGATGCCGCGCAACCGCACAACCAAATCGCGGCGGCGCTCGAAAAGACCATATTCGAGCCCGACGGGATAGGTGTGCGGATTCAGCATGCGTTTCTGGCTCTCATCGAGCGTCGAAAGCCCCTCCCGCGTCCGCTCGCGCGCGGCCAGCGCATCGCGCAGCTCGGGCGCGAGAACCGTCTCGCCCGCGCGAGCGAGCGGTTCGAGCAACGTCTCGAAACACAGGCCCGAGAGGTTTTTCTGACGCAGGTCGTCAGCCGGATCCACGATCGTCTCGCACCGCGCACCTGCGTTCACGTCGTACACCATATCGCCGGCAAGCCTTCCGCTGTCGCAGTAGAAATAGCGCCGCACGTCCAGCACGCCGGGAGTCGAGAGCTTCGCAGCCGATCCCGAGATCTTCAGACGGTCGACCCATGACGCGTCTCCGGGACCGCGCGTGGCGGAGAGTTTGTAGACGCCGCCAAGCGTAGGCTGGTCGTAGGCGCACGCAAGCTTCGTGCCCACCCCCCACGAGTCGACTTTGGCCCCCTCGTCCCGGATGGACTGGATGGTGTACTCATCCAGGTCGTTGGACAGCACGATGCTGCAGTCCGCAAGGCCCGCCTCGTCGAGCATGCGCCGCGCCGTCCTCGCAAGCCACGAAAGGTCGCCGGAGTCGATGCGGATGCCCGCCAAGCGCTCGCCGCGCGCGCGCATCTCGAGCCCCACCTCGATGGCGTTCGCGATGCCCTGTTCCACGTCGTAGGTGTCCACGAGCAGCACGCAGTTGTTCGGGAACGCACGGGCGTAGGCGCGAAAAGCAGACAGCTCGTCAGGGAACGACATCACCCACGAGTGCGCGTGCGTGCCCGACACGGGGAGGCCGAAGAGCTTGCCGGCCAGAACGTTTGAGGTGGACGCGCAGCCGCCCACGATGGCTGCGCGGCTCGCCCACACGCCGCCAGCCGCCCCCTGGGCCCGGCGCAAACCGAACTCCGCAACGGGCGATTGGGCCGCCAAGCACACGCGCGCGGCCTTCGTGGCGATGAGCGTCTGGAAGTTCACGCAGTTCAAAAGCGCCGTCTCGATGAGCTGGCAATCGGCAATGGGACCCGTCACGCGCACGATGGGCTCATGCGGGAACACCACCGTGCCCTCGGGCACGGCATCGATGTCCACGGCAAGCCGAAACGTCCGCAAATGCTCGAGGAACGCTGGTTTGAACAGAGGACCGCCGCCGGGAGCGTCGAGAGAGGCGAGATAGGCGAGGTCGTCGTCGGAGAACGCGAACGACTCCACGATCTCGGCGAGCTGCGCCATGCCGCACGCGACGGCGAAGCCCCCTTTGAACGGATAGTCGCGGAAGTACATGTGGAAACACGCCCGCGTGTCGCGCTGGCCGCACTCCCAATAACCCTGCGCCATCGTGAGCTGGTACAGATCGGTGAGCAGCTCGTAGTCAAGCTTCATCGGCTACGCCCCCTCGCCCGCACCGCCGACGCCCGGCGCATCCGAGCCGCCAGCCTTATGGCTGCGGCGCCGCGCACGGCGATGCCCCTCGTCGGCCCCCGCCTGGCGTTCTTGGCGCTCGGGGCGCGGCTTCCGCCCGGCTCGCTCCTGCCTCAACCCCGACGAGCGCTGGCCCGGACGCGGACCCCCCTGCTTCGATGCCCCCTGCGGGGTCCGCTGCTTCGAAGCGCCCTGCCCCTGCCGTTTCGGAGCGTCGGACGAACGGACCTGCTGGCGCCCCTTTCCGCCCGCCGAGCCCGAGCGCTTCTTCTGCTGGGAACTCTGGCCGCCCTTCGCAGGCGCCGCGCCCTGCTGCTTCTGGGGCTTCTGCTGCTTCGCACGCTTGCGCGCTTCGCCTTCGGCGGACGCGCCTTCGCCGCCCACCTTAGTCGAGCGGCGGCGACGGGGCTTGCGCCCGGACGCCTGCTGCCCCTCGGCCGAGCCGCGCGCGCCGCAGCCGTCCGGGCGCTGTCCCCCGCGGCCCGTGCGCCGCACCGCGCCGGGATCGGCCAGTTTGTCTGCGCCGGTGAGTTGCGAAGCGGCGAAGATGGAGCTCTCGCCCACCGCGCCTGCCGCCGTGCGCGCGCTCGCGACCTCCCAAGCCCTCTCGCCCACCGCCTTCGGGCGCGCCGATCCTTCCTCGGGCGGCTCGAAGTCGGCGAGCGGCACCCTCACAGGCTTCTCGCCCTCCACCTTGAGCGACACCGTCTCGCGCGGCACGTCGAGATCGACCACTTTCGCCGGGCCAGCAGGCGTGTCCACGGTCGAGTTCTGCTTGGGCGCACGGCTCTTGAAGTCCTTGTACGCCTCGAACTCGTAGCGCAAACAGCACATGAGCCGCCCGCACACGCCCGAAATCTTTTGGGGGTTGAGCGAGAGGTCCTGCTCTTTGGCCATACGGATGGACACGGGGCAGAACTCGCCGCCCAAGCGCTTGCAGCACAGCTCTTGGCCGCAGTGGCCGAGACCGCCCACCATGCGCGCCTCGTCGCGCACGCCGATCTGTCGCATGTCGATGCGCACATGGAAGCGCGCCGCCAGCTTGCGCACGAGCTCGCGGAAGTCCACGCGCTCTTCGGCCTCGAAGTAGAACACCGCCTTGTCGCCGTCGAGCAGGTACTCCACCGACACCGGACGCATGTCGGCGCCCGTCTCGGCGACCATCTCCTTGAACACGGGCAGCGCTTCGCGCGATTTGCGCTCCATCTCGGCGGCCCGTTTCTCGTCCTCGGGGGTGGCGAGGCGCTTGACGGGCTTGAGCGGCGTCTTGAGCCTCTTCACCTTGGCGGCGTCGGCCTCGAACACCTCACCGGCGGCACGGCCGAACTCGGTGCCGCGAGCGGTGGACACCACAAGACCGTCCCCGGTCTTGATGTCGAGCTCTCCGGCATCGAACCAGAGCGTCTTGGGGTTGTAATACAGGTTCACGGGAGCTATCCGAGCCATCGGGCGGCCCTCCTCGTCTATCTCGACCCGCGCGCAAGGGCGGGGGGCGTCGTTTCGTACAGAAGGTCGCGCACCTCCATCAGAAGCGCGTCGACGCAGGTTTCAGGAGACACATTATACGAGATCGCCTCATCGCAGCGGCGCACAGCCGCGAGCGCGGCGGCGGCGCGCGCCTCGTCGGTCGATGCCGCCGCTTCGCGGATATCCGCGAGCACATCGGTGTTGATCACGAGCTCGGGAGCCTCGGCGCACGTCGCCGCGACATCGCGCAGCCACGAGCGAACGATGGCGGCAAGCTGGCGCAGCGACTCGAGCGTCTTGGCCGTGAGCTGGCGTTTGTTGCGCGCCTCTATCTGGCGGATGGCCGACTTCGCCAAAAAGTCGGCGTTCTCGGCCAGTTCCTGCTCCTGCTCGGCGCGCACGACGTCGAGCGGAGCCTTTGACAGGGTCAGAAGCTCGCTCGCGAAGCCCAGAACATCCCAGTCGTCGGCGGTGCGCAGGCACGCGAGCACCTCGAGCACGCGCGTCCGGAACGCCCGCCGCTCGTTCGAGCGAAGGAACTCCACCGCGCGCGTGATCGAGCCATCGCACGCAGCGAGCGCTACGCGCGACAATTCGGGCGAAGCCCCGGAGTTCTGCGCAATGATGCCCGCGGCCTCGGCGGGCGGGATGAAGCGGAACGGCACCACCTGGCAGCGCGACACGATGGTGGGCAGCACGCTCTCGCGCGTGCGGCCCAAGAGCACGAGCACCACGTCGGCCGGAGGCTCCTCGAGCGTCTTGAGGAAAGCGTTTGCGGCCTGCACGCCGAGCAGATCAACCCTGTCGAGGATGTAGACCTTGCGCGCCGCCTGAATGGGCGCGAGAGCCGTGTCGGCAACGATGTCGCGGATCTGCTCGACGAGGTAGCCGCCCGCCCCTTCGGGAGCGAAGAAGCGCACGTCGGGATGCTTGCGCCGCATAACGCGCCGACAGGCGTCGCATGCGCCGCACTCGCCTCCGCGCGGTCCGCCGGGACCCTTCGGGCAGAGGACGGCCTGCGCGAAGGCGTAGGCTGCGAGCGTCTTGTTCGAACCGGCGGGACCCGTGAACAGGTAGGCGTGGCTCACCCTGTCTTGCGCCACGGTGGCACGGAGGAACTCGCGCACCTTCGGCTGCCCAAGGATGTTCTCGAACGCGTCGGACACGGACATCACGCCCTCACCCTCGAGCGCTTCGCATCGAGCCGCCCGAAGAAGGCGGGGTCGGACTCGTCGAGACCCTCCATCCACGGGAACAGGTCGGAAAGCTCGGCGAACACCGCAGCCGCCGTGCGCGATTTGCGCCTGTCCGACGCAACGACGCGGACGCGCTCGGGATCGTCACGGGCGATCTCGAGAAACGCGTCGTTCACCCGAGCATGGAATCCCTCGCCAGCGCGCTCGAGGCGATCGGCTCCGCGATGCGTCGCGCGCGCGAGGCCCGTGCGTGCATCGGAGCCGGCGACGAGCAGGATGGTGCGGTCGGGCACGATGCCCTGGCAGGCGAACGCGTTCGCCTCGTCGACGAATTCGCGCGACAAGCCGCGTCCGTAGCCTTGGTAGGCCACGGTGGAATCGGTGAAGCGGTCGCAGAGCACCACCGCGCCGCGCTCGAGCGCGGGCCTGACCACTTCGGAGACGATCTGAGCCCGCGCTGCCTCGTAGAGCAGAAGCTCGGCCTCGTCGGACAGGGCCGTGTTGCGCGGGTCGAGCAGAACGCCGCGCAGCTGCTCGCCGATCACGGTCCCACCTGGCTCGCGAAGGCGCACCACCTCGCGGCCGTGCCGTTCGAGAGCCTCGGACAAGAAGCGGATGTGCGTCGTCTTGCCGGCGCCCTCGCCGCCTTCGAACGTGATGAAGATGCCGCAGGGGGCATCGGGTTGCTGCTGGTCCTGTGTCACAGATGCCTCTTCGATCCTTCTCGCTTGAAACGGACGGGCTCACACGAGGTCGTGCACGTCGACGCCGTGCGCGTCGATGCCCACGAACACCGGAAAGTCCACGACCTCGATACGCCGCAGCGCCTCCGTCCCCAGGTCGCCGTACGCCACCGTCTCCGATGATGCCACGCACCGGGCCAGAAGCGCCGCAGCGCCGCCGCTTGCCACGAAATAAACGGAACCTGACTCTCGGCACGCCTCGCGCACCTCGCCCCCTCGACGCCCCTTGCCCACCGTAGCCGCAACGCCCGCCCGGTAGAGCGCCGGTGCGGCGAAATCCATGCGGCTCGCCGTCGTGGGGCCGATCGCCCCGAAGGGCCGCCCGGCCGCCGCAGGCGTCGGACCCGCATAGAAGATCGCCTGGCCTTCGAGACCGTAGGGCAACCGACCGTCGCGGGCAAGCTCTTCAAGGAGGCGCACGTGGCCCGCATCGCGAAGCGTGTACAGCGTACCGTTGAGCAGGCACGCCTCACCCGCCTTGAGTTCGGCAATCCGTTCGCGATCAAGCGGCAGGGAAAGGCGCGTCGGCTCCTTCCCTTCGCCCACAGGAGCGGCGGGCCACCCGCGCATCTCGCTCCGCGCCGAAGGGGGCGCGCAAGCCGCCTCGGCGATCGCCGCCCTCAAATCGATGGTCGCCCTCCGCGTCGCGCTGCACCCCATGTTGACTGCCAGCGGCAACGCTGCGATGTGGCACGGCGCCGTGACCACGTGCACGGAAAGCGCGGTCGTGCGACCGCCCAAGCCCCCGGGGCCCACGCCCGTGGCGTTCACCGCCGCAAGCAGCTCCTCCTCGAGCGCCGCGGCGCGCGGGTCGGCCGACGGCTCGCCCACGGGGCGCATGAGCGCCCGCTTCGCGAGGCCGGCCACCTTGTCGAACGTGCCTCCTATGCCGACCCCGACCACAAGCGGCGGGCACGCGTTCGGACCCTTCTCGCGCACACAGCGCACGACCTCGTCGACGACGCCCCGCACGCCCGTTCCCGGCGCGAGCATGGCCACGCGGCTCGCGTTGTCCGACCCGCCCCCCTTGAGCATGACGTGCAGCCGCGCCGCGCCCGGCTCGTCCACAAATCGAACCTCGCAGAACGCCGGAGTGTTGTCGGTCGTGTTGGCGCGGTCGAGCGCGGCATCGCGCACGACCGAAGCGCGCAAACGCGCCTCGGCATAGGCGCTCGCCACGGCCTCGTCCACCTCGGAGAACACGTCGCCGGGTACGAGCACGTCCGGCCCCGCCTCAAGGCACGCCCACACGGTGCCGGTGTCCTGGCAGACCGGCACGCGCTCGCACGCGGCGATGCGGGCGTTCTCGACCAGCTGATCGAGAACGGCGCGCCCGCGGAGATGGTTCTCCGCCTCTCGGGCGGCAACGAGCGCCGCCTCGACATCCAAGGGAAGCGCGCACGCGAGCCGCGGGATAGCCGCGCGAACCGCCTCTGCGACCTGTGTTTTCGTGACAATGGCATCCATACGCACGATTATACCGCAAACGCCTCCCCAGAACGCGCGCGCATCCTGTGCGAGGCCGCAGCTGTGTCGCAAGTCGGCCCTTCCCCTATGGGCCAGAGCCGGGCTGGCGCGTCCCTCCTTGCGACCGCCCAGCCTGGTCCCGCGTCCTCACCTCACCACGAAATCGCCGGGTTTGCGCGGGGCCGTGCGCGCATAGGAGACGGCTGGATGCCCGAGCAGCATGCACACCTGCAGCGGCCTCTCGTCTGCACCGATGAACTCCCGCGCCTGCGCGATGCCCTCGACCGCGCGGCAGAGATAGCCGTTGTAGAGCGCCCCCAGCCCCGCAGCCGCGGCCACCAGCTCCATGTTCTGGGCCGCGAGGCCCGCGTCGTCGGCGCGCTCAGCGGCCACGAACAGCGCCGCAGGGGCGTTGCGGAACAAAAAGTCGCGCCCAGGGTCGCGCCGCACGTCGCGCGCGAACGCCCGGTAGGGCCCTGTCCAGCGCGGCTGCTCGCCCTCCGGCAGGGCGAGCAAACCGTCGATGCCGTCCCACACGATGCGCTTCAGCTCCCCCAGCCCGTCCTGCACGACGACGAAGCGGCACCCCTGCGCGTTCTTCGCCGTGGCCGTGTAGCGACCCGCCTCGAGCACGAGCGAGAGCGCCTCGTCGCCCACCCGCCGCGGAAGGTAGTCGCGAACGCTGCGCCGCGACTTGACGGCGCGCAAAAGCGCGGCCGCGTCGATCGTCTCGGCCGCTGGCGCGGCGGGCTCCACGTCGGCCATGTCGAGGCAGGGGATGGACACCGCCTCCTCCGGGCAGACGGCCACGCAGTGCCCGCACAGGATGCAGCGCCCCCGCACGCGCGCGACGCCCGCCTCCACCCGCAGGTTCGAGCCCACGCAGTCCGCCGCGCACCTGCCGCAGCCGACGCAGCGGCCCTCGTCCACCTCGATCAGCATAGCTCCTCCCCGCGCTCGCGGGCGGCGCAGTCCCTCACGGCCTTCGCCACGCGCTCCACGGCGCGCGGGTCGAACGGCTCGGGCATGATGAAGTCCTCGCTCAGCTCCTCGTCGGAGACGAGGTCGGCCAGCGCCTGGGCGGCTGCGAGCTTCATCTCCTCCGTGATGCGGCGGGCACGGCCCTCGAGCGCGCCCTTGAAGATGCCGGGGAACGCCACCACGTTGTTGATCTGGTTCGGGAAATCCGAACGACCTGTGCCCACCACGCGCGCGCCAGCGGCCTTGGCCGCATCCGGATATATCTCCGGTTCGGGATTGGCCATCGCGAAAACGACGGCATCGTCGTTCATGGAGCGCACCATGCTCGCGTCCACGATCCCGGGCGCGGACACGCCGACGAACACGTCGGCGCCCGCGAGCGCGTCGGCCAGCCCTCCCTCGGCGTCATCGGGGTTCGTCACCGCGAGCATAGCGCGCTGGGCTTCGTTGATGCCCTCGGAACGCGAGTTGATGATGCCGCAGCGATCAACGAGCACCAGGTGGCCGAATCCGTAGCTCGAAAGCAGCTTCGCGATGGCGATGCCGGCAGACCCCGCGCCGTTGACCACCACACGGCACTCCTCCTTGCGCTTGCCCGTCAGGCGCAACGCGTTGATGACGCCCGAGAGCACGACTATGGCGGTGCCGTGCTGGTCGTCGTGAAACACGGGGATGTCAAGCGCCTCGACAAGGCGCCGCTCCACCTCGAAGCAGCGCGGTGCGGAGATGTCCTCCAGGTTGATGCCCCCGAACGCAGGCGCGATGCGGATCACCGTCTCGACGATCTCGTCCACATCCTTCGTGTCCAGGCAGACGGGAACGGCATTCACCCCTCCGAACGCCTTGAACAGCGCGCACTTGCCCTCCATGACGGGCAGGGCGGCGAGCGGCCCGATGTCGCCAAGCCCCAAAACGGCACTGCCATCGCTGACCACGGCCACCGTGTTCGCCTTCATCGTGTAGTCGTAGGCCGCTTTTGGATCGGCCGCGATAGCCCGGCAGGGTTCGGCCACGCCGGGGGTGTAGGCGAGCGCCAAGTCCTCGCGGGTGGCGATCCTCATCTTGGGGACGGTCTCCAGCTTGCCGCGCCATTGGCGATGCAGGCGCAGCGCCTCTTCCTTGTTCTCCATCATCGTTCCTCGCACTCGGTTCGGTCATTCCACGCAATTATATACCTGCCGTCGCGATTACACCCCTCGGGGGCGTATCGCCGGGACGACGCGCATGGTAAACCGTGATGCGAGAATCAAGGAGAGGAGCGAACCATGGGCATCGGAGGCCGCCGCGTCTTCGCGGCACTCGACGAGACGCCGGCGCGCGAAGCTGTAGCACGAGCCGCGTTGGAACTGGCCGAGGATAGCGGCGGACACCTGCTGTTCGGCCACATTGCAGACGCCCTTTCCCGCGAGGCGGCGATGACCGACCTCGAAGCGCTTCGACGTTCGGCGGAGGAGCGCCTCGAGCACCATCTGGCAGACGTGCTGAAGGCCGCCAGAGGCAGCCGGAGGCTCGCATCGTTTGAGTTGATCGTGGAAGCGGGACCAGCCGCGCAGACGGTCGTGAGGTCGCTCATGCTTCCGTTCGAACCCGACCTGGTCGTGTGCGGGCGCTGCAGGGAGGCGCGCCTGCACTGCCGCATCGCCACGGGCGTGGGGGCCGCCCTCCTTCGCGCCGCCCCGTGCAGCGTCCTGATCGTCGAAGGGGCCCGCCGGAACGGACGGGCCTAGGACAGCTGGCGGGCCTCCTCGACGATGCTGATGACGTCTTGGCGACTATGGGCATCGAGCTTGGTGTACATGTGGCGTATGTGCATCTTGAGCGTGTTGCGCGATATGCACAGCGTCTCGCCCATGTAGGGCATGTCGCGGCCCCGCGCCATCAATTCGAGCACCTCTCGCTCGCGCGCGGTCAGGCGGTACATGTCGGCGACGGCGTCGCACGGTTCGACCCAGTAGCGCCGGTCGATGTCGGCCTCGTTCTCCGAGCGCGAAACGTCCGCAGGGCGCCCCTCCCCGCAGTCGGCGTCCTTCGGGGCGGGGCAGCTCGCACCACGCGCGTCGGAGACGACGACGGAAGGCGAGAGGAACGGAACCTGCAGCTGGGGAGACGAGCCCAGTTGAGCAACGAGCAGCAGCACGTACGCGAGCACCACCACAAGGCCGCTCGCATGCAGCGTGTCCTGGAGCGACGGCCCCAGGATCATGCCGACGCCCACCACGACCGCCGTGCCCGCAAGATGCCCGACCACCGCCACCAGGCGCGCCGCCGAGGCGGCGACGAACGCGTCGGTGCTGTTGCGGGCGACCCAGACCACGAGGGACCACATGACCACCTCGAACAGCGCGGTCCCCAGGCCGCACAGAACCTCGGAGGCGCCCGGCGCGGCCACGGACAGCACCGGCTGCAGCAGTATGCCCGCCGTGGCGAACAGGAGCGCTCCGTAGAAGACGTGCTCGGTACGCAGGTCCTTCCAGAGAAGCGCCGCGGCCAGAAGCGCGACGAGGGCGACAAGCGAAGCAGGATCGGCATGGGGGTCGACACCCGCGGCCGAGCCTGTCGCAAGCCCGTTGCGCAAAAAGCCCAGCATCACGGCCGACAGCACGATGGCGACCGCGTAACCCGGCGTGAGCACCTTCGACAGCGGGCGCTTCACCACGCCGGGCGCGGCGAAGGCGGTTCCGTGCGCCCGGGGGGACGCACGGCGAAAGACCGCTCGGAGCGAAAGCTCCGTCCCCGCCATGCAAAGGGCGATCGAACACACGAGCAGAAGCCCCGCCGCGCCAACGGCTCCGATGGTTCCCAGAAGACACGCCACGCCCGCCTGCGACAACGTCGAGTACAGCGCGAAAGCGCCGAGCATGCCCAGAGCGCACGCGCGCATCACGGCTGTTCGGTCGAGCAGCGCGAAGGCGCACGCCAGCCAGACGCTCACCGGGGCTCCAACGAACTTGGTGAGCGAAAGCCCCGCCAGACCGATCAGCCGCCGATCGGCACAGTCGGCCGGAAGCTGCGGAAGGACGGCCAGAACCACGAGCGCGCCCGCCGCGAACATCGCCAAGCCGAGCACCGAGCACGCACCGAGAAACAGGCGCACATCGATCCTGCGGCAGCGCGCGATCCGGCACGCGACGATGAACAGCGCGACATACATGAGCAGCGAGCAGACGCGCATGCACAGAACCGGGTTCTCAAGCCCGCTCGCCTCGAGCACCTCCCTGTCGCCGAGCCAGATTCCCCCGAACATGCACGATAGCCCGACCGCGGAGCACGAGAACGCCACCCTCCGGCCTCGGCGGGCCGCCCCGGAGGCCTTCAACGTGCTCTCCCGCCCCTGCGGAGCCCCGCATCGGACGAGAAGGACGGATCGAGAGCCTCCGGAAGATCCATCCTATGCACCCGGTGAAACGCCCCCTCGTGCTGGTACACGGGGGCCAGAGGGTTGTGCCCCGTCATGCGGTCCTTCACGACCAAGCACGTCGCCGGAGCGTCGGAGTGCCGGAAGAACAGCGAGTCGTGCCCTACGCACAGGCCCACGACCACATTGAGATCGGTTCCCTCGGCGTTGAGCAGCTGCGCCTGTCCCACGGGGTCGCATAGCGCGCTCGCCATGCCCGGAAGGACGTCGCACGCCTCCGGAACGCCCAACGCCTCGCGGGGCAGCGCGCCCGCCTTGCACATGACCGACGACACCGCGAACCCGTTGTCGCGCAGGATGTCGCAGAACGCCCGCGCCTCCCTCGCCAAGGTGATGCAGAACGCCACGCCGATGCGCCGCGCGCCTGCGCGGGCGGCGTAGAGCATAACCTCCTCCACGCGCGTCGCCCACCCGTAGCCATCGCGCGTCGCCACGTGGGACGCCGCCGAAACGAGCAGGTCGTCTCCTTCGTAAGCCCGCGCGGCGCGCCTGCGCGCGTCGGCATCGCGCGTCGGGCAGACCTCGGGCAACCCTTCGACCGAGGCTGATGCGCACGTCCGGCGCGCGCACCGATCACAGTACAGCATCCTCTCCCCTTTCGTGAGCGGATGCGGGCCTGACCGCGCCCGCACCAGTGCGGCCAGGCCCGCATCCGGACCCTCCCGAAGCCGCAGGAGGGTCCGTTCGCCGATCCAGCGCTACCCGGCCAACTTCGGCAGCGTGGAGCCGCCGTAGGGCATGGCGAGCACGCTGGCGTCCGGCCCCATCTTCTCCATGGCGGCGGCGTAGGCGTCGGACAGCGTGGAGAACGGGGTGAAGAACAGGCTGCTCACCAACTTCGGATCGAGGTCCGACACGAGATAGACATCGGCGTGCTCCATGACCATGGCGATGGCTGCCGCCTTGTGGCCTCCCAGCTTGAAATCCGCCTGCACCCAATCGATGAGGTCGCGGGGACGTTTCGCGCGCATCATCCAATCCTCGAAAGTCTTGTTGCCCAGACCCTCAGCGCACGACCCCACGAGTATGACCACGCCGCCCTCGGCAACGACATGCTTGGCGTTGTCGAGGGCCTTCTGGGTCTGGTAGAGGTTGAGATCCTTCGGCGCTCCGCCTTGGGACACGATGACGACGTCGGCACGGCGCGGCACCTCCACGCGATAAAGCGAATCGAGGAAGCGGCATCCCTCGCGATGCGCCCGCACGAGGTCGCCGGCCACCGCCTTGACGATTCGCTTGCGCTCGTCGAGCACGACGTTCAGCAAAAAATCGCAGCCCACCATTGCCGCGGCCTCCTCGATGTCCTGGCGCACCGGATTGTCGTCCAGGTTGCCGGCGCAGGAGCGGGGATCGACCATCTTCGTATGGTTGGCCTGTATGGCCTCGCGCGTGGACACGCCCGGCATGAGGGCCTTCGCCCCTCCCGAGTATCCGGCGAAGTAGTGGTACTCGATGTTGCCCAGGCAGATGCGGCGGTCGGCATTGGCCACGACGTCCACGATATCCACGGGCGTGCCGGCCTTCGTCCGACCCACGTGCACGCACGACGACGGGTCGCCGTCGATGCAGCGGATCTCGCGCCACGCGCGCTCGCCCGCCAGATGGCGACGCTCCTCCTCGGTGTGGAAGCGATGGCTGCCCAGGGCGAACACGAGCGTGACGTCGGCGGGATCGACGCCGGCGCCGTAGAGCTCATCCAGAAGCACGGGCATGATGGCGTACGTGGGCAGCGGGCGCGTGATGTCGCTCGCGATGACGGCGATGCGCTCTCCCGGCCCCACGATGTCGCGCAACCGGGGCGTGCCGATAGGATTCTCGAGCGCCCGAACCACCTCATCGGCCCCAATCAGGCCAAACTCGACGCGGTTGGGCGCGAGCACCCCCATAAGGTTGCCGTCGGGCACCTCGACAGACTGCGTGCCCGCGCCGAAACCGACTTCGACGATCATCCTTCACTCCTTTCGTCATGCGCGTCTCGCGCGCGAAAACCAGCCGTCGCTCGCCAAGCGTTGCAACGCGGCCCGCTCGGCCGCATGGCGGTACTCGGGAACCGCCATACACTCCATGAACTGAGAAACGACCTCGGGAAACTCCTCCAAGCCCTCCTTCCATTCCACACCGTCTGCGCCCTCTTCGGCCCGCCCGGCCGCCACCCGTGCCCAAAGACCGTCCCCATCGGCCTGGAAATAGCCCGTCACGGCGGCCGCCCCGACCGGAAACGGCTCGTCGGAGGCGTACAGGGTGCCGGTCACGGACTCTTCGTCGGAGAGCGCGTCGTGCATCCAGTCCTCGTCGACGGGCACGGCGTACAGGGCCGATCCGGAACGCCCCACGAGCCTCATCCTCTGCTCGAGCACGAGCTCGCCGGCGAGGGAGCCGGCCGCTGCGGCGTCCGCGACCGGCTCCCCCTCCTCCTCCATGCGGCGGCGCAGCTCCTCGATGCGCGCAAGCGCATCGGCCGCAACGTCGCTCATGCCAGCTTCCTCTCCAGCATGGACGCGGCCTTCACCACATGGCGGTCGATGGCCATCTCCTTCGGCGTGAAGCCGAGCGCCAGCCCCACGAGCTGCGGCAGGTGCAAGACGGGCATGGTGATGTCCGCGTCGAAGCGCTTCTGGGAGTCGACCTGCCACATGTCGATGGCCATATGGCACAAGGGACAGGGCGTGACCAGGCAATCGGCTCCCGCCGAGCGCGCAGTGAGGCAGCTCACGCCATTCGAGGCGAGCGCCTCGCGCTCCGCAGGGTAGATGGCGTGGAACCCGCAGCACGCCAGGCGCTGCTCGAAGTCCACGTTGCGCGCGCCGAGCGCCTCGGCGAGCATCTCCATGGAACGGGGATTGCGCGGGTTCTCGAAGCCCATGATGTCGGGCGGCATGAGAATGTGGCACCCGTAGAAGTTGGCCACGCTCAGGCTCGAGAGGGGCCGCTTCACGCGCTTTCTGAGGTTGTCGAGCCCGTAGTCCTGCACGAGCGCCCACAGGTAGTGGGTGATCTCGCAAGCGCCCTCGTACCTCAGCCCCATGGGGGCGAGCGCCTCGTTCACCTTGGCGCGCAGCTCCTCGTCTTCGTCGAGGCGTTTCTTGGCCGTGCGCAGCATGAGCGTGCAGGTGTTGCACACGGTGAGCATCTTGTCGAAGCCCGCCTTCTCGGCGAGCGCGATGTTGCGCGCGTTGATGGCGACGCCCAGGAAATCGTCGATGTCCTGGATCTGGGCGGCGCCGCAGCACGTCCAGCCGGGCACCTCCGCAAGCTCGATGCCGAGGGCCTTGCAAGTTTTCTCCGTGGACACCTTCAGCTCGCCGGCCGCAGACTCAAGCGTGCACCCCGGGAAGAACGCGTAGCGAAGCTTCGCCATGCTAGGCCTCCTTTTCCATCTTCTGCGAGAACTCGTAGAGCCTGCGCACGCTCTCGATCCCCGGCACCGGCTTGGGGGCGTGCAGCGGGTTCATCTTGCCAGCCGCCACCATGCGGATCGCGAAGGGCGTGCGGTTGGCGACGGTCTTGGCCGGTCCCTCGGTGCGCAAGGCGAGCATCGTCTCGTTCAGAAGGCCGGTTGCGCGCACGTCGTCGTAGAACGAGAACGCGTGGCGCGCGCCCTCGCTCTTCGTCTCGCCGAGGGCGACGGCGCGGCGGCGCAAGTACGACACCTCGTCGGCCACGGGTATCTTCTTCGGGCACTTCGAGGAGCACTGCTCGCAGTGGATGCACTTCCACAGGTTGTTCTTCAACGCGGCCAAGACGCGCTTGCCGCGCTCGCCGTCGCGCGAGTCGCGCTCGAAGCGGTAGGCCTTGTTCATCATGGCCGGCGGCAGGTACGTGCCGTCGTCGTAGGCGAGCTCGCGGCACTCCGACACGCACACGCCGCACAGGATGCAGTCGGCGGGCTTGGCTATCTTGCGGAAGTCGGCCTCGGACTGCAGATGGTCGCGCCGCTCCTTCGACGGGCACAGCCAGGCGTCCACCTTGCGCATGCCCTTCTCCACCGGGCCGAAGTCAACCACGAGGTCGCGGACGACCGGGAAGTGGTTGAGCGGCTCCAGGTACAGCGTCGTGGTCTGGTAGGTGTCCAGAAGCGCGTCGAGCTGCGTCTCGCAGGCGAGAAACGCGCTGCCGTTCACCTGGACGGCGCAGCTGCCGCAGATGGCGGCGCGGCAGTTGCTCGTGAAGTTCAAGGTGGGGTCCTGCTCCTCGCGTATCTTCGTGAGACACCCCAGAAGCGTGCTCGTCTCGCGGGGGAGGCGGTACTCCTGGTTCCAGGTCCGCTCCCCGTCGAAACGCTTGATGTTGAAGGTGATCGTCTCCATCAGTACTTCCTCTCCTGCGGCTGGAACTTCGTGACGGCCACGGGGCGGTAGTCGACCGCGAAGGCGCCGCCGCCGAGGCCCACGAGCGTGTGTTTGAGGAAGTTCGCATCGTCGCGGGACGGGCAGTCCTGTCGCGAGTGCGCGCCGCGCGTCTCGGTGCGCGCACGGGCGCCCATGACCACGGTCTTGGCCAGTTGCAGCACGTTGCCCACCTCGACGTAGTTCATGAAGGCGGTGTTGTAGCGCCGCGACCCGTCGCCGATGACCACGTCGCGGTAGGCCTCCAGGCACTCGTCCACCACCTGCTCGGCCTCCTCCATGGAGGAGCCGTCGCGGAAGATGCCCACGCCGTCCCACATGGCCTTGGCCATGCGGTCGCGGATGCCGTACAGGCTCGCCCCTTCGCTCTTCGAGCGCAGGGCATCGAAGCGTTCGCTCCAGCGGGCCTCGAGCTCCTCCAGGCGGTCGGTGGCGCCCAGCTGCCGCCGATGGGCCGTCTGCGCCGCCGCCTTGCCGGCTTGGGTGCCGAAGAACACGACCTCGGACACCGAGTTGCCGCCAAGGCGGTTCGCGCCGTGCACCGAGATGCAGCTGCATTCGCCGGCAGCGTGCAGCCCGTCGATGGCCGTGCCGCACGTCTTGTAATCGATCACGTCGATGCCGCCCATCATGTAGTGGTTCGACGGGCGGATGGGCACAGGCTCTTCGATCATGTCGACGCCCTCGAAGTTCATGGCCAGTTCGCGCACCTGAGGAAGGCGCTCGAGGATCTTCTCGGCTCCGAGGTGGCGCAGGTCGATGAGCACGTAGCTCTTCATGCCCTCGCCGAACCCGCGCCCCTCCTTGATCTCCGTCTCGATGGAGCGCGACACGAGGTCGCGCGGACCGAGCTCCATCTTGTCGGGCGCGTAGCGCTCCATGAAACGCTCGCCTTTGTTGTTGACGAGGATGCCGCCCTCGCCGCGCGCCGCCTCGGAAAGCAGCACGCCCGTGGAGGCCAGCCCGGTGGGATGGAACTGCACGAACTCGGGATCCTTCACGGGAATGCCCGCGCGCAGGCACGCTGCCACGCCGTCGCCGGTCATGTTCGTGGCGTTCGTGGTGCGCGTCCAGTAGACGCGGCCGAACCCGCCCGAGGCGATGACCACCGCGCGGGCGCGAAACGACACGATCTCGCCGTTTCGCAGGTCGATGGCCACGATCCCCTGCAGCTGGCCGTCTGCGGCCGCGATGTCGAGCAGGTTGAACTCCTCGAGGAAATGCACGCCGTTCTTCACGCAGTTCTCGTACAGGGCGTGCAGCACCACGTGCCCCGTCTTGTCGGCCGAGTAGCAGCACCGAGGGCTCGACGCGCCGCCGAACGGGCGCTGGGCGATGCGGCCCTTCTCGTCGCGCGAGTAGGGCACGCCCATCGACTCGAGCTCCAGCACAAGCTCCGGCATGCCGGATACGAAGAACTCCACGGCGTCCTGGTCGGCCAGGTAATCGCTGCCCTTGACCGTGTCGAAGAAGTGGCTTTCCACGGTGTCGCCCGGGTCGCGGTACGCGAGCGCCGCGTTCATGCCGCCCTGGGCGGCGCCGGTGTGGGAGCGGGTGGGGAACACCTTGGACAGGACGGCCACGCTCAGCGAAGGGTCCTTGCTGGCGTTGAGGGCGGCCGCCATGCCGGCGCCTCCCGCCCCCACGATGACGATGTCGTACGTTTGCATCCCCGTCCCCTATTCGGCGATCTTGTACTGCTCGACGCCCTGCTCGTAGAGGTTGTTGCCCTCGGAGTCGATGGCCACGATGCAGGGGTAGTTCTCCACGCGCAGGCAGCGGATGGCCTCGGGGCCCAAGTCGTCGAACGCCACGACCTCGCATTCCTTGACGCTGTCGGCGATGAGCGCCGCCGCGCCGCCGATGGCCGCGAAGTACACCACGTTGTTCTTCACCATGGCGTCGACCACCTCCTTGGAGCGCGGGCCCTTGCCGATCATGCCCTTGAGCCCCTGCTCCATCATCGCGGGCGAGTACGCGTCCATGCGCCCGGAGGTCGTGGGGCCGCACGATCCGATGACGCGGCCGGGCTTGGCCGGCGTGGGGCCTGCGTAGTAGATGACCTGGCCCTGGAAGTCCACGGGCAGCCGCTCGCCCTTCTCGAGCATCTCGACCATGATCTTGTGGGCCGCGTCCCGCCCGGTGTAGATGACGCCCGTGACGTTGACCATGTCGCCGCACTTGAGCGACCTCACCACGTCGTCGGTGAGCGGAGTGACGACCTGCTTTGCTTCAGCCATGATTTCTCTCCTCTTGTTCGAGCCTGTTCGGAAACCTCGTCGCGCGCCGCGCCTACAGCACGACCTCCTTATGGCGCGCAGCATGGCAGTTGAGCGTGACGGCCACGGGCATCGTGGCGATGTGGGTGGGATACGTCTCGATCTGCACTGCGAGCGCCGTGTTGCGCCCACCGAAGCCCTGCGGCCCCACGCCCGACCTGTTGATCTCCCTCAGAAGCTCGCGCTCGAGCTCGGCGTAGGCTGGATCGGGGTTCGGGGCGCCGGCCTCGCGGCGCAGCGCCACCTTCGACAAAAGCATGGCCTTGTCGGCGTTGCCGCCGATGCCCACGCCCACGATGGTCGGCGGGCAGGGATTGCCGCCGGCGCCCACCACCGCGTCGACGATGAAGCGCTTCACGCCCTCGAGGCCCTCGGCCGGCTTGAGCATCTTGAGCTTGCTCATGTTCTCGCTGCCGGCGCCCTTCGGCATGACGGTGATGCGCAGCTCGTCTCCCGCGACGAGCGTCGTGTACACGATGGCCGGCGTGTTGTCGCCTGCGTTCTTGCGGTTGAGCACAGGGTCGATCACGGTTGACTTGCGCAGGTAGCCGTCGACGTAGCCTTCGGACACGCCTTTGTTGATGGCGTCTTCCAAAAGGCCTCCTACGATGTGCACGTCCTGGCCGATCTCCACGAACGCGATGACCATGCCGGTGTCCTGACACATGGGCGCCTCGTTCTCGCGGGCGATCTTCACGTTGCGGCACACCTTCTCCATGGCGTACCTGCCGAAGTCCGACTCCTCGGTCTGCGCGGCGTGCACGATGAGTTTCTCCACGTCCACCGGCAGATCGCACGCTGCCTTGATGCAGAGGCGCTTCACTTCCGAGGTGATCTGCTCGACACCGATTTCCTTCATGCCTCTCTCCTTTTCTCTCCGAAGATTCATCCGATGGCCTGCGGTCGAACCGGACGAAGCCCCCTTCCCAAAGCCCCGTCCGGCACTGCGCCCCGCAAGGTCGCTACCACAGGCCGAGCACCTTCCACCAGATGCCGCCGACAAGCATCCAAATGACGATGTTGACCACCGAGACGACGAACCCGGTCGACCACCACTTGCCCTGGGAAACGTAGCCCGGGCCGAAGAAGATGGGGGCGGGGCCGCACGCGTAGTGCGTGAGCGCGCCGTTCAGGTTGCTGAAGAAGCCCAAGATGAGCGCCGCAAGCATAGGGGGTGCGCCCGCCGCCACCGCCACGGTCAGGAAAGCCGCGTACATGGCGGTGACGTGCGCCGTCTGGCTGGCGAACAGGTAATGCGAGAAGTAGTACACAAGCCCTAGGACGAGCAGTGCGACGATCCAGTTCATGCCGCCCACCATGCCGCCCATGAGGTCGCCGAACCACGGGATCATGCCGAGGGTGTTGAGCTGCCCGGCCATCATCACCAGCGCGGAGAACCATACGAGCGTATCCCACGCGCCTTTCTCGCTTTTAACGTCGTCCCAGGTGAGCACGCCCGAAAGCAACAGCACGCCCAAACCGACGAAACCGGTGGTCGTGGCATCGAGGTCGATGCTCGAACCTGCGATCCACAGCACGAGCACGAGGACGAACACGACGATCATCTTCTTCTCGGGCAAGGTCATGGGGCCCATCTCGGCCAACTTGCCCCTGGCCATCTCGGACGCGTCGGGCGTCTCCTTGACCTCGGGAGAGCTAAGGCGGTAGATGACCGCCGGGACCACGATAAGCGAGATGACGCCGGGCACGATGGACGCCACAATCCAGCCGACCCAGGTGATCTCGATCCCCGCTGCCTCGGCCGCCAGTTGCACGACCAGCGGGTTTGCGGCCATCGACGTCATGAACATGGCCGACGTGACCATGTCCACCTGATACGCCGTCAGATGCAGAAACGCGCCGATGCGGTTGGCGGTCCCGTCGTCGGGACGCGACTTGAACGTGTGAGACAGCGATTGGACGAGCGGGAACACGATGCCGCCGGCGCGGGCGGTGTTCGAGGGCATGGCCGGAGCCAGCACGAGGTCGGTGGCCGTCAGGGCGTAGGAAAGCCCGAGCGTCTTCTTTCCGAACTTGTTCACGAACAAGTAGGCGATGCGCGATCCCAGCCCCGTCTTGATGAAGCCGCGCGAGATGAAGAACGCGATGACGATGAGCCAGATCGTGGAGTTCGAAAACCCGGACAGCCCGTCGGCCAGGGATGTCACCCCGGTGAGCACGCACAGGGCGATGGCCACGATGGCGATAGCCCCCATGGGCATCGGCTTTATGATGAGCGCCACGATGGTCGCCACGAAGATGGCGAACAGATGCCACGCCTGCACCTCGAGACCCGCAGGCACGGGGATGAACCAGATGGCGATGCCGACGAGCGCGGCCACGATCAGCTTGGGCCAGCTCACCTCCTTCTTCGGATCCCCCTTCTTCTGCTTGGCCCTCGCTGCGGCGGTCTTTTGGCCAAACGACTTCGTTTCTGCCATGGGCCCTCTCCTCTCTCCTCGGGTACGCAGCGTTTCTCATCATGCGTTTCGAGAGCGCGGAGCGTCTACACCCCCGAGTGGCGTTTTGTGTGTTTTACCTGATGAAATAGGGTGTTATCCGCACAGGAGCGGAAGCCGGGAAAAGAAGGGGCGATTTTGCGAAAGACCCATGATGCAAGGCGCGACGAACGCGATCAAAAAAAGGAGGGGGGGGGGCAGGCGGCATGCCGGGTTGCGCCGACGCCGCTGCGGAAAGGGGCGGAGGAGGAAGCGCAAAAGAACGATCGGCGCGCTCCCGCTAAACCAACGGGACGGCAAGCGACTCTCGCGGGCGCAGCGGAGGTTCGCGACGAAGAGCGCAGGGGCGAAGGGCTCGATCATGCAAACGGCCCGGCGCGGCGAAGAGCCGCGACCGGGCCGAAGGCGTACAGGAAGGTCAGAGAGGGAGGAGGGGGGTTAGGATTTCCGAGGAGATGATTTGGCCGCCCCTCGGCCCCCTTTCGAGGACGCTTTCCCGGCCGGAGCCTTGCGCGAGCCGGCGCGCGCAGGCGCCGTCTTCCCGCCCGCCTTCTCGTTCTCGTCCTGAGCCTTGCCGGGACAGTCGAAGTTGGGGCAGAGCTTCCAAGGCCCACGCGCGGTGGTCACGATCACCATGGGTGCGCCGCAATGCTCGCACATCTCCCCTGCGGCCTCGAGTTTTCCATACTGGGGCAGCGGATAGCCCGTGCCGCACTCCTCGTAGTTCTCACAACGAATGAAGCGCTTCAGAGTGCGCGGGTTTTTCTGCGCCACGAGGTTCGCCTTCTTGCCGGCAGCCTTGCATGCGGGGCATTCGCCAACCACCACGTCGGGCTCCTTGTTCGTCGCGCAGTTCGGATCGATGCAGACGGTGCGCGGCTTGCTCCTGAAGGCCGTCACCTTCACCTGCGGCATGCCGCAGGCAGGGCACTTCTCCTCCACAGCCTCAACCTTGCCTTTGGGCAGCGGATAGGTGACGTCGCAATCGGGCCAGCCGGCGCAGCCGATGAACATGCCGCGCGTCTTCTGGCTCGCGCGCAGCTGCAAGTCCTTGCCGCACTTGGGGCACGGCCCCACGTAGGCGTCGGCCGCCACGGCGTCGGCGAGCGCGTCCTTCACCTCCTCGGAGTGCGGAAGCAAGCTCGCCAGCTGTTCTGCGAGGAGGCTGCGCGACGTGGACACCACCTCGTCTTTGGTCGTGCGGCCCTCGGCGATGTTGTCCATCTCCTCCTCGAGCTCGGCCGTCATCTCGGGATGCGTGATGTGCGGCGCGAACTTATCGAGAGCGTCGCACACGGCCATGCCCAGCTGGCTTGGCTCGATAGGGTCGTTCTGGATGTACTTCACCGTGTAGAGGCGCTCGATGATGGCGTGGCGCGTGGACTTCGTGCCCAGGCCCAGCTTCTCCATCTCCTGGATGAGCTTGCCCTGGCTGTAGCGCGCAGGCGGCTCGGTCTGCTTCTTCGTGCAGGTGGCGCCGTTGAACGTGATCGTCTCGCCTTCCGCGAGCGCGGGCAGCTGCTCGTCCTTCTTCAGACCGTAGGGGTAGATGGCGCGGAAGCCCGGGTGCACCAACACGTCGCCTTTGGCCTGAAATGGCTCGCCGTTCACGTCGAGCGACACCTTCGTGCCCTCGACGACGGCCGCCTCCGAAAGCGTCGCCAGAAAGCGCCGCGCGATGAGGTTGTACAGCTTGTAGTCGGCAGGGGCGAGGTCGTCGGGCGTGGCCTTGGCCGTGGGGTAGATGGGCGGATGGTCGGTCGTCTCCTTCTTGCCGCGCGTTGCCTTGAGTTTGCCTTTGGCCAGCAGCTCCTTGCAGTACGGCGCGTAAGCGGGGTTGCCGGCGATTGTGCGCACCGTCTCGGCGAGGTCGAGCGACGAGGGGTACACGGTGTTGTCCACGCGAGGATAGGAGATGTAGCCGTCCATGTAGAGGCTCTCGGCGATGCGCATGGTGCGCGCCGGCGAGAGGCCCTCTGCGGATGCGGCCGCCATGAGCGAGGTGGTGTTGAAGGGTGCTGGCGGAGCCACCGTGCGCTTCTTCTTCTCGACGCCCGACACGCGGGCGGTGGTGGCTCCCTCCACGCGCGCCATGACCGCGCTTGCCTCGACCTCGGCCTTGAAGCGCGCCGTGGCATGCGGCGCCTCGAACGCGCCGGGGCCCTCGCCGGATGTGGGGCCCGTCTGCGCGTCGGCGTCGAATGCGCCCTTGATCACCCAGTAGTCCTCCGGCTTGAACGCCAGCCGCTCGCGCTCGCGCGCCACGATGAGGGCGAGCGTGGGCGTCTGCACGCGACCGGACGAGCGCACGTTGCCGTAGCCCGCGAACTTCACGAGCGTGAGATAGCGCGTGAGCACCGCGCCCCAGATCAGATCGATGTCCTGACGGGATGCGCCGGCGCTTGCCAGGTTGTCGTCCACGTCCACGAGGTTGCCGAACGCGTGCGTTATCTCCTCCTTCGTGAACGCGGAGTACCGCGCGCGGGACACCGGCGCCTTCGGGTTCACCTCCCGGATGCAGGAGAGCGCGTCCGAGCCGATGAGCTCGCCTTCCCGGTCGAAGTCGGTGGCGATGACCACGGAGTCGGCCTTCTTCGCAAGGTTCTTGAGGGAGCGGATGATCTCCTTTTCCTTCGGCAGCTTCTTGATGGGAGCGTATACAAGATAGGGCAGCGCGTCCATCTTCCACGACTTGAGCTCAACGCCGTCCTCGGTGAAAGGCTTCTTCTTTTTGAACGGGGGCTTCGGCAGCGTGTCGGGCAACTCAGCGGGATACGTCTCGCCCTCCTCGGTGACGCCCTGCCAGCCACCGCGCTTCTTGTACACCATGGTCGGGGTGAAGTCGGGCTCCAGGATGTGGCCGCGCAAGCCGATGGTCACCCATTCCTCTCCGTCCACCTCGAAGCGGTATACGGGCGTGGAGTACACCTTGTCCGCCTTCGGCCTTTTCGCGCCCAAAAGATCGGCGATCTTCTGCGCCGCGTCGTTCTTCTCGGTTACCACCAGCTTCACGCCGTTCCCTCCTGTCCTTGCGGCCGACTCCCACGGCCCTATCGTTCACACGGCTGCCCCGATAGTTTATTAACGTGTGCGGGGATGGCGCGCATAAGCGCGCGCCGCGCCGTTTGCGCGCGGCAGACGTAAGCATACACGATTTTGCCCGGAAACGGCGGAAATTGGCTCAAGCCGGAAAAACGCGGTGCGCTGGCGCGGATTCCGAAGATCGGATGGTGATTTCGTAACCGTCCGCTGAAGATGCCGAGGGGTTTTTGCGCGGCAGCGCAGCATCAAGTAGGCTGGAAGGGAGGAAACGCAGTCCAAACATGCATTTCTTCGCAGCGGACGCGCGATGTCGCCGAAGCTCAACGGCTTCCCTGCGCAAATGCCCGGGACGGAAAGGAGATGCCGCCATGAAGAAGGTGCTCGGAGCGCTCCTCGCGCTCGCGGTGATCGTCGTCGGAGCAACGGGCGTGCTCGCCCTGTCGGGATCGGGCGCGCTTCCTGGCCCGCTCTCGAATGCCGTCGAAGGCGCAAAGGCGACGGCAACGAACGCCGCCATCGACGCCAGCGGGCTGAAAGACCGGGTGAAAGACGTGATCCAGGCGAATCGAGACGGCATCGCCGCGGCCACCGGGCTGTACGGCGACGAGCTCGACGCGGCTATCGACGACCTCGCCATCGATAGCTGGAAGGCCGCGCCTCTGCCCGGCGACGCACAGCCCGTCTCCACCCTCGACGGCGTCTACGCCGGCATTGAGGGCTCCATCACCACGTACGACGACCCAGGCTACATCACCGTCTCGGCCTACGGGCAGAACGTCACCTTCGCCGTCCCCGAGAGCGCGCAGGCGTACCTGCCGTACCTGGCGCTCGCACAGTAGGGGCTTCGAAGCGCCCGCATGGCAAAAAGGAGCATATCCCCTTTCTCGATGAGGCGCGACCCTGCGAAACCTCCGAAAACGAGGCATC
The DNA here is from genome assembly GCF_002159915.1 of Gordonibacter sp. An230. Classification (GTDB taxonomy): domain Bacteria; phylum Actinomycetota; class Coriobacteriia; order Coriobacteriales; family Eggerthellaceae; genus Rubneribacter. The sequence continues at coordinate 40,353 of NZ_NFJP01000028.1, forward strand.
ATCCCCATCTCCGTGCCGCCCCACCGTCACATCCGTCCCTTTGTCACGCCTCTAGGCCGTGCGCGCCTCCTTCAGGCGGCGCTGGTAGGCGCGCACGATCTGCGAGAGCGTGAAGCACACGACGAAGTAGATGAGCGCCATGATGCCGAAGATGGCGAAGATCTGCACCGTGGAGTTGTAGCTGTTCATGAGTATCATGCCGCGGCCCATGAGCTCCTGCAGCGCCATGGCGCCCCAGAGGTAACTCGTGTCCTTGATGGTGGTGACGAACTGCGACAGCAGTGCGGGCACCATGTTGCGCAGCGCCTGGGGCAGGATGATCAGCAGGTACGTCTGCATGGTGGAGAAGCCCTGCGACTTCGCGGCCTCGTACTGGCCGAACGGCACGCTCGCCAGGCCGCCGCGCACGATCTCGGCCACGCTCGCGCTGGTGAACAGCGTGAACGCGAGCACCGCGGCGCCGATGGGCGGCAGCTGCGCCACGAAGAACGTGAACATGATCCACAAAAGCAGCGGGGTGTTCTTGAACATCTCGACGTAGACCGTGGCCACGCCGCGCAGCACGCGGCTGTTCGACGTGCGCATGACCGAGATGACGGTGCCGAGCACCACCGAGCACAGGATAGCCAACGCGGATATCAGCAGCGTCATGCCCAGGCCCTGCAGCAGGAAGCGTATGTTCACCCAGGTGAATAGGGCGGCTATGTCGCTCATTTGCCCTCCCCTCGCTTGTCTTTGCCAAGGCCCTCGAGGCCCTCGCGCCGCAGGCGCTCCATGCGCGCGGCGGCATCGTCGGCCGCGCGGGCGGCCATGCCGGCCAACGCCTCCATGTCCACGTCTTCGGGCACGACCGTTTCCGGCCCGCTGGATTCCCTCGCCTCCTCGTCGCCGCTGCGACGCTCGCGGCGATCGTGGCGCGCGGCCGCATCCTCGCTCTCGGCATCGAAGTCGGCCTCGTCGTGCGGCGCGCGCACATGCGCGGCGCGCTCCGCGGGCGCGTCCAGCTCGCCGGACACGTAGTCGTTGTCGAGGAAGGCCTCCGCCCCCAGCTCGGCCTCGTCGTGCTCGTCGGAGCGCCGGCGGCTCGCTGCGGGCATGTCCTCTGCGCCGGCAGCCTCGGCCGGCGCGCGCTGCGCATCGGCCTCGAGCGCGCCGGCTGCGCCGTCGACGCGCTTGCGCACGTCGCGGGTGATGCGGTCGCTCGTGGCCGTCTCGGCCCGCGAGGCCAAGGCCTCGTCGGCCTCCGGCGAGCGCCTCGCTCCCAGGTCGCGCACGCCCTCGGCCACGGCATCCGGCGACGCGGGCGCTGCGGCGCCGGCCTCGGCCTTGCCGGCGACCGTGCTTTCCACCCCGCGGCGCGCGACCGCGCGCCGCTCCAGGCGGCGGTGCGCCTTCACGCGCCCGGCCTTCGTGCGCATCACGCGCGCCGCGCAGGCCTCGTCGTCGCCGCATTCCTCGGCTATCTCCTGCGCTATCTCGCGGCCTATCTCGTCGGCGATCTCGGCGGCCACACGGCCGGTGAACGCCTGCTCCATCGGCCCGCGCTCGGCCGGGCCGTCCGCCTCGTCCCCCAGCACGTGCAGCGGGTGGCGCGGCGAGGGGGCCTGGCGCGCCGGGGCGATGTCCACCGTCTCGAACATGGTGCCCACGCCGCCGGCTAGCGCGTCGGCCGCCGCGCGCCCGGTGATGTCGTGCGTGCCCGGCGTGACCTCGAGCGCGTCCTCGGCCAGCGCCTCGGTGGCATCGCCCGTGGCCAGATGCCTATGCGAGCGCGTGCGGCGCTCGAGGTACAGCGCCAGACGCGACAGCGGGAAGCAGATGACGAAGTACAGCAGCGCCGCCACCACGTACACGGGGCCGTAGTAGCTCGTGGCGCCGGCGAACGAGTTCGAGAAGTACATGAGCTCGCCGCCCGCGATGAGCGCCAGCACCGAGGTGTTCTTCACGAGGTTCGCCGCCTGCACGGCCAAGGGCGGCATGATGATGCGGATGGCCTGGGGCAGTATGATCACGAACATGGACTGCCAGTACGAGAAGCCCTGGCTCTTCGCCGCCTCGAACTGCCCGCGGTGGATGGACCCTATGCCGCTGCGCACCACCTCGGATATGTAGCCGCCGTGGTAGATGCCGATGGCCAGGACGCCGATCCAGAACGCGGCAAGCGAGAACCCCAGCAGCGGGAAGATGGCGTAGAACACGAACACCTGAAGAAGGAGCGGCACGTTCTGCACCACTTCCACGTACACGCGGGTCACCCAGCGCAGCGGCGCGATGCGCGACACGGACAGCACGCCGAACACGATGCCGAGCGCCAGCGCGATGACGAGCGCGAGCGCGGAGATGCCCACCGTGGTGCCGAACGCGGCCAGGATGTCGGGCCAGCGCTCGAACAGCGCCTCCCATTTGTAGGGCGCGAAGATATCAAGCATGGGACGCGCCTCCTTCGCTTCCGTCCGCGCCGGGCGCCTCGGTGGACAGGCCCCACCGCTCCTGCAACGCGGTCAGCGTGCCGTCATCCTGCATCGCGGCGATGGCCGCGTCGATCTGGTCGGCCAGCTGGGTGTTCGACTTCTTCGTGGCCACGCCGTACTCCTGCGGCGCGAACTGCGCGTCCAAGAGCATGGTGGAGTCGTCCACGTAGCCGTTCAAGATGGAGCGGTCCACCGAGAACGCATCAACGCGCCCGGTGACGAGCGCGATCTTGATCTCGGGATACGTCGAGTACTCGGCGAACTTCATATGGATGCCGATCTCGTCGCCCGCGGCGGTGAGCTTGTCGCGGGTCGTGGCCGACAGCGCCACGCCCACGGTCTTGCCGTCGAGGCCCGCCAGGTCGGTGATGCCGGAGGACCTCTTCACCAGCACGCCGATGTGGTCGGTGTAGTACGGGCGCGAGAAGTTGTAGCTCTTCTTGCGCGCCTCGGTGATGGTGAACGTGGCCAGCGTCGCGTCGAGCGTGCCGTTATCGAGCATCGCCCCGCGTGTGGTGACGTTCACGCCGGTCACCTTAAGCGCGTTCGGGTCTCCCTTGATGCGGCGGGCCAGCTCGCGCGCGATGTCCACCTCGAGCCCATCGATGTTGCCCGTCTCGGGGTTCTGGAAGCCGAAGCCCGGCACGTCGATCTTCGTGCCCACGCGCAGCACGTTCGGGTCTGCGGCGCAGCCCGAGAGGGCGAGCGGCCCGAAGAACGCGAACGAGGCACCCGCAAGACCCGCGAGACGCACGAACGAACGACGGGAGAACGAGGAGGCGGCAAGCCCGTCCTCCCCGCACATTTTCGCAGAAGGGACCGTCAACCCATGCATGCTGGATTCGATGCCGCTAAACGGATGCGCCGGCTCGCGAACGCCGTGCACCCTGGGCTCCATCGCCTTATTCGCTCCGTTCATCCCCACAGCCTCACAGGATCTTCGACAGGAAGCTCTTGACGCGAGCGTTGTCGGTTTCGTCGAACAGGTAGTGCGGCGTGCCCTGGTCCACCACCAGGCCGTTCTCCATGAACACGACCTTGTCGGCCGCCTCGCGCGCCAGGCCCATCTCGTGGGTGACCATGACGATGGTCATGTTCGTCTCGGCGAGCGATTTGATGACGTCGAGCACCTCCTGCACCATCTCGGGATCGAGCGCGCTCGTGGGCTCGTCGAGCAGCATGATCTTGGGATGCATGTTGAGGGCGCGGGCGATGGCCACGCGCTGCTGCTGGCCGCCGGAGAGCTGGTCGGGGTACTTGTCCACCTTGTCGGAGAGGCCCACGCGCTCGAGGTAGGCGCGTCCGTCGCGCTCGGCCCGCTCGCGCGGCACCTTGAGCACCTTGACGGGCGCGAGCGTCACGTTCTCCAGAACGGTCTTGTGCGGGTAGAGGTTGTAGCTTTGGAACACCATGGCCACGTCGCGGGCGAGGGCGCGTGCGTTCACGTGCCGGTCGGCGAGGTCCATGCCCTCCACCGTGATGGAGCCTGAATCCGGCGTCTCCAACCCGTTGACGCAGCGGATGAGCACGCTTTTGCCCGAGCCGGACGGGCCGATCACGACGACCTTCTCTCCTTCGGCCACCTCAAGCGACACACCCTTGAGCGCCTCGACCGCACCGAAGCTCTTCCGAATATCCTTCACCGAGATCGCCTGATCCACGACGTGCGCCTCCCTGGGTTTCGAGGCCGTGATCGCCGGAGGGCGTCGTGGTCGGCCAGCATCGACAGAGCGCTCGGCCGAGTCCGGCCTCGCATCGACGCAAGCTTAGCATCCGCATCGTCTTCCCAGGTGGCAAGCAGTTCACGAGTGTCTGACGGGATCGTTGAGAGCACGAAGCCTCGAATCGAGAGCCCGGCGGCGACGAAGACCGCGCCCGACCCGTTGAGCCAATGGCCCTACGCGACAGCAGGGGCCCTCTCTGATCCGTCCGTCGAAGCGCGCCCGACGACGCTCCCCTCTTCGGCGCGCTCGCGCTCGAGCACGCGCTCCATAGCGGCGATGGCGCACTCGATCTGCCCGTCGTCAGGCTCGTTCGTGGTCAGGTACTGCATCTGCATACCGGGCCACAGCACCACCTTCACAAGCGGGTTCTCGGGACGGGTTCCCGCCCACTTCACGGTGATCTCGTAGGAGACACCGGCGATGACGGGCATGAGCAGGATGCGCGCGAGGATGACGAGCAGAAGCTTCGGCGCCCCGTCCGGCACGCCCCACAGCTCGATGAGACCGTTGATGGGCGTGACCGTGTACACGAAGATGGCGATGATCATCACCATGATGAGGAACGCCGTGCCGCAGCGCACGTGCAGCCGCGGGAAGCTGCGCGCGTTCTCGGGCGTGAGGGGAAGCCCGTGCTCGTAGCAGTGGATAGCCTTGTGCTCGGCGCCATGGTAGCCGAACATGCGCTTGATGTCGGACATGCGCCCGATGAGCCAGAGGTAGAGCACGAACACCCCCACGCGCAGAAGACCGTCCACAACGTTCCACAGAAGCGTGTTCGAGTCGTACTCACCCACGATGAGATTCGTGAGAAAAGCCGGTGCCGCGATGAACAGCACCACGCCCAGCACGAGGCCGAGCGCCATGGAAACCGCCATCTCCCTCTTGCCGAACTCCGCCTCCCCAGATGCGTCGGACCCCTTCTCGGGCCGAGGCTCGGGCTCCTCGACCACTTCGAGCGCGCGCTGGGCGCCGAGCGCGTCGATCATCGTGTCAGGACGCCCGAAGTCGTCTTTCCAGGAGAAGGACGGGGACGTCGAAAGGGGCTGCGAAGGGGCCGCGCTCTCGTTCCCGTCGCCGACGCTCCCGCTCTTCGCGCCCGCAGGGGAGCGCTCGTCACCAGCGGCCTCAATCCTTGCGTCTGCGGAGGAACCCCCGTCGCCAGCGGCCTCGCTCTTCGCGCCCGCGGAGGGATCCCCATAACCAGCAAGCCCATCGGCGGGCGCAATGGGATGGGACGCAGGTTCGCCATCCGCAAGGACATGACCTGCGGGCTCGTCGGACTCCTCTTCTCCGAACGCATGCAGCGCCGCGATCTCGAGCGCCTTGTACCCCAGCACCAAAGACTCGACCATGGCGCGGCACCCGCGCACAAGCGGCCAGCGCAGCCAGCCCGCGCCGCCCTTCGGGCCGGGAAGGTCATGTTCCTCCACGTAGATGCCGCCGTTCGGCTCGCGCACGGCCACCGACCAGTTGCGCTTGCCGCGCATCATGACGCCTTCGATGAGCGCCTGGCCGCCGACGTGCGTCTTGAGCGCGCCGTCCTCAGAGAACGCGCGCGAAAGGTCGCTCTTCCGCCCGGCCACGTCAGCTCCTCTTCACGCGCGGATACGGGTTTCCACACGTCATCTTCCCCTCAGGGCAAGTGCCGCGGACGCACGGCGCGCCGGCGTCCATGAAGATGAACGGCGCCGTGGGCCGCGCCAACTCCAGCATGCGGTGCGCCATAGCGCGGATCTCCCATTGCGCACGGTTGCAGCAGCGCAAGGAGAAGAAGTGCAGCAGCTCGCGCACATTCATGGTGATGACGATCTTCGTCTCGGCCGCGTTAGGCAGAAGGTAGCGCGCGTCCTCTGCGGGCACGCCCATGTCCAGCAGCTTCTCGTACGCGGAGATGGCGGCCTCGATGGCCTCGTCGAACACCGCGCTCGCCTCTTCGCTCGCTGCAACGCTCTCGGGCTTCACCGTGGCCAGGCCGTCCGTGAACCTCACGTAGCGCTGGCTCTGCTGGTTGAAGCTGGCGATGCGGTGGCGCACCAGCTGGTGCGTGAGCGCGCGCGACACCCCGTCCACCGCAAAGGTGTAGCTCGCGTGCTCGAGCGTGGAGAAATGGCCGCTGCCCATGATGGTGGACAGCACGCTTCTCACGCGTTCCTCGGGCATCGTCTCCATGAGCTCGGCCGCGCCGACGGGCGCGTAGCACAGGCGCGCCGCCGTGGCGATCGCGCGCTCGGGGTCGGGCGTGTGGTACAGCAGTTCGACGTGCATGGGATGGATGCTCCTCGTTTCGGAATAAATTCGATGGTTCGCGCGCACAAGGGCGCCGCCTTTCGCTACCATAGTAGCCGATGCCGGCAACCAGCGAAGCGAGAGGCCCTCCCATGCCCGAAAACAACACGTCCGAACCCGCCGAGTTCCAGCTGACCGCCCGCGATTGGAACGACGAGTGGAAGCGGCTCCAGCAGAAGCGACGCCGATTCGACGACGCCGGCTACTGGGACAAGCGCGCCGCCACGTTCTCCACGAAAGACGCGCCGAACCCCTACGTCGAACGGTTCCTCGAACTGGCCGGGATCGAGCCGGGCGAGACGGTGTTCGACATGGGCTGCGGCACGGGCGCGCTGTCGGTGCCGCTCGGAAAGCAAGGCCATGAGGTGGTGGCGGCCGACTTCTCGCGCGGCATGCTCGACCAGCTGCGGGCGGCGCTTGACCGAGAGGACGTCCGCACCGTAACCCTCAAGCAAATGAGCTGGGAGGACGATTGGCCCAGCTTCGGCGTGCATCCCGGCTCGGCGGATGTCGCCATAGCCTCGCGCTCCGTGGCGACCGCCGACCTCAAAGACTCGCTTCTGCGCCTCACCGACGTGGCGCGCCGCCGCGTGTGCGTCACGCTCGCCACAGGCACCTCCCCGCGCACCGACGAGCGCATCCTCAACGCCATCGGCCTCAAAAGCGTGCTCGGCCGCGACTATCTTTACGCCTTCAATATCCTGGCGAACGAAGGGCTGCGCCCCGAGGTGGCCTACATCGACAGCGCGCGCACCGACACGTTCGACTCCTCCGACGAGGCCTACGACGCGCTCGCCCGCATGGCGAACGACGCCACCGCAGCGCTCGTCGGCGAAAGGGAGCGCGCCGCGGCGCTCGTCCGCCTGCGCGCATGGCTCGCCGACAACCTCGTTCCCAACGAGCGCGCGGGACGGCCCGACAAGAAAGGCATCCCCGAAAAGGCCCTGCGTCTGCGCGAGCCGCGCATCGTCACCTGGGCCTTCCTCGCTTGGGAGAAATAACGCGGGAGCAAGGCCGAGCCCAACGCCCGACCCCGCTCCCGCACGCGCGAAGCAAAGCGCCCCTACAGCTCGATGCGCTCGAACATGTCCTTGCCCACCCCGCAGACAGGGCAGACGAAGTCGTCGGGCAGCTCGTCGGCGTACTCGATATGGCCGCACACCGTGCAACGCCAACCGAACCTCGGCTTCGACGCATCCGCGCCCGCAACGCCGCCCGCGTCCTCGGAGGGCTCCTCGGGCAGGAAACTCGACGCCTTCGGCGGGGTCTTGCCGCCCTTGACCAGGTGGTAGTGCGCGTAGGTCATCGGCTCGCCGTCGCACAGCGCCTCCGCCTCCTCCACTTCACCGACGTAGAGGACGTGCGTGCCGAGGTCCGCCGTCTGCACGACGCGCACGGAGAACCGTGCGACGCACTGCTCGGAGACGTAGGGGACGCCTGCCCCATCGACGCCCGTCTCGCATGCAGCCAGCTTGTCGACATCGAGGCTGCACCTAAAGCCGAACATGCCGATAAGCCCCATAGCGGCGTCCTGCGCCAAGCACGACACGGCGAACCGGCCCGAGTCGGCAATGACACCGGTGGTGGCGTTCTCCTTGTTTAGCGCCACGCTCACCTGCAATGGCGAAGACGTGACCTGCTGAAATGTATTGGCGACGCAGGCGGCTCGACGCTCGCCATCCGAAGCGGAAACGAGGTAGAGGCCGTAGCTCAAGCTGCGAAACGCGGTTTTGTCGATCATGGGGCGCCCTTCTTTCGACGATTGCGATTACCCGTCAAGATGATAGTAATTTCAATCATTTAGCTCAAGAGTCTAGAGGAGGGCAAAGCATTGTCTCGAATGACCCTCAACGTGAGGCTTTCCAGCAACGAAAGCGGCTACAGAGCTCCACGCCTCTGCCTCTGCCGCTTATTGCCATTTTGTATATATGCTCGCGACAAGAATCGATTCATTTTGAGCCCAGCCAAAGTCAACGGCAATGCATGGGCCCACGTTAAGCAAATCGGTCGATAGCATGCCATCGTTGATTGATCGAGGCTTGCCTTAATCAAAAACGAGCGTCGGAGGGCCAATCTTCTTAACGACAGGAGGCTCGAATCCGGCAACTTCAACGAACCCTTTATCGCAATCGATAGAAAGGATTCTCCCAGTAGCATGAATGATCGCCGTACCAGATCCTCCTCCCCAAAACCGTCATATGAAAAGAGGGCCCCCTTGCTCATTCGTCTCTAAATGCCTATCGTTAAAATCCACCTTTGCAGCTCCCTCGCAACATCCAGCAAGAACCAGCAGAAAGGCAAAACCGGTCGGCATCGCGCAGAAGGCACGTGTATTCGAACCGCTTAAAACTCTCACCATGCCCCAATCTACCCCCCCCCAAGACGATATGAGCAGGACATAAAAAGTTGGAAGCCCTTCCTGCATGCATATCCGCGGATTAGGCCGACAATGGAGGATGTCCAAACCGCCAGCGGCCACGCCGCATTCATGGAAGGGGCTTCCTTATGGCCAATCCTATCACTTTCGTCGGACTCGACGTCCACGCCCGCTCGATCAAGGTATGCACCTTCGCCCCGATGACGGGCGATACGGAAGAGACGAGCACCTTCCCTTTTCCGCAGCCCGCAGGTCGTCCAAAGCATGCGAAAAAAAAAGGGGGGGGGGGGGGCGA
>NZ_NFJP01000029.1 GCF_002159915.1 Gordonibacter sp. An230
CCCCCCCCCCCCCCCCCCCCCCCCCCCCCCCAATTTTGACGTTGCGAACATCTCACAGGGCCGTGCGAACCGACACCGCCACTCGACAAGGCAAAGGCGGAACGCACCCGAAAAGCCCCCAACCGAAAACCACCGCCCACGCCGGTTCGGATGCCGCCAGCAACGTTCGACCCCGCTTGGGAGAAGCGGTGCGAACGCTTGGGCATTACGTGATGCTCTGGCCACTCGTGCTGGGACTGGCGTTTTCGCGCGCAGGCCTCATCGTGGCTAGCTACGGCAGCTATGCAAGCACCGACCAGGGCATGTTCACCGACGGCGCCATGCTGGTGGCGCTCGCTGTTTTGGCAGCGATCTTCGCATTCCTGCTGATCACCGGCAAGACTGTTGGCAAGCGCGCTACAAACCTGATCGCGCGCATATGCATCGCTCTCGAAGCGCTCTGCCTTTTCGCCATGGCCGCGCTCAAAACGACGGGAGGACAAGACAGCGAAGAGTTGCTGTTCGCGCTCAGCGCTCTTTGCACGCTCGTCTCGTCGGGCGCCATCTTCTACTGGCTGCGCCGAGCGCGCGGCACCAGCACTACGGTGGCGGTCTTGCTCGTGTTCTCCGCGCTTATCGTGAGCGAGGCGGAGATATTCCTCTGCGCATTGCTGCCCGACGCCATCGCGAACTTGACGGCGATGGTCTTCGCGCTCGTGCAATACCCCTGCATGCTGTGGGCTCGCAAGCGCGTTCAACCTTACCGCATCGCCTCGCCAACGCTCGCGCACGACTATTTCAGCTTCGCGAAAACCGTGATACAGAGCAGGCAGCTCCTTGCGGCCACGGCCATCGGCATCGGATGCCTCTCCATCGTCATCGGGCTTCTACGGGGCTATCCCAACGGCGAGGCCATCGCGTTCTCGGCGGCCACGCGCATGGCATACGGCGCACTGACCGTCGTCGTCAGCAGCACGTTCATCGTGCTCGTGCTCATGCGCAAGCAGCATGTCATGACCGCGGGCGCGTTCATCGTCATGGAGCTTTTGGCCTGTTTGGCGCTCATCGCATACGCTGCGTTTCCCGATATGCTGGACATCGGCGCCGTGTTCACCACCACGCTGAACGCGCTCATGGTTGCATTCACCTGGTATGTCATTATCGCGTTCATGAGCCATGGCTGGCGCGACCCGTACTATTACGCCATCGCCGCCTGGCTCGTGTGGCTGGGGTGCCGAGCCCTGTCGCGCGTCGCGCTGATGGAGGCGTACCTCATTTCCGCCAACGACATGCTGATGAGCGCCGTCATAGGCGGACTTCTCGTCCTGTCCACGCAAGTGGTGTTTGTGCAGTTTCTTGCCATCGCGCTGCGCAGCGCCGACGAGCAGGAGTCCGATGGCATGCGGCATGCGAGCACAGGCGTGCTGGCAAAGCTGATGGCGCTCGATGAGAACGAGAGCATGTCCGACCTTCGGCAGGCGTCCATGCAGCACAATGCCGAAGAGATGGGCAAGCAGTTCCTCCTGTCCGAGCGAGAGGTGGAGGTGCTCACATTGTACGCGCTCGGCCATACGCAGAAGCGCGTGGCTGAAGAGCTGTTCATCACGCAAGGCACCGCCCACGCTCACATCAAACGGATCTACGCCAAAACGGGCCTGCACTCACGACAGGAGATCATCGACTACCTTGGGAGATACGCATCGTAAAGACGGCGGACGATCCGGCTGGCGGACGATACAAGATCGAAGCGAGCAGGTGCCGCACGACGGCGCGACGCGAGGGAGCGACGGGGCGGGCGTGACGGACGCAACGGAGAACGAGCAGCGACGAACGGTCGCACGCAAGCCCAATCGACTTGACGAGGCCGCTCTGCGCGTCGAGACGCTTTCGACGGAAGCGAACCGGAAGAGCCTAAAACCGACGCTCGGAACGGACAAGAGCAAGCGGGGCAAACGAGGCGGGCACGGCCGAAGAAGACGCGATATCATGCGATGAGGCAAACACCGTGCGCCGAGACGCAGCCCACCACACGAAAGGAGCCAATGCCATGCTTCACTTCGACAGCGACTACATGGAAGGTGCCCATCCGGCCATCATCGAACGGCTGGCGGCCACGAACCTCGACCAGACGAGCGGCTACGGCACCGACGAGGTGTGCGAGCGCGCCCGCCAGCGCATCCGGGAGGCGTGCGCGTGCCCGGAGGCGGCGGTGTACTTCCTGGTGGGCGGCACGCAGGCGAACGCCGCGGTGGCCGACCAGATCCTGCGGCCGTGGGAGGGCATCGTGTCGGCCACGACCGGCCACATCACCGCGCACGAGGCGGGCGCGGTGGAGGCGTGCGGACGCAAGACACTGCCCTTGCCGCAGCACGACGGCAAGCTGGACGCCGCCGAGGTGCGCGCGTTGTGCGAGGCGTACTGGGCCGACGAGAACCGCGAGCACATCGTGGCGCCGGGTGCGGTGTACCTCTCGCATCCCACCGAGTACGGCACCGTGTACTCGCTGGCCGAGCTCGAAGCGCTTTCGCAGGTGTGCCGCGACTTCGGCATGCGGCTGTTCATGGACGGCGCGCGCCTGGGCTACGGCCTGGCCGCCGTTGGAGCCGACGTCACGCTGCCCGACATCGCACGCCTATGCGACGCGTTCTACATCGGCGGCACCAAGGTGGGCGCGCTGTGCGGCGAGGCCGTGGTGTTCACGAAGCCGGGACTCGACGACCACTTCTTCACGCTCATGAAGAAGCGCGGAGCGCTCTTGGCGAAGGGTCGCTTCCTGGGGCTGCAGTTCGACGTGCTGTTCGAGGAGGAGGACGGCGGGCTGCGCTACGAGAACGCCGGCCGCCATGCCGTGGCGCTCGCGCAGCGCCTGGCCGAGGGCTTCCGCGCGAAGGGCTACGACCTGCACCTCGACTCGCCCACGAACCAGCAGTTCGTCGTGCTCGACGACGCCGCCAAGGAGCGCCTAGCCGAGCATGCGTCGTTCGGCTTCTGGGAGCTCGCGCCGGACGGCCGCACCGTCGTGCGCTTCGCGACCAGCTGGGCCACGCGCCCCGAGGCCGTGGACGAGCTGCTGGCGCTGCTGTAGGAGAAGCGACGCCGGCCTTCATTCCGCCTCGCCGAACGGCGCCGGAAAGACGGTTGCACCACACGGCAGGAACCCATGCCATCCACAGCGGCCTTGCCGCAAAGCTTCGCATCACCTCGACCGGACCGAAAAGCAGAAACGAGAGAGAAGGAGGGGGCTCGCGCGCGCCCCTCTTTTTTCGCCCCGCTTCTTCGTCCCGCTTCTTCGTCCCGCTCCGCAGTCTTCGCCCTCATCCGACCATCGCCTCTCGCCCCGTCCGCCCCGGAGGCGAGAGCGCGCAGCCGCATCGGCCCCGCCTCCTCGGCGTGGTCCAAGCCGCCCAGCGAGATCGGAGGCAAGAGCGCGCAGACCGCCGGCCCTTCCTTCTTCTACCTCCGGTACTTTCTACCTCCGGTACTCCTCCATAAGAGCTTTGAACGCCGGCATGGCGGCGGTGATGACATCGGCGCTCACGCAGTAGCTCACGCGCACCCAGCCGGGCACCCCGAAGCTGTCGGAAGGCACGAGCAGCAGCTCGTGCGCTTTCGCGCGCTCGCCGAACGCTCGCGCATCGTCCTCGAGCGCACGCATCCACAGGTAGAACGCCCCTTGCGGCTCCACGAACTCATAGCCCAAGGCCGACAGGCCCTTAGTGAGCAGCTTGCGGTTCGCAGCGTAAGATGCAACATCGCTCGGCTCGTCCACGCATGCGGCAATTACGCGCTGGAACAGCACCGGAGCGCAAACATAGCCGAGCGCGCGGCCCGCACCGGCCACAGCGGAGTTTACCGAGGCGGCGTTTTCCATGCGATCGGACACGTAGACGTAGCCGATGCGCTCGCCCGGAAGGGAGAGCGACTTCGAGTACGAATAGCACATGATCGTGCGCTCGTACACGCAAGGCACATAGGGCACCTCCACACCGTCGTAAACGATCTCGCGATACGGCTCGTCGCTGATCAGGTACAGCTCGCGTCCGAGTTCCGCCTCCTTCGCCGCAAGCAGGTCGGCCAGCGCCTCCAGGCTCTTGCGCGAGTACACGACTCCCACGGGGTTGTTCGGCGTGTTGATGATGACGGCGCTCGTTCTAGGCCCGATGGCTGCGGCTAGAGCGTCGATGTCGGGCTGAAAGTCCGACATGCGAGCGGGCACTTCGACGCAAGCGCAGCCAGCCGTCTCGATCCACACCTTGTACTCGGGAAAGTACGGGCTGATGACGACCACCTCGTCGCCGGGCTCGGTTACCGCCGACACGGAAATGGCGATGGATGCCGCCGCACCAGCGGTCATGTAGACGCTCTCGGACGACGCATCGATGCCGAAACGACGGCGAATGCTGTCGGCGACGGCCGCACGCACCTCCGGCACGCCGCCTGCGGGCGAGTAACCATGCAGCGACGCGGCCGGTTGCTCGAGCAGCGCCAAAGCGGCGTCCTTCACCGCAACGGGCGCTGGCACGCTCGGGTTACCAATGCTGAAGTCGAACACGTTCCCATCGCCGATCTCAGCTTTGCGCGCCATCCCGTACGCGAACAGCTCGCGAATCGCGTTCGGCTCGACTCCCAATCCGAGCATCCTCTCGTTCACCATGCAGCACCACTCCTCGTCGCAAAAGATTTTCGCCCTGTGCAAAGGTTAGCACAGTTGGCGCAAACCCTCGGGTCAAGACCGCACATCGACGGGAGACGCCGCGAACACTGTAACGACGGACCCGCTGCACTCAGGGCGTCTCATTCATCGCATCGTCGCCAACCGAACGCCTCTATAGCGAATGCCCGCCTAACGGTCCGCAGAGTCGAGCAGGTCGATGAGTTCGTCGCGCGAATGCACCCCCACCTTTTGATATATATGGCTAACGTGCGTTTTCACCGTGTTGTACGACAGAAAGGTCTCGTTGGCGATGGAGCGCAACGTCCGTCCGCACAACAAGTAGCCCAGCACGTCTTTCTCACGGGCGGACAACCCGAAACCTGCCGCCACATTCGCGCATCGGCCCTCGAGATCGCGCAAAGGATCGACCGGCTCGTCCGCATTCGCCTGAAGCGATTTCGCGAACGCTTTGTCCCGCTCACGATTCTCTATGTTCTCCAGCGCTTTGGGAAACAGCAGCACGCCGATAAGAAGCAGCAGATATGCGATCCCCAACGCAGCCCCCGTCGCCCAAACGCCGGGCAACGGCAAGACAACGGCCGCCAGCATCGACCCGGACGCGAGCCCAATGTCGATAGTGCACGTGCCTCCCGCGAAAACCAGGCATGGCTCGGTTTTCGTATCGGCGGCCATCAGCCCGAATTCCGTATAGACATAGACGAGGAACAGATGATAACCCGTTAGCATGAGCACGCCCGCACCGGATTCGACGCCCTCCCAAGGGAAGCTCTCGCCGAACAAGAACAAAGGCAAGGCGAGAAGCCCTCCTGCAACGAGCGGAATGACCAGACGCGAGAACAGACACAATCCGTGCTTTTCCATGAAAAGGTAGTCAAGGCATGTGGCGAGCACCATCAAAACGCATACGCATGAGAGGATGGTGCTCCATCCGGTGGCAGTTTCGCCCGACTCCGCGAATGTATACCAATTCTGAAACAGCCCCGTTGGCAGCGCCAAGATGAAACAACAGGCCAACACGCTGACCACCATGCGTTTGCAAGGCCGCTCAGCATCCTGACGCGCCGAGGGCGCAAGCGGGTTCGCCGCAGGAGCACGGCTCTTCGCGAATCGCCATTCGAAAGCCTCGCACCCTCGCCCTGCCGCACCCGCCTTCGCCATTCGTTGCATGCACGCAGAAGTTGCAAAGGGCAAGAGGCACGTGACCGCCAACGCAGCCAGATCGGGCAAATTCGGAATCAGCAATGCGATGAACATCCCCACTATCACCGAACCGGACAGGATCAAGCGCTGATCGGAGGCTTGCAGCAACGACGAGTACGGTCCGCACCACATGAGCAGCATTCCGGCGGTGCCCATACCCGAAACGAAGGAGCCTGCCAACACGAGCGCATTCAATCCGAAAGCCCAACGCCCCGCCGCCAGCATCGCCGTACCGATGGCAACCAGCGAGGGAAATGCCCGCGATGCGAAACGGCCGTTCGGCGCAAACCCTCGCCTACGCGCAAGCAAAAGAAGCACACCCAAACTCGCGCAATGGGAAACGACGTTCACCGTCCATGAGAAATGGGAGAGCTCAACCGGTCCGTCCTTCCAAAGCAACGACGCGACCATGGACACGCTCGCCCACGCCCAGTAAGAGCCGATCCCAACCAGCAGGCAAAAGCCTTCTTCGAACCTGAGCCTTTTCAGCATAGCAACCCTCCCCCGTCAACGCGAAGCGCGCATTCATTATCTCAGAGCGGCCTTGAACCGCAGCTGAGCATTCATCGGCGCGCATCGCCCGTATCAGGTGATTTCAAAGCACACCCCATCCTCCCGATGCGCCCGGTCGCACTTCCAAAGAGAATAGCCTCGTCACAAGCCGCTGCTTGCAGACGCGCGTCCAAGACGGCAAAGACATCTTGCAAACAGGCAGAACCGCAACGAGCATCGAAGGGGAGCATATGAAATTGCAACGAGAACTTTCACGCAGAAGCTTTTTGGGCTTGGCAGCGGCGGGAGCAGCCGTGGCGGGAGTCGGGCTCGCCGGATGCGGCCCAACGAGCGCCGGCTCGAACGCATCCCAAGAAGACGTCGCCGGCTATGCGCCAGAAGAGGTCGTCGAAACCATCGATGCGGACATTGCGGTGGTGGGGCTTGGAATGTCGGGCCTTGCCGCGGCCGTTCAAGCAGGGTGCAACGGCGATGCGGTCGTGGGACTCGAGGCCACAAACGTCACCGGAGGCAACGGCATCGGCGTAGAGGGCATCTTCGCCGTGGGGACGGAATTGCAAAAAGCGGCAGGCATCGAAATCGATCCCGTGGAGGTCGTCCGAACCGAACTCGAAGAAGCGCAGATGGTCACAGATGGAGCCTTGTGGAGCAGATTCGTTCGCGCGTCGGGCGACAATGTGTCATGGCTCATCGAGCAGGGAGTTAAGTTTTCGGGCGTCGTGGACGACTATCTTGGCTCAGGAATCGTGAGTGGTTTTCACTGGTTCGAAGGGAACGTCGCCAGCACCGGGTACATCCCGCAAATGACCGAGCGGGCGAAGGTGCTGGGCGTCGACATCCGAATGGAGACCACCGCCAAGAAGCTCATCAAAGAAGGAGGCAAAGTTACCGGGCTGTACGCGCAACGCAAGGACGGAAAAGCCATCCGGATCAATGCGAAGGCGGTCATTTTGGCAACCGGAGGATACGCCCAGAGTCAAGAATTCATGGAAGAGAGGGGGTTTAACTGGGAAAACGTCATATATGGCGGAACGCCCGGTCATAATGGCGACGGATTGAAAATGGCGTTCGAGGTAGGCGCGCGCAGTTTTGTCAAAAACTCCACGTTCAACTGCACGAACATCTGCGGACGGGGCGACACCTTCGCCTGGAAGGCCGATCCGTTCACCTCGATCTTCTGCGGCGCGGGAATGTTCGGAACCGGGGGGAACCAACTGTGGGTCAACCAAGACGCCGCTCGCTTCATCAACGAGAATTTCGCCGCCGCTAATTTCGAAATGCAGAGCGTCCCCGCTATGACCCATCGCGCTCTGTACTCCGTGTTCGACCGAGCCATTCTCGAAACGGCGTTCGCCCAGGATCCCGAAAGCCTCGAGCGAATCGACTCCATCAACGAGCCGGACTTGGCCGTGGCCGATACGCTCGAAGAAGCAGCCGCGCACTTCGAGCTCGACGCGGCGGCACTGCAGGCAAGCGTCGATCGCTACAACGAGCTGTGCGAAGCGAAAGCCGATGCCGACTTCGGCAAGCCGGCAGAACTGATGGACCCCATCAAAACCCCGCCATACTACATCGCCAAACTGAACCAGTACTACCTCATGTCCGTGGGCGGCATCGAATGCGATATCAATGCGCAAGCGCTCGACGAAGCCAAGCGGCCCATCGAAGGGCTGTACGCAGTTGGCACGGACGGCTGCATGCTGTACCGCAACATCTACACCATCAACGTTGGCGGCACGTGCAACGGCAACAACGTGAACTCGGGCCGAACGGCTGCGAACCACGCGCATTCCACGATCACGAGCTAGACGCGCACCCCTCGCCCCTCCAATCGTGATGGGCACGTGGCGAGAGGCCTCGGCTCGAGGCCTCTCGCCATCCGCGCAGAAGCGCATCGCAAGTCGCCGCTACGCCGAAGGCAAGCGCGCTCGCAGCGAACCTCGCCCGTTGTGTTGCATGATCGCATCGCCACTCGCCCAAATCCGCGCACTCTGCACAACTCCGTCGATCACAACGAGAGCGCTCATGCGCGAAAACCTGCAGGCACGACCGAGACCCGCAGTGGCGGCGCATGCGCCCGCCCTTTCGCCGGAACCTCTCGCAAACAACGCATCGCGCCAAGAAGAGCGAGGCGAAAAGGCGTCCCCATAAGACGGTCTGCGAACGCCACGACGCCCCCTCGCCAAGCATCTTGCAGGGGCAACCCTCGTTTGCTCTCATCGCCTGCCTAGCGCGCCTCCTCCAGCTTGCGCATGAGCTCGGCACGATTGTGGACGTCGAACTTCTCGTAGATGTGGCGCACGTGCGTTTTGACGGTGGCCGGAGAGATGACGAACTTCTCTTGGATGTACTTCGACCCATGTCCCGTCACCCACAGCGCGAACACCTCCTTCTCGCGCGGGGAGAGTTGGTAAGCGGCGGCCAGCGCGTCGATGCGCGCAGCGAGCCCTTCGGACGGCGGAACCAGCCCGACGTCCACCGACGAGGCGCCGGCCGCAACACCCGAGCCCTTCGAGGCGCGCACGCCGCCCACGCCTCCTTCCGCAGCGCCGCCTTCATCACCGCTCTCGCCCCCCGAGGCTCCCTTTTCGCCAAGCGCCGCAAGACGCGCGAGCTCTGTCGGCGTAGGGCTTTCGAACGCGAACGTGGTGTCGCGATCTGCGAACGTAAAGCCCGCTGACACCACGAGAACGAACACGGCCGTCACTGCGAACGCGGTCACATCGCCGACGAACGCGAACGCCGCCAGTTCGCCCGTCACGATGCCCGCATGCACCGCCAATCGACCCATTGCGAACACGAGCAGCGGAGAGAAATGCGTCGTGCGCGCGATCTCAGCAAGCAACGCCCATGTGAGCACCTCGAACAAAACCGAGCTGAGCGACGCCATGAAGAACACCGCCCAGGCGTTTCCCTGCCCCACGAGCGCGATAAGCACGAACGCCAATGCCCACACCGACAAGGCGATGCGGTAGAGAACGCCGAGATTGAGGCTCGTGCGCGACGCGAACGTGCCGTACAGGAAGAAGATGAGCGCAGCCAGCGCAATGGTGCCCGCCATGAGCCACGGATCGGAGAACACATCGGGGGCAAGGTCGCCGAAATACACGCGCAGGCCGCCATACGCGAACAGAGCCGTCGTCAATCCCACGAGCACGCGCCAAGAAAGCGCCGTGCGCACGAGCATCCGAACCTCCTCGCGAGCACCTCTCGCATGCGCAACGCCAACCCCGAGGCGCCGTGCGCACCCGCCTCCGCGCATGCTGGCAACAGCCGTCGCCGCAGCAGCCAAAGGTAGCAGCGACACACCCGCCGACGAGAACGCCGGCTCGAGCGCCGCAAGAGCCGCGAGCGCCGCGTACAGCACGGCAGCTCCGAAAAACGTCATCGACGTGAACAGCACCGCACGCCTCGCGTCGAGGCCGCGATACGCGACGCCCCATGCCAGCACGATGGGAGAGCATGCAAGCCCCGTCACCAGCGCCCCGGCCACCGTCAACGCCGGATTCGGCGCAAGCAGCGGAGACGAGTACAGAAACGTGCCCGCAGCAGCCGCCACACCGCATCCCGCCAACACCCGCGCAACACGCGCAGCGGACCATGCCGCAACACGATGGAAGCACACGGCGCTCGCACCGAACACGACCATGGCCGCGGCTGCCGAAGCCACGTGCACGAACGACAGAGACCGCCCATCGCCACCTACGATGTCGATGGAATTGAAGGAAAGGAACACCCAAGCCCAGTAGAAGCTCAGGCCCGCATAGCGCAACGCGAACTCTCGGCTCACGGCCGCAAACCCCGTCTTCACCGGCCCTCCCCTTGCAGTCAGCGTCGTCATCCAAGAAACGCCCTCATTGTAACCGACTTCATCGAATCGCGCTCATTCGGGAAGCTCCGCAAGATGCCACGCCCCGAGCAGCATGGCGAGCCCTGCGCGCCGAAGGGCGTCCGCATTCAGCACGCCAAAGCGGGTCGGAGCCTTCGAAGACCCCGCCGCCCAACCGGCATCCCGAACCCGCCCGCATCAACCCAAAGGGTTGATGTCGCCCGTCGTCATGGGAAATCAACCCTTTGGGTGGGCGGCACGACGCCCCATCCCGCATATCGTAGGCATCGCAGTCGGGCACCGGCGACCACTCGAAGCGAGCGCCGCCGACCGCGAGGAAAAGCAACCAGCAACGTAGCACGACACAGGGAGGATGATTCGCATGACCACCACTTCGCACAGGCGCGGTCTTTCCCGCCGCGCGTTCCTCGGCCTCGGCGCCACCGCCGCCGTCGCGGCGGGCGCAGGCCTCGCAGGCTGCGCGCCGCAGACGAACGGCGGCGCGTCGAAGGGAGCAGAGTCCGGCTCGGGCTCAACCGCAGGCTCCGGCACCCCCAGCTTCATGACTGCGCCCGAGCCCATCGCCGAGGGCGACATCACCGAGACGATCGAAGCGGACATCGTCATCGTGGGCGCGGGCCTCTCCGGCATCAGCGCGGCCCGCTCAGCCGTCGAGAACGGCGCGAAGAACATCGTCGTCGTGGAGAAGGCCACCACGTGGCAGTACCGTTCGAACCAAGTGGGCTGCATCGGCGGCAAGATACAAGAGGACCTCGGCATTCACATCGACAAGAACGCCGTGGTCGGCCAGATCATGAAAGAGTGCGGCTATCGTCCCAACCAGCGCATCCTCAACTTGTGGGCCGATCACTCTGGAGAGGCGTTCGACTGGTACCTGGCCGCAAGCGAGGGCCAGTACGTGGTGGAAGCCGAGTCCGATCCTTACGACGGCGAATCCATGAGCGTTCGCAAGATGCACTGGCCCCATCCCGAAGAGGCCAACGTCGCCGCCGACTACTACCCCATCTTCGACGACTGCCAGATCTGCCTGCCCGACAACGGCCCCTACATCCAGAACATGGTGGAGATATGCGAGGAGGCCGGCGTGCGGTTCCTGTACTCCACGTTCGCCCGCCAACTTGTGCGCCCGGACAACGCCGGTCGCGTCGAAGGGGTCATCGTCGAGGACGAGAACGGCGACTACAAGAAGATCACCGCCAGCAAGGCCGTCCTGCTGGCCACGGGCGACTACGCGTCGAACGCCGAGATGATGAGCTACTACGTGCCGTGGTCCGACCGCTTCGCCAGCATCTTCCCGAACGTCGACGCCAAGGGCGAGAAGACGAACACGGGCGACGGGCAGCAGATGGGCATGTGGATCGGCGCCAAGATGGAGGACGGTCCGCACGCTCCCATGACGCACCACCTGGGCGGTCCTTTGGGCATGGACGCGTTCCTGCTCGTCGACATCTACGGCAACCGTTTCATGAACGAGGACGTGGGGGGCCAACCCTTCCAAAACCAGCTGTCGCGCCTGCCTAAGAAGACCGCGTGGCAGATCTTCGACAGCAAATGGAAAGACCAGATCAAGTACATGGACACCGGCCACGGCAACGTGAACTGGTACGTGGAATCAGGCTCCGAGGTGCCCAACGGCTCGTATGGCAAGAACGCCTACATCTCCGAGGAGGACAACGAGGACGGCAACACGCCCGGCTTCACGAGCTACTTCGAGGGCGACAAGGCCGTGGGCGTCACCGCGAACTCCATCTCCGAGCTGGCGAAGCTCATGGAGGTTGACGAGGCAACGCTCGTCGCCACCATCGAACGATACAACGAGCTGGCCGCCGCCGGCAACGACGAGGACTTCGGCAAACGCGCCGACCGCCTGTTCCCCATCGAGGAAGGGCCCTTCTACGCCTACCCGCTCACCGACACCGTGATCCTCGTGAACATGGGCGGCCTGCAAACCGACGTGGACTTCAACGTGCTAGACACCGAGGACGAGGTGATCGAGGGCCTGTACGCTGTGGGCAACGCCCAGGGCGGCCGCTTCCTTGTGGACTACCCGCTGCCCGCGCCCGGCATCAGCCACGGCATGGCGCTCACCCACGGCATGCTGGTCGGACGCATCTTGGCCCAGCTGTAGCCTTCCCCGCGCGTCCGCGGCCCCTCCCTGCGGACGCCCTTTCTTCGCGCGAAGGGCCCAGACGGCCATGTCCGGGCCCTTCGCCTGTCAGTCCCCGCATACGGCGCACGCGGGCAGTCGGGCGCCCACGCGCGCGACGGGCACGTCAGTCCTGCTTCACCACGAGCACGTCGCAGCGCATGGAGCGTATGAGAAACGTGGACACACTGCCCACGAACGCGTACTTGATGTTGGACAAGCCCCGCTCTCCGCAAATGACCAGGTCGGGCTGTGTCGGCTCGATGAGCTGGTGCTCGAGCGTGTCGGTGATGCGACCCGCCCGCACGAGCAGTTCGACCGATGGGATGCCTGCATTCGCGCGCGCCTCTGCCAAGACGTCGGCAAGATCGGCCTCGATTCGCTTCTTGCCCTCAACGCACAGCGCCTCGAAGTCCACGCCAGACGCTTCGTAGGGAACCGAATCGACGACATGCCCGAACACGAGCGACGCATGGTCGTCGGCCGCCAACGCCACCGCGCGCTCAGCCACCGCCTTCTGCGTCGACGCTCCATCGAGCGCTGCGAAAATACGCGTGTACCGCTGTCCCATGTCCGCTCCTTTCATCGCCCGGCGGCCTTTCGCCACCGCGTTTCGCCCCTATTGTACCGCAGCGCTGCCTCCGGAAGAGCCAATGCTGCGAAACGGAAAAGGGGAGCTTCCCACCTCACAACGCACGCGCGGCAAGGTTGGCCGACGAGATGGCCTCGGCGATGTTGTACGGTTCAGCGCAATCGCCCACCAGCGCCACTTCGATCCCCGACAGGCTGTCTGCGAGTTCGGTGTTCGGCAGCTCGTCGCTCATGTCCACAAGCGCGCTGCAAGGCAAGACCACGTCCACGCCCGCCTCGCTTTTGATCGTGATCTGCCCATCGCCAACCTCCAAAACTTCGGCAGACGGCCAGATGCGCACGCCTTGGGCGGTGATGGCCGATTCCACGAAGTCGCGCATGTTGACCGAATGGCCCTTTTCGAACGCCTCGAGCGGATCGGGCGTGACAATGGAAACGTTTTTTCCGAGTGACAGCAGGTAGACCGCAACGTCGACCGCTTGGCAATTGCTGCCGAGCACCGTTACGTCGTCGCCCATCTCGGCACTGGCCACCTCCTCAAGCGAAAGCACCTGCGTGCCCGACGTGGCCTCGAATGCGGTTTCGGCACGCTTGCCGCCCACGGCGACGATCACCGCATCGGGGGCCTCCTGCTCCACCAGCGCGGCATCCACCTCGGTTCCCATGACCACGTTCACACCGTATACTTCAAGCTGCTTGGCCAGGTAGCTCCTCAGACGGCCGAGATTCTCATGCGGACCCTTGATGCCCTCAGCGGCCGCGAGCCTGCCGCCCAGACTGCCGCCTTTCTCGTACAGCGTCACCGCGCATCCGCGCTGAGCCGCCACGCGCGCCGCCTCCATGCCGGCAGGGCCTCCGCCCACCACCATGACCCTCTTCTCGCCCTCTATGGGCGCGGGCGTCCAACCTTCGGGCATGGCCTCTCCGTACGCACGCCAATTCGCAGCGTTCACGCGGCAGTGCTCCATGAGGGCGCCCGACTTGTCCGGATCGTAAAAGCAGTGCAGGCAGCGCGTGCACGGAGCGATCTCGTCGATGCGCCCTTCGCGCAGCTTGTTCACGTATTCGGGATCGACGCACAGCGGACGGTTCATTACAAGGAAGTCGAGCTTTCCCTCCGAGATGGCCGCCTCGAAGTAGTCGGGCGCCTGCGCCGGATCCATGTACGTGGCCGCCCCCACCGGAATGGACACCGCGCTTTTGATCTCGGCAGCCACATCGAGCATGAGACCGCAGCCGGAATGGTCGGCGCGCAGCTTGCCCTGGAAGTGGCGCGAGAAGTCGAACCGGCCGCCGAAACCGGTCGCACCTTCCAAGCCCCGCACGGCGAAGTACAGCTCGCTCGCGAACTGCGCGATGTGCTGGCCGGCCGGCCCCAAGCGCACGTGCAAGCTGTCAGCGCCCGCATCCTCGAGCATCTTCGCGATGGCCTTGTTCTCCTCGATGGAAGTGCACATGGAATCGGCTCCGAGGCTCCGATCGTTTCCTTCCACGCCGTTGATGAGCACCTGCACCACGAAGTCCTCGCCGCATGCCTCCTTGACGCCCTTGACCACTTCGACGACGAAGCGGGTGCGGTTCTCGAGGGACTGCGGGCCGTACTCGTCGGTGCGGTTGTTGCGCGCCCGCGAGAGGAACGACTGGCCCACGTTGTTCGCCGCGAAATTCAACTCGAACGCATCGAAGCCGTCGTCGTGCAGGCGCTTCGCGATGCCGATGATCGTCTGCTCCCACTCCTTCACCTCGTCGGTTGAGTAATTCCCGAGGAAAGGCTCCTCGAAGTCGAGCGGACCGATAGGCGAGCCCATGGTGTCGAACTGGTAGCCTACATGCGCGCCCGCGGCATGCAGGCGGTCGACGAGGCCTTTCACGTCGTAGGAAGCGTAATCCTGCTTGAGAGGGCTCGCGGTAAGCTCCCAGATGTTGGCGAAATCCTCGACCCAGATCATCTCGACGCCACCTTGCGCCATACGCTCGTAATAGCCGATGTACTCGTCCGGATTGCCCTTCATGAACGCCAGCTGGAACGCCGCCGACTTCACCATGCGGTGGCCGAGCTCGATGCCACCGAGCTTCCAGCCGCTGAACAGCGCCGATGATGCGAAATCAGTGATGGAGTTGGCAGTGTAGCCGTAGTCCTGAGGGTTGAGGACGTCGTTGCGATCGACCGTCGCGCCTTGCACGTCATTCGCGCTCTCGTCCACGCCGCCATCCAGTTGCGAGGCGGGCGCGCATCCGGCCAAACCGAAAGCCCCTGCCCCCACCGCCCCCGCTGCAAGCCCCTGCAAGAAGCTTCTGCGCGAAATGCCCTTCGCATCTATCATGTCTTCCTCCTTATTCCACAAAGATTGCCCCTTGCCTCCAGGTAACCACAACAAGATGCCTCGACGGAAGAAAGAAGCCGCAGCACCCCCGCCACGGTTCATTGCGGGGAGCAGCCGATCTGACCCCAAGAACGAGGAGCGTTATAATGACGGGCAGGGGAACCGCGCAACAGAGGCATGCTGTTCGAAAGGAGGGGGCTTATGGATGCGAACAGCTTGCACTGCTTTCGGCTCGCCTACGAGAGCAGATCCATCAGCAAAGCGGCGAGGCAGGCGTTTCTCACCCGCCAAGGCATGAGCCAAGTGCTCAAAGGACTCGAGACCGATCTCGGGCGCACGCTGTTCGTCCGCACACCGCAGGGGCTCGATCCCACGACGACAGCCGACCTCGTGTACCCAAAGGCCGTGGACCTGCTCGACAGCTACGATGCCATACGGGCCATCTGCTCAGCAGAAAGGCCCTCTCGAAAGCCGATTCGCATGAGCGTTTCGCTCGGCGCGCTCGATTCCCTTCCGCTCGATCGGCTCGTCGAGGAATTTCGCACCGGTCATCCGGAGATGCGGCTCGAGCTCGACATCATCGAGCCCATCATCGCAGAACGGTGCGTGGAGGAGGGCAGCGAGGACATGGCCCTCATCGTCGGAAACCTGCGCGGATCGCGTACGCGCTGCACGCGCCTGTGCGACATTCCGCTCTACGCGGCCGTCCACAAATCGCTGCTTCCGCAGAAAGAACACCACACTCTGGACAGCTTGGACGGACTTACTTGGTACGGGCTTTCCAAAGACTTCCCGCTAGACGAAGCCATCACCGAGCTCGCTCGGAAACGGGGACTCAACCTAACCATGTCATTCGATTGGCACGACTACCACCTCATCCTCGATCAAGTGAGACGGAGAAAGGGCGCCTGCGCAGTGCCCCGCCATCGTATCCGGACATTCTGCACCGACGGCATCGCGGCCATCCCCCTTGACGACGCCTCATGCACGTGGGCCGTCAACGCCCTCACCCCTCGCAATCGCCCTCTGCCCGACGCAACGCGAACCGTTCTCGACTGGCTCGCAGAGCGCCTGCAAAGCGAGACATAGCCAGTTGGCGATATGCCTTTGGCAAGCTGTGCGGAGCAGCGCAGCCGTTGAGCCGAGCGCCGAACGCAAGCGCCGCAAAGACGGTCCTTTGGTTTCTGCTGGGCGTATGCGCAGTTTTCGCCAGCTTCGCGCAGGAAACGCCGCGGCGCGGTGCAATAAACGCATGCGAAGCTTGCCGACCGTTCGACGAAGCGCGCATTTGGGCCGCACCAACACTGCGCGAACGTTCGACGGACGTCCACGAATCGTCCGACGGGGCAGCGAGTCCCCGAATAGCCGACCCGCTCTCGCAGACACCGGGTCTAGCAACTCGCGCGTCCGATCCTCCCCGCCTATCCCGTCACCAGCAGCAATCCGCCAATGCACAGGATGAGCGCGTACGTGAACTTGAGGAACTTCTCTTGGCTGATCCGCTTCTGCAGCTTGTTTCCCAAAATCGTGGCGACCACGGCCAACGGGACGCAAATCGCCACCACTTGCAGGATATCGCTCGTGAAGTGCCCGCGCTGGAACGCGATGAGGGCATACACCCCGTTGAGAACCGTCCATGCAGCCGAAAGCGTTATGCGGAACTGCTGGCGATCGCGCAGCTTTTGCACTGCGTAGATGACGAGCAGCGCCCCGCCCGACACGAACATGCCCTGGATGAGGCCCGCCAAAGCCAGCACGGTCCAAAGCATCCATTCGGGCAGAAACCCCGTTTGGGGACGCAACAGGTTCTTCGCCCCAATCGCCACGAGTACGACACCGTACAGCTTCAACAGAATATGTAGCGGCATGACGGCATCCAGCCAGATGCCCACGAACATGAACACCGCCATCACCAAGAGGATCTTGCCCAATTCCCGCCAATTCACGCTCTTCAAATCCGTCACCGCAAGCAGCCCGCATGCGAAAAACCCCATCGCGTTGAGCACGGCCACCGTAGGCTCCAACCCCAGGAGCATCGTGCCGACCGGCATGGCGAGGATGTTGCCGGCAAACCCGGTGATGGCCTGTACGGTATAGGCGAAGAAGAACGCCACCAAGAAGAGCGCTTTTTCCATATGCCGCAATCCTATTCTACGCGATCATCGTATCAGTGTAGCATCGATGCCCCTCCAACATGAAGCAGCAAAGGAATGCAGCGCATCCTGCACCCGCAGACGGCGATTGCCCCTCCGAGCTCCAGCGCAAATGCCGTATATCTCCTGTTCGACAATGCACGACAGCGCGGAAATAGCCACGCGAACCCATGCGCGATCACTCCACTCCTAGTCTGCGGAGACGAAACCCCTCGCAAAACGTCGCACAACCCACCAGCTACCCCAGTTGCACCAACAATCATCCTTAGCGACCAAGCGGCAATCGATCCCGAACGTCGACGCCGACGGCAAAGCGTCATCAAAAAACTTGTGAGACGCCGGCATGCCGCAACACAAGCAGGATGCACCTATACACCTCGGGAATCGTTCCAACCACGCCCCATCCCATCGTGGAAACCTGGGGCAACGCCATGGCGTCATGGGGCACGCTGCTCGGCGCCAACTTCGGGCGCTTCACGAACGAGATGGCGTCGAACCCGACTACGACGTCCATCATCTCGGCCTGCGTCGTGTTCGGCATCGTAGCGTACGTGGTGCTCGTGCAAAAGTCGTTCAGCTTCTCGCATACCATCCAGGGCATCGAGCCGCTCGCGCCGCTCTTGTCGGCAAGCGCAGGCGACGCGCCCTCCCCCGTGACCGATCGATGCGGGGCCATTGGCGCGGCGGCCGGGCTCACCGAGCGCGAGCAGGAGATTTTCGAATACCTCGCGCGCGGGCGCAACGTCCGCTTCATCCAAGACGAGCTGACCGTGTCGTACAACACGGTGAAGACCCACGTCAGCCACATCTACGCGAAGCTCGGCGTGCACTCGCACCAGGAGCTGATCGACCTGGTGGAGCGCACACCTTAGCGAGCGACGACGCGAATGCGCACCCGCGCTCGCCCCAAGCACACGCTCCGGCGCTCCCAAGCGTGTGTTTGGGGCGAGCGCGGGAATGCGACCGACGGCGGCCCCGGCTTGCGCGGCCGCCGTGACCGTCTGCTGCGCGCCTATTCGCCGGCGTCAGCGCCTTCAAGCGCTTTCGCGGCTTCGTCGATGCAGCGCAGGGCGTTCAAACTGCGCGGGTAGCCGATGTAGGGCAGGCACTGCGACACCACCTTGATGAGAAACGCCCGATCATTGCCCACGCGTATATTCGCCTGCGCATGACTGATCGCTTGGGGCTCGCAACCACCTTGGGCGACAAGAAAGCAGAATGTAATCATTTCTCGCTGCGCATCGTCCAATCCCGTGCGTGTGTAGTAGTCGCCGAAGCAGTTCTCGGCGAGCCACCGGTTGATGTGGCGCGTCTCCTCAGGACCCGACTCGTAGAAGTCGGCCATATGCGGCCCGAAGAGATCAACCTGCTTCTGCGCGCCCGCTTCGAGGCGCGTGTCCATGGTCGTGGTGGCCTGGCTTTCCAACGGCAGATCGACCAGGCGATGCTCCAGCAGTTCGTTCACCGCATACAGAAACGGCAGCATGCGCCCCATACCCACGTACGGCGTGGAATGGTAGACGATCTCCTTCACCTCGACCGGCGTGACGCCCAAATTGAACGCGCCTTTCACCATGGCTTTGAACAAATCAATCGCCTGCGAACCCACGAGCGCTGCCAGTATGGCCATCATGCGCGTACGGTCATCCAAATCGTCGCTGTGCGGCACCTCACCGAACGCAAAACCGTCCATGCGCTCGACGAACTCAGGGTCTGTCTCCATCAGCGGCGAATCAAACCCGGGGAACAAGCGGCCGCGGTATTCCCTTGCTCGATCAACATTGCTTTGGCCCATAGGTTGGCTCCTTCCCTCATGCGTTCGCGATATTGTCACCATCCTACTACGCGCAGGCAACCCCGCGTCAACTGCTGCCAGCAAAGAACCATAGGAGAGAGAGACGAGCACTCCCACCGGACGCTGCCGCCCCGCGTTGTCGCCCGAAACGGTCGCTTTTCGCGCCGAAACCGACCGTTTCGGGCGACAACGTAGGACATGGGACAACACAGAGCGCGGAACAACACTGGACCGTGCAGCCCTCGCGCGGATCCCGCAGCGCGCCTACGCCTCCCGCTCGATGAGATCCACCACCTCGTCGCGCGAGTGCACATCGAGTTTCTGGTAAATCGACTTGACGTGGTATTTCACCGTGTTCTCGGACACCACGAGCCTCTCGGAGATGGATCGCACCGTCCGCCCCTGTCCCAAGTGCCTCAGTATCTCCGATTCACGCGGCGTCAGCCCGTACGTCTCAACGATCTGTCGGCACCGTTCCTCCAGCGCAACCTGAGGCGCCACCGTCGCCGGAATCGTCCGGCCCGCCCCTTCGCCCGAAAATGTCCTATCCTTGAACAGAAACGTCGACACCATGGCGACCAGGTACACTGCAACCAGCGCCACCGCCGTCAGCTTGAGGTCGCCGACGCTGAACGTGTGGGCGTTCAACGTCCCCACCACAGCCCCAGCCAGCTGCGCGGCATTGGTGCACACCAGCGAGCACGAGAACAGCAGCCCCGCGGGAAGCCGTGTGTCGCGCACGGCATTTGCCGTCATGCACCACAGGATGATGCCAGCCACCAACGATCCCAGCTGGGCGCACGCATTGGCAAGCCCTCCGGCCCCGTCCCAAATCAACGGCAGAAGCAGAAAACCCGTCGCGGAAAGCGGCAAAGCCACTTTGTACACCGATCCCAAGCTCGGCTGGCTTTTCGCCATCAGCGCGGGCAACAGCAAAACCAAGACGACCGCCCCTTGCGTGATGATCGAGGTGCACTGGAACGTCGCAAGGGGTATGCTCTGCTGAATCGATACCTGAAGCATCAGCCCGCTCATGAACGACAGGATAGATGTTCCCAAAATGGGACGCCACAACGACAAGAGCGCACCTTTCAGCACCGGAGCCGAACACTCCTCCCCGATAGGGCCGCGCATGTCGAGACACCGCTTGCAAAACGCCACGGACACGAAGAACAAAATCGCGCCCACAGGAGCAACCGCCGGCGTCGGCAAAAGCGTGACGAGCAGATAGAGAACCAAGCTCAACGCATTGCTCAGCAGCACGAACAGGTAGACACGGCGCAGGTCGAGCGTTCCGGAGAACCGAGCCCACAAAAGCGTGACCAGCGCGCCGCCCGCGCCGTACAGCAAGCCGCCGAACATGAGCCACGGCAGAAGCACATCGGATGGGGCGAACGGGACGAACTCGAACGCCATCTTCGTAACCAAAAAGCCCGCAGCCGCTACGCCCGCGCACAGAAACGCCGAAGCAAGGGTCGAGATGCGGCTTCGCCGACGCATGACGGCTATCATCGACCCGTACACCAGCACGCGGGCCCCCACGATAGCCACCTGGAACAAAGACTGGACCGGTATGGCCGAGCCGTCCACAGAGGCAAACATCGTCGGAGACTCGAACGACACATACCCGAACACCAAATACAGAGCGTAGCCGCTCATAAACACAGCATCGCGCACCCGCATGCCAGCGAACAGCTCTTTCAAGCGCTCCATGCTTCCCCTATCCCATCCCGTGACTGGCTCCAGTGTAGCTTATACGACCATGAAAGTCACCGAAGCCCCCCGGCAAAATGTTTCCGACCTCCATCGCCTCCCCGGCACGCCCACGCGCTCGGGCGTCCATCCTATCCACCCCATCGCGCTCGCGATGCATTCCCGATGCGACATCGCACAACCGCGGGAGGGGTTGTCGCCCGAATCGGTCGTTTCTTTCGCCTAAAACGACCGATTCGGGCGACAACGCGCAAGCCAAAATGACCCTCGGCCGCACACGGCCTCCGAGGAGTTTCCTTCCCGCGCCCCGCAGCGCTGCACGTCCAGAATGCGGCGCTAAACCCGGCGAATAGCGGCAACCACCCGGTTCAGGTAGGTTCCCATCGGCCAAAACAGCGAAAACTACCCGCAGGCGGGTGTGGCGTCCCCCGACACGGAAGGCATAAGGTGCAAACAGTCGAAGCGAATCGAGGGCTGTAACGCAAGGGAGAAAACGACGAGCGGCGCCAAAGCCGCAAGCGTCGTACCGCGCCGCCCGGCGCTGCCGCATGTCGCAACGCTCCCGTGCGCCAACCCGCCGAATCGCCGCAACGAAGGCAGGGGAGGGAGCACCTCTGCACGCACAAGGGAAGGAGCACTTCATGAACAAAGGATTGAGCCGTCGCGCATTCCTAGGCCTCGGCGCCACGGCAGCCGCTGCGGCAGGCGTGGCCGGCCTCGCGGGCTGCGCACCGCAGCAAAGCGGCACTGCGAACAGCGGAAACGCCGGCGCGGACGGATCGGCCTCCGGCATCGCCCCCAGCGAGTACACCCCCGACTTCCTAACCCCGCCTCCGGTTCCCACCGATGTCAAAGAGGAGAAGGACTGCGACGTCCTCGTCATCGGCCTGGGCCTTGCCGGCACCGCCGCCGCCAAGGCAGCAGCCGAAGCCGGCAAAAAGGTCATCGTGCTCGAAAAGCAGCCCGAAGACGGCTACACCGTCATCTCCATGGCTGGCGACTTCGGCGTGGTGGGTTCGCAGATCCAGAAGGATCTCGGCATCGAATGGGCGCCCAAAGAGGACATCATGAACGAGTACGTCAAAGAGACCGGCGGCCGCTGCGACACGTGGATGATGAGTTATTGGTACGACCATTCCGGCGAGGACTTCGACTGGTTCATCGAGGGTGCAGACTACGAGGTGCTCAAGTCCACCGCCGCCAACCGCGAGACGGACAAGCCGAACTTCATCCGTCCGAAGTGCTTCCCCAAGTTGGAAACGTACAACTACAAAGAGGAGCTGTACCCCTACTTCCACGGCACCATCACGGCGAACCCGAACATGCAGTGGTGCTGCCAGGCTGCGTGCGATGCCGCCAAGGCCGCCGGAGCAGAGATCATCTACGGTGCCGAGGGCGAGCAGCTCTTCAAGGACGGCGAGGCCGTGGCGGGCGCTTACGCCAAGACGGCTGACGGCTATCTCAAGGTGAACGCCAAGGCCACCATCCTCTGCACCGGCGACTACGGTGCGAACCTCGAGATGCGCCACTACTACGCCCCTTGGACCGACGAGTTCCAGGGAGGCTACGACGACGGCCAGGGCCAGCTCATGGGCATCTGGGCGGGCGGCTGGATGGAGCTGGGCCCACATGCCCCAATGACGCACCACATGGGCGGAGCTCTCGGCGTGGATAGCTACCTGCAGCTCAACATGGAGGGCAAGCGCTTCATGAACGAGGACGTACCCGGTCAAAACATCGCAGACGAGCATACGCGCCAGCCCGTCGCCAAAGACCCCGAGCTCGCCGCGGCCGGCGTGAAGGCATGGCAGATCTTCGACAGCAAGTGGCCCGAGCAGATCATCCACATGCCCGACGGTCACGGCTACACCACCTACTTCATCCCTGAAGAAGAGGCCGCGAACTACGAAACGGTGCTCTCGGGCTTCGGCTTGGGCTACACTACGCAGGCCATGGTGGACGAAGCCGTCGATGTCAAATGCGACACGCTCGAGGAGCTGGCCGAGCAGACAGGCCTGCCCTACGAGACGATGAAGGCAGAGATCGAGCGCTACAACGAACTGTGCCACAAGGGCTACGATGAGGACTTCGGCAAAATGGCGAAGCGCATGTTCCCTGTCGAGAACCCGCCGTACTACGCGTGCAAGTTCGGCAACGCGGGCATGCTCGTCATGTTCGGCGGCCTCGAGTGCAACCACGATCTTCAGGTGACCAAGGACGGCACGAACGATCCGATCCCCGGTCTGTACGTGGCTGGCAACACGATGGGTCGCCGCCTCCAGGTGGACTACCCCGTTGTCGTAGCCGGCATCAGCCTGGCCACTGCGCTTACGTTCGGCCGCTTGGCCGGCACGAACGCCGCAGCCAGCGTGTAACTCGCACCTTCCGCACGAGGCGGCCG
Organism: Gordonibacter sp. An230; assembly: GCF_002159915.1. Taxonomy (GTDB): domain Bacteria; phylum Actinomycetota; class Coriobacteriia; order Coriobacteriales; family Eggerthellaceae; genus Rubneribacter. The sequence goes on from NZ_NFJP01000029.1 coordinate 23,341, forward strand.
TCCCCCTCCCTCTTGCGGCCGCCTCCCTCGCAGGCCTCCGCCGTTGCAACGGCGGAGGCCTTCCACCCTTCGGCGAACAGGGAAACGCGCACCTGAGCCCCCATCTCGCTGTCGCACTTCGAGCAGCTCCGCGCCAACAGCGACCGCCCTGAGCAACACGACTCGAAACTCCGGCGCCGACACCTCCGCATCCTGTAAATCACATCAGCCCCGCGGCAAAGAACGCCACGCGCGCAAGAACCACGCCAACCAAGGTAAAGAGGCATACGACGACGCCGCCAATTCGTGCGGGCAGAACGCCCGCACGGACCGCTGCGACAGCGATGCTTGCCACAAGTGGCCCCAATACGCCGGAGGCGACCAGCAAACCCGTCGCATCCACGCCGATGCGCGCCAGATGCAAGCCGAACGCGCACAGCGTCGCAGCGAACGCGACTCCTGCAGCCACGCTGGCTGCGGCAAGGCTGCTATTCGCCAGCCCTGATCGGTTGAGCAGGGCGCACAGACCCGCGCCAAGAGCGAGATCCCCCACCAGGAACAACGGAACCGTTGCAGCTCCGCTCCAAGCCGGCAAACCCAAACTCTGGTAGTACGCCAAACCCGTGACCACCATAAGTCCCACGGCGATCAACCCGCCGACCCAACGCACCGGACGCACCGAGACGCCTTTGAAACTTGCCAGCGCGAGATCGACGACGACGACCAAGCCAAACGCGATAGACCAATACGCCTCCTGCGCGATCATAGACCCAGGGTTTGCCATACCGTTCACGAAGCGCAAGGGCTGCCCCAGGTGGGCCAGCGTCCCGCACAAACCCAACCCCAGCAACACTAGGCATACAAGCGGAAACAGCCAAGGGCGCAAGGGCTTCGCTTCCGGAGCATTTTCGGTATGCGTTCGGCAGATCGACCGTCCGTTTCCGCACAGGGAGTCGACCGCATACGCACCCGCTGCCAAACCGGCGAACGTCGTGAACACTAAAAGAGGAAACGTCTCCATGACCATATGTCACCACCCGCTTCTATACATAGTAGACCGACGGATGCGTGCCCATCTCGGGAAGATACGCCTGAGCCTTACCCGATTGCACGAGCTTGCGCACGTCGCTCTCCGGATCGTTCAGATCGCCGAACACGCGCGCGTTCGCCGGGCACGCTGCTACGCAGTACGGCTCGACACCCTCGGCCACACGCTCCGCGCAGAAGGTGCACTTGCTCATCACGTGGTCGACGTCGTTCATCGACGGCGCACCGTACGGGCACACCCAGCTGCAGTAACCGCATGCGATGCACACGTCCTGATTCACCGACACGATGCCGGTGGCGAGGTCTTTGTGCATGGCGCCCGACGGACAGTTGTTCACGCACGCCGGATTATCGCAGTGGTTGCACAGCAGGGGGCGGAAGGCCAGCGTTGTGCGCGGGAACGTGCCCGTCGACTGGTACAGCACCTCGCCGTCCAGGCTTTCCAGATGGTTCCAGTGCGCGCTGCCGGGAACCTCGTTCGATATCTTGCAGCTCACGGTGCAGGTCTGGCAGCCCACGCAATGCTGCGTGTCTATCACCATGCCGTATCGTCTCTCAGTCATGATACCCCCTTCACGCCTTTTCGACTTCGACGAGCACGTCGTAGAAAGCGGTGTTTGTCATGCTGTACGCCTCTTCGGCGTCGCAGATGGTGTGATGGGTCAGGTTCTGATAGCAGCCCTCGATGAAGTGGTCAGGCGTCCAGCCGCTCTGCGTGGCCACCGCGCCCGGGATGATGCCCTCGGTCAAAAACGCGCGTATCTTCATGCTGCCGCGGTCGTTGCGCACGCGTACCACGTCGCCGTGAGAAATGCCGCGCGCCTCGGCGTCGACGGGGTTTATCTGCAACAGCGGCTCGTCCTGCACCACCTCGAGCGCCGGATTCAAGATATGTTGAGTGTGCACATTCAGACGATCATGGTATTGGATGTACACAAGCGGATACTTCGACGCCAACTCACCCTCACGCGGATCCTCGCACGGCGGAAGCCAAGTAGGCACCTCTTCGCCGAAAGGCAGAAGGCTTTCGGTATAGAACTCGAACTTACCCGTATCAGTGGAATAACCGGTGCCGTCCTCGTAGACGATCGCCGAATCGAATATGCCGTCGGAGCGGCTGTAAATGCCCCGCTCGACCACGTCGCGTTCCCAATCGAAGTCATCCCACGCAGGATGATCGGTGCTCACGAACTGACGAATCCACTCCTCATCGGTCTTGTCCCAGTACTGCTCGACGCCGGTTTTCTTCGCCAGCAGCGTCATAATCTCCACATCGGACTTGCTCTCACCCATCGGCTCAATGGCGGGCTGGTTGAACATAGCCCACGGGCTGCGGTCGATGAGATCCCAATGCTCCCAGTACGTGCAAGCGGGCAGCACGATGTCGGAGTACTTCGCCGTCCACGTCCACCACGGGTCAACCGTCACGATGAAGTCGATGGCGGGGATCACCTCGTCAATAATGCGGTTGGAGTCGGGACTCATGTTGACGAAGTTCGAGTTGGCGATCCACAAAAAGTCAATGGGCACTGGATTGTGGTCCACCGCCGCCGCGTACACCTTCGACGAGGGAACGAGATTCGCCTTCTTGCCCGTATTCGACCAATCGTCAAAATCATATACGGAGCCGGTGTACCCTGCGACTGGCTTGGTAGTGGCCGTGCCTCCCGCATGCGAAGCGCCGCCGCCCAAAACCCCAATGTAGCCGGCCACCATGGCAAGCGTCGCCACGGTGCGGAACGGCGAGTACGAGTGATACACGCGCTGCATACCCTGCCCCATGCGGATACCCGCAGGCTGAGCCTCGATGTACTCCCGAGACAGGCGCTCCACCACAGAAGGGTCAATGCCGCAGATCTCCCCAGTACGCTCGAGCGTGTAAGGAGCGCACGCATCCTTCAAATGGTCGAAGGCCGTACGACACTCCACTCCATCCACCGTGAACGAACCGCTTAGCGCAGGCCTGACGCCTCCGACCTTGATGGCGGCGGCGTCGGGTGCGGGCACTGCAGCTCCCGTCAACTCATCCCAGATCACATATGTGCCGGCATCCGCGCCCGCTTTGCCCTGAGCAGCGGGGGCGGTGCCGATGGAGCCTTCGTCGTCTTTCCGAGCGCCCGTCGCCGTGGCCACCACCGAACCGTCCACCATGCGCAAGTATGCGCCATCGTCCTCACGAACGAGGTAGGGAGCGACCGATTCCTCCACCAGCTTGTCTTTGGCGTGCAGATCGTTGCCGATGATCCAGTTCATCATGCCCAACGCCAGCGCGGGATCGGTTTGCGGCCTGATGGGAATCCACTCGTCGGCCATAGCCGCCGTGGAGCACTGACGCGGATCGATGACGATGATCTTGCAGCCGTTTTTGCGAGCGGCCACATAATCGCGCAATTCGGAGGTGTGGGTGTCGGCCACGTTGCGGCCCCACACCAGCAACAGCTTCGAGTTCAGATAGTCGCGCGAGTCGTGCGCGCCACGATGCGTGCCGAACACCATGGTCATACCCATGGATGCACCGTGATCGCCCATGATGCCCTCGATATCCCAAGTGGTGGCTCCGACGCAGGCGGCATAGCGCGTGGGCGCCTCCCACGACAACTTGCCCAAGTCGCCCGTGAACGAGTAGAACGAGGCGGCCTGCGGGTCTTTTGCCAGCACGGCATTGAGTTTTTCGGCGATCTCGTCAATTGCGTCATCCCACGTAATGCGCTCAAACTCTCCCGAACCGCGTTCGCCCGTGCGCCGCATGGGATACATGACGCGCGCATTCTCGTCCTGCAGGCGCTGGATGTAGCTCATAGAGCGTAGGCACGCATTGGCGTACCCCGGCCGTCCCGGCATGTCGCCAGGCTCGACACGCACGAGCTTGCCGTCGCGCACCGTACCGTGCAGATGGCAGCGCGACGTGCAGTTCACCGTGCACACCGCATGCACAGCCCTCTCACCCCCCGCCGCCGAAGCCCCGCCCTCTGACGCATGCACTGTGCCGGGAAGCGCCGCCTGCGCACCGAACCCCAGCGCAGATGCAACGGTTATCGCGCCGACGCCCTTGACAAACGTGCGGCGGGTCAGCTTGCCATCACGCGTGAAGTACTCGGGTTCGTGCGCAACGGCGTTCGTCTCGAATTCGTTCACCTCGCCCTCCTTCTTCCGTTTTCGAATCATTGAACGTGCGGACAGGGAAACAATACGTCGACATCGCCACGCCCTCCACACATGTCGCTGTTAACAGCACATCGTTGGGCCACGCGCCCAAACGACGGTCGTTCCCACAGTTTTGTGGGCACGACACAGAACTGGTTGGACGCACGCGCATCCAAGCCGTATCATCTCGTGCGCGAGCTCGCCCCTCACAACGAGCCCTTCGCCGATCCTCCGCTTTGCAGAAAGAGAGAGGGAGGGGATAAAGGCGAGAGTCGCAAGACGGGACGCTCCGCATGCAAAGGGGAGGGGTTTCCATGGGCGTCCGAACAGACAGGGCCGATCGTCGCCACACGGCGACACCGTCCTCGACCCTCACAACGGGGCTCGTTGCCTGCTCGGCGTTTTTGCTGTTCGGCCTCAACAACGTCGAGACGGCCGCCCTTCCCTCCTACGCCATGGCACTTGGTGCAGGACCGCTTGTCGCCGGCTTGCAGAACAGCTTGTTCGTCCTCGTCGCCATCCTGTTACGGGTCGCCTTAGAGCGCGCGGTCGACCATCGGGGCGGCCGTTTCGCCATGATCGCAGGGGCGCTGGGATACACCGTCCCCTGCTTGGCCCTTGCAGGTTGCACCGAGCTGTGGCAGGTTGTCGTCATGCGTCTCGCACAAGCATTTGGCTTGGCGTTGTTCCAGCCCAGCGTTGCACAGTACCTTGCCGCCATCTCTCCCGCCTCCACTTTGGGAAGGCGATTGGGAGCGGTGCGGTTCGCCACCACAGCTTCGCTCATGGCAGGGCCTGCAGCCATGTTTCCCCTCGCCGATTCTTGCGGGTACGGAGCGTTTTTTATCGCGCTTTTCCTAACTGGAGCCTGCGGTACAGCCATAGCCGTCGCACTGCCCCAGATTTCGACAAGACGCGGCGCGGGAAAAAGACATGGGGACGAAGGAGCATCTGCGCCTGGAACCTCAACCAAATTGGCATCCGCGGCCGATAAGAGAGCTGCCCTTGCATCGAATCCGACGCCTATCACGCACAGTCCTCTCAACGCAGTCGCGGCCCCTGCCGCCGTGCGCGCTTCGACGCCCTTTCGCCTCTCCCCACGAAGACGAGCCCTCCTCATAGCCGAGCCCCTCGCACTCGCCCTAGGCTACAGCGTCGTCATGAACTTCGGGCAAACGCTCGCACATGAAACGCTTGCACCCGGCAACGACGGCACGCTGTTCGGCCTCATGAGCGCAGGAGGACTCATTGCAAGCCCGCTTGCCGGATGGATGGCCGATCGACTTGGTCCGAAATGTTCCGTAGCCGGAGCCGCGGCCTTCAACGGCTTCGGCTTTCTGCTCATGGCGCTTGGAGGCTCCCCCGCGACCATTCTCGCGGGAGCATTTCTATGCGGAGCGGGATACTACGGTGCCACCGCCGCGCTCGTCGCCGCGGCGGGAACATCTTCGTCGAGCGAGAGCGCCGGCACGTTCTTGGCGCGACAGCAAAGCGCACTCGACATGGGAATGATCGCGGGCGGATTGCTGTCCGGAAGCATGATGCAGACAGGGCTTTCCGTCTCCGACGTCTGCCTGGCAACCTCGGCGATCATTGGAACAAGCCTTGTCATATGGAGTATGATGTACCCGAACGAGAAGGGGACTTCCTAAGGGGAGATTATGGAAGCGATCAGACTATTCGTGCAGCCGAAGCCTCTGCTCAGCAGCATTATCGAACGCGCCATTTCCGAAAACCAGCTGAAAGCGCAACCCCTTACGCTCAACTCGGGAAGCTACCTTTTTCGCGAAGGCGACGACGTGCGAGAAACATACTACCTCACAAGAGGGCTCGTCCGACTGTACAGCGACACCCCCGACGGATATACCAAGACGGTGTTCTTCCACAAAGCAGGCACATTGATTGGGTTCCAAGGATTTCGCCCCGAACCCGACCGCAAGCCGTCCATCCTCAACGCGAAGGCCACCACAAAAGTCGAGATCTACGCTATCGGAGCGGAGCATTTCGGTTCGTACCTCAAAACGCATGGAGACGCCTGCTACTCTATGGCCCAATACCTGTTCGAAATGCTTGCAATGCAAACTTGCGAAGCGGTAAACGCCTCCATCTACCCCGTGCTGCAACGGTTCTCAGCGCTCTTACTCACCTTGGCGCGAGAGTTCAATTCGGCCCAAGCTCCGGCCATCATCCCTTTCGGCAACGAAGAGCTCGCCGAAATGCTTGGGGTGCATGTGAACTCCATCACGAACTCAGTCGTGGCGCTTCGCAACGCCGATTGCGTCGAACGGCAGCGCAATGCGCTGATCATCACCGATTTCAAAAAGCTCAAAAGCATCGCCGAGAGCCTCATCGTCGAAAACTAGCCCTCACCCTAGGCGCTCGGATGCGCTTCGCCGATATCGCCTAAGAATTTGTCGGCACCGGCAATCAAGCCCCCGGCCTCTTTTTTTCACCCCCTCCATCGACCGTCCGCTGCTGTCTTCATGCGCCCAGAGCCCAGCGTGGTGGCTGGATGTGTGGCAGCAAGCTGAACGAGAGCGGTGCGCGCAAACGCAGGGTGCGACGAAAGCGCATATCGGCAATCGCCAGCATGAAAGACAAGATTTGGGCGCACTCGCTTGCAACGTTTGGAGGACGACCAGCTGCCGTCGCAACGCGCCCGCAAGCGCCGCGCAGGACACCATCGCAGACGACGGATCCACCCATACGACCGACATCGCCCCGAAGCCGGGCCGACAACCTCCCTACGCCATCTTCCAGAAGTCACGGGAAAGCGCCTGACGATCAGACTGCCCCGTTTTCTGCAGGATGTTATGCACGTGCACCTTCACCGTGCTCAACGCCAAATGCATGGAAGATGCGATGTTCTGATTATCCTTCCCCAGCAGCACGTAGCGCAGAACCTCGCATTCCCGTTCCGACAGCTGGTACCGCCTTCCATACGCCAGAAGATTGGCGTCGATGAGCTCCTCTTGACGACCACCGCCATGCATGGGAGGTCGCTCGAAACGCAACGAAAGAGAGCGAACCGCATCGCGGCATGCCAAGAACGCGCACGCCAGCATGAGCACGTTCTCCGAGAAGTTGCGCTCCGGAGCATAGGCGCGCGGTCCGATGAACACCGGCTCGGGAACGAGGAATACCAACGCATCTTCGAGCACCACGCACAGCCCTAACACCCACAGCGCTATATACAAGACGCGATGGCGGAGCAAGCGACCCCGTTCGTCTTCGCTTTTCGTCAGAACGAGCCACACGGCAACGAACAGCAGCATCCAAAACAGATATGCCTCGCGCATGAAGAAGAACCAAAAAGACCGCACGTTGCCCTCGGGAATGAGCAGCAGGCACGCAAGACTGCCCGCCACGAACACCACGGCAGGCGCCACCTTCATCACACTGCGCGCTTCCCCCAAGTACTCGCACAAAAGCAACCAGAACGACGTGAGGAAACCGCAACCGGTCACCACGAGCGACAGCGAGATCACCAAAGCGTACGCCGCCCCTAACCCTGCGGTGTCCTCCGTGAAGAAATCCCCTTGAAACACCCAGGCAACATCGAAGAAATAGAATAGAAACCCGAAGAACGCGAACAGCATGATCCGCTTGCGCGATACGAGGTACGACGAAAGGCACGTAGCCGAGGCGAGAACTGAAACCAACATCACGAACAACGTGTAGTGGAAAAGCGCGAACCCCACAATCGAACACCTCGCATTCGTCTCTGCGCAACGTCGATGGCCTGCATCATCATAGCGCATGTTCGCACCGCGCGGCCTCAACGCCCTTAAGCGGATACTCCCACTCGGCCTTCGTGACTTTGCTTCCGCATCTGCACTCGCTCATCTGCGGTTTAGCGAGGGTGTAGCAGTCTTTTGCTTCCGCTACACCCACAATGCACCTCCGGATAAACCTCGCTTACATCTTTTCTTCACAACTTGGAGAGCGCATGGTGAAGCCATGACGACGTGACGGCGAGCAATCGCCCCAGGGCGGCCACTCAGCCGGAACGCACTTGGCGAAGAGAGGTGCCTGCGCACCGCTGCGAGACAACCAACAAAGGAGGTCGAACATGTCAGGAGTGAACGTCAAGAGCGAGATCAAGCCCTTGAAGAAGGTTCTTCTGCATCGTCCGGGCAAAGAGCTTCTGAACCTGACGCCGAACACGCTCGAAGAGCTGCTGTTCGACGACATTCCGTTTCTGAAGGTCGCTCAGGAAGAGCACGACGCGTTCGCCCAGGCTCTGCGCGACAACGGCGTGGAGGTGTTCTACCTGGAAGACCTCATGGCCGAGGTGCTTGAGGCCAACCCCGAACTGCGCGAGCAGTTCCTCAAGCAGTGGATCGAAGAGGCCGGCATCCGCACGGATCGCTACCAGAAGATCATCTTCGACTACCTGCAGGAGAACTACGCGCACGCCAAGGATCTCGTGCTGAAGACGATGGAGGGCATCAACCTCACCGAGCTCCACACCGACAAGTCCAACTCGCTGGTGGACCTGGTGTCCGAGGCCTCGAAGATGGTCGTCAAGCCCATGCCGAACCTGTACTTCACCCGCGACCCGTTCGCGATGATCGGCAACGGCGTGTCCATCAACCGCATGTACTCCGAGACCCGCAACCGCGAGACCATCTACGGCGAGTACATCTTCGCGCATCATCCGATGCTCAAGGGCACGCCTGAGTACTACAGCCGCTACAACACGTTCCACATCGAGGGCGGCGACATCCTCAACATCAACGAGCACGTGCTGGCCATCGGCATTTCCCAGCGCACCGAACCCGATGCCATCGACGCCATCGCGAAGAACATCTTCAACGATCCGACGAGCCCCATCGAGACCATCCTGGCGTTCAACATCCCGAACTCCCGCGCCTTCATGCACCTCGACACCGTGTTCACGCAGATCGACACCGACAAGTTCACCATCCATCCCGGCATCATGGGCCCGCTGACGGTGTTCGAAATCACCGCCGAAGGCGACGGCATCAAGGTGAAGGAAGTGAACGGCACGCTGGAGAGCATCCTGGAGACCTACGTCGGCCATCCCGTGGAGCTCATCCCCTGCGGCGGCGGCGACCGCATCGCGGCCGAGCGCGAACAGTGGAACGACGGCTCGAACACGCTGTGCATCGCCCCGGGCAAGATCGTGGTGTACGAGCGCAACGACGTCACGAACAAGGTGCTGCGCGACAAGGGCCTCGACCTCATCATCGTGCCCTCCGCCGAGCTGTCCCGCGGCCGTGGCGGCCCGCGCTGCATGAGCATGCCCATCGAGCGCGAGGACTAGAACCACCGCCTCGCCCCTTCTTCTCACGGTTGCACCCGCACGTCCGAATCCGGTTAGTTTTGGCGAACGAGAGCCGGATTCGGGCGAGGCGGTGCGATACGCAGGCCCGCGCGATTCCGCCCTGTCGTCTACCCGCGGCAATAGGAACCCGCGGGCTTCGTGCGTTTACGCATCGTTCGCCTACCAGGCCGCAGCCACGCAGCGACGCGCGAGCCGACGACACTACCAGGCTGCAGCCATGCAGCGACGCGCGAGCCGACGACAACGCGCTGACGCCATGCCGCAACGTGCAGGTTGACGATAGCGCATATCCGCTTTCTCTTCGCTCGCCACCACCCCCTCCGCGCTCCTCGCGCCTTACCTTGAGAGCACGATGCCAGCAGCTTATTCCGTTCTCATATCCCCTGTTCATCGTCCTGTCAAACACTTTTTGCAAAGAGATTTCCGCAAAGGAGCCCCTGCGCCAAAGTCTTTTGATGGTAAAGTGGCACCCATCATGGCAACCTTGGATCAGCGAAGGGAACGACGTGGAGCTAGGCAAGCACATCAAGGAGTACCGGACAGCGCGCGGCATGTCTCAGGAAGACCTCGCGGAGCGCATTTACGTGACGCGCCAAACGGTGTCCAACTGGGAGACCGACAAGACGTACCCCGACGTGGAAAGCCTATTGCTTCTGAGCGTTCTTTTCGACACGACCGTAGACGAACTGATCAAAGGAGATGTGGAGGCCATGAAGAATTCAGTCGAGAACGACTACAGGAAGATGGCGCAGCTTTCGTGCGGAGGCTTAGGGCTGGCGATCCTCGGATGCGTCCTGTTCATCGCAGGACTCACGTTCTGGGATTGGAACCTTGTACCTTCTGCCATCATCGGGCTATTGGTGTGGGGCATCGGCATGGCGTTCATCATGAAATGCGAGCGCATCAAAAAAGAGCACGACCTGGTGACATACCGCGAGATCCTCGCGTTTAAGAAAGGCGAGCCCGTCGACCGCAACAACACGAAGAGCCGTCGCGCCCGTCAGCATCGCGCGGTAAAGGCTGCCGCGATCACCGTGGTCGCTGCAGCAGTCGGCGGCGTCCTCGGCTATGCCTACGCCGCATTCTGCCTTTGAGCGCAAGCCGCGCAAATTCCGCGGGGCCGCCGATGCTCCTCCTCGGCGGCCCCGCCATCAACAGTTCGAGAAGCCGCAGGCGCAAAGGCGAGCCCTCTTCCGTGCCGAGCGAAACTTTCGTCATTGGCAGCGTTCTCACTCGAGACTTCGCAAGGCTGATCCCGTCCTCTTCACTCGAAAAGAGCCAAGGTCGCAGCATGCCAAACCACACCATTCTCGGTTTTCGACGGCAGATCACCTACATGCGTGCATGTTTTTTCGTTTTTGCGAACGATTCCCCTTCGCTTCCGATTCTTTTCCTTGATTGCAACAGAAAAACCCCAGGTAGCAAAAAACCCGTTCTCTTTTTTCGTTCCCAAAAACGAAAAAACATGCACTTTGGCGCCCGATCCGCTCGCCCGGAACGAAACATGAGGCATCGCCCTTCTTGATTACGCGACCAAACTCAGGAAATTCAGATCAGATCCAAACAACCAAAACCGCGCATCTCGCGATGATCGCAAGCCCCTCGCTCGCTCGCCGGAGCAAACCCGCCCCGCAACATCGCGAAGCGCAAGAAAAACGAGCCGAACCCCAGAAACGGTCCAAAAGCAGCCCCTCCGCGAACGCCTCAACCGGCAAGCCGAGGCGTTCGCGCGCATCGCCATCCTACTTCCAGGCGGGCTTCGTCTTGGTCTCGCTCCCCTTCGAAGGCTTCGATCCCGCCTGTTGCCCCCCTTCTTGAAAAGCGCCGCGTTCAACGCCACCAGCGCGCGAACCCCGCCTGTTTTCTGACTAGCCAACTCGCGATATCGTCCTCCAGTCGCACGATGCAACTCGACCATAGCGCGTCCAAAAGCCTCGCCTACCGCGCTTGCCAGAATCTCGCGCGCATGAGAGACGACGCAGCACGTGTCTAGCGGCGCAAGCCCTTAAGGAACACCCTTCATGATAAGGCCGACTCAGCATCGTCGAAGCCGACAGGATGCCTGCAGCCATCGGCTGCATACGCTACGAACCAGCCGCGCCTTTGGATAGGCCGCGCCCCTCGTTGTGGCGCTTGGCGCAGACAGCACCCGCCCGCAAACAAGGAAGCTCCGCTCCTGGAAGCTGGTCGCAATCAAGGCCGTCACCTCCTCGTCGAGTTCGCAATTTGACGTAAGATGCAGATGAGGATGAGCGGCTCAAACCGGAGCGTTTCTACCGCCCTCTCGGTCCTGCTCGTTAAGAGGCCACATGCGCAGCCTTCCTCGAAGCGCCCATCCATGCACGAGCAGGACCGATATCGGAAAGGCGGGCTCTTTTAGCGGTTAAAAGTAGGGCGAGGGGGGGGGGCGATCTCGCCATGCGCCTGTGCAGCTTACGCCCACAGCAGCTATCTTGACGGCTGCCCTCGATGATCAGCTCGTCAATCTGAGGGCCATTACCGCGCGGATAACCCATCAAGCCCACGCCTCGCGAGCCTGCCAAAACCAACCATTCTTTCGTTGCGGAAGAGCGCGTTTCCGGCAAAGCGTCCATGTCAGCCGCCGTCTTCCCCAAATTGCTTGCTTGGCGACAAGCGATCACCCTCGCTTCAAAGCCTTCTGCGCACTATCCGCTTCTCCAGGGACAAATCCATAGGCCGCAGCAATCAAAAGACACTACCCTGCCAGAACCGCACACCTAAGAGCATTGCAAACATATTCAGACCATCTCGATCAGCGCCGTCTTTAACCTTCTCTGCCACAATCAGCTGCTCGAATGGCTTTGGCGAAACACGAGCTAATACTCGCGTGCGATATCCCCGTTTGAATTATTGCGAATTCGATGTTGGGGATGCCCGACTTTCTGTTCGTGCGGCAAAGACCTCCTTTCCGCATGATCGCAACTTCACCTGAGCTCTCGCAACAACATGCGACCCCGCTGGATCAAGCGAAGGCATCTCTTGCGTACGAACGAACTGCGAGCAACAGTCGCAAACTCATAAGCATCGCATAAACAACACCTGAGCCTGTTGCGATTGGGACAAAAGGCATCATGCTATAGATACTCAGATAGCAATGAAATGAGCTCTTGTCGAGAGTGTACCCCTATCTTCTGATAGGCGTTTGCGAGATGCGATTTCACGGTATTGACGCTAACCACCAATTCCTCGGCAATGTAGGGAGCACTTCTGCCATAAGCGTACATGCCGACAATCTGCTGCTCTTTAGCTGTAAGCTGATAGCGCTGGGCCATGAGGCAAATGGCGGAGTTTCGGTGCTCTCTCGAATCTTGCTGAATAGAGACCGCACTTGGAGAATTATTTCCCGGCTCCAACCGTCGTCCCGAACGGCTCTCTCGGATTGCGTCGGATCGCGCAATATCGGTCATCGCGTTTTTTGCCTCAAGAACCCTCTCCTCTTTATCCTCCGAAAGCCCTTTTTCGCACGCATTCTTTTCTGGCAAATTCGCCGACGACGCCCCTCCGTTGGGAATCCGAGAAAGATCCGTACTCGATAGCTGAGCAAACAGGTTATCCACATCGCGCTCGCTCAGCAACCATATGAACGCCACGGCCAGCATGATGACAATGAGAGCGCATAGAACGTGGAGATCCGGGATGCTACCCCATGAAGGCAGCGTCGCTGAGACGATGGGCACCAGCATACTCGGAAAAGAGAGAAGAGAATATATTCCCGCGAGTATGGCCACAGGGCTTTTCCGAGTGTAGGAGCTTACATCTACCGCCATAGTCACGGTGCCGAACCAAAAAAGCACGCCCGCACTCAAAGCGAACAACATCAGCATCCAAGACATGCTCCTCGCGCATGAGAATAGGGCGAATGCCACTATGAAGAGCGTGATGACAACTTTAAGCAAAGACGAGTAGCTCGGAAACGCTTTTGCAGCCAGAGTGCGCCAAATAACGGGCGTGGCAATCACCAAGCTAAGCGCATATAGCAAATCGGAATTCTGCCCAGAACTGGTTATGGCTTGGAGCGCCGCAAACGCGCACAAGGCTATCACCAGAAAACCCATAACAGGCTTTGAATCAACGGAGAGAACGAACCTCTTCCGAGGCAGGGGAAAAATAAGCTGTTGAAACAATCGATTCGAACCAGCAAGCAGAACGAGAGATCCTGCGTAGGCGCCGATGGCCCACCAGCATGAACCTATGCTATATGGAACAAACGCCTTAACAACGGCCTCCATAAGCATGGCTGCAATGATGCAACGACGCGCCCACAAACTGTAGAAGCGAGTCGCCTGAGCAAACCAAAGCACAGCAAGGGGAACGGCAGCACAGGACATTCCCACCACAAACAACCCTTCAGCAAATGCCCCCATTCCCAAAGCATATTCAATTGCCCCAATGCTCCCACATAAAACAGAGGTGGCAACAAACCCCAGCACGGCCGCCCCCTCTAAAGCGCCCGGCCGGATAAGAGCAACTATCGTCAGCGCCAAAGCAACGATAGAATAGAAAAACGCAGAAACAATAGTCCACGAGACGCCGGGAAAGACGTCCGGGGCGCCCATGTGAATAGTGGCGCTTTCAAGCGAGAAGTCTCCGAGGAACGTAAGAGCCAAGCCTAGACCGAACAGCAGACAGGCGCGCCATGAAGGCACGCCCGAAACAGGTCGATCCAAAATCTGGGTTTGCACCGCTCTAAATTGCATTGGCCCTCTTCTGCCGATGCGAAAAACGCAAGGTCCGAACGCCCCCGTCCTGATGGCGAGACCGATCTAGGGAAGCTGTCGGATTTCTAACCACTCGGACAATTCTACATACAGGCGGCATTGGCAGCAAGGTATCCGCTCGTCAGACACCACCCCTGACCGAGCCCCCCGAACACGCTCATAGGATAGTCCCGATAGTACAGCGAGCCATTGTCAGTACCGCAAGCGAACAGACCGACTATGGGACTCATTTGCTCATTCAGCACGCGCATATCGCCATCACTAGCAAGGCCGCCCAGCGTGGTGTAAGACGACGCCTTGAGCCGCACCGCATAGAAGGGAGCCTGCGTTACAGAGTTTATCAGGAAGTCGGGCATCACGTTGAATTCGGGGTCGATGCGATTCTTCACGCATTGGTTGTAGGCCTCCACCGAGGCTTCCAAATTCGTATAATCAACCCCTATAGCCTGAGCAAGCGCTTGCAGTGTGTCAGCCTTGTGGCAATCAGGGTTTGACTTGAGGTTTTCCAGCAAGTCACCTGTCGATTTGCCAGATCCGTAGTCGATGTCGCCCATGGCGGCCATGCGCTCAATGTAGGCGGAATCAACAATGGCGTACGCAGCCTGCTGGTTCAAAAGCGCAATGTTGCGGTTCGTTGGATCGGTGTAAGCAAGTCCTTCGTTGTAGAAGCGTTTGCCGTCTTGATTGACAGTTACGTGCACCTCCCAAGCGATGGCCGCGTTCAAAACATTATTCATCTCGACAGTATTAGCCGCACCGCCAAAGGTGTACATGAGCGCCGAAGGAGCATGCATTGCGGCTCCTGCTTGAATGGCGAAGCGAATGCCATCGCCCTCGCGACCGTCTAGACCATAAAAAACGAAACGATCATAGGGTACGTTCATGTAGCGTTCGACCATCTCGGCGTTGCCGCAGAAACCGCCAGTCGCCAGGATGACCGCTTTGGCGTTTATCCTTATCACCTTTCCGGACGCGTCGGTGGCATAGGCTCCTTTCACCTGTCCATCCTCGATCACTAGGCCGGTGAGCGATGTCTCCAGACGCAGGTCTACTTTGCCCGTACTTTCAGCGAATGCCCACATCGGGTCGTTGAGTCCAGGGCCGTTAAGCGTATATTCTCCGTTCACAGTGGTGCCATTCACGTAGGTGATCTCGTCACTCATTAGAATGGGGTTCGTGGGCGTCACCTCAACGCCTTTCGATTCGACCCAGTCCACCGCCTCACCACTCATATTGATGTAGGCGCGCAGAGGCTCGCTGAGCGAACCCCAATCCTCATATTCCATGATCTTCAGATATGCTTCTTGTTTATCAAATTCTACGCCGGTCTTCTTTGTAGCGGAGGAATTCACGCAAGCAAACCCTTCCGTGAACTGCGACGTTCCTCCTCGCTCCGTCCTCTTCTCGAGACAGATGACCTTAGCTCCCAGATCAACCGCGCGAGCTACGGCAGATGTTCCAGCGGTTCCGGTGCCGCATACTACGATGTCGCATGTTTCCTCCATATCGAAAGCCTGTGCACCCGCATCACCGCTTTCATCAACCAAATTTTCCTTCGCATTCTTCGCAGGAGCCGCACATCCGCCCAAGGCCGTTGCCCCTGCAACCGTTATTCCCGCCAGCAAAGATGTAGACAGAAACTGCCTCCGATTTATCGTCACCGTCATGACGAAATCCTCCTCTCCTGTTGCAAATTCATCGGCGCAGCGACAAAAGAACCGCTCAGGTAGATCGACGCGCCGCCTTCTTGCTTCAACTATAGGAAAGCGATAAAAGGCGCATAACCTCCGTTTAGTACGAGACCCTAAAAGCACTCCTCAATCTCATACGAAACG
Organism: Gordonibacter sp. An230; assembly: GCF_002159915.1. Taxonomy (GTDB): domain Bacteria; phylum Actinomycetota; class Coriobacteriia; order Coriobacteriales; family Eggerthellaceae; genus Rubneribacter. The sequence continues at coordinate 39,396 of NZ_NFJP01000029.1, forward strand.
TATGGGAACGACGGGCGCCTCGCTCGATGCGCATTTCATTCCACTATTGTTAAAGATGACGTATGCGCGTACTAAGCCGTTGAAATTCGATCAGTGGTGCTTGCGATTCGACTCCCTTCTTGCTCCTGCATCGACACACGACTTCACACAAGTCGCCAACGTGAAAAAGCGCCGTGACCTCACCGGTCGCGGCGCATGGATCTTACTGGCACCGTACAAATTCTTTCAGGTTCAGCTACTTTTGTCGCCCACGTCCAAGATGGCGCACGAACTACTTCCAGGCGGGCTTCGTCTTGGTCTGCACCTCGTCACCCCTGTCGACGCTCGAACGGCCGCCATGGTTGAAGCCGGCTTTGGCAGCCTCTTGCACGTCGCCCGCCACGATGCGGGCCTTGCTCAAAACGTCGATCCCCTTCTTTAGATCATCCGCCAGTTTGATGGCGAGCTGCATAGAGAAATCCTGACGCACCACGACGCGCTGCACCACCACATCCTGCAGATTGGCGGGCATCGGGTACGCAGGCACGAGCCAGCCGCTCATGCGCAAACGGTCGGACAGGTCGTAGAGCGACCACTCCACGTCGGCGTCGTCCTTTAGGCCCCAGCACACGATGGGAATGTTAGACGCATCCTCGTACATCTCGAAGATGCCCATTTCCTCGAGTTCGGCGGCCAGATAGCGCGCCACGTCGAGCGTCCGCAGATGAATCTCGCGAAAGCCCTTGAAACCGTTGCGCATGAGCACGTAGTACTGTCCCACGATCTGCGAGGCGCTTCGAGAGAAGTTGATGGCCATCGTGGCCTCCTCGCCGCCCAGGTAGCTCACCCAGAAGATCAAGTCCTCGGGCAGCGCTTCCTTGCTGCGCCACACAACCCAGCCGATGCCCGGGTACACGAGCCCGTATTTATGGCCGGAAGCGTTAATGGACCAAACGTTCTCCAACTGAAAGTCCCACACCAGATCGGGATCCACGAACGGAGCGACCAGGGAGCCCGATGCACCGTCCACGTGGATGCGGATCGGCAGATTCGAGTGCTCTTTGTTGTACGCACCCACCAGCTCGTCGAGCTTCTGCACGTCGTCGAACTTGCCGGTGTAGGTGATGCCGAGGATGGCCACGATGCCGATGGTGTGGTCGTCCACGTAGTCCATGACCGTGTCCATGTTCAGCGACAGATGATCTTTCTCAAGCGGCACGAGGCGCATCTCGATATCCCAATAGCGGCAGAACTTCTCCCAACACACCTGGTAGCCTGCGGAGATCACCAGGTTCGGGCGCTGCTCGGTGTAGATGTCGATGCCGGCGTCCTTCGCCAGCTTCTTCCAGCGGAACAGCATGCCGAGGCCGCCCAGCATGCAGGCCTCGGACGAGCCGACGGTGGAGGTGCCCATGGGCTCCTCGTCGGGATTCGCATGCCACAGATCGCCGATCATGGCGACGCAGCGGTTCTCGAGGTCGGCCGTCATGGGGTACTCGTCCTTGTCGATGGCGTTTTTCGCCATGACCTCGGACATGATTCTCGCAGCCATGGGCTCCATGTAGGTCTGACAGAAGGTGGCAAGGTTCTGCGTGGCGTTGCCCTCGATGGACAGATGCTCTTTGACCATCTCGTAGACGATGCGCGGCTCGACGGGCTCGTCGTTCATCCTCGTACGAGGCATCTGCGCATCGGATGCTTCGCTGCCGAAAATGGGCGTGAGATACTTCGTTTCCTCGTCCATCGCATCGAGGATCGCGCTTGTCGACATGCGTTCTTTCATCGGGAACCTCCTGTAAGTCGTTTGCAGCAGGGCAAGAGCCGGGCGCAAGCCCCATCGAGCTGAACACGCTGCACAGAGCCGCACGGGCAGCTACGAGCGCACTCGCCGTTACGGCGCCGAATTGCTGTCGCCCTCGTCGTTATAGCTTTTGTTCGTGCTCGCATCTCGCGAATCGCGCGCCGATTGCGCGGAGCGCGCGGCGCGCGCGTCTTGTGCCGACCCTCCAACCTGTTCGCCATGTGAATCTTGCTCGTACCGCCGGCCCTCGCGGGGCGAGACGCCCGCGCCCTCGGCACCCGGCCGCACATCGTTTGCCGCATTGCGCTCAGCCGCCTTCACCGCGGTCGACGTCTCGCGCACATCTGCAGAGAAAGGGCTTTCCGGACGATTCGTCACGCTCGCCACCGCCACGGAAATCGTGCGAACGACACTCCCGCCGACGCCAGCGCCGGATGTTATGCCGCTCGAACCCGAAGCTCGCGCCATGCCGCTCCCATGAACAGAAGGCCGCGGCTCGGAATTCAAGCTGTCCCTCGCCCGAGTGCGTTTGTTGATCTTCCCGCTCCCTTGCCCAGCAGCTTGCGAACCAGCTTTCGCGCCAAGCGTGTCCCGCGCGTCTCGAAAACCCGTCGACGACGAGCCGACCGCATGCCGAGGGGAGACAGACGTCGGCGCAGTCGCACCCGCCTTGGGAACGACCGAAATCGATCCTCTTCGAACCGCGCCTGCGCTACGGCCAGCCCTTTCGATTCTCACCGCCTCCGTCTCGCTCTTCGGCGCCCATCGATGCCGCTGCGAATAGATGACGAACGGAAGGGCCACCGACACCGCAAACGCCACGAACAACGTGATCTGGTACACCCGGTTTGCCTGCGCCGTCAAATTCGACGACGGAAAGAACGAGATCACGAGCGTCGCCACCGTCATGAGCAAGCCCACGCTCGCCACAACGATTTTGAACGGCGTGCCACCCGGCAGCTGAAACGACCTCGGCAGGCTTTTCTTCCTCAGCACCAACACGAAGTATCCTAGGAAGAACAGCACGTAGCCCACCAGGTAGATGACCACCGTCAGCCCGATAGCCGTCAAATAGCCCACCGACGAGCTTGACCCGCCGGATAACGCGATGGAACCGCACAGAACCGCATCCCATACAGTGACAATGGCAGCTTGGATCACGACGGTCTTCACCGATACGCCATGCTTGTTCACCGTCTTGAACGACGGCGGCAGAATGCCGTCGTGCGCAGTGTCGAGCAGCGCGCGCGACGGACCAACGATCCATGCTGATATCTCAGCCAACACGCCCAATGCCAAAAGCAGTGCCACCGCGAACACGATCCAGCCAAACCACGGTCCGAAGTGCTGCACGTAAATAGCGCTAAACGCTTCGATCACGCCAAACGACAGGTTGCTGTCCAGCACGTTCGCGGGCAGCGTTGTGGCCACGGCCAAGCCTCCCAGGGCGTCGAGCGCGATGGTGAGCACCGCCAGGACAATCATGGCTAGCGGATAGTTGCGATTGGGATTTTTCAACTCGTTCACGTGCGATGCGGACGCTTCCACACCCATATACGCAAGAATGAACGACGCGAAGATCACGAGCGTATCCACTTTGCCGAAATCCGGCACGAGCGCAGAAGGCGAAAGATCGATCCGCGAGACGCCGCCAGTGGCAAAGTAGACGATCAGGCCCACCAGAAGCACGACGACCGGCACGATGATACCGCCCACGAAGCCCACCTTTGAGATGCGTGCCGTGTACTTCGTGCCGCCCAGCTGCGTGAGCGTGAGCAACCACACGATAGCCGCCACCCCGAAGAACATGACGAGCGGGTCGTTGTACAGCGCATCCCACCCCGCCACGTAAGCGAACGCGGCCAAGACGAAAAACGCCATCGTCACGAACCCCACGGTGATCTGAAACCATTGGAAGAACAACGCCGCGAACCCCCAGCGTCTTCCCAATGTGTTGCCCACCCAAGCGAAAACACCGCCGGACTCCCATCCTCTCACCGTCGCCATCTCGGCCGCGCATAGCGCCACGGGCAGAAACCACAGGATTCCCCCGACGACGAGGAAGAACACCAAACTAAACCCAGATGAGGCGAACGACGGATACTCGTACACCGTCATCACCATGGACGCAGTAATGGCGAAGAACCCGAAGAACGTCAGCGTACGCTTGAACGAGGGCCTCCCCATCCTTCCCACAGGCCCGGAATCGACCGTAGGCGATAACGCAGATGCGGACGCGGCAGCAGACGGCGGCATCGACGCGGACGCGGATGCAACCGCCTGTTGGCGGGGTTCGTTCATACCCCTCACTCCTTCCCTAACCTTCGGCGAGACGCTCCCTCCGATGCGCCCGAGAACGCGCTCGCACGGCTTTCGATGCTCCCGAAGGTTCTATCAGAGGAGAAAGGGCCGCAAACGACGACGGGAGGGCGTTCACCCTCCCGTCGTTAAAGCGTTGGCTCCTCATTGCTACCCGCCCCCGCAAACACACTTTGACGCCCCTCTTACACTGCCGACGAAATCCCCGAAGCGCGCGTTCGAAACGAGCGCAAAAGAGGGCAGAGGTGCCTCGAGCACAGCACGAAGGCATGTCTGCGCCGCGAAAGCAGCAAGGACAGCCCAACTGCGAGCGCACTTCGACGCAAACAACCGCGAGCCCGCCCTCATCCGCCCCGCGCAACCAACGCCCCCCCCCTTTTTTTTCTACGCGCGATAGCCGACGACACATCGTGAAGCGCCGGCAGATCCCGTCCTTTCGCACGCGCTCGCGCAGCTCGCTTCCTCAACGCTCCCCTCTCGTATGCGCAGAAAGCCTTTCGGGAACGCCCTTTTTTCTGCGCAATTGCTCGTGAAGAGGCCCTGCGAACGCGCGAAAACGGTCACATGGCGCCCGACAGCCGCGAACCGACCGAGCGCGCGCAGACGAACGCGCATGCCGCGCCCCCATCGCAAGCCGTCCAGATTTGGGCCATTGGCGCATGGAAGACAAAATCCCAGATGCACATGGCGCCAACGCTGTCAGTCGCGCGAATTCCCCGCATACGTCTCAAGCGCTTCGCGCAACAGCTCCGTGGCGAACTCGCGCACGTCGTAACCTTCGGAGATGGCGGCCACCGCTGCACCGTCCACGATAGTGCCCACCATACGGGGCGGCATGTCGATTCCGGCGCGCGCAAGAATGCGCCCGATAGCCGCATCGAGCGACACGCGCCCCTTCTGATACGCCTCCGTCACCACATCGGACTCGGCCGCCGCGATAAGCTGGCCGTAATGAGCGGCGGGCACGACGGATCCGTCGGGAAGGCACGCGCGCACCAGAAGATCGACCACCTGATCCCGGCATTCCTCGGGCGAAAGCCCTTCGGCGGCAGCGGCCGCCTTCTCGGCACGCTCAGACCACAGTTGAATATTGTAGCGCCCGGCCTCGTGCAACAGCTGGGTGACGGAATCGAAGTAATATCCCACAGACGACGACGCCGCCCCGGCCCACTTCGCCACCTTTCGGTACGTAACCGCTTTCGGACCTTGCTCACGCAACAGAGCCGCAGCAGCAAGCACAAGCGAAGTGCGCGTAATCTGCGCCTTCAATGATTTCGGCGTTTGCGACGTTTCGCCCATCACCTCATCATCCCTTTCCTACGCCACCCAAGCGCGCCCGCCTGCTCCGAAGCCGCGCGAGGCGCGGCGCCATATAAAAGTCGCCATGACCCGCTCGAACCGAGTTCGGACGGACCATGGCGATATCATACCAAACGACAACAGGCCTTACTCGACTTCCGTCAGGTCCTGCCCCGTATGTTCGTGAGACAGGATCATGGCGACAAACGCAATGACGGCGATGAACACCATGTAGAACGCCGGGGCAATGTTGTTGTTCGTCACCGAGATCAACCAGAAGGAAATGTAGGAGGCCGACCCACCGAAGATCGCATTCGCCAAGTTGAAGCTCAAAGCGAAGCCGGAATAGCGCACATCCGTGGGAAACGTCTCGTTCAGGTAACTGGCCAGCGTGCCGTCATTGATGGTGAGCAAGAGGCACATGACCAGCTCGACCACGAGGATGACCACAAAGTTCATCGTGCTTAGCAGCATAAACGCTGGAATGGTGAGGATGATGAAGCCCACGCACGCAGCGACAAGCATTTTCTTGCGGCCTAGGCGGTCAGATATGCGCCCGGACAAGAAGATGAACCCGATGTAGACCACCAGCACGATGTTCGTGATTATGGAGGCAAGCGCCGGATCGTAATTCAGCGTTGTCTCCAAATAGTTCGGCAAGTACGTGAGCACCGCGTAGAAGCCAACCGCATTCAGAACGCACGCGCCGAACGAGATGACGAGGCGCTTGAAATGCTTTCTGAACAGCGTGCGCATGGGCTTGTCCTCGCCCTGCAGCCCCTTCGCCTTCAGATCGTTTTGCATCTGCTCGTACACCGGCGAGTCCTCAAGATGCTCGCGGATGTAGTGCGTGATATAGCCCAGCGGACCCGCCAGCCAGAACGGGATGCGCCAGCCCCATTCGGTCACGAACTGGGAATCGGCTCCCCAGATGTTGAACATGGCCGAAGCGAACAAGGAGCCCACCAGCAAGCCCGCCGCCGTGGAAGCCGGAACCATCGAGCAATAGAAGCCACGATGGTTCGTCGGCGCGTACTCGGCGATGAACGTGGCGGCACCGGCGTACTCACCAGCGGCGGAGAAGCTCTGCACCATGCGCAGGAGCAGGAGAAGAAGCGGCGCGCCCACGCCGATCATCGCATAGGTGGGAAGACAGCCGATGAGGAATGTGGCGCCGGACATCAGTAAAATGGAGATGGAAAGAGCCCACTTGCGACCCTTCTTATCTCCCATATTTCCCCAGAACAGCGCTCCGATAGGCCGAACCAGGAAAGAGAGGGCGAATACGCCAAACGTAGACATGACCGCCACCGTGCGATCCTCTCCAGGGAAGAACACCAAAGCGATGACGGTAGCCAAATACGAATAGCTCGCGTAGTCGAACCATTCGATAAAGTTGCCGAGGAACGAAGAGCCGACGACTCTTTTGAGGGTTCTGTGCTTCTCCTCGTCGGTATAGCCCCTGCGTTCCATCGTCGTTTCAACACTCATGATAGTCCCCTAAGAACAGTGCGGCCCAGTCGAACACGTCCGTACGGATGCTCTCAGGTCGCATGCCTTGCGTCCTCGCCATCGAAATCCCAATCGTTCGTCCGAATGTAAACGCTTTGCCTACTTTACCTTAGTTCGGTGACAGAGTTCTCGACAGATCGGCACGTAGCCGAATTGTAACCATCTTTCGGCGTAAAAGACTTCTCTATGCAGCGAGTCCGCGATTCGCATCCACGCACGTCAAAGGATGCAGGGTCCGCTTCTCGCCACCAAGCGGACCCCTCGACGTTACGTTGTCCAATCGCACATCTACTCGATCAGTAGTCCTCGAGCAGATCAACCTGGGCCTTGCTCGCACGCATGACGAAATTGCGCGTAGCCCTCTGCCCACCCTGTGCCAACTTGCGCAAGATAACCCTCTTGAGGCGCGGGTACTCACTCATACCGTACCAGGCGAACGCCGTGCCGCCCGTGTACGCCTCGACAATGCTGTGCACCGGCAGACTTGCATCGCGCTTCGCATCGAGAGCAAGATACTCCTCGATCTCGGACGCGCACACATCTCGAATAACCTCGGGACTGATCTCGAGGTCATGCGACAGCTGCCTGAGCTGGTAATCGACCTCGGCGTCGTCGGCGTGCGGGAAGTAGGTTACGTCGTAGGTGACCGCAGCCAACCCCGACGCCTTCGCAAAGCCCAGCAGCGTGTCGAGCGACATCATCTGCACATGGTCCTCTGTGCGCTCGGCAATGTCCAATTCGGCTGGAAATCCCTGCAATCCCGCCTGGTCAAATGCGGTCAGCAGTTCGTCCTCGCTCTTGGCTGCCTCGAACTCGACCGCAGTCGCGATGTGGGTCAGGTTGCTTGTAATCTTCATATGCTGCACCTTCCTCTTCAGAGCGGGGCGGACGCGGCATCTTGGCCGATCGGCCGCCCATCCAGCACGTTCTCAGCGCAATCGCAGACCCTAGCGAAGATCGAGGTCCTCTTTCCGGGCCTCCTCTTCAAGGCGGGCAGACAGGTTTTCACGAATCTCGACTTCTTTCTCGTGCTTCGCGCCTTCGATGATGCCCTTGACGGCCGGAATCGCTCCGCCGCCGATGATGAGGACGCCGCCGATGATGGTGTTGATGGTCAGCGCCTCGCCAAAGATGACCAAGCCGATGAACAGCGCGACCGGAACCTCCCAGTACGCGATGGTTCCGTAATCGGCAGCAGGCAGATTGCGGCCGGCAACCAGCAAGAAGCCCAACGCTACCGCGCCGGAGAAGATCCACAGAAGAACGGCGCCTATCCAGTTGAATGCGGTGAGATGCAAGTTAAGCGCCCAGTTGGACGGCACAATGCCGCTTTCGCCCATGAAGTTCATGGCCAGCGTAACCGCAAGCGCAGCAATCGCAGCGGCCAGGAAGTTCCACACACCGCGAGCGGTGGTGTCAGCATCTTTACGATAGCCGTTGAAGAACATCGACAAGCCGTAGAACACGCCCGAAAGCAAACCGAAGATGTCACCGATGCCCTTCTGCGGATAATCGGGCGTGGACATCTCGAGGCTGAAGCTCACCGTGAACGCGCCCGACTCGTTGAACCCGACGATGTTGTTGCCGAACAGCGTGCCGATGATCACCGCCACCAAGCATATCCATTGCAGCAACGACATGGGCTCTTTTCTGAATATCCGGGCGAACAGAATGCAAAGCACGGGCCCTGTGTAGATGAAAAGAACCGAGTTTGCAACCGACGTGAGCAGCGTGGCGGTCACGTAGCACGCAAGAGAAAGGCCGATCATGACGCCGCCCAGAATGATGGCGGGCGTCACCTTGAGCTTCTTGAACACGCCCACTTTGTGGGTGATGAACAGCAGCGCGACGAAGAAGACGAACCCCATGGTCATGCGGCCCACGGCCATGAGCGCGCCCACCGAGTCGCCGGCATTCAAACCAGCCGTACCGTCGAACATGTCGGTGCGCGTCGCCCAACGGCTGAACAAAGGCACAAGGCCCATGCCCGTCGCCGAGATGAGCATGGCGATCGTTCCCCACTTTCGATCCATCTCGAAGCCGGTTCCGCCACCGGATTGCGCGCTTCCCTGAGCGATCTTGTTGTCCGCCATTGGTCCTCCTTAAACCAGTAGCAAAAAAGGTATAGTCCAGCCAGACCTCCGCGAGAAGGATTTTCATCATGAAAGATCGAATGCGAAACACCGAGGGTCTTACCTTTGATCCTGCATGACCTTATGATTTTTCACGTGCGATTGTTGCGGGCTGGAAACAAAAAGGGGATCCGGCATGCTTTGCAAACCGAATCCCCTTTCTTTACATCGCGACGCCGCTCATCAGAGTCTAGACTGCGTCACGCGGGCTTACTACGCGGCTAGTCGTTCCACATCTCCGGGCGCACCAGGGTGGGATCCTTGACGCGGTTCGGGAAGTAGTCGAGGCA
>NZ_NFJP01000003.1 GCF_002159915.1 Gordonibacter sp. An230
TCCCCCGCGCGTCGGCCCCACCCCCAGCTCCCTCCCGCTCCCGCGCCGCACCGCGTCGCCGCGTCGCCGCGTCGCACCCCGCTCCCGCAAATCGCTGAAAATATTTTCAAAAAAGTCCTTGACCCTCGACGCGCTTCCGCTATACTGAATCTCGCACTTTTTCGGGGCCTTAGCTCAGCTGGGAGAGCGCATGGCTGGCAGCCATGAGGTCAGGGGTTCGATCCCCCTAGGCTCCACCACTTGTCATCGAGCCGGATCGCAGATCCGGCTCGTTTTGCGTTCTGGCCAACAGAAGCACCTGCCACCGATCTTTCCACCACGGCGCAAAGCCAGCCCGCAAAGTCGGCCCATCCGGCCGTCCCCCCCTGCCGCGCTTCGCACGCAACACGTTCCCCTGCCCCACCGCCCCACCAACACGCACGCCGCACCTCAGAGAGCAACGCCCAATCGTGGATAGCGAACACGGGGTGGCGAATCGCGCAACGCCTAGCGCGCGCCCAAATGCGCGGACGAAGGCAGCGCGCCAAACCCTGCCGTCAGCGCCCTGCGGCCCCGAAGCACGACCGTCGTCCACGCGCCAGCACCCGCCACCCAGGCAGACCCCTCGAAACGACCGGGGGCGGCTGCTTTCAGCAGCCGCCCCCGTATCCGTCACTCCGCTTTCTCGGATGCGTAGAACGTGGCCTTGTCGAACACGTCGGCGATCGACTTCCCATCCGCGAACGGCAGGGTCAAAAACTCGCTCAGCGTCGGCACCAGCTCGCTCGCATCGACGTAGTGGCCCTTCTCGTTGAGCTTCGTCGTGTCCTGCGCCCGCCAGTACTGGTCGTTCACATCGGTGAGGTAGTACGTCGCGCCGTCGACCTCCATGTACACGGAATGCTTCGCGTGCAGATAGGTCGGCAGCTCGTCGAAGGACACGTCGAGCGCCTCGGCTGCTTTCGTTCCCATAGCGACCCCTTTCGTCCGGGAATACCTTGCCCTTCATCATAGCAAGAACGCCGACCGAATGCATCGAGAAAAACCGATTCGGACGGCAGATTCAGACATCGTCTCCGTCACCTCTGCCGTCTTCGCGCTTTGCGAAGAAGCGCTCGGCGATGCGAGCAGCCTCGGCGGCGTCCTTGCCGTAGAAGTCGGCTCCGATCTGCGCGGCGTACTCGGGCGTGAGCACCGCCCCGCCCACGAACACCCGCGCTTCGGGCGCTCGCTCGTGCACGAGGCGCACCGTCTCCTCCATGGCCCGCACCGTGGTGGTCATGAGGGCCGACAGCCCCACGAGGCGCGCGCCCGTGCGCTCCACGGCGCGCACCACTTCCTCGGGATCGACATCGCGCCCGAGGTCCACCACGCGAAAGCCGTAGTTCTCCAGCAGCATCTTCACGATGTTCTTGCCGATGTCGTGGATGTCGCCTTTCACCGTGGCCACCACGATGGTCTTCGCGTCGTCAACCTCGGGCGCGGCGCCTTGGCGGGCGCGCACCACGTCGAAGCCGGCTTTCACGGCTTCGGCCGACGCCATGAGCTGCGGCAGGAAGAACGAGCCGCGCTCGAAGCGCGCGCCCACCTCGTCGAGCGCGGGAATGAACACGCCGTTCACCACGTCGAGCGGATCATGGTCGGAAAGAAGGCGCTCGGCAGCCTGCGCCATGGGGCCCTTGCGGCCCGTGAGGATGAGATGCGCCATCGCGCGCACGTCCTCGGCAGCGTCGGCAAGGGCGGGCGGGACGGGAAAGGAGTCGGCACCCTGCACCCGGGGAGAGCCCGCATCGGCGCCCTGAGCCCCCGGCACCCCCGCGAGAGCCGCGCCCGCGCCAGCTGCGGGCACCGTCTTCTCAGCGCTCGCCAGCGCATACGGGTCGAGCGCGCCCGCATAGCCCTCGATGAACGCACGCGCGCCCGCATCTTGGCCGTTCAGCACCTTGAAGGCCGCCACGGTGTCGCGATAGCGCGCCGAGAGCGGGTTCAAGATGGGCAGGTCGAGCCCCGCTCCGAAGGCCGCCGCCAGAAACGTCGCGTTCACCAGGCCGCGCTGCGGCAGGCCGAAGCTCACGTTCGACACGCCGAGCACCGTGCGCACGCCGAGGCGCTCCTTCACGAGCGCGACGGCGCGCACGATCTCGCGCGCCTCGTCCTGGTTCGTGGCGGCCGCCATGACGAGGCAGTCCACCGCCACGTCTTCGCGCGGGATGCCGCGACGCTCGGCCTCGGCCACGATGCGCTCCGCCACGCGCAGACGCCCCTCGGCCGTGGGCGGGATGCCGTCTTCGTCGAGCGTGAGGGCCACCACGGCGCAGCCGTACTTCTTGACCAGGGGAAGCACGGCGTCCATGCTCTCGCGCGTGCCGTTCACGGAGTTCACGAGCGGCTTTCCGGCGTAACCGCGCACAGCGGCCTCCACGGCGACCGGATCGCTCGAGTCCACCACCAAAGGCAGCGTGACCGTAGCTTGCAACTTCTCCACGGCGGCACGCAGCACGGCCGGCTCGTCAAGCTCGGGCAGACCCACGTTCACGTCGAGCACGTCGGCGCCGGCCTCCTGCTGGGCCACGGCCTCTCCCACGAGGTGGTCGAGGTCGCCCGCGCGCAAGGCCTCCTTGAGCTTCGGCTTGCCCGTGGGGTTGATGCGCTCGCCGATGACGGCGATCCGCGCCGCGCCGCGCGGCAGCACGACGGCCTCTTGCGCGCTCGTCACCACGAACGCCTCCTCGCGCGCAGGGGGCGCGGGCACCGCGCGGGCGTCGACGAGCGCGCGCAAACGCGCGATGAACTCGGGCGACGTGCCGCAGCAGCCTCCCACGAGGCTCGCCCCGGCCTCCACGACGGCCTCCATCGAGCGCGCGAAGGCGTCGGAGTCCACGTCGTACACCGTGCGCCCGCCCTCGACGCGCGGTAGGCCGGCGTTGGGCTGCACGAGCAGCGGGCAGCGGGCGAAGCGCGCCATCTCGCGCACCGACGGCAGCACTTCGTCCGGCCCGAGCGAACAGTTCAGGCCCACGGCGTGCGCGCCCATCGCCGAGAGCGCGGCCGCGGCCACGCCCGGAGGCGTGCCGAGGAACGTGCGGCCGTCCTCGCCGAAGGTCATCGTCGCGATCACGGGCAGATCGCAGCGCTCCTTCGCAGCCAGAAGGGCCGCCTTCGCCTCGCGCAGATCGGCCATCGTCTCGATGAGCACGAGGTCGCACCCCGCCGCGACGACCGCGTCCACCTGCTCGGCGAACAGATCGTACGCCTCCTCGAACGAGCAGGTGCCCAAAGGCTCCAGAAGCAATCCCGACGGCCCGACGTCGCCCGCCACGTAGCGCGCCCCCGCCGCCCGGGCGCACGCCGCGGCCGCGCGGTACGTCTCGGCCACGCTCGCCGCGCCCGCCAGCTTGCAAGCGTTCGCGCCGAACGTGTTGGTGGTGACGACCTCGGCTCCGGCGGCCACGTAGTCGGCATGGATGGCGGCGATCTCGTCTGCGTGCGTGAAGTTCAAAAGCTCCGGCAGCGCGCCCGCCTCGGCCAGGCCGCGCACCTGAAGCTGCGTGCCCATCGCGCCGTCGAACACGAGGAACCCCTCGCCGCGCAGGGCGCGCCCCAAACGCTCGTCCTTGACGGCGACGTCGGCAAGCGGGTCGCGAAGCGTCGTCTCAGCCATGGCAGGTCCGTCCTTTCCCTTTGAGCAGGCACCCCTCGCGCGCAGGGCACGTCGCGCAGTCGGCGTGGGCGCGCACGGGCGCTCGGCCCGAGGCTCCGTCCCGCGCGCCGCCCCGGTTCGCGTCCCGCGCGCCGTCTGATCCCCCGCCGTCCGCGCGAGCCTCGTCGAACAGGCCGATCACGGCCGTCACGCTCTTCGTGGGCACGAGCAGGTTGCCCGCCGTCACCGAAAGCCCGATGCGGCGCGTCGCGTCGAGCGCCTTGAGGAACGCCGGCTGCACGGACAGCGGCAAGTCGCCGTAACCGGGGCTGTAGCGGGCGCTCGCGCGCAGACCGCGCGCGGCGGCCTGCGACGCCACGGCGGCGTCGCAGGCGTCTGCAGCCGCTTCGACGAGCGCGGAGGCAGCCGCCCCGTACAAAAGCGCGTCGGTCGGGCTGATCGCCGCGTGCTTGCGCAGCTCGCGCTCGCAGGCCGCGCCGAGCGTGCACGCCAGAAGCGCCACCTCGCGCGCGCCGCGCAGATGCCGCGCGATGTCGCGGCCCGGCAGCACGAGGCCGCAACCGGCGAGGACCACCTGCGGGCCCTCGCCGTCCTCGCCGTCCCAGCGGGTGAGCGCCTCGTCCACGGGAAACGACGCGCTCGCGCACGCCGGTCGCAGCTCGCGCTCGCATGCGCTCGCAAGCTCCTCGAAGCGCGCAAGCAGCTGCGCGTCCAGCTTCTGACCGGCATAGCCCAGATAGCGCAGCGCCTCGTCGCGATCAAGCGACAAGACGGCCCCGCCCGCGCCCGATCGGGAGGGCAACGCGCCATCCGACGGCGCGCCGCCGCCCTCGCGGCCCGCGGCCCCGCGCTCTACGGCGCGAACCGAGCCTACGCCCGCCATGCCGCCCTCAGCGCCGCCATGCTCGCCCGCGCGATGTCGGGCTGGTTCATCGTGTAGACGTGCAGCCCGTCCACCCCGTGCGCGTCCAAGTCGACGAGCTGGGCGCACGCGTACTCGACGCCCGCGCGGCGCAGGTCGTCCGGTCTGTCCTCGAAGCGCGCGAGCAGCTTGACGACAGGCGACGGCAGCGACGCGCCGCACATGAACACCATGCGCTGGATTTGGGCCTTCCCCAGAAACGGCATGATGCCGCACGCGATGGGCGCCGTGACGCCCGCGTTTCGCGCTGCCTCCCAGAACCGGTAGAAGAACTCGTTGTCGAAGAACAGCTGCGTGACGAAGAAGCTCGCGCCCGCGTCCTGCTTCTGCTTGAGGTGCTCGATGTTCGCGCGCGCGTCGTCGCAAGCGATGTGCCCCTCGGGATACGCCGCCGCGCCCACGCAGAACCCCTCTTCGGCCAAACGCGAGATCAAGTCGCGGGCATAGCGGTACGTCCCCGGCTCGTCGGCGCCCGCCGCGTCTCCGCGCAGGGCGAGCACGTTGTCGATGCCATGGGCTCGCAGGTCGTCCACGGCGCGCGCGATCGTCTCCTCCGTGGCCCCGACGCAGGTGAGGTGCGCCACGGCGGGCACGTCGAAATCCCGTTGGATCATCTGCGCAACGTCGGCGGTGGCCCGCTTGTTGCCGCTGCCGCCCGCCGAATACGTCACGCTGATGAAGTCGGGGGCGAGCTCGGCAAGCTCTCCGGCCACGTCATGGGCCGTCTCAAGCGTGAGATCGCCCTTCGGCGGGAATATCTCGAACGAGACGGGGCGGCGCCCGCAAGCGCGCGCCGTGCGGTATATGCTTCGTATCGTGGTCATGGAGCCATTATACGAAAGCCCGGACGCCCGCCGCGCCGAAGCCCTCCAGGCCGCAAAATCGCCACGAGCCCCCCGGCACGCCGGGGCTCCGGCTGACGCCGCCGGGATGCGCGGGCGAGCAGCGGGCGGGCGCGTACGCATGCGGACGGCGGCTGCGCCCGGTGCGGGACAGGGTGCCATCGCTCCGCCCGCGCACCCCGCACGCACGCCTATCCCGCCCGCACGCCCGCCTCGCATGCGCGTTTCACCCGCGCGCCCCGCACGCACGCCGCGCTACCTGCGCAGGCCGCGCAGCGCGCCCGTCGGCAGAAACGTGAGGATGCCGCCCACCGCGCACAGCAGAAGCACGACAGCCGCCGTGAATCCCGACACCGGAGCCACGTTCACGCCCACGCCCACGAGCGCCCACAGGAACACCACGGGAAACACCCAGTCGTCGTAGCTCTTCTTCATGAGGTAGCCGAGCGCCAGCACGCCTGCCGAGAGCGCGATGGCCGACAGCCCGTTGAAGAACGGCAGCCCGCCGTCGAGCGCGCGCGTGATGAGGATGGCCATGTTCGCGATGGTGGCCACCGTCACCCACGCGGTGTACAGGGAGATGGGCATCCACTCCGCGCCGCGCCGCGCCGTTTTCCGCACGTTCAGGTACAGCGCGGCGAGCACCACCCATTCGGCCAAGATCACGACGAACGACACGCCCACGGCCTCGAAGTGCCACAACGCCAGCCACAGCACGTTGAGCACGCAGCTCGCGATGAACAGCGCCGAGGTGGCGGTGAACGCCTTCGGGCGGGTCGCGGCGTTTCGCGTGTAGGCCACGAGCCACACGATGAGGGCCACGTAGATGACCGACCAGATGGCGAACACGTAGCCGGCGGGCGTGAACCACGTGAACACGCCGTACGCCACCGTGGCCGAGGTGTTGCCGCCCACCTGCCCTCCCTCGATCACGGCGTTGCCCACGAGCGTGAGCGCGTAGACGATCCACATGGTGACGGTCTCCACCGTCAGGTAGCCGCCGCGTTCGAGCCTACGACCCGTCTTCGTGTTGCGGGCGCGCTGGACGACGCCCGGTGCCGACGCGGCACGATACGCATGATTCGACATGATGCACCTCGCTTTCCTTCAAAGGTCGGTGCTTTAGTGTAGCGCCGCGCACGCGCGAAGGCCGTTACGGGAGCTTCGCAGTCCCTCATCGCTTCGGCGCAGATCAGAAGCGTGTTTATCAGCGATGAGAAGGCGCGTCAGCCCACGCGGGCGCGCAGGTAGTCGCCGGGCGCGAGCGCGGCGTGAACCTCGAAGGAGTAGCGCTCGGCCGAACGGTTCGCCACGGCGACGGGCACGGGCGCGGCGTCACTCGGATCGTCCGGCGCGGGCGCGGGAAGCCATGCCAGGTTGCGCACCCGCACGCGCGCGACGGGACGGCGCGGCGAGAGCACCTCGAGCTCGTCGCCCTCGCGAAAGCGGTTGTGGCACACGACGACCACGCGCGCGCCCGCCCGTTCCACCGTGGCCGCGTGCACGCACTCCCTCACGTAGCCGTCGCGCTCGGGCGACTGTTCGGCGCGCCCGTAGTAGAACCCGGTCGAGTACGGCCGGTGCGAGATGGCGTCCAGCTCGGCAGCCGCCTCGGACACGTCCGCGCCGTCGAGCACCGAACGGTAGGCGTGCACCGCCGTGGCCACGTAGAACGCCTTCTTGTTGCGCCCCTCTATCTTGAGCGAATCGACGCCGGCCTCAATCAGGTCGTCCAAGTGGGCGATCATGTTGAGGTCGCGCGCGTTCATGACGTAGGCGCCGCGCACATCCTCCTCCACCGGATAGAACTCCCCGGGCCGCCTCTCCTCCACAAGCGCGTAGCTCCAACGGCACGGCTGGGCGCAGTGCCCCTTGTTGCCCGAGCGCCCCGTCATGACGGAGCTGATCAGGCACCGCCCCGACACGGCCATGCACATGGCGCCGTGCACGAACGCCTCGATCTCCAGATCGCGCGGCGCGTCGGCACGCAGACGAGCGATGTCGGCCACGCTCATCTCTCGGGCGCACACCACGCGGCTCGCCCCCAACTCGTACCACATGCGCGCGGCCTCGGCGTTCATCACGCCCGCCTGCGTGCTCACATGCAGCTCCAGGGAAGGCGCGTGCTTGCGCGCGAGCGAGAGCGCGCCGAGGTCGCTCACGATGAGCGCGTCCGCGCCAGCCGCGTCGAGCGCCTCCAGGTAGGCGGGCAGCGCCGCCACGTCGTCGGCGTCCATGAGCGTGTTGAGCGCCACGTACGCCCGCGCTCCGGACGCGTGCGCGCACGCCACAGCCGACGGCACCTCGTCAAGCGCGAAGTTCTCCGCGCGCTGGCGCAGCCCGAAGCGGTCGCACGCGAAGTACACCGCGTCCGCGCCGAAGCGCACCGCGGCCTCAAGCTGCGCCCGCCCGCCGGCGGGCGCAAGAAGCTCGGGAGTGTGGTTTCGTTCGAACATGGTTGGATGCCCTGTCTGCCCTGCCGTTCGCGATGCCAGCGAGAAGCGCAGGGGCGCCGCCCGCCGAAAGCCCTCCGAAGCGCGCTTTCCCGCACGCGAGGAGGGCTTGAGGCGGCAAGGCAGAACGCCTCCGCGCTTCGCGGCGTCGATCCGACGCGCCGTCTCAGGCCCGCACGACCCTCGGGCCCTGCGGAGTGTCCTCGACGGCGAGGCCCAGGCCCGAAAGGCCGTCGCGCACGGCGTCGGCGCGGGGCCAGTCCTTCGCCGCGCGGGCTTCCGAACGGGCCGCGAGCAGCGCGTCCACAGCCTCCGCAGCGTTTTCGCCCTCGTACCCGGCCATTTCGGCGGCCAATCCCACAACCTCGGCGGGATACGCGCCGTCCGCACCCTCGGCCTCCTGCGCCGCAGCCTCCACGTCGACCCCGAGCACGCCGAGCAGATCGACCACGAGCACGCGCGCGTCGCGCACGAAGGGCACGTCGGTGAGCGCGAGGGTCTTGCCCGTCGTCCGCGCGTTCACGTCGGCGACGAAGTCGAAGATCTCCCCGAGGGCCTTGCACGTGTTGAAGTCGTCGTCCATGGCGAGGATGAAGCCCATCTTCGCCTCGCGGGTGCGCTCCATGAGCGCGCGCACATCGAGCGGCGAGGGGATGTCCTCGGCGTTGGCCAGGAGCCAATCGAGGTTCTTCACAGCGTTTCTGATGCGCCCGAGCGCCGCGCCGGCCTCGGCCAGACGCTCGTCGGAGAAGTCGAGCGGGCTGCGGTAGTGCGTCTGCAGCATGAGGAAGCGCAGCACGGCGGGATCGGTCGTCTCGAGCACGTCGTGCAGCAGCTTGAAGTTGCCAAGCGACTTGCTCATCTTCTCAGAATTGATCTGCAGCATGCCGCCGTGCATCCAGTGGTTCGCGAACGTGCAACCGCACGCGGCCTCGCTCTGCGCGCGCTCGTTCTCGTGGTGCGGGAACACGAGGTCGGCGCCGCCGCCGTGGATGTCGAACGGCAGGCCCAGGTACTTGCGCGACATGGCCGAGCACTCGATGTGCCAACCGGGCCGGCCCATCCCCCACGGCGACTCCCACGCGGGCTCTCCGGGCTTGGCCGCCTTCCACAGCGCGAAGTCGAGCGGATCGCGCTTGCGGTCGGCCACGTGCCCCGCGCCGTCGATCTCGGCGCGCAGCTCGCGATGCCCGCTCTCCATCTCGTCGACGTTGCGGCCGGACAGCTCGCCGTACGCCGGATACGAGCGCACGGCGAAGTACACGTCTCCGTCCACCTCGTAGGCGTGCCCTCCGTCGATGAGCTCTTGGACGAGCTCGATCATGGCGGGGATTTCCTCGGTTGCCTTCGGGCGCACGTCGGGATCGAGCACGTTTGCGGCACGCATGTCCTCGATGAACGCCTCGGTGTACTCGGCGGCCACCTCGGCGGCGTCGCGCCCCTCCTCGGCGGCCTTCGCGATGATCTTGTCATCCACGTCGGTGACGTTCTGCACGAACGTCACGTCGAAGCCGCGCCACATGAGATAGCGGCGGATGACGTCGAAGCTGATGAACGTGCGCGCGTTGCCGATATGGATGCGGTTGTACACGGTGGGGCCGCACACGTACATGCCCACCTTGCCGCGCTCAAGCGTCTCAAAGTTCTGCTTGCTGCGCGTCTTCGTGTCGTAAAGCCTGATCATAGAAACGTTCCTTCGCTCGTTGGAAACGTGTCGGATACGGTGCGCCTATCGTAGCACAACAAGGCCCCGCGCCGGTCGAGATGCGCGGGGCAATCGACGCGGCAACGGCGTCGGAAAAGGCGCGGCGAAGCGGCAGCCACCCGCGATCCACGGCGGCCGACCCCTACGAGCACCGGCAGAGCAAGCACACGGCGCTCGCGGAGATGCCCTCCTCGCGGCCCTCGAATCCCAACCGCTCGGTGGTGGTGGCCTTCACGCCCACGTTCTCCACGGGAACGCCCATGGCGCGGGCAAGGTTCTCGCGCATGGCGTCGCGGTACGGCGAGAGCTTCGGCGCCTGCGCGGCGATGACGGAGTCCACGTCAAGGATGTCGTAGCCCTCGGCGCGCACCTTGTCGGCCACGGCGGCCAAGAGCTTGAGCGAGTCGGCCCCTTCATAGGCGGGGTCGGTGTCGGGGAACAGCTTGCCGATGTCGCCGCCGCGGATGCCACCCAGAAGCGCATCGGCAACAGCGTGCGCGAGCACGTCGGCGTCGGAGTGGCCCAAGAGCCCCCGCGTGTGCGGGACGTCCACGCCGCCCAGGATGAGCTTGCGGCCCTCAGCGAACGCATGCACGTCGAAGCCCTGCCCGATGCGCAAGGACGCAGGATCGAACGCGTGACTCGGCGACGGTCCCATCACTCCTCGACCCCCTTCATATACATCGTGCGCACGGCGGCGGCCAGCATGAGGTAGTCCTCCGGCACCGTCAGCTTGATGTTGTCGCGCTTGCCCTCCACCACGAGCACGCGCCCGCCCAGCCGCTCGATGAGCGACGAGTCGTCGGTGCCCATGAAGCCGTCGGAGAGCGCCGAGGCGTGCGCGCGGCGGTAGATGCCGGCGCGGAACACCTGCGGCGTCTGCGCGTTCCAGAACACACGGCGGTCGGGCGTGCCCACGATCACGCCGTTCTCCACTACCTTGAGCGTGTCGACGGCCGGATGCGCCACCACGGCCCCATCGCAGTCAATGTTGCCCTTGAGCGTGGCGATGGTGTGCGCAATGAGATCGGGCGTGATGAGCGGGCGAGCGCCGTCGTGCAAGACGACGTAGTCGTAATCGTCCGGCACGTATTCCAGGCCCGAGAACGCCGACTCCTGACGGCTCGGTCCCGCAGGCGCCACCACGATGGGCGTGACGAACGGGAACGGGTCGATGGCGCGCTTAAGGTACTCGTCGCAGCGCTCCTCGGGGCACACGATGACGATGAGGCCGATGTCGCCCACCGCATCGAACGCCTCGGCCGACCAGGTGAGGATGGGCTTGCCCGCGATCTCCACGAGCTGCTTGCCGCCCTCCTTGCCGAAGCGCTCCCCCGTGCCCCCGGCCAGGATGATGGCCGCCGTCTGCGGGTTTTTGTCCACCTCGCCCTTGAGGCCGACGAGCGATTGCGCAAGCGTGTCGATGTCGAGATCGTCGCACGCCAGCTCGGGCGCGCGCAGCACCTCGGACGAGAACACGGGGTCGATTGTCTGGGTCATAAAGCCTTCCTCTCCGCCTTGCGCATTCCTTCTCCGCCCGTCTGCGTCGCTGCGGACAGCGACGACTCCGTGCGATGCCTGCAAGCATCGCCCGCCGCCCACCACGCCGCGCCCGCCGTCCGCAGCATCGGCGAAGAACGCCGTCGACTTCGCACGGGCGATCGCATGCGCGCCAGCCTAGTCTCGCTCGTCCGGCCGGCGAACGGTGATCTCCTGCGCCTTCAGCGTCACGCGGGAATGGGGTGGAACCGACGAGGTGACGAACGCGGAGCCGGCGATGACCGACCCTTTCCCGATCACCGTCTCGCCGCCGAGCACCGAGGCGTTGGAGTAGATGGTCACGTCGTCTTCGATGGTGGGATGGCGCTTCACCCCGGCCAGCCGCTGCCCGCCGCGCGTAGACAGTGCGCCGAGCGTGACGCCCTGGTACAGCTTCACATGGTCGCCGATGACGGTGGTCTCGCCGATCACCACGCCCGTGCCGTGGTCGATGAAGAAGTACTCGCCTATCTCGGCGCCGGCGCCGATGTCGATGCCCGTGCCGCTGTGCGCCAGCTCGGTCATGATGCGCGGAATGATGGGCACGTTCTGCTGGTAGAGCACGTGCGCGACGCGGTACACGTAGATGGCGTACAGGCCGGGATACGAGAAGATGACCTCCTCTTTCGAGCCTGCCGCCGGATCGCCGTCGTAGAGGGCCTGCACGTCGGTGAGCAGCACCTGCTGGATGCGGGGAAGCTCGTCGAAGAACACCGTGCACACCTCGGAGGCGCGCTTGCAGATATGCTCGGGCGTTCCCCCGCCGCACAGATGGCGGGCCGGGTCGGCCTCCGCGGCATCGCGGTCGTCGGAGGTGTAGGAGAGGGCGAGGACGATCTGCTCGCGCAGCACGCGCTCGATCTGGATGAGCGTCTCGCCGATGAAGTACTCCGGGCTCGTGGAGGGCGTGAGCATCTCGTCGCCGAAGTAGCCTGGAAACAGCACCCGGCGCAGATCCTTGATAACCCACTTCACAGCCGACCGGCTGGGAAACCTCCGCCCGGGCTTCGTGAAGAATATCTCGTCGGCCTCGTAGTTCTTCTCGATGCCCTTCACGATGCGGTCAAGGTTGTCTCCGAACATGGAACCTCCTGAGGTCGGCCGATCCGCTGCGCCTTCCGCAACAGCGACGTTTCCAGTATACGACAAATGCCGGCGCACGACGCAGGAAACCCCTGCTCTTCGGGCTTCGGATTCCACAACCCAAAGAACAGGGGCCCCAACGAACCGCTCTGCGAAGCCAGTCCGTCGCGCCGCTAGTCTGCCGCGCCGCCCGACATCGAGCCGCCTCTGCGCACGCCGGCGTGGCCCAGGTCGTAGTTCGTCAGCAAAAGCTCGGCCTCGCGCGCGATGCTGTCGCGCTTGCGCGGCTCGGGCACGGCCCCCGAGCCTTGCGAGAACACGAGCTCGCCGTCTGCCGCATCCACGTCGATGATGGATCCGGCAGTCCACTTGCCCTCCAAGATCTCCTCGGACAGCGGATCCTCCAGCAAGCGCTGGATGGCGCGGCGCAACGGGCGCGCCCCGTACGTGGCGTCGGTGCCCTCCTTGGCGATGAGCTTGCAGGCCGCCTCGGTCAGGTTGATGGACATGTTCTGCTCGATCAAGCGCTCGCGCAAATCGGCCACCATGAGCTTCACGATCTCGGCGATCTGCTCGGCGGTGAGGCTCTTGAACACGATGATCTCGTCGATGCGGTTCAAGAACTCGGGCCTGAACAGCTTCTTCATCTCGGCCATCACGCGGCTTTTAATCTCTTTGTCGGAAAGCCCCGCATGCTCCTCGGTGGAGAAGCCGAGCGTCGTGGGCTGGGCGATCTCGCGCGCACCCACGTTCGACGTCATGATGATCACCGTGTTGCGGAAGTCCACCGTGCGGCCTTGCGCGTCGGTCAGACGGCCCTCCTCCAGAATCTGGAGCAGGATGTTGAACACGTCGGGGTGCGCCTTCTCGATCTCGTCGAACAGAACCACCGAGTAGGGACGCTGGCGCACGGCCTTCGTGAGCTGGCCGCCCTCGTCGAAGCCCACGTAGCCCGGAGGCGAGCCCACGAGGCGCGACACGCTGTGCTTCTCCATGTACTCGGACATGTCGAACGACAGCAGCGCGTCCTCGGAGTTGAACAGGAACTCGGCGAGCGCCTTCGAAAGCTCGGTCTTGCCCACGCCCGAGGGGCCAAGGAAGATGAACGATCCGGCGGGGCGCTTCGGATCCTTGAGGCCCGATCGCGAACGGCGAATGGCCTTCGACAGCGCCGTGACGGCCTCCTCCTGGCCGATCACGCGCTCATGCAGCACGGCCTCCATGCGCAGAAGCTTCTCCGTCTCGGCTTCGGTGAGGTTGCTCACGGGCACGCCGGTCGTCATGGACACCACGTCGGCGATATCCTCGACGGTGACCTGGTGGATGGACTTCTGCGCGTCCTCCTCCCACTTCTTCTCGGCCTCTTCGCGCTTCTTCTTCAGCTCCGATTCCTGGTCGCGCAGCTGGGCGGCGCGCTCGAAGTCCTGCGCGGCGATGGCCCCGTCCTTCTCGCCGCGCAGACGACGCAGCTCGTCGTCGAGATCGCGCAACTCCTTCGGCAGCGTCATGTTGCGGATGCGCATGCGGGCGCCGGCCTCGTCGAGCACGTCGATGGCCTTGTCGGGCAGAAAGCGGTCCTGGATGTAGCGGCTTGACAGCGCCACAGCCGCTTGCAGCGCGTCGTCGGTGAAATGCACCTGGTGATGGGCCTCGTAGCGGTCGCGCAAGCCCTCCATGATGCGCATGGCCTGCTCCTCGTTCGGCTCCCCCACGGTGATGGGCTGGAAGCGCCGCTCGAGCGCCGAGTCCTTCTCGAGGTGCTTGCGGTACTCGTCGATGGTGGTGGCGCCGATCACTTGGATCTCGCCGCGCGACAGCGGCGGCTTCAGGATGGCGGCCGCGTCGATGGAGCCCTCGGCCGAGCCCGCGCCGATGAGCGTGTGCATCTCGTCGATGAACAGGATGATGTCGTCCGCGTCCATGACCTCCTTGATGCACTTCTTCAGGCGCTCCTCGAACTCGCCGCGGTACTTCGATCCGGCCACGAGCGCGCTCACGTCGAGCGTGAACAGGCGCTTGCCGCGCAGGATGTCGGGCACCTGGTTCGACACGATGAGCTGCGCCAAGCCTTCCACGACGGCGGTCTTGCCCACGCCAGGCTCGCCGATAAGGAGCGGGTTGTTCTTCTGGCGGCGCGAGAGCACCTGCATGACGCGCTCGATCTCGCCCGCACGGCCGATGACCGGGTCGAGCTTGCCGTCGCGCGCCTTGCTCGTGAGGTCGGTGCCGAACTCCTTGAGCACGCTGTCGGAGCCTTGGCCCTGCGCGTCGAACGCGTTGCGGCCGGCGTACACGGGACTTTGGCCCACGAGGTCGTTGAGCGCTCCGCGCACGTCGTCGCCGGACACGCCAAGGCGCGTGAGCACCTCGAGCGCGGTGCCGTCGCCCTCGCGCACGATGCCGAGCAGCAAGTGCTCGGTGGAGATGTAGGATTGGCCCATCTGCATGGCCTCGCGCAGGCTGTTCTCAAGCACGCGCTTGACGCGGGGCGTGAAGGACAGGTGCCCGGACACGTCGGTGTCCTCGTCGATGGCGACCACCTGGCGAATGGCTTGCACCACGCCGTCGTACTTGACGTTCAAGCGGTCGAGGGCTTGGGCGGCCAGGCCGTCCTTCTCTTGTATGAGGCCGAGCAGGATGTGCTCGGTGCCCACGTAGGGCTGATGCAGCGAGCGGGCCTCATCCTGCGCGAGGACGAGCACCTTGCGCGCCTTGTCCGTGAACTTCTCAAATGACATGTCAGCCTCGATTCTCGCGGCGGTACTTCGGTGTTACCCGCACTATGCTAGCACTCACACGCAAAGAGTGCCAACGCGGCTCATGCCGCACACGCCCGCTCCATAACTTGCGGCGCGCGAGGCGGCGCGGCAAGCGGCGTGATCGGGCACGGCGGCTCGATAATGCAGCGTGATCAGGCAACGCGATCGAGCGTGGCGGCTTGACCGGGCGCGGCGGCGCGACAATCCTACCATGGCGGGCCTCGATGCGCGGCGGAGGCCCCGGTTGCCTCCGAACGTGCTCGCATCTGAGACGATTCTGAAACGTGCCGCGCGCTGAAGGGCGAACGGGGCGAACAGCGGCGGTCGCTCAGCAGAGCGCGCGAAACCGCGTGCGTAGTGGCGGGTTTTGAGGCTCCTATTTCCCGTCAAGCCCTATTCTGGGTTTCCCCATCTTTCTCCGGCGGACAGGCTCTCGAGCCAGCTCCGGTGCCTTTGGAGAAGGGGCGCGTCCACGAGGCGCCCCCTTTCCATCTCGCTTATCCGCGCGCTCGCCACGCCGAGGGCGCGGGAGGCCTGGGCCTGCGTGGCCCCGGCTCTCAGGCGCTCCGACTTGGCCGCCCTCGCCGACGCCCTGTAGGGCTCGCAAGCCGCGTCCGTCGGGCGCACGAGGGCGCCGTACACCTCCCGCGCGATGTAGCGAACGAGGATGCGCTCGATCTCGCGCCTGCTCTTGCCCTCCTTCGTGCGCTTGTCGACGTACAGCTTCGTGCGGGAGTCCCGCCTCATGCGCTGGCGGGCGATGGTGTGCAGCGCCCGGTTCGCCTGCCGGTCGCCGCCGCGGTTCAGGCGATGCCGCTTGGCCTTGCCGCTGGAGGCCTCGACGGGGGAGGCTCCGCAAAGGGAGGCGAACGCCGACTCGCCGCTCACCCTCTCGGGGTTGTCCCCGGCGGTCACGGCGAGCCTCGCGGCGCTTATCGTGCCGCAGCAGTGGATGCCGGGCAGGGCGGGCGCGTTGGCGAGCAGTATCTCCCTCATGGCCTCCTCGTGGGCCGCGGCCGCCTTCTTCGCGCCGATCCACGACAGCGACAGGGACCGGAGGGACTCCCAGAGCGACGACTCGACGACGTCGCGGGCCCTGCGCCTGCGGGAGAGCGCCTTCATCAGGGCGGGGGTCTTCATGCCGCCGAGCTCCCCGCGGATCGGCGCCGGCGCGGTCACGATGAGCGCGTGCGCGGAGTTCGCCGCCCTGGTCGACTCGCTGACGGCGGCGTCGCGCGCGACCATGCGGAACCTGAGGGCCTCCGCCCAGCCGCCGCCGGCCTTCGGGGTGCCGGACGCCTTGCCGGCCAGGGCGTCCCGCGCGGCCCTCTCCGCGTCGGCCGGGTCGTTCTTGTCCCGGCCCGCCATCCTCCTCTCGCGCTTGGGCCTCACCGCCTCGACGACGTCGTAGCCCAGCTCTGCGAGCCTCCTGGAGATCCCGGCCCCGTACGAGCCGGTCCCCTCCACCCCGACCACGACGCAGTCGCGCGGGTCGCCGATCGCCGCGGCGATCCGGTCGTACCCCTCGCCGTCGGCGGCGTACGAGCCGGTCGCCACGACGCGGCCGACGAGGTCGATCACGCACAGCGCGTGCGTGTCCTTGTGGGTGTCTATCCCGGCGGCGACCGTCCCTCTCTCGTTCATCCTTCTCCTCTCCTCGGGTGCTCGGCGACCCTCGGGCGGGCAGACGCGTCACTGGCGGGAGCGCTATAATGCAGATGCTGCTCTGCGGCCGCGCCCATGCTCCTATCAAGTCATGGCCGGTCCTCGGGTCGCCGGGACGGCGCGGGGCGACTCAAACCAAAGACAGCCCTCGGGCGTCGGACGGAAAACGAGCCACCGCGCCGTCCCTGCAACGCAGGTTACCCTTCTCTGGCCAGAAGAAAAAAAGAAGGGCGAACCCATTGACGATTATCAGTGACGGAAAACCGCGGTCGAAGGGGGCCGCCGAGGGCGGCGCCTTCCCGCTGTTTCGTGAAACGCCTGGTCGCGCCCGCGCCCGCGCACCCGCCCATCGCGAGCGCATACGAGCGACCGCGGTTTTCCGTCAAAACCCGCCACGAACCCCCGGTCTCATGGCTCCAAGGTGCAACTCTCGGCATCCGACTCCCTGCCTTAAGCGCCCCGTGCACCCATCGCAATCGCAAGCGCCTCCTCCGCCAAAGTTCTGGAACGAGTGCGGTTTCGTGCGCAGCTTGGACGCGCCGCCGCAGATCTACGACAAGCCGAGGCTTTCGATGCGCCGATCCGCGCATCGAAAGCGCACAAGGCCCGCCAACGAAGCCTCGCGGCTGTTTTGACATGCCGCCGCACGCGTGCGTTGCAAGCGCGCGCCCGTCAACTCCTGCGCATCGCCGCGCATCGTCGCGAGAGCACGCGGCTCGGCAACTCTCAAGTACCGCCCCAAGCGCACGCGATCCGGCAACCCCCGCACGCCGTCGCGAATGCACGCGGCACGAACACACGCAGCTTGTCGGCTCCTGCGCGACGAGCCTTGGGCGACCTCGGATCGCCCTCCTCTCCGCGCAAGCCGCGTTCGGCAAGCCCCGCGTGAACCCTCGATCGGCAATCCCGCTTCGGGGCTCGCTCGGAAAACCATGCGGAAACCTTGCGCGAATCCAGCGCGAATCCAGTGCGGATCCGATGCGGATCTTGCACAGATCAAGCGCGGATCAAGCGAAAACCCCACGCGGCTCCAACGTGGGAAAATAGACGGTTCACCTGGCCATACACCGTGCTACACTCACAACATGAGAACCATCCTCTCCCATACATCGGCCTTGGAGCTCTGGCGGTCGGAGTGGGGCGACTCCGAATCGGCCCGCGCGCGATGCCGTGCGCACGAAGTGCCCCGAAGCGCGCCGCCATCCCGCGATATGCGCGTCAATCCGTTCGTCCTGGACGGAACCCTGACCCTCCCCGTACACGTGCTTGCGCTCGAAGGCCGCCAAAAAAGCGCCGCTCTCTCAGCTCATCGGACAGGTCCTTTGCCGGAGGGCTCGCTGCGCGCGCTCGCCCTTCCGGGATGCGACGAACCCCTCTTCGTCACAAGCCCCGAGCTCACCTTCGTCCACATGGCATCGCTTTTGGGATTCGCGCTCACGGTCCACCTCGGATACGAGCTCTGCGGAACGTACGCGCCCGACGAATCCCAACCGTTCGGGCTGAGGTCCCGAAAACCCCTCTCCGCTCCGGAGAAACTCGGCTCCTACCTGGACAGGGCGACGGGCATGCGCGGCGCGAAGAAAGCCCGAGTCGCCCTTCCCCACGTCATAAGGGGGTCGGCCTCACCGCGAGAATCGACGCTCGCCGAGCTCGTCACGCTTCCCTATCTGCGCGGAGGAAGCAGCATCGAGCATCCGGTCATGAACGAGGTCCTTCCCATCCCCGCGAGAAATCGCTGGGCGACCGACCGCTCATCGCTGCGCTGCGACCTCCTCTGGCCCGAGAAACGCGTGGCCGTGGAGTACGACAGCACGCTTTGCCACACCGGAGCCGAGCGCATAGCCGAAGACGCCTCCCGCAAAAACGCGCTCGAAGCCCTCGGCTTCATCGTGGTGACCGCGACATGGAAGCAGGTGGAGAACTACCGCGAGTACAACCGCTTCGCGAAGGCGCTGGCCAAGCACCTTGGCGGAAGGATCAGGCCAGCTTGCTCCGACTTTCCCGCTCGCCAGTTCGCGCTCCGCAGGGAGCTGCTCGAACCAATCCGGCCCTCTTTCCCGAGCGCCCAGGCAAGCCGAATGCCCATTCGTGGCGGGTTTTGACGGAAAACCGTGGTAGCCCGCACGCCCTTGCGGCGTGCGGACGCACGGGCACCGGTGCGACCAGGCATTTCCCGAAGCAGGGAAGAGGCGCCGCCCTCGGCGGCCCCCTTCGACCGCGGTTTTCCGTCAAAACCCGCCACGAAGCAAGGGCATCTCTGTCAAACCAGGATTGACATAGGCCAGATCGGCCCCGCCGCGCGCGGATCGCCCAGATGCCTCGGAAGCCCCCGATCCGTCAGGCGGGAACCTTGCGGGGCGCCCGACCAGAGGGGTCTAGCTCGGATCTAGAGGAACATGGGTTCGTATCGATCCTGATTTAACAGAGACGAAAGGTTGAGCGCGCGAACGCCGACAAATGGAACCTCCCGCTCGGTTGCGAGGCCAAGAGCACCGCGCCCGCGCCAAGCGGTCTGCACGCCAAAACGCCCCGAAGCGCAAAACACCGTCGAACCATCGCCCCTTCTGCACCGACGAAGCGCAAACGTCCGAAGGCCGCCCGGCGGAGAGCCGGGCGGCCTTCTCGAAGATCGTGCGCGGCAGCGCTAGTACAGCTTCGCGCCGGCGGGGATGCGGTCGTCCACCATGAGCAGATTCAGGCGCTCCTCGCCCTCCTCCTCGTGGACGGCGCTGATGATCATGCCGCACGAATCGATGCCCATCATCTTGCGCGGCGGCAGGTTCGTGATGGCGACGAGCGTCTTGCCCAGCAAATCCTCCGGTTCGTAGTAGGCGTGGATGCCGGAGAGGATGATGCGGTCTGCATCTGTGCCGTCATCGAGCGTGAACTTGAGCAGCTTCTTGCTCTTGGGCACCGCGACGCACTCCTTCACCTTGACCGCGCGGAAGTCCGACTTGCTGAACGTCTCGAAGTCCACCTGCTCTTCGAACAAAGGCTCGATGACCACCTTCGAGAAGTCGAAGGCGGCGGGGGCGGGGGCGTCGGAAGCGGCGGCGTCGGCGGCCGCTTCCGCAGCGCGCTCCCGCCCGCCATCCGGAGTTTCGTCCCGCATGTGCGGGATCGAACGGTCCAGTGGACTGCTCGAAGACATACTTCCCGCCCGAGCGGGCGCGTGCTGCTCGTCCCTCATGTGAGGGAACAGCAGCACATCCCTGATGGACGGCGCGTCGGCGAGCAACATGACCAAACGGTCGATGCCCACGCCCACGCCGCCCGCCGGCGGCATGCCGTACTCGAGCGCGCGCACGTAGTCCTCGTCGTAGCCCATGGCCTCGTCGTCGCCCATGTCCTTCGCCTCAACCTGCGCGCGGAAACGCTCGGCCTGGTCGACCGGGTCGTTCAGCTCGCCGAAGGCGTTGGCGTACTCGTGCCCGCAGATGAACAGCTCGAAACGCTCAGTGAGGTTGGGGTCGCCGGCCTTCTTCTTGGCCAGCGGCGACACCTCGAGCGGATGGTCGATCACGAACGTGGGCTGGATGAGCTTCTCCTCGGCCACGGCCTCGAAGATCTCGGCGATGAGCTTGCCTTTGCCCCACGCGCTGTCCGCATGCCCGCCGTTCTTCTCAAGGATGGCCGCCAGCTCGTCGCGCGTGCGTGCGAAGCTCACGTCCTCGCCCGCGCCCGCGCTCGCCAGCTCGATCATCGACTTGCGCGGCCACTCGCCCGACAGGTCCACTTCCTGGCCCTGGTAGGTGATCTGCAGCGTGCCGCATGCGGCCATCGCCGCCGCCTGGATGTAGCCCTGGGTGAGCTCCATCATGCCCTCGAGGTCGGAGAACGCCTGATAGGCCTCCATCGTGGTGAACTCGGGGTTGTGGTAGGGATCCATGCCCTCGTTGCGGAACTGGCGGCCGATCTCGAACACCTTCTCGAACCCGCCCACCAAAAGGCGCTTGAGCGGCAGTTCCGTGGCGATGCGCAGGTAGTAGTCGCGATCGAGCGCGTTGAAGTGCGTGACGAAGGGCTTCGCGTTCGCGCCGCCCAGGATGGGATGCAGAAACGGAGTCTCAACCTCGTAGAAGCCCTGCTCCTCCATGTAGCGGCGAATGGCCGCCACGATCTTGAAGCGCTTCTCGAACACCTGCTTGACCTCGGGGTTCATCACCAAGTCCACGTAGCGCTGGCGGTAGCGCGTCTCCTTGTCGGCCAAGCCGTGGAACTTCTCCGGCAGCGGGCGCAAGCTCTTGCTCAGAAGCTCGAACGACGCCACGGCAACGGACAGCTGCCCGCGCTTCGTGCGCATCATGGTGCCGCGCACGCCGATCCAGTCGCCCACGTCGAGATCCTTCAGCTGGCGATAAGCCTCCTCGCCCAGCGCGTTGACGCGGCAGAACAGCTGCATGTCGCCCGACGAGTCACGCAGCTCGAGAAACGCCAGCTTGCCCTGGTCGCGCTTGGCCATGACGCGGCCCGCCACCTGCACCTCGTCTTCAGTGGACGCGCCGTCCTCGAGATCAGCGTAGCGCTCGTTCAACTCGGCCAGATGGTGCGAGTGCTTGAACGCATGCCCGTACGGGTCCTTTCCCGCAGCGATGAGCGCCTCGCGCTTGGCGCGGCGCACCGCGATGGGATCGTCTTCGATGATCTGCTGGGTCTGGTCGGGAGTTTCGCTCATAGGTTGTCCTCGAACTCGCAGGTTGGCGTGGTAAGTCAGCAAGGGCGGCTGGGGTGCTCGAGATTCGCGGGGCGACGGAGGGCGAAGCGTACTTCGGTACGCGAACCCGCGTCGCCGTGCGAAGATTGGGCGCGCCAGCCGTCCGCAGCGTCGGCAGGCTCCGGCGCTCTGCCGAACGCCGGAGCCCAAATCCTTAGTGCTCGATCTTGACGATGGTCATGGAGATGGCGCGGCCGGTCGGGCCGGTCGTCTCCACCTTGTCCCCCTTCTTGCGGCCCAGAAGCGCCGAACCCACCGGCGACTCGTTGGATATCTTGCCAGCCGCAGCGTCGCTTTCCGCACCGCCCACGATGGTGAACACGCGCTCGCGACCACCCATGTCCACCGTCACCGTCGAGCCGATGTGCACGTTGTTCGAACGCTTCGGCGTGTTGACCACGGTGGCCTCGGAGAGGATGCGGCTGATCTCGGCGATGCGCGCCTCCATCATGCCCTGCTCGTTTTTCGCGTCGTCGTACTCCGAGTTCTCGGAGATATCGCCAAACTCCCGCGCCACCTTGATGCGCTCGCCGATCTCGGCGCGCTTCTCCGTCTCGAGATAGTGCAGCTCGGCCTCGAGGTTCTCCTTGCCTTCCGGCGTGAGGATAAAGTTGTTGTCAGCCATGTTCCTCCACCTGTCCACTTGCATAAAACAGGCACGCTTTCCACAAGCGTGCGATCCGGCTCTTCTTGCGATGGAAGCGCGAGTGCATCGCGCCGATATGAAAAAAGCGGTATGTGCGAGGCGTGGGCCGTCTGCACATACCGCGCTCGAACGAAAATCAGAGGGTTACTCGGCCTTCTTCCTGACCGTCGTCTTCTTCGCCGTCGTCTTCTTGACAGGCTGCTCCTCAACCTCCTCGACGACCTCTTCCTCGTCATCGGCGTCTTCGATGGCCTTCTCGCCGCCACCGATGCCCTCGCGGAGGTTCTTGACGGTCTTGCCAAGAGCGCTGCCGAGCTTCGGAAGGTTCTTCGGGCCGAAGATGAGCAGAATCACCACAAGGATGATGAGAAGCTCCGGCATTCCCATTCCAAGGATCTTCATACGTTCCTCCAAGTTGCTCGCGCGGATCCGCCCGCTGCGGTTCCACCCCGCCCCATCGTCTTCGACAAAGCGGCTCTCCGATGCAAAAAAGGGATGTTCGCTTTGATGGAAACATCCCCTTTAGCTCCATGGTCGGGATGACAGGATTTGAACCTGCGGCCTCTGCGTCCCGAACGCAGCGCTCTACCAAGCTGAGCCACATCCCGATGGCTGCTCACGCAGCGACGGTTATAATAGCACAACGAATTGAAAAGCAAAAGCAATAACGCCGACAATTTCGCATCCATCGCTTCTCCACCGAAGCCGTCACCAAAGCCCCCTCGCCGAAGTCGGTAACTTTCGGCATCTTTTCAATTCCCGCTTTCCGCCCCAGGCCATCATGGCAGATTGAAACCAACCGGGGTTCGCTATCGACGTTTTACGCTGCGATGCTGGAAAAGGCTACCAATACTCGCAGCTCGACCTCGCACGGCCAGGGTTTTGCCTTAGAAGTCTTCAAGCCTCGACTCGCCGATGCCGCGAAACCGGTTCGCCGGATTTCGCCGCCGATCGAGCAGGGCGAACACCTTCACGATGCCCGAGGCGGCATCCAGCGTGTAGCAGATCGTCTTGGTGGTGCCGGGCAGATGGTACTCCCTGCAAGTAGATGGCAACTCGTCTTCGCCGGGCTCGGCCTCGTGCCCATGGCCGATCTCGGGGAAGCGCTGCAAGAGATCGACCGCGTTGAAGAACCGGTTTTGACCCGGCCCGTCATCGACGCCAAGTCCTCGATCGCGGGCCGGGCGATCAGCACCCTGCAAGCGCTACTCATCGCCCGCCCGCTCCATGCCGAGCGCCTGCTTCGCCTGCTCGACGGCGAGCATGTCGCCGCTTTCCATGGCGGCGACCCCGCGCCGGAACTGGCGGGCTTTGCAGCCGGCCCGATCCCGCTCGTTCGACGTGCGAAGCGTCACGGGGAAGGGCAGCCCTCGCTCCCTGATGACGGAGCGGGCGAAAAGGTTGACGGCCGTGGTCGCGTTCATGCCCAGCTCGCCGACGATCTTGGTGAACTCCTGCTTGACCGCATCGTCCATGTTCACGGAAAGACTCTGCACCTCCTAGCACGCCTTTTCGACACGGTGAAGCGGGATGCGCTCTATTGCCCCCAATTGGTCCGGACTTCGTTTTACGACAATTTCGGAGTCGACATAAGCACGAACGAAGTATTGGGAACGATTATTCATCCGCCGGAGATCATAAATTCCGAAGAATGCGTTCTCATGTACCTGCAGCAAAACGATTAGCAGTTGCGAGCATCTTCGAGTCGGTTATGTGCCCGTCAACGCTTTAGCCTGCGAAATGTGCTTTGATGTGCAAGGATCAGTTTTGGCAAGGCGCAGACGACGCGCTCCGCATGCCGCCTGCGCCTGCCGCGACCAGAGGATTGACGATGAAACGAACCATTGCCCGCCTTCTAACCGGCGCGACGCTCTTCATGGCGGCGACCTGCTTTTGCGGCTGCGCCTCGGACGAAGGGCCGACCGCCCCGGTCGACGCCGCCATCGGCGTCATCGAAACGCGATCAGCGGAAGAGACGAGCAGGATCGTCTTCTACGACAGGGAGATGAACGAGGTGGCGCAGCTCCCCCTCGGCTGCGCAACGCTGGGGAACATCTTTTACGACCCGCTGGTCTACGAAGGTAGCCTGTTCGCCATCCCCCAAGGAAACTTCAAGACCAAAGACGGCGAGGCCGTCCTGCAAGTCGATCTGGACTCCCTCGCCACCGAAACGCACACCATCCGGCAGCCGGCCATGAACGACGTGGCCGCAAGCGACGCGTACGTCTTCACTTGCAACACGCTGAATTACGCGTCTTACATAAACCGTTGCCGAACCGACGACGGAGAGGTGTCGAGCGTGTCCATCGAGGGGGTCTACGTGTCGAAGATCATCTGGCACGAAGGCAGCCTGTACGCTTTCGGACTGGACCTCGACGACAATTCTCCGATGATCCTGCGCTACGACGAGAACCTGACCCTCAGGAAATCGATCGATTGCGGCGGCTGCGTCTACGCTTCGAGCGTCTACAGGGCGGTTGCGGACGAGAGCCGCATCTATTTCTGCAGCTTCGACGTCGCATCGAGAGGCCAGATCGGCGTCCTGGAAACGAAAAGCGACACGCTGAGCTCCATCCAGCTGAACGAGAGGGGCGCTTCGAGCATAGCCTTGGCGGACGGCAAGCTCTACGTCGCCCATTGCGACATCATGCAAGAGCAAGGCGACAGCGTGCTGAGCGTCGTGGATCTGGAGACGGGGTCCGTCGAGGAGCGCGCCCTTGAGCACGGGACGGACCAGATGACCGTAACCGACGGGTCGATATACATGCTCGACAATTGGTCGATACACCGATACGACGCCGAAAGCATGGAGCCCGCGGGAAGCAAGCCGATCGAGAAGATGCCCGGCAGCTACAGCTATCTTTCAGGATTGTTCCCGGTGAAGTAGCCCTCAAACTATCACGATTTCGGCACCCAACAGGAGAAGGGCGCATTCCGCCGGAGGCCCAATGCGAAACAAAGCGCTGCGGCCACCTGCGCTCCTCAAAACCGAACATACGCACGGGCGTGACGGATGCTAACGTTTTTGAGTTTGCAGCGCGAGCCGCAAACTCCTTTGACCGGATCGGCAAACGCGCCGAAAAGCGCGCCCGCTTCATCAGCCGGCATCGGCCAGCGAAATCCCTTCGGAAAAGAAGGCGTCTCGAAACCCGCATACCACCTCTGGGCTGCCCATAAGCTCGAAGGCGTCAAACGCTCGACGAGATTATGCATACTCGTCACAGCTAACCGGCATCGTTTCAAGAACAAAAAAGCGATGCTGCGGCTAATTCTTGCTCTGAAATGGCCTAACATTTACGAGAGGCGCGCTGCAAGCTTTTCCTGTTGCAAAAGCTCAAGAAAGCAAGAAGCCAGCACCCCTCCCCCGACCCTGAATCACCCTCTTCTTTAACCGGAACGAGAACGGCGTTTCCAGCCATGCGAGCATATCAGAGCTCTGCAGCAAATCGACAGCATTCACCATCGAAAGCGATTCCGACAGCGCACGTCGCTTAATAATTACGGCATCAAAATACGCCGATCATGGGCTATGACCTTTTTGTCCCGAATCAGCTAAGGCAAAACTGCACCTAGCATATCTCGCTTGCGACATCAACGATTGCGAGCAGGGCCCTTCGGTGGGAAACCATCCCGAAAGCAACTTCTCCACCGAAGCCCCGCCGTCGACGGCGGGCAATGCCCGCCCGCGCTTCGTCCACCACCGCCCGAAGCGCGACGGCCTTGCCATGCCCGCCGCCCAACGACTGCCAGCTGGGGACGGACGCCGCCGAGTGTCCGGTGCCGACGCGCACGCGCTCGGGTATACTGATGCACGAGAACCGCGAAGCCCGCCTCCGCACGGGCACGTTGAAGGAGATGCCCATGGCCCTAGTAGACACGCTGCGCATCACGACGGTATCCGTTGCGAAGGACCGCGTGGAGGCGACGATGCCCATCACGCCCGATCTGTTCCAACCCTTCGGGTTTTTGCACGGAGGCGCCACCATCGCGCTGCTCGAGACGGTGGCGAGCATCGGAACGGAGCAGAGCACCGACTTCGACGTCGAGCGCCCGTTCGGCATCGACGTGCACGTGCGCCATCGCAAAAGCGGCACAGCCGGCCTTCTGCGCGGCGTGGCCGAGCTCGAGCGCGAAGAGCCCGCGCGCTCGGGCGGAATCAAGCAGTTCTGGCGCGTCACTGCCTTCGACGACGAGGGCGACGTCGTCTCCGACGGCACCGTCATGACGAAGATCGTGCCCCTCGCGCGCCTGGAGGAGAAGGCCCGCGAACGCGCCGCGAGCCGCGAGCAGGTCCTTTAGCGCTCGCCGCCCGTCGAATCCGACCGCGCATCCGCACGCTGCGGAACCGCCGTCTGCGAGGCGTCTGCGACCCTGAACGCCTCCTCCGCCCTCGAAGCGCGATCTGTCTGCGCGCGGTCCTCAGTCTGCGGATGCGCTGCCCGGGCACGCGCCCCAGTCTGCGAATGCGTCGCTCGCCCAGCCGCCTCTGCCCGCGGATGCACCTCCGGCCGAGGCGCACGCAAAGCCTCCTCGTCGAGGCGCTTCGCCACATGGGCCGTGCCGCCGATGCGGCCCTTGCCCTTCTCCTGATCGCGCGCGACGCGCTTCGCCTCGCGCTTGAACGTCTTGGTGGTTTGGATGAGCACCGCGCCCACGAGGAACGGGAACCAGAACACGATGCCGCGGTACACGAGCGCGATGGACAGGCCCGCCGCACCCGACGCGCCGAACGAGGTGAACGCCACCACGACGGCCGCCTCCACGACCCCCACGCCCTGCGGCGTGATCGAGATCATGGCGAACAGGGTGGCGACCACATAGCCGCAGATGAGCGCTTCGGGATGCGTGACGCCGAAACCGACGCCCACCAGGCTGAAGCACGCGAGCTCGCACGTGCTGGCGAATATGGAGCAAGCGAACGCCTTCGCGGTGGTCTTGGGGTTGTGCCCGATGAGGCCCGCCGCATCCGAGAACGAGGCCACGGCGCGCTCCACCCACGGATCGAGCGCGGGCTTCTTGAAGCGCGCGAGGATGCGGTTCACCAGCCGCTCGACAGGGCGCAGCAGCCTGAGCACGAGCGCCGGCCGCTTGCGTCCGAGCACGAGCACGAGCACCATCCCGCCCACGAGCACGATGACGAGCAGCCCCAGCAGAAACCACAGAGGCGACAGCCCCACCGTGAACGCGAGGATGGCGAATCCCACGAGCATGATGGTGGCGAAGCCCGAGTCGATGGTGATCTGCATGAGCAGCGCCGCGCTCGTGGCCTTGCCGGGAGCGATGCCGCGACGGCGCGCGTCGTCCACCACGAGC
Source organism: Gordonibacter sp. An230 (assembly GCF_002159915.1). Taxonomy (GTDB): domain Bacteria; phylum Actinomycetota; class Coriobacteriia; order Coriobacteriales; family Eggerthellaceae; genus Rubneribacter. The sequence goes on from NZ_NFJP01000003.1 coordinate 27,282, forward strand.
GTCGTGCCCGCCAAGTTGAGCGAGGGCGCGATGGTGTTCATGAAGAACGTGCCGAACACGAGCGGCAGCGTCTCGCGCGGGCCCATGCGCTCGTCGACGGCCTCGAAGGCGTAGGAGTACGCGAAGCTCTGTGCGAAGTACTTGCCCAGCTGCGTGAGCAGCGCCGCGACAAGCGGGACGACGGAGCCCTTCCTGATGGTGTCCGCCAGCTCCACCAGCTGGTCTCCGCGCAAAAGCACCACCGCGAGCACGATGACGATGATCAGCCCCACAAGCAGGTTTCTGATGCTGAATTTCACGATGGCGCCCCGATTTCCTCCCCCCGCGCCTAGCGGAGGAACTCCTTGAGGTCGGAGCACATGAGGAAGTCCAGTTCGTCTGCCGAATCCGCATCCGTCTCGAGGAAGAGGAAGCCGTAGCTGCCCACGCGATCCGCATCGAAGCGCCGCAGCTCGAGCACGTTCGAGAAGCGGGCGGCGAACGCGTCGTAGTCGAACGCCTCCTCACCCGTGGCGTCGGCCGGCGGGTTCAGAAGCGACATCGTGTACACCTTGCCGTCCTTGCCGGAGAACGCGGCGTCGAAATCGGGATCGCGCCCTTCGAGGAACGCCTCGTACGTGCGGTAGCCGTACGCGTGGAAGCTCACGTCGGTGCCGCCGAGGCCCGCGAAGCGCAGCGGGTTGAACTCGATGGGCGTGAAGTGCCCGTCCTTCACGCGCACCTCCACGTGCACGGGAACGCTGCGCGCGCCCACGAGCGCGTTCACACGATCGAGCCATGTGGCGAACAGGGGCGCCGTCTCGCGCACGAGAGGCGCGCTCGTCACGTACATGCGGTCGGACGTGTCCGCAGCCGATGCGAAATCGTGGCGCAGCACGTTGAGCAGATGCGCGCGGCCCTCCTCGTCGAAGTAGGCGTCGAGGGCGTACTCGGTGCCCTCGACGTAGCCCTCGAGGATGAACGAGCCCGAGCCGACGACGCTTTCCGGATACCTGCTCCGCCAGACCGAGGAGTTCTTCCGTATGTCGGCGAGCGCGCGCTCCCAATCGTCGCGGTTTCGAATCACGTGGACGCCCATGCTGCAGAAGCCCACGGAGGGCTTGAGCACGAACGGAGGCTCGAGCCGGGAGAAATCGAGCTCGAACAGCTCGTCGGCCGAACACGTCTTGAAGAGCAGGCCGGGGTCGAGCTGCGCAAGGGCGGCGCGCATGGCCGCCTTGTCCTTGAACAGGCTGATGGCGCGCACGAGGTCGTCGTTGCGCACGTTGTCCGCGATCCAAGCGAGCGCGTTCTCCGAGTTCGTGTAGACGCGCTCGCCGCCTTCGAGGCGCGAGACGGCCTCTTCGCGCGGCACGAGGTTGAGGCGCGCGGGCGCGAGCGAGCGGGCGAAGCCGTTGTCGAGCACGGGATGCTGCGACTCCTCGAGCCAAGAGACGAGAAGCTCGGATGCGTACGGCTCGTCGAGCACTATCACGGCAGATCCTCCTTCGGTGCGATCGCGACGCCCGCAAGCACGAACGGAGGGCGTCCGTGCGAACAAGGGCGGCACAGGGCAGCATACCCGCCCGCGCCGTCGCGCGGGCGGTCTGCGCGCTTTCTTCAGCCTGTCGTTTTCAAGTCGTTTTCCGTTGCACCCTTCGCGCGAGGGCGCGGTTGCGCGCTCGATCCGGCCATCCCGCGAACGTCGACCCGGAAGGCCCCAGTATAGCACGAGCCCCGGCCCGCCTCGGCGCACGAAAACGCCCCGAATCGGCACCTGTCGCCCCGCCGCTCCGAAAGGAGGGCGAACCGACCGGGCGCTTCTCTCAAACGCGTCTCCCCCGTCCGCCGACAGGCGTTCGAAGCAACGATGATTCGGATCCTTTTCGCCCACGGCTCGAAAAGCCGCGGATGCGGGCAGACCGGCGGAGCAGAGGCAGCAGACGAAGAGGCGGGGCGCGTCCGGTAGACGGACGGAAGGCGAGCAGCGGGCAAACGTCGCGCGGACCAGCGGCAACCGTCCAAAAACGCCGCCCCGCCTTCGAAGCCAGAGCAGAAGGCGGGGCGGCATCAGCGAGAGCCGATCAGTGGCGGAAGTGGCGGTGGCCGGTGAACACCATCGCGATGCCCTGCTCGTCGGCAGCAGCGATGACCTCCTCGTCGCGGATGGAGCCGCCCGGCTGGATGACGGCCGTCACGCCGGCCTGCGCCAGCACATCGAAGCCGTCACGGAACGGGAAGAACGCGTCCGAAGCCGCCACGGCACCCTGGGCCTTTTCGCCCGCTTGCTCCACGGCGATGCGCGCGGAGTTCACGCGGTTCGGCTGACCGCCGCCCACGCCCACCGTGGCGTGGTCCTTCGAGATAAGGATGGCGTTGCTCTTCACCGACTTGCACGCCTTCCACGCGAACAGAAGCTCGGTCAGCTCCTCGTCGCTGGGCTGGCGCTTCGTGGGCACCGTGAAGCTGGCGGGGTCCTCATGCACGGCGTCGCTGTCCTGGCACAGAAGGCCGCCCTCCACCGAGCGGTACTCCACTTCCCCGCCGGCGGGGTTCACGCCGCCCGTGGACAGCAGGCGCGCGTTCTTCTTCGCGGCGTACATCTCCAGCGCGTCGGCCGCGAACTCGGGCGCGATGATGGCCTCCACGAACTGCTTGTTCTCGAAGATCGCCACCACGACGTCGCTTGTGACCGGGCGGTTGAACGCCATCACTCCGCCGTAAGCGCTCACCGGGTCGCACGCGTGCGCGCGCTGGTAGGCGACCACGAGGTCGCTGTCCTCGCACACGCCGCAGGGCGTGAGGTGCTTCACGATCACGCACGCCGGGTTGTCGTACTCGCGCACGGCCGCCCACGCGGCGTCCACGTCGAGGTAGTTGTTGTACGACATCTCCTTGCCCTGATGCTGCGTGGCGTGGGCCAGGCTGTGCGCCGCGCCCGCGTAGTCGTCGCGGCGGTAGAACGCGGCGGACTGGTGCGGGTTCTCGCCGTAGCGCAGGTCCTGCGCCTTTGAGAGCCCGAGCGCGCGGGCGGCGGGGAACTTGTCGTCCTGCGAGGCATCGGCGGCGGCCGCCTCGCCCAGCTGCACGCCCATCCACGCGGCGATGGCCCCGTCGTAGGCGTTCGTGGTCTGGAACACGCGCAGCGCCAGCTTCGCGCGCGTCTCGCGCGTGGTGGCGCCGTTGTTGGCGCGCATCTCAGCCAAGATAGCGTCGTAGCTGGCCGGGTCGGTGACCACGGCCACGCTCTCGAAGTTCTTCGCAGCGCTGCGCAGCATGGACGGCCCGCCGATGTCGATGTTCTCGATGCACGTGGCGAAGCCCGCGCCGCCCGCCACCGTCTTCTCGAACGCGTAGAGGTTCACCACCACCATGTCGATCATGCCGATGCCGTGCTCGGCCGCCTGCGCCATGTGGTCGGCGTTGTCGCGCTTCGCCAGCAGGCCGCCGTGGACCATCGGGTGCAGCGTCTTCACGCGGCCATCCATCATCTCGGGGAAGTTCGTCACCTCGTCGATGGGCGTGACCGGCACCCCGGCCTCGGCGATGACGCGCGCCGTGCCGCCCGTCGAGATGATCTCCGCGCCGAACTCCTCAGACAGGGCGCGAGCGAACTCCACCACCCCCGTCTTGTCCGTCACCGACATCAAAACCCGCTTGATCTGAGGATCGCTCATATGGCCTTACATCCTTTCTTTCGGCGACGGCGCCTGAAACGCGCTGCCGCATTCCCGTGCTGGCTGCGCCAACCCACAACGTTTCCATTATGAACCCGCACAGCTGCCCGGACTCCCGCGCATAGGCCGCCCCCTCCCACAACTCGGCAGACGGCGGAAATAGGGCAAGAACCGGAGGCGTCGGAGCGGCGCACGAGAACCGTCATTGGAGGTGCGCGAGAGCCGCCATGGCGGCGCGAAGATCGAACGGCCGCCGAATTCAAAAGCTTTACCCGCCCTTTGCACGGGTCTGCTACAATCGCACCCGCTGTTTTCAAGAAAGGAGAAGCGAGATCATGTCCCGTGCGCACTGGATGGCCCTCATCGGGCTGGCGTTTTCCGCATTCGTGATGAACACGTCGGAGTTCATGCCCATCGGGCTTCTGATCGACATAGCGGAAAGCTTCTCCTTGACCGAGGCCGAGGCAGGGCTCATCATCTCGCTGTACGCATGGGCGGTCGCGCTCTTGTCGATCCCCCTCATGGTGCTCGCCTCGCGGTTCAACCTCAAGGCCGTGCTGCTGGCCTCCATCGCCCTGTTTGCCGCAGGGCAGGTCGCCTCGGCGCTGGCTCCCTCGTTTTCCCTGCTCGCAGGCGCGCGCCTCATGGTGGCGGCGGCCCATGCGGTGTTCTGGTCCATCGCTTCGCCGTTGGCGGTGCGCGTGGTGGGCGAGAAGCACAGCAGCGTCGCGGTGGGCGTCATCGTCACGGGATCGTCCGTCGCCATGGTGTGCGGGCTACCGCTCGGCCGCGCCATCGGGCTGCTCCTCGGCTGGCGCATGACGTTCGCCTGCGTGGGCGCGGTGGCGCTGGGCATCCTGGCCTACCTCGCCGCGGCCACCCCTCGCCTCGCCGCGGGAAAACCCTTCTCGCCCCGCGAGCTTCCGACGCTCTTCGCCGCGCCCGCGCTGCGCAACATCTACGTGGTCACCGCGCTGTTCGCCACCGCACACTTCACCTGCTACAGCTACATCGAGCCGTTCTTGCAGCAGGTGGCTCATTTCCCCGACGGACTGATCACCTTCACGCTGGTGCTCTACGGTGCGGCGGGCATGGCGGGCAGCGCCCTGCTCTCGCGCGCCTACGGCCGCATGCGTTTCCCGCTCATGCGAGCCGTCGTCATCGGCGTGGCGGCGTCGATGGCCCTGCTTTTGGCGACGGCGGCAAGCGCGGCCGCGACGGTGGCCGTATGCGCGCTGTGGGGCGCATGCTACACCGCCTACAACGTGGCGTTCCAGTCGGAAGTGCTGGCCAATTCGACAGAGGATGCCTCGGCGGTGGCCATGTCGGCGTACTCGGGCATCTTCAACTTGGGGATAGGAAGCGGCACGTGGATCGGCGGGGCCGTGGCGCAAGCAGCGGGCATCGCCGACGTGGGATTGGCAGGCGCGCTCGTAGGGTTGGCGGCGTTCGCCGTGTGCTCTGTGCACCTCGTGCGCTCCATCAAGCGCGCGGAGGCGCGCGCGGCGTAAGACGGACGGGAGCGGGCCGACGGCGAGGCAAGGCGGCCGCCCCGTCCCCGGCGACCCCAGGGGCGTCGATAGGGAACGCAGGGTGACTCACCATCGCAAAATGAAACCCAAGCGGGTTGGGGTTGGCGACCCGGCATCCCGAACCGCCAACCCCATCCTTGTCGCAGGAAGCGCGCGGGCGAATACTAACGCGCAGCCCTACTCCCGCCCGAGGCTCTTCTCGTGCTTGGCGCGGGCCTCCTCGCTGTAGCGTTGGCGGTAACGCACGTCCACCAGCTCGGCGACGATGGCGATGGCCAGCTCGGCGGGGGTCTTGGCGCCGAACTTCAGACCGATGGGGCGCTTGACGCGCTCCCAGTCGGCCTCGGTGGCGCCGGCGGCCAACACGAGGTCGTGGACGCGGTCGTTCTTGCCCGCGCACCCCATGAGCCCGACATAGTGCGCGCCGTGCCGCGTGGCCCACACGCAGCCCTCGGGGTCGAACATGTGGCCGCGCGTCAGCACGCACACGTAGTCCTGCGGCGCGCACGCAAGATCGGCCAGCCCATCGAAGCCGCCGCCCTCAAGCACGATGCGCCGCGCGCTCGGGAAACGCGCCTCGCTCACGTAGGCAGGATCATAATCCACCACCGTCACGTCGAAGCCCACGTGCGCGGCCAGCGCCGCCACCTCGCTCGCCGCGTCCGACGCACCCAGAAGCCATACGCGCACCGCCTCGAACAGCGGCACGGAAAGCCAGGTGAGGCCCTCGAACTGCTCATTGTGCATGCTGGGGCCGCGCGTGACGTCCTTCATCTGGAACACGTCGCGCGGACTCGGCTCGCGCGACGCCACGATCTCCTTCGCGTCGTTGCAGAAGAACACGAGCGGCTCCCCGTCGGCCGAGCCTGTGTCGCCGTACTTCTTCGTCACCTCGTTGTCGGTGTTGCGCTGCGCCTCGTCCGCATCGTAGACGACCTTGAAACCCAGCCACGCCAAGTCGCCCTCGTCGATGGCGCGCAGCGCACGCTCGAACGTGGGGATGTCGGCCGCCGTGAGGCGTTTCGCCAGCATGTCCAAATACGCGGGCGACACATGCCCGTTGCCTTCCAGGGCCTCCGCCGAGAAGCAGGGGAAGTCCTCCGCGGAAAGCACGGGCGCGCGCCCGGCCCTCAGATCGGCGATGATGGTCTGCAATACGGCTTTTTCCATGATGGGAACTCCTTCGCGCTATCGGGGACGGCTCTCACGACACGGCGTCGATGCGCACTGTCCTTTCAGGGGTGATGCTCACGCGGCCCTCCGCCACCCAGCGCAACACGCGCGGGTACAGCGCATGCTCCACCGCGTGGATAGCCGCCTCCAACTCGTCGAGCGACATGCCCTCCTCCACGCGCACCGGCTCCTGCGCCACGATGGGGCCCTTGTCGTAGTCCTCGTTCGCGAAATGCACGGTCACGCCCGTCACCTTCACGCCCGCCTCGTAAGCGTCGCGGATGGCGTGCGCGCCCTTGAACGACGGCAGAAGCGCCGGGTGCAGGTTCAGCACGCGATCGGGGAAGGCGTCCAGCATCACGGGCGTGAGCTTGCGCATGTAGCCCGCCATCGCCACGTACTCCGCGCCCGCCGCGCGCAGCTCCTCCACGATGCGCGCGTCGGCGGCCAGCGGGTCGGCGTACACGTCGCGGTTGAGCGCCACCGCGGGGATGCCCGCCGTCCGCGCGCGCTCGATGCCGTACGCGCCCGGCCGCGACGAGATCACCTTCACGATATCCACCGGCAACCCCTCGCCCGCCACCGCGTCGATGATGGCCTGCAGGTTCGTCCCGCTGCCGGAAAGCAGCACCCCGATCTTCAACGGCTCCATCGCGCCTCCTTCCGATTCCCAACCTTCCATCTCTGCCCGTTTCACGCTGCAACGCGAAACGGCGCGCCTCCTCTTTGCAGAACCGCCCGCGCGCACACCGACCATCTCAAAGCTCCCGAGCGGTCACGCGCCGCCGGCTACCGCCTTCTTCCCCGATCGCACAGCGCCGTTCAAACCCATCGCAAACCGATGCCGATCAAAGCACCGCGCGCCGCAGCATGCGAGCGCGAACCGCAAACCCGCGGAACGCATCGCTCATCTGCAAGCCCGGCCCGACGCCTACCCCTCGTAGCCATACAGCGCGCCCTCGTTCGCGTAGCGCACCGCCTTCGAACCCGCGACGATGCGGCCCGCGCGGTAGGTCGTCTCGCCGGCGGCGCGCAAGGCGGCCTCCACCTCCTCGGCGCGGGCGGGATCCACGATGAGGATCATGCCCAAACCCATGTTGGACGTCTTGAGCGCCTCCCCCTCGTCAAGGTGCGCCGCGTCGCACACGAACTTCGCGATGGGAGGAACGGGCCACGTGCCCAGATCGACTTCGGCGTCGCACGCTTCGGGCAGCGCGCGGTCGAGGTTCTCCGTGATGCCGCCGCCCGTGATGTGCGCGAGCGCGCGCACGGCACCGGGGCATGCCTTAAGTGCGGACAGCACCGGCTTCACGTAGATGCGCGTGGGGGTCAAAAGCGCCTCCTCGACGCTGGCGCCGCCAAGCTCTTCGCGCGCAAGGCGCAGCTCGTAGTGCGTCTTCCCCTCCACGCACACCTTGCGCGCGAGCGAGTAGCCGTTGGAGTGCAAGCCGCTCGACGCGAGGCCGACGAGCACGTCGCCCTCGCGCACGCTCTCGGGATCGAGCATGCGCGACCGATCCACCACGCCCACGCAGAAGCCGGACAAGTCGTAGTCGTCCGCCTCCATCACGCCGGGATGCTCGGCCATCTCGCCGCCGATGAGCGCGCAGCCCGCCTGCTTGCACCCCTCGCCGATGCCCTTCACGATCTCGGCCACATTCTCGGCCTTCAACTTGCCGATGGCCACGTAGTCCAAGAAGAACAAAGGCTCGGCCCCGCACGCTAGGATGTCGTTTACGCACATGGCCACCAAATCGATGCCCACCGTGTCGTGCTTGCCGGCCAGCTGTGCCACCTTGAGCTTCGTGCCCACGCCGTCGGTGCCGCTCACTAGAAGCGGATCCTCCATGCCCTTGGCCGCCGCGATAGAGAACAGGCCGCCGAAGCCGCCGATGTCGCCCACCACCTCGGGACGGTACGTGGCGTGCACCACGTCCTTGATGGCCTCGACGGCGCGCGCGCCCTCGGCGGTGTCGACGCCCGCCTGGGCGTAGGTCACAGCCTCCTCGCCCATCCAGCTGGGCAGAGAGGGGGCGTCGCTATTCTGGGCCGGGTTGACGGTGATTCTGTCGGTCATGCTCTCTCCTTGCACCTCTGGGTTCTATGCGTCGGCGCCCTTGGCGCCTTCGGCGTACACGTCCTCGAAATCCTTCTTGGTTGAAAAGCTTTTCGCTGCGAGCGCCTCAGGGATGGCCACCGGGTAGTCTCCCGTGAAGCAAGCATCGCAAAAGCCCTGGTGTCGTGCATCGGGCACAGCCGCCCGCAATCCTTCGAGCGAGATGAAGGCCAAAGAATCGGAACCGATCCACGCGTTCATCTCGTCTAGGCTCATGTTCGCCGCGATCAGTTGATCGCGCGTGTCGGTGTCGATGCCGTAGAAGCACGGCCACTTGACCTCGGGGCTCACGATGCGCAGATGCACCTCGGCCGCGCCCGCGTCGCGCAGCATCTGCACGAGCTTCTTCGAAGTGTTGCCGCGCACGATGCTGTCGTCGATGACGACGAGCCGCTTGCCGCGGATGACCGATGGAAGCGGGTTGAGTTTGAGGCGTATTCCCAGCTGGCGCATGGCCTGCGTCGGCTCGATGAACGTGCGGCCCACGTAGCGGTTCTTCACGATGCCGTCCGCATACGGGATGCCGCTCTCTGCCGCGAACCCGAGGGCCGAGGGCACGCCCGAGTCGGGCACGCCCAGCACGAGATCGGCCTCCGCGGGCGCCTCTTGCGCGAGGATGCGGCCCAAAGAGCGCCGGGCTTGGTAGACGCTCTGATGGTCGATCACGCTGTCGGGGCGGGCGAAGTAGACGTACTCGAAGATGCACGAAGCGCGCCGACCTGCGGGGACGCCCTGTTCGGAGTGCACGCCCTCGGCGTTGAACCGCACGATCTCGCCCGGCTCCACGTCGCGCACGTACGTCGCGCCCACGATGTCGAGCCCGCACGTCTCGGAGGACACGACCCAGCCGCGCCCCTGCGGCAGCTCGCCGATGCACAGCGGACGGATGCCGTTCGGGTCGCGGAACGCGTAGAGCGCGTCAGGGCTGGCCAGCACCATGGCGTAGGCACCCTCGATCGCCTCCATCGCGTGCCGGATGCCGTTGCGCAAATGGTGCGTCTTCTGCGTCACCTGGCCGATGAGCTTCGCGGCTGCTTCGCTGTCGGTGCCGGCGCGCAGCTGCACGCCGTCGCGGACGAGCCGGGCGCGCAACGCCGCCGTGTTCACGAGCGTGCCGTTGTGCGCGAGCGCGATCAGCACGTCGTCGATGGCCGAGATGTGCGGCTGGGCCGCCTCCCACGAGGCCGCGCCGCCGCTCGTGGAGTAGCGCACGTGCCCCACGGCCACGAATCCCTCGAGCGCAGCCAGCGTGGCCTCGTCGAACACCTGCGTGACCAATCCCAGGTCCTTCGCCGCCATCATCGTCTCGCCGTCGCCCACGGCGATGCCCGCGCTCTCCTGGCCGCGATGCTGCAAGGCCTGCAAGCCGAAGCACGTCATGCGCGCGACGTCCTCGCCTGGAGCGAACACGCCGAAGACGGCGCACTCCTCCTCCAACCGGTCGGGACGCTCCGATCGGCCAAGGCGGGCGCGATGTCGAAGGACGCTCACGCGGCGGCCTCCCCGGCATCGTCAGAGGACGCCTCGCCGACGGCCTCCCCCGTCGTCTCGGCGGCCGCCTCCCCCACCGCCTGGACGGCGTCGGGATCGGCCGAAGCGTCGGCCGTGCTCTCAGTCACGGAGGCGAACAGCACGTAGCGCTTGCTCGAAACGACGTTGTCGCACGTGGCGAACGCGAACGTGCGCCCCATGTCGGAGGCTGCGGCGATGCCGTCGGCCTTCACGACCGAGCGGTCGATCTTGTCCTGCACGTACTCCACGCGAGCGGCGTCGTCGGTGAACCTCGTCTGCGCGAGCGGATCGTTCTCGTCCACGTGCATGAGCGAGAACGTGGTCAGGCGGTAGTTGCCTTGGGGCGTGAGCAGGTAGATCGTCCGATGCTCGTCGAAGGTGGCCTGGTCGGCGAAATCCGCAAAGCACGCGAACATCGACCCGTTGTTCAAATGGTGGCCGTAGACGATGTTGTTCGGATCGGAGAAATCGCCCGTGTTCGCCGCCGACAGGAAGATGGTGCCGTACGTGGGCAGCCAGGACCCCCCCTCGTTGCCGTTGAAGTCGCGCGTGAGATAGGTGCTGTCGTCGTCGGTGTGCACGATGGGGTAGTTCACCACCGTGCCGGGAACGTAGATCCAGCCCACCACGTCGGGGTTGATGGCGCGCAGCGCATCCCAGTCCACCGAAAGGTCGGCAAGCGACGTGCCCTCGATGTCGGACGGAGCCGAGAACGCCTGCTCGGCGATGTCGTCGTAGGCGCGCTGGCCCTGCCAGTAGCTAAATCCGATCACGCCGAGGGCCGCGAGCGCGATGACGAACACGACGAGCGCGATCCAGAACACGACACGCCACGGGCCGCCCTTCTTCGGCGCTGCGGACGGTCCGCGACCGGCTGCGGGCTGCGCCGGACGGTAGCCTCCCGCAGGCTGCGCCGGACGGTACGTTCCGGAAGCGCCCTGGGGCCTTTGCGTCCCTGGCACGCCTTGCGGACGGCGCTGCCCCGTCTGCCACGCGGCGTCCTGCGGACGGTACGACCCCGCCTGCCGCGCGCCCTGGGGCCTTCCCTGCGCCGGCTGCGCAGCGTCGCCCTGGGGGCGAGCGCCCTGGTGCGGGTGCGGCGCGCTCTGGGACGCCGGCGCGGTGCCCGGTCGGCGGTACGCGTTCGCAGCGGGAGGGATCTGGCCGGGCCGAGGCTGCGCACCGGCCCGATCACCCGCCTGAGACGCGGGCCGACCCGCGCCGAAGCTGCGCTGCGGCTGCGATGCCGGATCCTGGGGCGCCGGCCCGCGCGCATGGCGACCGCGCGGGGGAACGTCGGGATGCTGTGGATATTCGGACATACTCGCCCTCCAAACGCCGTCGAACGGAGGCGCCGAACCCGCCGAACGCCGCCGCAGGACAGTCGCAACTTGCCGTCTCTCAACCGTTACATAATAAACAAACGCCCCCGAGATGGGGGCGCGTTCTGCGAAAAACGCACGTTTCCGACGGGAGCCGGAGACGGCGCCCTACTTCTTCATCTCGTCGATGAAGCCTTTCGCGATGAACACCACAATGATGAGCACGATGATGGCCACGATGATCCAGATGGCCTCCATGGGCACGGTGATTCCGAAAAGCGTCATGCTGATTACCCCTTTTTGCATTCAAGCGCGCAAGCGCGCACGGTCGCGTTCGATGTCGGCATCCATAGTAGCGCTATCTCAGGTTTCCCGCAAGCGCGCTTCGAGGGCGTCGTTGATGATTTTGAGCGCCTCGACGCGGGCGCGGCGCTTGTCGTCGCTCTCGAGCACTATCCAGGGGGCGATGGGCGTGGACGTGAGGCGCAGCATATCGTCCACCGCGGCTTGGTACTGGGGGCGCTTGTCGCGGTTGCGCCAGTCCTCGTCGGTGATCTTCCACCTTTTGGCGGGATCCTCCTCGCGGTCGCGAAAGCGGCGCAGCTGCTCTTCGGGGCTCACGTCCACCCAGAACTTCAGCAGGATGGCACCCCAACGCACCAACTCGCGCTCGAATTCGTTGATCTCGTCATAGGCGCGCGTCCATTCAGCCACCGACGCGAAGCCCTCCACGCGCTCCACGAGCACGCGTCCGTACCAGCTGCGGTCGTAGATGCCCACGTGGCCCGCTTTCGGCAACCGTGTCCAGTAGCGCCACAGGTGCGGGTGCAGAAGCTCGGGCTTGGTGGGGGCGGGGCTGGGGAAGATGGTGTAGGCGCGCGCGTCGAGCGCCTGGGCCACGCGCTTGATGTTGCCACCCTTGCCGGCCGCGTCCCATCCTTCGTACATGAGCATGAGGGGGATGCGCTTTTGGTACATCTCCATCTCCAGCCGGTTGAGGCGTTTCTGCTGCTCCTTGAGCTCACGCTTGTAGACTTCCGGGTCGAGGGCGGGCGCGCTGTCCTTTCCATCGGCCTCCGGCGGGTCGGGCAGAAGACGGAAGCGCGACGCGCGCGGGGCGCGGGCGCTTGCCTCGGCCGCGGCGCGCTCGGCCTCCTCGAGGACGCGCGCCGCCTCCTCGGGCGTGCGCTCTGCGCACGAAGCGCCCGCCAGCGCGCCGGCCGAGTTCGCCTGCGCCTTCGCTGCGGCTTGGGCGGCCTCGGCATCGGGCGCCGCCGCGAGCGCGGCTTCGAGCGCGTCGACAAGCGTTTTCGCTATCTCGAGGTTCGCACGGCGCTTGTCCTCTCCGTTGACCAGGTGCCACGGCGCATAGGAGAAATCGCTTCCTTCGAGCAGGTTGTCGTAGAGGCGGTAAGCCTCCTCGTAGGCGTCGACGCTCGCCAGCTTGCGCTCGTCCACACGCCAGCGCGTGGCGGGATCGTCGTGCAGACGGACGAGGCGCTTTCTCTGCGCCTCCTTCGTGACGTGCACGAAGAACTTCGTCACGAGATAGCCGTCGTCGACGAGCTGCCGCTCGAAGTCGGCCGCCGAGGTGAGCGCACGACGCAGCGAGTCGATGTGGCGCTCGTCGCGCGCCTCGGCGATGGCCTCGGCCATCGGCTTCCTCTCCCCCTTCGCGTTCTTGCTCCCCTCGGCGCTGCGACCGCCCAGCACAAGATCGCCGTACTCGGCATAGAGCATGCGCTGGGTGGCGACGGTGTACCAGCCGCGGTCGTAGAACGTGATGGTGCCGCGCATGCCGAGCGTCTGCCAGAACTGCTGCATGGCGGGATAGAAGCCGGTGACGCCGTACTCGGCCCCCGCAAAGGCGCGCGCGGCCTCCACGTCGAGGTTCTCGGTGACGTGCACGCTCGTGGCGCGCGCGTCGAGATGGTACATCAGATCGGAGATGCGGCTTCCCTTGCCGGCGCCGTCCCACCCCTCGAACAGCACGACGAGGCCCACACCCCGTTCGCGCGCTTGCTGCTGCAGCACGACCAGGCGCTTCATGAGCGCATCGCGCTGCTGTCGGTACTCTTCTTTCGGCAGCGGCGCAAGCGAGAAGTCGACGGTTTCCAGCATGGCTCGTCCTTTCTCCGGTAGCCCGGCCATCATACCACAGGGGCGGGCCGACCCCGACTCGCAGGGAAAGAGCCGGAAATGCGGAAACGCAGGGAATCGCAAGCGCAACGTGAGAGCGGATGCGCGAGCGCAACTCAAGAACGCGGAGGAGCAAACGCCTGACCCCGCCGCGCGCATCCATCCCGTGCGGACTGTTCGTCGCGAAATGGCCACGGATCGGTGTTCTGGCACGAAATGCACCCGCCCGGGCACGACCTCCAGTTCGCCACCTGGGGATTCGCCATCTTCTCTCCCCCTCTTCGCATGGAAAGCGCCGAAATCCGTGCCAGAACGCCGATCCGTGGCCAAAAAACCGCTCGCCCGCTGCACGCCAGAGGGCCACGCGCCCGCATCGCCCCCTCTCGCCTGGAAGACTCCACAATCCGACCTAACGGAAGAGAGCGGAGAACGCCGGGGGGGGGGGCGATCGGACGCATGTCGGCAGAAGCTCGGCGGAAGAAGACGCGTGCGCGAGCGCGAAAGGACAGCTGCAGCGAAGACTGGACCGCGACCGGGCAAGCTCCCCTCGTGCCCGCACCCTCAGCGCACGGCCACCGACGCCTCTCCATCAAGCCCCGGTAAAATCTTGGCGGCAATCCGTCAGCGCGCTTTGCGCGACGGGCGCGGGTTCTTTAGAATGGAATCGTTGAGCGAGCCGCGCAGCGTCCGAGGAGGCGACGCGCAGCCGCAGAACGCGAAGCGCAAGAGACAAGGAAGCACCATGCCCAACTACGGAGTCGTCGACCTCGGATCGAACTCCATCCGCCTCGTCGTGTACGAGGTGAAAGACGACCGCCTGACCGCGTACACGAACCGCGACTTCAAAAGCCTCGCCAACGACAAGGTGATGGCGGGGCTCGCGGCCTACGTGGAGAACGGAGCATTCACACAGGCCGGCATCGAGAAGGCCGCGAGCGTGCTCAAGGGCCACGCGAAGCGGGCGCGCTTCTACCGCTGCAAGCGCCTCGAGGTGTTCGCCACCGCCGTGCTGCGCAACGCGACGAACCGCGCCGAGGCCGTTGCCGCCATCGAGGACGCGAGCGGGCTGCCCATCAACCTGCTGTCCGCTCGCGACGAGGCGCACCTCGGCTTCGTCGGCGCCACGTGCGACCGCTCGGTGAAACGCGGCACGCTCGTGGACATCGGCGGCGGATCCACCGAGCTCACGCGCATCGAGAACGGGCGCGACTTCGACGACGCGAGCATAGGCCAAGGATCGCTCTCGTCGTTCGCCGCGCACGTGCGATCCATCCTGCCCACCGGACCCGAGATGGACGCCATCGCCGCCGAGCTGCTTGGACGTCTGGCCGAGCTACCACAGGCCGAGGCGTACCGCGCCGAAACGCTCTTCGGCATCGGGGGCAGCGTCCGCGCCGCCGCCAAGATGCTCGCACAGACCGCAGGCGGGGGCGCTCGCCCAAAAACCATGACGCCCGACGACGTTCGTGCCATACTGCACTGGTGCCGCGTCGACCCCGACGCGTTCGCGCATACGGCGCTCAAGGCCTCTGCCGAGCGTATCCACACGCTCGTGCCGGGCTGCGTCATCCTCCTCGCGCTGTTCGAGGCCTTCGAAGCCAAGCGCCTGGAGATCTGCAAATACGGCGTGCGCGAGGGCTACCTCATCGAGCGCATGCTGTCGCCGTCGGCGCGTTGAGCGCGCGGTCGGCAACGTACAGGAAGGGGACGTCTATGAAAACGCCGAACAAGCCGTCGATCGACCTCGTCGAGAAGAAGCAGACCTCGCAGCCGAAGGCAGCGCCCGATGTCGCGCAAGCGGCTGCGAGGAAAGGCGACGCCCGCAGTGCAGACGCCGACCAAGCCTACGCCTCCCTGTCGGGCGGGCAGAGCGCCGCAGATGCCGAGAAGATCGCGCCGATCGCGCCCCCTTACCTGCAGAATCGCGAGCTTTCATGGCTCGCGTTCAACGAACGTGTGCTCGACCAAGGCGCCGACGAGACGGTGCCTTTGCTCGAACGCCTCAACTTCATCTCCATCTTCTGGAGCAACTTGCAGGAGTTCTTCATGGTGCGCGTGGGCAGTCTGACCGACCTCGCGCTCGTGAAGAAGCACATCGTCGACTCGAAGTCGGGCCTCACGCCAGCCGAGCAGCTCGCCGCCATCTACGCGCGCTGCCACGAGCTCTACCCCATCCAGGAGCGCACGTTCGAGGAGGTGCGCCGTCTGCTGCGCGAGCGCGGCGTGAGCCACCTGCGCCCCGAGGACTTAAACGACGAGCAGCGCGCGTTTCTGACCCGCCACGTGCACCAAAACGTCATGCCGTTCCTCTCGCCGCAGATCATCAACGCGCGCCATCCGTTCCCCCACCTGGAGAACGGCGCTTTGTACGTGGTGGTGCGCCTCGACGAGGGTCACGATGCCGCCAAGAAGAAGGCTGCGAAGGCCAAAGGCACCGACAAGGCCGAGAAAGCCGACAAGGCGAAGAACCTCGGCGCCGAGGGCGTGACGCTCGGCCTCGTACCCATGCCGCGCCAATGCGAGCGCGTGATCGAGCTGCCGGGCGAGGGCATGCAGTTCATCCTGCTCGAGCACGCCATCGAGATGGTGGCCGCCGAGATATTCAGCATGTACGCTGTGAAGCACACGAACGTCGTCTGCGTCACGCGCAACGCCGACCTCGATGCCACCGAAGGGTCGGACGAGGCGGACGAGGACTACCGCGAGCACATGAAGCGCATCCTCAAAAAGCGCTCGCGCTTGGCCCCGGTGCGCTTGGAATGCGAGCGGCCGCTCTCGAGCACGCTCGAGAAGCTTCTGCTCAAGCGCCTCGGCCTGAAGGCGTACCAGGTGTACGCCACCGCGGTGCCGCTCGATATGGGCTACACGTGGGGCCTCGGCGCGCGTCTGCCCGAGAAGCTGCGCGCCGCGCTCACGAACCCGCCGTTCTCGCCCCAGTGGCCCGCATGCCTCGACCGCAACCGGCGCATCATCGACCAGGTGGCCGAGCGCGAGGTGCTTCTGTCCTACCCCTACGAGAGCATGGACGCCTTCGTGCAGCTTCTGCGCGAGGCAGCGAACGATCCGTCGGTCATCTCCATCAAGATCACGCTGTACCGCCTGGCCAGCCAGTCACATCTCGCCGAAGCGCTCATCGCCGCAGCCGAGAACGGCAAGGAGGTCACGGCGCTGTTCGAGTTGCGCGCCCGCTTCGACGAAAGCAACAACATCGAGTGGTCTCAGCGCTTCGAACAGGCCGGCTGCAAGGTGATCTACGGCTTTCGCGACTTCAAGGTGCACTCGAAGATCTGCTGCATCACGCGCCAGACCGAGCACGGCCTGCAGCACATCACGCAGCTGGGCACCGGCAACTACAACGAGAAGACGGCGAAGCTCTACACCGACCTGTCGTTCATCACCGCCGATGAGACGATCGGCCGCGACGCCACCGAGTTCTTCCGCAACATGGGGCTTGAGAACACCTCCGACAACTACGGCATCCTCTGGGTGGCTCCCCTGCAGATCAAACCGATGATCCTGGCGAACATCGACGCGCAGATCGAGCGGGCGCGCGCAGAGCAGCCGTGCGGCCTGTTCTTCAAAACGAACTCCGTCACCGACAAGGACGTGATCGAGAAGATCGTCGAGGCGTCGCAGGCCGGCGTGCCCGTGACCATGTTCGTGCGCGGCATCTCGTGCATCGTGCCGGGAATCGAAGGGTTCACCGACAACGTGCGCGTGGTGTCCATCGTCGGACGGCTTCTGGAGCACAGCCGCATCTACGGTTTCGGCCCGCGCGAGGACATGAAAGTGCACCTGTCGAGCGCCGACCTCATGACGCGCAACATGGACAAACGCATCGAGATCGCCTGGCCCATCCTCGATGCCGACCTGCGCGAGCAGATCCTCGGCTATCTGGACGCGTGCATGAGCGACACGGCGAAGCTGCGCGAGCTTCTGCCCGACAGAAGCTACACGCCTCTCGGAGCGTTCGCGAAGCGCGGCAGCGAAGGCGAGACGGAGCTGTTCGACTCGCAGGACTTCCTCATCAAGCGCGCCCAGCAGCGCAGACTCGAGGCGGCCGAGCGGGAGGCCTCTCGCGACGTGGCGCGGCGTCGGGCCGAGCAGCTGATGGCAACGAACGAGATGACCGAGCGCGAGGCCGGCAAAGGGAACGCGCGCCTGTCCGATGCGCGCGCGAGCGCGCACGAGGCCGAAGTGATCGCCGCCGCAGCGAACACCGCCGCCGAACTGGCAGCGCAAGCCGCCGCGCGCGCCGTCGAGCAGGCGGCTCAGGCGGCCAAGACCGCCGAAGGCCGAACAGAGGACGGCGAACATGAGAAGACGGCGCTCGAAGCCGACGTCATCGAGGTTTCCGTCGCCGAGAGCAGTGCGCTACGCACAGCGGAAACGCAGCTGAGCCGCATGACCTCCGCCTCGGAACCTAATGTGCGCAAACCGAGCCTGCTCGTGCGCATCTTGAGCAAATTCGCGCGTTGAGGCGTCTGCGCGCAGCGCAAGCGCAGACGCGCTCCGCGAGAAGCACCCCACCCCGGGGCTTTAGGGTGCCAAGCACACAGCCGCCCCTTGCGCAACGTGTCGCAAGGGGCGGCTGGCTGTAGCTTTACCTAGATTTCGCGCTCAACCACCTCGGCGATGGCGCGCGCATGGCGCTCGGCGTCTTCGGCGCACGCGGCCTCCACCATGACGCGCACCACCGGCTCGGTTCCCGAAGGACGCAAAAGCACGCGTCCGGAATCCCCCAAAGCCGCCTCGGCGGCGGCCACGGCCTCCCGCACGGCGGCGTTGCCGCCCACGGCGTGCTTGTCGGCCACCTCCACGTTGATGAGCGTCTGGGGGAAGCGCGTCATCACGCGCGCAGCCTCTTCGACCGACGCGCCCGCACGGCGGCACGCCACCAAGAACTGCAACGCCGTCACGAGGCCGTCGCCCGTTGAATTGTGCTCGAGGAAGATCATGTGGCCGCTCTGCTCGCCGCCGATGGCGAAACCGCCTTCGCGCATGGCCTCGAGCACGTAGCGGTCGCCCACCTTCGTCTGGACAAGCTCGATGCCCGCATCGCGCAGCGCATGTGAGAGGCCCAGGTTGCACATGACCGTCGACACCGCCGTGTTGCCGGGCAACAGCCCGCGCTTCTTGAGGTCGATGGCGCACACGGCCTCCACCACGTCGCCGTCGATCTCGTTGCCCCGCGCGTCCACCATCATCACGCGGTCGGCGTCGCCGTCGTGCGCGATGCCCACGTCCGCCCCGATCTCGGCCACGAGCGCGCGCACGGGCTCGAGATGGGTCGAGCCGCACTGGACGTTGATGTCGGTGCCGTCGAAGTCCTCGTTGATCACCGTCACGTCGGCGCCCAGACGACGCAGCGCCTCGGCGCTCGTCATGCACGACGCCCCATGGCCCACGTCGAGCGCCACCTTGAGGCCCGCAAGATCGATTCCCTCATCAGCTACCGTGGACACAGCATGGGCGATGTAGAGCTCGCACGCCTCCTCCACCGGCAGCGCCACGCCCACGGCATCGCCCGCCGGCAGATCCTCAGCCGCCGCGCCGCCCGCAGCCACGAACGCCTCGATCTCGTCCTCCACCGCGTCGGGCAGCTTGAAGCCCTGGTTGTCGAACAGCTTGATGCCGTTGTACTCGGGCGGGTTGTGCGATGCCGAGATCACGATGCCGCCGTCGCAGGCGAGCTCGCGCACCAGAAGCGCGATGGCCGGCGTGGGGATGATGCCCGCCAGAAGCGCCGTGCCGCCCATGGACATGACGCCAGCTGCTACAGCCGACTCCAGCATGTCGCCCGACAGGCGCGTGTCCTTGCCGATGAGAATGGTCTTTCCCTGAAACGCCACAGCCGCTTGACCGAGTTTGAACGCCAAATCGCACGTGAGCTGCGTGTTGGCCACGCCGCGCACGCCGTCGGTCCCGAAAAGTCGTGCCATGTTGATACCCCTCTCCAATCTAGTCGGTTCAGTAAACGTTAGCGGGGGCTTCAGCAGCACCCGAGATCGAGGGGATGGCGACGACGAAGCGCGCTATGGTACGCAGATCGTCGGCGCCGCCGCGAAGGTCGGGCGCTGCTGAAGGTCGCAGCGTCGAGCGGTCCGACAGCCATAGGCCGCCGAAACCGCCTACTTTCCTCTCTTGATATGTTCTTCGCACAAGCGAACGGCGCCCCGTGGGCGTTCGGCCTCGGTCATCCTCGCGTTCAACTCCGCAGCGAACTCGTCGAGATCGATGCCGTAACGCTCGAGCACGACGAGAAGATGATACACCACATCGGCCGCCTCGTAGCGCAGGTGGTCGACGGCGGCGGCGTACTCGGGCGGCAACTCCACGGACAAGACGCCGCCCTCATCTGCGTCAGCCACCGCAAGCGTGGCGGCAATCGACGAAGTGGCCCAGGACTCGACATCCTTCGCGGCCAGCGCCATCTCGCCAGACTCCTCCATGACCTTCTTCAGCACGTCGTCCGGCGAACCGAAGAGCAAGCGATGCGTGTAGCTCTCGTCGCCTGCGCCGCGTCGGGCGGCGATGGTGGCGGCAAGGGCCTCGAGCGTCGCCCCAATCTGAGACGACGGCGAATCCTCGTTTTCCGGGAGATAGGTTTTGAGCGCCATGAGAGCCCCTTTCAGGTCGCGGGAAAGGAAGAGGAACTGCAGAAGAGGGCTTTGCGCGAAAGCGGTCGACGCGCGCATCGCGCGACCATCCTGCCACCGCGAGCCTTTCGCTGCGGCAGAGAAGCGGCACGCTTGCTCCATCGCCTCCGCCACGGAAAAAGCAGGGCGCAATAACCCTTTCTTGAAAAGGAGGGGGCGCGCCGCAGCGCACCCCCTCCTGTTCGCGTGGCCTACTCCTCCACATCCTCGGCATCGTTGGATGCCTGTTCATCTTCTTTGCTGGTCAGCCCGAAACCAAGCGACCCGACCGAACCCAGAAGCGCGTCCAGCTCCTCCAAGTTGCGCTGGTAGGAGCGCGGCGGCAGGGCCTCGCCCAGCATGTCCTCGCCGGACGTGTCGAACGTGGGCGGCTCGTCCCCGCCGATGAGGATCGTGTCGTCAGGACTGAACACCATGTCGAGCAGCTGCGACATGTCGTCGCTTGTGGCGGCAAGGTCGTCCTCGATCACGTGCATGAGGTCGCGCGCCGCCAAACCCTCTTTCAGCTCCTCGATGGCCTTCACGCCGATGCCCTCGATGCGCAGCAGGTCCTCCTCGGTATGCCCCACGAGATCGGCCACCGTCTCAATGCCCGCCTCGGAGAACTTGTTGGCCCAGCGCTGCGACACGCCCAGATCGTCGTAGATGTACAGGCGCGCGTCCTCGTCGGATAGCTGCGGCCCGCGGTGGCCGAGGGAAAGCCCGCTGTAGTAGCTGCCGTAGTTCGACCCCATGTTGAGGTAGCCCTCGCCATCGAGCGACCAATCCTGCGGCTGCGGCAGCAGCTCTTCGATCTCGCGAAGCGCGTCGGGCGCGAAGTCGGGCAGCTGCTCGCCCTGCACGCCCGCCACCGGACGGCCCTTGTAGGTGAGCCCCACCTCGCGGTAGCGCGAAAGGCCGGTGCCCGCCGGGATGGGCTTGCCGATGATGACGTTCTCCTTGAGGCCGGCCAGATGGTCCACCTTGCCCTCGATGGCCGCGTCGGTGAGCACCTTCGTCGTCTCTTGGAAGGAGGCAGCCGACAAGAACGAATCCGTGGCGAGCGACGCCTTCGTGATGCCGAGCAGAAGCGGCTGGCCCACCGGCGGCTCCTTGCCCTCGGCGATCAGCTCGTTGGCCACCTTCTCGAACTCGAAGCGGTTCACCTGGCGACCCGGCAGGTAGTCGGAGTCGCCGGCGTCCATCACGGCCACCTTGCGCAGCATCTGGCGCGCGATGACCTCGATGTGCTTGTCGTTGATGTCCACGCCCTGACTCACGTACACGCCCTGCACCTGGCTCACGATGTAGCGCAGCGTGGTGTTCGGGTCGGTGAGGCGCAGCAGGTCATGCGGGTTCACGGAGCCCTTGGTGAGCTGCTGGCCCACCGTGACCTCGCAACCGTCCGCAACGCCCGGCAGCATCTGGGCGCGGGCGCTCACCACGTACTCGCGGAAGTTGCCCTGCTGGTCGTGGATCGTGAGCGTCTTCTGCTGCTTGTCGCCCGAGATCTGCAGCGTGCCGGAGATCTCGGCGAGCACGGCGAGGCCCTTGGGCTTGCGCGCCTCGAACAGCTCCTGGACGCGCGGCAGACCGTGCGTGATGTCCTCGCCGGCCACGCCGCCGGTGTGGAACGTGCGCATGGTGAGCTGGGTGCCCGGCTCGCCGATGGACTGGGCGGCGATGATGCCCACCGCCGTGCCGATGTTCACCGGACGGCTCGTGGCGAGATCCCAGCCATAGCACTTCTGGCACACGCCGTGGTCGGCGTGGCAGGTCATGACCGTGCGGATGACCACTTCCTCGATGCCGGCACGATCCATCTCGCGCAGCTGCTCCATGCGCTCGATGTACTCGCCAGCGGCCAGCACCACTTCCCCGTCGGCACCCGCAGCGTCCTCGAGCAGGCAGCGGCCGATGAGGTTCTCGTCCAGATCGCCCTTCTCGTTGCGCAGCGGATACGGCACGCCGTCGGTCGTGCCGCAATCGATCTCGCGGATGATGACGTCTTGCGCCACGTCCACGAGACGGCGGGTGAGGTATCCCGAGTCGGCGGTGCGCAGCGCCGTGTCGGCGAGGCCCTTGCGGGCGCCGTGCGTGGAGATGAAGTACTCGAGCACCGACAAGCCCTCGCGGAAGTTCGCCTTGATGGGGCGGTCGATGATCTCGCCCTTCGGGTCGGACATGAGGCCGCGCATGCCGGCGAGCTGGCGGATCTGCTTGATGTTGCCTCGAGCGCCGGAGAACGCCATCATGTAGATGGGGTTGAACTTGTCGAAGTTCTCGGCCATGGCGTCGCCGACTTCTTCGTTCGCCTCGTTCCAGATGTCGACGACCTGCTTGTGACGCTCTTCGCGGCTCATGAGGCCCATCTCGTAGTCCTCGTCGATGGCCGCGACCTTCGCGTCGGCGGCCGCCAAGATCTCGCCTTTGTTCGGCGGAACCGTGGCGTCGTACACCGACACGGTGACGCCGGCGCGCGTAGCGTAGTGGAAGCCCGCGTCCTTCAGGCCGTCGAGGATGGCCGGCACGTCGGAAAGCTCGTAGCGGTTGCAGACGTCCTCGACGAGGCGGCTGATCTCCTTCTTGTTCATCTCGTAGTTGAGGAACGGGTAGTCCTCGGGCAGCACCTTGTTGAACGTGATGCGGCCGATGGTCGTCTCGATGCGCTCGCCCGCGCGACGATCCTCGAACACGCCGAAAGCCGTGGCCACCTGCGTGTCCTTCGTGAGGCGCACCCAGATCTTGGCCTGCAGGTCAAGCTCGGCGCGCGCGTCGTAGGCGTTCATGGCGTCGTCGAAGTCGATGAATGCGCGTCCCTCGCCCGGGAAGCCCTCGCGAGCCGCCGTGAGGTAGTACAGGCCGATGATCATGTCCTGCGTGGGCACGGTGAGCGGACGGCCATGCGCCGGCGACTTGATGTTGTTGGCGGAGAGCATGAGCACGCGGGCCTCGGCCTGCGCCTCGGCGCCGAGCGGCACGTGCACAGCCATCTGGTCGCCGTCGAAGTCGGCGTTGAAGGCGGTGCAGACCAGCGGGTGCAGCTTGATGGCCTTGCCCTCGACGAGCACCGGCTCGAAGGCCTGGATGCCCAGACGATGCAGGGTTGGCGCGCGGTTCAAGAGCACCGGATGCTCGGTGATAACCTCTTCGAGCACGTCCCACACGTAGCTGGCACCGCGGTCGACCGCGCGCTTGGCGGCCTTGATGTTGGCGGCGTACTCCAGCTCCACCAGGCGCTTCATCACGAACGGCTTGAACAGCTCGAGCGCCATCTGGCTCGGCAGACCGCACTGGTGCAGCTTGAGCTGCGGGCCCACGACGATGACCGAGCGGCCGGAGTAGTCCACGCGCTTGCCCAGCAGGTTCTGACGGAAGCGGCCCTGCTTGCCCTTGAGCATGTCGGAGAGCGACTTGAGCGGGCGGTTGCCCGGACCCGTGACGGGGCGGCCGCGGCGGCCGTTGTCGAACAGGCTGTCGACGGCCTCCTGCAGCATGCGCTTCTCGTTGTTCACGATGATCTCGGGCGCACCGAGGTCGAGCAAGCGCTTGAGGCGGTTGTTGCGGTTGATGACGCGACGGTACAGGTCGTTGAGGTCCGACGTCGCGAAGCGGCCGCCGTCGAGCTGCACCATCGGGCGCAGATCGGGCGGGATGACCGGGATGACGTCGAGGATCATGTCCGTCGGCTTGTTCGTGGACTTCAGGAACGCGTCCACCACCTTGAGGCGCTTGATGGCCTTGGCGCGCTTCTGGCCCTTCCCGTTGGCGATGACCTCGCGCAGCTCCTCGGCCACGGCCTCGAGATCCATGGCCTCCAGCAAATCGCGCACGCTCTCGGCGCCCATGCCGCCCGTGAAGTAGTCGCGGTAGTTCAGGCGCATCTCGCGGTAGAGGGCCTCGTCGGGCACGAGCTGCTTCGGCTCGATCTTCATGAAGGCGTCGAACGCGTCCTGGCGCAGGGCCTTGCGCTCGCTGAACTCCTCGTAGATGTCGGCGATCTCCTCTTCGACCTCTTCGGGCGTCATGCGCTCGTCCTCGTCGATGTCATCGACGAAGTCGTCGTCCTCGGGCACATAGTCCACCGACAGCTTGCGCGTGGCCTCGATGAGGCGCTCGCGCTCGGCATCCAACTCCTCAAGATCGGCGGCCAGCTCGTCGCGCAGCTCGTCGACGTCCTCCTCGCGGGCTTCCTTGTCCACGCTCGTGATGATGGAGGAGGCGAAATACAGCACCTTCTCCAGCTCCTTCGGCGGAATGTCCAAGAGGTAGCCCAGGCGCGAAGGCGAGCCCTTGAAGTACCAGATATGGCTCACGGGCGCAGCCAGCTCGATGTGGCCCATGCGCTCACGGCGCACCTTGGAGCGCGTGACCTCCACGCCGCAGCGCTCGCACACGATGCCCTTGAAGCGCACGCGCTTGTACTTGCCGCACGCGCACTCCCAGTCCTTCGTGGGACCGAAGATCTTCTCGCAGAACAGGCCGTCCTTCTCGGGCTTGAGCGTGCGGTAGTTGATGGTCTCGGGCTTTTTGACCTCGCCGCGAGACCAGCTGCGCACGTCCTCGGCGTTGGCGAGGGAGATGCGCAAGGCGTCGAAATTGGTGACGTCGAATTCCGTCGTCATTTACAGCTCCTCCCCTTCTCCGATGAGGTCGTTCTTCTCGTTTTTGGTTTCGCCCATCAATTCTCCCAGTTCGGCGGCGATGCTGTCGAGCGCGTTCGCCGCGTCGTCCTCTTCGGTCTTGCGCGCGTCGGCGGCTATCGCATCGTACAGCGCGCGGTCGGAGTCCTCTTGGCCGTCGGCATCGCGGGTGACGTCGATGGTCTGATGGTCGTGGCCCTCAAGCTCCACGTTCAGGCACAGCGACTTCATCTCCTTCACGAGCACCTTGAAGCTCTCGGGCACCTCGGCGGCGGGGATGTTCTCGCCCTTCACGATGGACTCGTAGCTCTTCACGCGGCCGGCAGTGTCGTCGGACTTCACGGTGAGGATCTCCTGCAGCACGTTGGAGGCGCCGTAGGCGTAAAGCGCCCACACCTCCATCTCGCCGAAGCGCTGACCGCCGAACTGCGCCTTGCCGCCGAGCGGCTGCTGGGTGATCAGGCTGTAGGGGCCGGTCGAGCGAGCGTGGATCTTGTCGTCCACCATGTGGCCGAGCTTGAGGATGTAGCTTTGGCCCACCGTGATCTTCTCGCGGAAGCGCTCGCCGGTGCGGCCGTCGTACAGCCACGTCTTGCCCTCGCGGGACAGCTGCGGCACGAACTCGTCGCGCGCTTTGTCGCCGTATTTCGCGTGGTTCATGTTGATGAGGTTGCGGTTGGCCTTCTCGATAGCGTCTGAGATCTCGCGCTCCGTGGCGCCATCGAACACAGGCGTGGCCACGTGCATGGGACCCTCCACGACCTCTTCGGTCTCCTCGGCGTCCGACCAGCCCCACTTCGCCGCCCAGCCCAGATGGTTCTCAAGCAGCTGGCCGACGTTCATGCGGGACGGAACGCCGAGCGGGTTCAGGATGACGTCGATGGGGGTGCCGTCGGCAAGGTAGGGCATGTCTTCCACCGGCAGCACGCGGGAGATGACGCCCTTGTTGCCGTGGCGGCCGGACAGCTTGTCGCCCTGCTGCACCTTGCGCTTCTGGGCCACGTAGATGCGCACGAGCTCGTTGACGCCCGGAGCCAGCTCGTCGCCGGCTTCGCGGGAGAAACGGCTCATGCCGATGACGCGGCCGCCGGAGCCGTGCGGCACCTTGAGGGAGGTGTCGCGCACCTCGCGAGCCTTCTCGCCGAAGATGGCGCGCAGGAGGCGCTCCTCGGCCGTGAGCTCCGTCTCGCCCTTCGGCGTGACCTTGCCCACCAGCACATCTCCCGGGAACACCTCGGCGCCCACGCGGATGATGCCGTCGGCGTCCAGGTCGCTGATCATGTCCTCGGAGATGTTGGGGATCTCGCGGGTGATCTCCTCGGGGCCGAGCTTGGTGTCGCGCGCATCGATCTCGTACTCGGAGATATGGATGGAGGTGAGCAGGTCCTCGGCCACCACGCGCTCGGACACGATGATAGCGTCCTCGTAGTTGTAACCCTCCCACGGCATGTAGGCCACCATGAGGTTCTGGCCGAGCGCGAGCTCGCCGCCGTCGCAGCTGGGGCCGTCAGCCAGCACGTCGCCCGCCTGCACCTCGTCACCCTTGCGCACGATCGGGCGATGGTTGATGCAGCCAGACTGGTTGGAACGCTGGAACTTCGGCACGAGGTACTCGTCGTACTCGCCGTCGTCGTTCAGGATGATGATGGTCTGGCCGTCCACGTAGTCCACGACGCCCGGGTTCTGGGCGACGAGGATCTCGCCGGAGTCCACCGCGATGCGGTGCTCGATGCCGGTTCCCACGAGCGGGGCGCTCGGACGCAACAGCGGCACAGCCTGGCGCTGCATGTTCGAGCCCATGAGGGCGCGGTTCGCGTCGTCGTGCTCGAGGAACGGGATGAGCGAGGTGGCCACCGACACCATCTGACGCGGGGACACGTCCATGTAGTCCACCTGCGCGGGCGGCACCTCGTCGGGCTCGCCGAACACGCCGGCGGCGTCCTTCGTGCGGCACAGCACGCGCGCGGCCTCGTGGAAAACGCCCTGGTCGTCGAACGTGCCGAACTTGCGCGTCTCGGGGTCGAACAGGTCGTTGGCCTGGGCGATGACGTAGTTCTCCTCCTCGTCGGCCGTGAGGTAGTCCACGTCGTCGGTGACCTTGCCGTCCACGACCCGGCGGTACGGCGTCTCGATGAAGCCGTAGGGGTTGATGCGAGCGTAGGTGGCCAGCGAACCGATCAGGCCGATGTTCGGGCCTTCAGGCGTCTCGATGGGGCACATGCGGCCGTAGTGAGAGGTGTGCACGTCGCGCACCTCGAAGCCGGCGCGCTCGCGCGAGAGGCCGCCCGGGCCGAGGGCCGACAGACGGCGCTTGTGCGTGATGCCGGCGGCGGGATTGGTCTGGTCCATGAACTGCGACAGCTGCGAGCTTCCGAAGAACTCCTTGATGGCCGCCACGATGGGACGGATGTTGACCAGGGACTGCGGCGTGATCTCGTCGGGCTCCTGCATGCTCATGCGCTCGCGCACGACGCGCTCCATGCGCGACAGCCCGATGCGGAACTGGTTCTGGATGAGCTCGCCCACCGTGCGGATGCGACGGTTGCCGAAGTGGTCGATGTCGTCGGTCTGGAAGCCCTCCTGGCCCTCGTGGAGCGCCACGATGTAGCGCATCGTGCGCACGATGTCCTCGTCGGTGAGGGTGGACGCCTCGTAGTCGGGTTCGAACCCGAGCTTCTTGTTGATCTTGTAGCGGCCGACCTTCGCCAAGTCGTAGCGCTGCGGGTTGAAGAACAGGCCCTCGAGCAGCGTCCGCGCGGAGTCGATGGTGGGCGGCTCGCCGGGACGGAAGCGCTTGTACAGCTCGATGAGCGACTCCTCCTTCGTGGTGGCGGGATCGCGGTCGAGCGTACGCAGGACCATCTCGCTCGAGCCGAGGAGCTCGACGATCTCCTCGCGAGACTCGGCGAGGCCGAGGGCGCGCACGAGCAGCGTGGCGGGCTGCTTGCGCTTGCGGTCGATGCGCACGGACAGGATGTCGCGCTTGTCGGTCTCGAACTCGAGCCACGCGCCGCGGCTCGGAATGACCTTCGCGTTGTAGATGGTCTTGTCGGAGGCCTTGTCGCGCTCGGCGGCGAAGTAGACGCCCGGGGAGCGCACGAGCTGCGACACCACGACGCGCTCGGTGCCGTTGATGATGAACGTGCCGCGCGGCGTCATGAGCGGGAAGTCGCCCACGAACACGTCCTGCTCCTTTATCTCGCCGGTCTCGCGGTTGATGAAGCGGATCTCCACGAACAGCGGCGCCTGGTAGGAGACGTCCTTCTCCTTGCATTCGTCCACCGTGTACTTCGGCTCGCCGAACTCATGGCGGCCAAACTCCACGCACATGTCCTTCGTGCTGTTCTCGATGGGGCTGATGTCCCTAAACGCTTGCGCCAGACCCTCGCCCTTGAAAAACTCGAAGCTATCCGTCTGGATGGCGATGAGGTTCGGGACGTCCATGACGTCGGGGATCTTCGCGAAGCTTCGCCGATCCCTGTAAAGGCTGGTCTGATCAGTCGCTTTTTCTTGAGCCACGAGGCGTTTCCTCCTTCATGAGCACCCGCACAAATGCGAAAAATTCGCAATTGATTAAAATACGATGCACGTCAAGTGCTGTCAAGGAAAATTTTTACAAACTGTGGAAATTTACTGTTGATTTGGGCTTTTAACTGGGATGATGAGAGTATGTCAACCGAACGGCCCGCCCGACCGTCCTCGTCCACCCCGGCATCTCGACCACAGGGAGCTCCCATGAAACTGCGCAAAGACTTCACCTGCCCGCTCGAACTCGTCCACGACATGATGAGGGGCAAATGGAAATGCATCATAATTTGGAGGCTTCGCCTCGGTCCTACCTCGCCCTCCGATCTGCTGAGGGACATAGAGGGCATCACCGAGAAGATGCTGCGGCAGCATCTGCGAGAGATGATCGACTTCTCTTTGGTGGAGCGGCGCAGCTTCGACGGCTACCCCTTGAGAACGGAGTACCTGCTGACCGAAAACGGCAAGAAAGTGCTCGACGCCCTCAAGATCTACCAGCAGCTGGGCATCGAGTACCTCGTGAAGATGGGTCGGGAGGACGTGCTTCGAGAAAAGGGGCTGCTGTAAAAGCGCCCGCAACCCCTTCCCTGGGCTTTGCGAAGGCGACGCTTGAGAGCCGAAGCCATACCGACGAAAAAGTGGGTAATGGACAGCGCCGACGCATCCGACGAAGATGAGCTTGTCCGAAACGAGAAAGGAGAGCCATCATGAAAGCGAAAAGCGAAGGGATCGTAAACGGCGTCATCGATGACCGCTACGGTAAACGCGGAGAGGTCAACGGGTTCGGCATGCCCGTGCTGTCGCCGCCGCTCGAGTTCGTCGACGCCCCGGCGGAAACGCAGAGCTTCGCGGTTTTCATCGAGGACAAGGACGCTTACCCGGTGAGCGGCGGATTCTCCTGGGTCCATTGGATGGCCGCCAACATCGAGAGCCCGCTTCTGAGCGAGGACGCAAGCCGTAATCCCGGGAACATGGTGCAAGGGGCCAACAGCTGGATGAGCGCCCAAGGCGGCTCCAACCCACCCGAGCTCTGCTCGTGCTACGGCGGCATGGCGCCGCCCGACAAAGAGCACCTGTACGAAATTCACGTCTACGCTCTCGACACCGTGCTCGACCTGAAGAACGGGTTCCACCTCAACGAGCTGTTCCGCGCGATGGAAGGGCACGTGCTCGACCAAACAACCTTGAAAGGCCGGTATTCGGCATGAGCCTTTTCGAGGCGTTCATGCTTCTCTGCTTCGGCGCCGCATGGCCGTTCTCCATCTACCGCTCGCTGAAATCGCGATCCACCGGCGGAAAGAGCCTGATCTTCATGCTCGCGCTCATAGCCGGATATGCATCGGGCATCGTCAACAAGCTGATAAGCGGAATCGATGCCGTGCTGTGCCTGTACGTCTTGAACATCGTGATGGTTGGCATCGACGCAGCCCTTTGGCTGCGCAATCGCCGCCATGAGCTGCGAGAGCAAAAAGCACCCCGGTGCCCATCGATTCCCGGATAGCGCGCCCGGCGGTGCACGAGCCCCTCTGGCGAGCGCGCCGCGAGCGGATACGCAACGAAGGGGCGGAATGACGCCCTGAGGGCGCAGCGTCATCCCCGCCCCTTCGTTGCCTCCGGACAAGAGCGGCGGAGCGGCGCATTGCGGGCGGCAGGGACGAGCGGGGAGGACGACCAACTCCCAAATCCCTCCCTCGTCACCAAGATCGCGCACGAACGGCGCGGAACTGATATGATATGCCGGAACGAAAAAGCCGCACGCCTCATCGACGGCGTGCTCGCACTGCGACGGCGCATCGACGGCCCGTCGCCCCGCGATAGGACCGAGAAAGGGTTCGCAGTGAACGCAAAGACCGCCCTCGCATCCGCCGCCCTCGCAGCGGCCATGTCCTGCACGATGCTCGGTTGCAGCTCCGACGCCGAGATCCCGGTCGCCCCGGGCGACTCCAATGCCGGTGCGACTTCGAGCGACAGCTACACGCTCACCGACGAGGACAAGCTCTCGGCCCTCGCAGTCGGCGAGACGGCCGTGTGGAAGGACTATGAGGTGACGGTGAGCTCCATCGACCGCACCGGAGGCCAGCTGGTCGCACACGTGCAGGTGAAAAGCCACGGACGGCCGCTTACGCTCGAAACCGGATGCCTGCTATCGTTCGGCATGCCGCCGACAAGCTCGTCATTCACCGAGGGGATGATCGAAGTGGCAGCCGGAGAGGTCGCTGAAGGCACGCTCTCCTTCGACGACCAGTACGGATCCGAGCGACTGTTCTGGAACGATGGCGCCACAGAGGCGGCGTGGGACCTCACGCTGCCGAGCGTACAGGACGCACCTGAGCAGCAAGGCGGCGACACGCAGGAGGAAACCGTCTCCGAACAACCCGAACAGAACGAGGCCAGCGAGGCAGACGAGGCCCAAAAGAGCGCCATCGCCACGCTCGAAGCCGAGCTCCCCTCCCTGTTCGCGAACAACACGTTCTACGTCTACCAAGGCGTCGACTCGTCAACGGCCACCGTGACGCCCCTAGATAGCGGCGGCTACGAGTACGTCAACAACGTCAGCATCCTCGATGGTGCCGGCTACCCGGCCACGGCGAACGTCCGGCTCGTCTGCGAGCCCAACGGCAACTGCATCTCGATGACGATCGACGGGATGCTTTTGTTCTGAAGCTCAAAGAAGGCGAGCCGCAAAGAATCGGACGCCTCAGAAACGTTTTTGCGGACGGAAGCGCGCACCCCCATGCGATTCCGTCCGCAGCCTCATTTTTCGCGACGCCCTTGTTTCCGGCCTCCGAAGAGGTCGGCCAGCCACCTCCAATGGACGACCACATGCACGAGCAGCAACGCCAACAGCGCCTTCGCCGCGATCGCGTGCAGCGGATCCCAGAAGTAGTAGCCGTTCGCATACAAGCCCAGCGAGGGCAGCACCGCGCCCGACACCATGACGCCCGACACCGTCACCGTCATGAACGCGACGATGACGAGCGCATCGAGCACCAGATTCCCCGTTCTTTCCCACGAAGGCCTCGAGAAGGCCGATTTGACGACCTTGATGGCCCAGTCGGCATGCATCGCGGCATGGGCGAGAAACGCAACTAGCGCGCCAAGTCCCAGCCATTCATGGACGCCGATGCCCGTAACGGCAGGGTTTGCGGCCGCCAGGTAGATCAGCAGGCACGCCGCATCGACAGCGAGGGTCTTCCCATCCATAGCGCGTCATCCCACCTTCCGCACGATCAGCACGAGCCCCACGACCAAAGCCACAGGCGCAAGGATCCACACGTTCAGGCTCGCGTCGGACGCCTGATGATAGCGGCCCGAAAGCGCATCCCACGCATGGCACTCGGTCGAAGAGCACGACGCCTCCGGGCACGCCATCTCATGCACGCCGTCTGGTACGGGAACGTCGTCGAAGCCATGGCACTCGCCCGAAGCGCATCCCGCGACCGGACACGGGGAGTCGGCCTCGATGCGCGAGACGCCCGACGACGGCTCGACGAGCGAGCCCGCCGCGAACACGCACGCGCCAACCAGCAGAAACGCAACAAGGGCCACAAGCAATCTCTTGGTCATGATTCCACCTCGTCAATCAAGAAAGGGGCGCGGAAAACGCGCGCGCCTTTCGCAAGCGCCCTTATCGGCGAACCTGATCGACCGGCCTGAGCGGCAGGAACTTAAGACCCAGCAGCAGAAGCAGCGCCCCGAGGCCGATCACGCCCAGCGCGACGCCAAACTCAAGAGGCGTCGGCCAATACACCATGCCCTGATAAGCTCCTGCCATCCCCGATGCCCAGTCGGTGACGGTGTAGCGATTCACCAGCCCGGGATAATCCAGGTTCGGCAGTTGGAAACCGCCCACGAGCAGCTGGACGCGCTTGCAGAAAATGCCGATGATCGCCAGCAGCGAAGCCACTACAACCAGCGGATTCGTGCGAAGCTTCGGAACGAAGCACACCACGGCGCACAGAACGCACCCCACAACCTCAACCCAGAAAAACGGGGCGAGCGGACCGGAAACGAGCATGGACACGACCTCGGCGCCCGAACCGCCAGGAAAGCCGGAGGTCAAAAGATCGCAGCCGAAAAAGTACAGATCAACCGTTACGAACGCGCCCAGCATTTTCGCAAGCTTGACGACATGCGCTTGATCGAGCCTCAGATAGCCAACCTTGCGCAGCGCGATGACCACGACGAGCACGAGCGCGGTTCCGCACACAAGCGCGCTCGACACGAACCATGGGGCCAGAAGGGCGGTGTGCCAAAACTCGTGGGCCTGCTGCAGTCCGAAGATCCACGCCGTCACCGAATGCACGAGCACAGCCGTGATCAGCGCGATAACCGAGATCACGCGCAGCGCTTTCCCAGACACTTTGCCCGTTTCGGCACGCAGCGTCGCCCACAGGTACACGATGGACAAGATGAGGTAGATCGAGATGACCGCGATATCCCACATGAGCGGGCTGCCCAGGTTCGAGTATGCGAACAGCTCCCACAGGCGCAAGGGCTGGCCGAGATCGACCACCACGAAGCCCACGGCAAGCACCGTACAGCACACCGACGTCCACACGGCGATCTTAGAAATGCCCCCGAAACCCTTCATGCCGAAGGCGCGCGGCACCGAGCTAATAATCAAGCCGCCAGCCGACAGGCCCACCAAGAACATGAACATGGTGATGTAGAGGCCCCACGAATCCAGGTTGCGCATGCCGGTCTGCACAAGGCCGCCGGATAGCTGCACGCCCCAGAGCGCCAGGCCCGCAACGGTCACGGCAGCCGCCACGACAATGGCGATGTTGAGGCCCCGGCCCCCGAACTTGGCGACAGAGGCTTTGTTCGTATCAGACATGACGTTCTCCTATCGCTTACACGAGGTAGTACACGGAAGGATTCGTTCCCTCCGACGGCAGCAGCTGTTTGCACTCCCGCTCCCTGATCAGCTGCGAGACCTCGGAATCAGGATCGTTCAAATCGCCGAAGTAGCGCACGCGTGCAGGGCACACCTCCACGCACGCAGGCTGCAGTCCCTTCGCCAGCCTGTGCCAGCACATCGTGCACTTCTCCACCACGTGCTTCTGGTGCGCGGGGACGTCCGCGTCTCCGAGAGCGTGGCCCACCACGTGCCTTGGCTCCTCCCAGTTGAAGCTGCGCACGCCCGTGTAGGGGCACGCCGACATGCACATGCGGCAGCCGATGCACTTGTCGTAGTCCTGGCGCACGACCCCCGTCTCCGAGTCCTTGTAGGTCGCCCCCACCGGGCACACCTTCACACAGGCGGGGTTCTCGCAATGCTGGCAGGCCACAACGAGATTAGACATCGTCAGATCGGGATAAACGCCCGCTGGAGTGTCGGGATTCTCCCCTCCGTCCGTAAGCACGCGATTCCACCACACTTCGTCAGGAAGATTGTTCTCCACCTTGCACGCCACCGCGCACGAAGCGCAAGCTATGCACGCCTTCATATCGATGACCATGCCGAGCCTCTCAGCCATTACCGGCCACCCCCTTCATTCCACACGCGAACCTCGCACAGCACGTCCATGAAATTGTTGTTCACGGCAAACGCGTCGAATTCTGTCGAACTGAGCTCCGACCAGCCTCCGGCTTTGTGCTGAGTCATCTGCCAGCCTTTCGGGTACACGAGCACGCCCGGACGGATAGCGTTCGAGAAGACCGCCTTCGCCACGGCGGATCCGCGATCGTTGTAGCACTCGACGTAATCGCCGTCCGAAATGCCGCGCGCTTCGGCATCGACCGGGTTGATCTTCACGTAAGGCTCGGGATCGAGCTCGCGCAAAACCGGAACGCTAAACCACTGGGAGTGCACGCGAAAACGCGGCCGCTCGCTCATGAGCACGAGGGGGTACTTCTTGTACAGTTCGTTTTCCGGCCATGCCTCAAGCGGGGGGAACCAGTGCGGCATGCGCTCGCGCTCGATCTCCTCGGGCGTGGGCGCCTTCGTAGTGAGCGCCCGCACCGTCGGCGCCTCCCGATAGAATTCGAAGCGCCCTGACGCCGTGCCGAACGCGCCGTCTTTGTACGCGATGTGCGGGTCGGTTTCGGCATCTCCGGGAATGAAGCGGATCTGCTTTTTCTCGCGCAGGTCGTCCATGGTTATGCCGAGCGCTTTCCCCATGTCGGTGTTGTACATCTCCTCGAGGATCT
This sequence comes from Gordonibacter sp. An230, assembly GCF_002159915.1. GTDB lineage: Bacteria > Actinomycetota > Coriobacteriia > Coriobacteriales > Eggerthellaceae > Rubneribacter. Next base: position 61,694 of record NZ_NFJP01000003.1, read on the forward strand.
CCTCGTTGTTGAGCGTGAAGTACTCGCCCAGGCCAAGTTTCTGGGCCAATTCGGAGACAATCTGAGTGTCGGGTTTGCTCTCGTACAACGGTTCGATGGCCTTCTCGTTGTGATGCAGGGAAGAGCATTGCCCCGCATTCGCAACCTCTTCCAATTCGAACCACTGCGCTATCGGCAAAACCATGTCGGCGTAACGCGCGGAGTCGGTCATAACGGAGTCGGCCACGACGACGTAGTCCATCGCGGGAATGATGACATCGGTCCAGGCATGCGTGTCGGTGTGCGTGTTGAGAGGATTGGCCGAGTACATCCACAACATTTTGATGTCGGCTTTTTGACCCGCGAACTGGCCTGTCTCCACCACGTTCTTCAAATCGACGCTGGGAATGGAAAATCCCTTGCTCGGTCCGTTGGGCGCAGTGTATACCGAATTGACCCCCATGTGGACGCCCCAGAACGCTCCGTACGAAGCACCCGGCTTGCCCAGGTTCCCAAGCAGTGCGCAAAGCGTCAACCCGGCCATGGTGGCATGCGCCCCATTGTTGTACGCCTGCGGGCCATAGCCTTCGTAATGGTACACCGGAGTATCCATGCACATATCCGCCAACTCGTAGATGTCCTCGACCGAGACCTCGGTGATCTTCGACACTTCCTCGGGCGTATGCTTGAGGATCTCCTCTTTCAAAAGCTCGTAGGCCGTACGACACGGAACGCCCCCGAGATCGTACGAACCCTCGATCTCAGGCTCGGAGGCCTCTGAGACCGGAACGAGCGCACCGCCCGAAAGCACCATGTACGGGTCGTCTACGATCTCCCTGCCCGTCGCAGCGTCGACGTCCCCAGTCGGCACCGGCTCGATCCCCATGTCGCTGCGGCGGACGAACATGCCTGTGTCTTCGCGAACGAGAAAGGGCGCCACGGTATGCTGCCGCAGATAGTCGACATCTTGAGCGCCTTTCTCCAAGACGACGTTCATGATCGCGTACTTCAATAGAGTGTCGCTGCCAGGGCGAATCGACACCCATTTATCAGCCTTGGAAGCAACCTGCGTGAATACAGGATCGACGACGACAAGCTTTGTCCCGCCCTGCATCGCCTCCTTGATGAGATGCCAGTTCTGCACCTGGGCATCGGTGATGTTCGCTCCCCACACCACGATGCTTTTCGCGTTCTTCGCGTCCGTTGGCTCGTTGCCCTCCCACATCTGCAAGCCCATGAGAGGGCTGATGTAAAGACCTGCAACCGCCTGCATGCCGTAATAGCTGCCCATATCGAGGCAAGCGCTGACGCTGCTGGCGTTCAGCAATGCGATGAGCCGACTGTACGCGCTCGTGATCCCCGCAGACTGGTTGCCCGATGCGGTGAGAAACGCCACAGCGCCCTCGCCATAGTGCGCCTGAATCGACTGTATCTTCTCGGCGATTTCCGAGAGCGCCTCATCCCAGCTTACACGCTCCCACTCTCCCGCCCCCCGTTCGGTCCCCTCCGCGCGGCGCAAGGGATGCTGCAACCGTTCGGGATCGTAGATGCGGTAAACATGAGAAAGCCCTCGTTGGCAAATGCGGGTGTAGCAGTCCTCGTTGTACGGAGCACGCGAGGTCTTCACTACTTTGCCATCACGCACATGAACGTTCAGATGGCAAAAACCGAAGCAGTTGGGACGGCACACGCCCCTGAATACCTGCTCACCGTCGCCTTCTTTCTGACCCGGCTCGTATGCGGCTGCGAGAGCTTGCAGTGCAGGGCCGCCGGCCCCCGCCACTGCACCGACCCCCGCCACGGCGCCGGTGGTTTTCAGAAAGCCCCTACGCGTCAACCCAACGCATGAGCCCTTGGTTTCCGACATGTCTCCTCCTCCATTCTTGAGCCAAGAATGCCTTGGGGCTTTCCGGACGAAGGTGAACGTTTCACGAGCGACGTTCCCCTTCTTGCGCAGCGCATGGCGCACAGCTCCGTCTGTCCCCCTGTCAGAAATCGGCCGATTCCCTCTGCCTTGCAGTCTGCCATACGTCACTATGATTATCAAGATTAATGTATGACAGAATATGACAAGATATTATGCTATTTTAAGAATAATGCTTTTGAACTGGTCTTTTACAAGATGACCGCGCGAGTGATGGAATGCTGCACCATTCCGGACAGCATCACTGAAACCGAGATGCCAACCTCGCACTCGCGCCCGCACCCGGCGCACTGCATCCTTGCCGCTTTCATCCGCGCGAAACCCGCCGACATCGCTTCGCCCGGCGACGCCCGGCGTCTCGCACGCATCGCGCCCAGCGTCGAACGAGAGCGCTTTCGGGCCGAAGATGCCCTCGCTCAAAGGCGATGATCGAGAACTCGCCAACCACTCGACTCTTGTTGTATTTTCATTGTTGTACAATTATACTAGAGGAAAGAACGGAGGTGCTTGCCATGAGCGAAGCGATGGTCACCGGACGCATGACAGCAGAAAAAAAGTCGCAGGGAGGGCGCATCCTGCAGAAAGATGGGCTGAACGCTTCGCAGGCCATCAATTTGCTGTACGACCGCGTCATTTCAGACGGGAGCGCAGAGTTCCTCACAGGGAAATCGGTTTCCCCCCTCGCGACCGCCTGGCATAATGCGGCCCAGTTTGTCGATTCCCTTTCGGAAAAGCGCACATCGCGCTTCGATGCCATGAGCGATCAGGAGATTCGCGTCGAGCGACTGCGGAAACGAGGATTGATGTAGCCATGGCCCAAGCGAAGCTGCTCCTCGATACGAACATCGTCATCGACTACCTCAACGAGCGCGAGCCTTACTACGAAAGGGCACGGCTCCTCATGATCGCGGGTCGCGTAGGGGAATTCGATCTCTGGATATCATCTTCGCAGTTCACTGACTTGATTTACATACTATCCGATGGAGGCTCGCGCTCCCTCGTCCCTCTCGTTTTGGAGCGCTTGCGCGGCCTGAGGACGTTCATCAACGTCCACCCCGTAAGCGGAAGCGAAATAGACCGGATGCTGGCGTCGTCGTGGAAAGACCCCGAAGACGCCTTACTGTTCGAAGCGGCGCTGAGCATAAAGGCAGATGCGCTTATCTCGCGCAACAAATCGGATTTCGAAAGCGCGCTCGTTAGGACGATGGACTGCGAAGAATTCTTCGATTGGATGCTTCGCGAGCGCGGCCTCTGCTACGACGAAGTCGCGCTCTAAGGCCGCGCGCCCTTCTCGCACGTCTGCTCCATGGAACCCTGAAGGGATTTCGCACGCAACGCGCGTGGTCAGCGCAGCCTGCAGCGCGCATCGGCAGATCTTTCGAAATCCACAGGAGCGCAACCCGCGCCCCCACCAATCTCGAAGCAAACGGAGGCCCTCAATACCGACCGTCCGGCATTTTCGAGGATGTGGCCCGAACAGCCCCCTCCCTGCAAACCGATCGAAAACCAAAGCGGGCGAGCGAGATCCTACCGGAAGCCCCCAGATAGCGAGAGCGTCATGACCGTGCTTTTGCCCATGCGCGAAAGCACCCCGTCCCGCACTCAACCCCGCTCGCAGGACAAGAAGACGCACCGTAGGAAGAAGGGCGCCAGCGCGCACGACCTGGAACAAGACCGCCTCTCGCGATCAGAACGGCACGAAGTCTACAGCGGAGCGCCGCAGCCCTTCGCTAGAGTTTCGGAGTGACAAGGGTTCGCACGACGCCGTCCACATGCATCGCATCCCTGTCGTTTCCGCTCGCGTAAAGGTGGATAATGTTGCCCCGTTCCACGATGCCCGCCGACTCGTAGGCGTCGCGCTTGCACTTGCGATCCTCGATATAGGCGGGATCGTCCATCGTGCTGCAGAATTCCAAGCAGAGCTCCTTGCCTCCCGCGCCTTCGAACGTGAAGTCCGGATGGAGGGTCGCACCGTCCACCTCAAGTTCCTGCTCGCAGCGAAAAGGGATCCCGTAGACGTAGGGCGTCTCGGCAATAAGAACCTCGGCCCTCAAGCGCATGCGCTCGCCCCGCGACGTGCGCAGGGCGCGGCCCTCCGGCTGGCACTCACTCGGCTCCGGAGCCTCGGCGCCTCATTTCGCATGGAAGGCGATGCGCCGCTCGTCGGTCGCGTCGAGGGAGAGGGCGGCTAGCCCTCCCCCTCCGTCGAAACGCCCGCCTTCGAGCCGCCCTTCTCTTGGCGCGCAGAGGATTGCTCCACGAAGCCTTCGGAAAACGCGCTGGGAACGACAAGCGTTCCGCCCGACTGCTCCACGCTTTCGTAGGCCAGATGCATCGTGCGAAGCCGCATGGCGTCGTTTTCGCCACCGTAGACCCTGGCGGCATCGGAAAGCATCTCTGAGATATCTCTCTCGGCTTCGGCCAGCACCATACGGGCGCTCTTCTTGCGCTCGGCAACGGCTTCCTGCGCCATGGCGCACTGCAACTCCTTCGGAATGACGATGTCGCGAACCTCAACGTCGATGATGCTGATGCCCCAGGGATTGAGCTTCTCTTCGATGACCCCCTTCAACTCCTCGTCCAACTGGTCACGACGCGTTGCCAGCTCGGCCACGGTCGCTCGCCCAATGGCCTTGCGCATGGCGGTCTGCGCGATCCACGACACGGCCGACGCATAGTCCTCCACTTCCACAGCGGCGTTCTTCGCACTCCACACCATCCAGAAGAGCACCGCGTCCACATTGACGGGCACAAGATCGGAAGTAAGCGTCTCCTCGGCACCGAAGTACGTGGCCGACACGCGCTGGTCGACGCGCAGCGTGTAGAATTCAACAATAGGCCAGGTGAACACGATGCCAGGCCCTGCAACGCGATTGAACTTGCCGAAGCGCAGCACAACCGCCTTCTCCCACTCAAGCACGATGTGCACAGACGAAGAGGCAAGCCACCCCGCTAAAGCCGCGAAGACAAGAGCTGCCAGGCCGACGCCTCCCGTCGCCAACTGAGCCACGACCAGCACGGCGACGAACGCCGCCGCGAACACCACCACAGCAAACGCGACGGCTCCGTTACGCGACGTTCTCGGACGCCCCGTATCGAGACGGGTCTCGCCATCCGACCAAAACGCCCCTGCGCCCGCACGCGGCGGTGCGGACATATCGACCCCTCCCACGTTCGTCGGAGCGGATGCTCTTTCATGCCTGGTGCGCTTCATGCCCTGCTCCCTTCCCCTGGTGCGCCAATCAACCGTCGACGCGCCGCCTCTCCTTCGCCTCGCAGACGCTGCGCGAGAACTGCTCCTCGATGTCCTCAAGCGACATACCCAGCTCAAAACAACGTTTCAGATACTCTTGCGTCACGATCTCCGCCGTAGACGAAATGTTCACGCCGGGCTTGTCGCTCACGTCCAAAACGAACGCCCCCTGCCGACGTTTGGACTGGATATAGCCGTCCTGCTCGAGGCTCATGTACACCTTGCTCACAGTGTTGTAGTTCACCTCGACATCAGCGGCCAGGCCGCGAACCGTAGGCAGCTGGTCCCCGGGCTTGTAGTACCCCGACGTGATAAGGTAGATGAACCGGTTTTTCAGCTGCAACCAGATGGGGATGCTGCTTTTCTCGTCTATCTCAAAAAGAGCCACGGATCGCTTCCTATTCCAGCCGAAGCGCGAAAGCGCCCGACATCTCCTCCAGTTCCAAAGTGCGATGCCCTCCAGCGCCCACGATGGACGCGCGCAAGCAGAAGCCGCCAACCAGCACGAACACCACGGCGATCGAAAGCGCCGCGCGTGCGAGGTCGGCCCTCATCCGAACGGACGCCGCCTCGAGCATGAAAGGTGCGACGAGGCCACATCCGGCGAAACCGACCCACCACAACGCCGCATGCGCGCCCACCATGAGGCTTTCGGCGGAAGCGGCACGAGCAGGGTGACCGCTCGCAAGCGCACATCCCACGAACAGCGCAGCGCACATCGCCTCGAGCGCAACAACCACGAGATCGACCCGCACGAAACGACGCGCAAGACCCGAAGAGCCCGCATCGAGGGGTCCCGCGAAACGAACGCATGCAAGCAGGACGGCGAACCCGCACGACACCGATGACAGCGTGAACAGCATAGGCACGAGCGGCGAGCGCCACAAAGCGACTCCGACGGCACTTTGCAGTAGCAGACCCGTGTACAGCATGACGACAACCCCTAGCACCACAGCCGTCGCCTCGACAGCGACAACCGCCGCACGCGGAACAGCCGGCAGATACGAGAAACGCGCGATTACCAGAAACATCGCGCACGCAACGAGCAGCGCTACCGCATAGGCGCCTACCGCAATGAGCGAGGGAGAAGCGTCCGTCAGCAGCGTGTCGAGTCGATCAGGACGGCCGAGGTCGAACACAAGGCACAGCGCGCCGAACGCGACCGCCGCGAAACCGGCGAGCAGCCCGAACGCCACGACGCGCTCGGACGAACGCGCCTCATCAAGCGTTGCGTGCGCACGCACGCCGAACGGCTCGCGCACCCATACGAGATCGACGAAGGAAGCTATCGCGACCGATCCGGCTCCCGTGCCCCCGAGGAACAAGTAGGCCACAACCAGAATGCCGAACACCGCCCCTCCTCGCTCCCGCCGCCCTCGCTTCCCAATGCACGCCCTGCGCTCGCCATCGCCCACGGAGCATCTCGCAGCAGACGACACGAGGCTCGCGCCGAAACGCCTTCGCGAAGCACGTCCGCACCCGAACCGCACGCAACGCACCGCACGGAAAACGGCTTTCCAACCAGTATGGCACAAAACCGCCTCGATGCATATGACACCGTGTCATATATCTGAAGAAAAGGGACGAACGCCCTGCGCAGAGTCGAGCCCGAAGGAACCGTGCATGAAAAAGCACGGGGAATGGCCACGGATTCCCGTTCTGGCATGATCGGAAAGCATATGCGAGCATTGGAAGGCGCGACACTTCTCACGACCAGGCATAATGCCCTTTCGTCGATACCCGCGCGTACCGCTTGCCCCCTTGGATCGTGCCAAAACGGGATTCTGTGGCCATTTTTCGACCAGAAGCACGCATGAGAGAGAGAAAAAAAAAGGGGGGGGGGGCGAGCGGCAGGCGCGCGAGCGAGCCTCGCCGTCACCCCAACGCGCGGGCCTAAGGGAGGTTGCCACGACGACGAACTCGAAGCCCGCGCGCAGCCGTCATAACGACGCGGGCATTGAGCGCCAGATGCATGAGGATCAGCGCCATCAGGATTTTTGCAGACGCAGCGTGCACGGGATCCCAAAGGAAGTAGCCCTGTGCGTACAATCCGAGCGAGGGCAGCACCGCACCCGACACCATGACCCCCGACACCGCGCACACAGCGAGCGCGAGCACGATGAGTCCGTTGAGGACAGCTCGGCCCGCAGCGGCACGAGGGAAAGCCGAGGCGTAGTCCTGTCCGCGGGACGGCGGCGTGCCCCGTCGTCCGCAGTGGACCAGCAACGTCGCGACCACGACGAGGCCCAACCACTCGTGGGCTCCTGCGCCGGTGAGCGCCGGAACGGCCGCCAGCGCGTAGGCCGCAAGCAGCGCGACATCGAAAGCGATCCTGACCATCCTCTTCACCTCGCCTTCCGAACGAGCGCGACGAGCCCCACGACCAGGGCGACCGGCGCAAGGATCCACACGTTCAAACTCGCATCGGACGCCTGATGATAGCGGCCCGAAAGCGCATCCCACGCATGGCACTCGGTCGAAGAGCACGACGCCTCCGGGCACGCCATCTCATGCACGCCGTCTGGTACGGGAACGTCGTCGAAGCCATGGCACTCGCCCGAAGCGCATCCCGCGACCGGACACGGGGAGTCGGCCTCGATGCGCGAGACGCCCGACGACGGCTCGACGAGCGAGCCCGCCGCGAACACAACCGCACACGCCAAGGCGAACGCAGCCAACGTCATGAGGACCTTGCGAACCATGAAGCCTCCTCGGACGGGCCGGGCGACGAGCCCGGCCCGCTATCGCCCAACTTAGCGCGGACGCCCCGCAGAACCGAGCGGCAAAAACCTCAACCCGAGGCACAACATGAGCGCCCCGAGGCCGAGCACCCCCAGCGCAACGCCGAACTCAAGCGGCGTCGGCCAATACACCATGCCCTGGTAAGCCGCCGCGAAGCCAGACTGCCAATCGGTCACGGTCATCGCATTGGCCTGGAATGCGTAGTCGAGATTCGGAATCTGAAAGCCTCCCACCAGAAGCTGCACGCGCTTGCAGAAGATGCCCGCGATGGCCAGAAGCGACGCCACCACGATGAGCGGATTCGTGCGCAGTCGGGGCACGAAGCACACGACGGCCGCCAACGCGCAACCGACGATCTCCGTCCAGAAGAACGGCGCGAGGGGGCCGACGGCAAGCATCTCAACCACCTCCACGCCTTCCCCACCCGGAAACGCCTCGGTGAGCAGATCGCAACCGAAGAAGTATAGATCGACGCACACGAACGCGCCCAGCATCTTCACAAGGCGCGTCAGATGACGCTGTTCGAGATCCAGATAGCCGACGCGGCGCAACGCGACCACGACCACCAGCACGAGCGCAGTGCCGCACACGAGCGCCGACGAGACGAACCACGGAGCCAAAAGCGCCGTGTGCCACAGATCGTGCGCCTGCTGCAAGCTGAATATCCACGCCGTCACCGAGTGCACGAGCACGGCGCATACGAGCGCGACCACGCTCACCGCCCGCAGGGCAACCGGTGAAACCTTGCCCGCCTCGGCGCGCAAGGTGGCCCACAGGTAGACGACGGACAGGATGAGGTACGTTCCCAGCACGAGGATGTCCCACATGAGCGGACTCCCCAGATTGGAGTAGGCGAACAGCTCCCACACCCGGAAGGGCTGGCCCAGATCGACCACCACAAACCCGATGGCCAGAACCGTGCAGCAGATGCTTGTCCACACAGCCACTTTCGAGATGCCCCCGAAGCCTTCCATCCCGAAGGCCTTGGGCACACTCGAGATGATGAGGCCCCCTGCGGAAAGCCCTACGAAGAACATGAACATGGTGATGTAGAGCCCCCAGGAGTCGAGGTTGCGCATGCCGGTCTGCGCCATGCCACCGGAAAGCTGCACGCCCCACAGCGCCAACCCCGCGATGGTCACGACGGCCGCCACCACAATAGCGACGCTGAGGCCCCGGCCCCCGAAGCGCGTGCGCACGGCGGGAGCGGTCGCGGTCGAAGCCGCGGCTACGTTCTCAGTCATGATGCCCCCTTACACGAGGTAGTAGACGGACGGATTGGTGTCGCGCTCGGGCAAAAGCTGCTTGTGCTCGCGATCCCGGATGAGCTGCGACACTTCGGAGTTCGGATCGTCGAGATCGCCCCAGTGGCGGGCGCGACCGACGCAGAGGTGCATGCACGCCGGCTCCTCCCCCCTTGAGATGCGGTGGTAGCAGAATGTGCACTTCTCCACCACATGCTTCTGGTGCACGGGGACATCCTTGCCACCCACGGCGTAATCCATATGGTACTGGGGCTCCTCCCAGTTGAAGCTGCGCACGCCCGTGTAAGGGCACGCCGACATGCACATGCGGCAGCCGATGCACTTGTCGTAGTCCTGGCGCACGACCCCCGTCTCCGAGTCCTTGTAGGTCGCCCCCACCGGGCACACCTTCACGCAGGCGGGGTTCTCGCAATGCTGGCAACCCATGGCGATGAATCCGAGTTTGAGGTTGTCGGGATAGCTCCCGCCCACCATATCGAAGCCCACGTCACCTCCGTTGTCGGTGAGAATACGGTTCCACCACACGTCATTGGGCAGATTGTTCTCCAGCTTGCACGCCATGGCGCACACATGGCAGCCGATGCATTTCTTAGTGTCGATCACCATTCCATAGCGAGTCATCACTTCACCTCTCCCTCGTACTTGCGCACCTCGACAAGCGTGTCGTCGAACGAGGTGTTCTGGTGCATGGTGTTCAGATGGTCGTTCGTCAGCTCTTGGTAGCTGCCGGCGACGTAGAGGTCGCGCGGCCACCCCTTCGGCGAAGACACCATGCCAGGTCGCACACCCATGTCGAACTTCGCCTTGCACACGCAATGCCCGCGATCGTTGTACGCTTCAACGTAATCGCCGTCCGCGATGCCGCGGCTCTCGGCATCGACAGGGTTCATGCGCAAAAACGGCTCGGGGTCGAGTTCGCGCAGAATGGGCGCGTAGTTGAACTGCGTGTGCATGTGCCATCGCGTGCGCTCGCAGTAATGGTACAAGGGGTACTTCGCATGCTGCTCGCTGCCGTCGTAGGCCTCGTTCGGCTCATGGTACGTAGGCAGATGGTAGAACTCCTTGTCGATGGGCTTGCCGATGTTGATGCGGGCGCCGGGATTCTCGACGTAGAACTCCAAGCGGCCGGAAAGCGTGGGGAACCGCTGGTCCTCCCAGTGAACCCAATTCTCTTCGCGATCAGCGATGACGCCCTCTTTGCGCAGGTTATCCAGGCTGATGCCCAGCTTCGCACCGGCTTCCGTGTCGACGATGACGCGCATCATCTCCTCGTTCGTCTTGGAATAGAATTTCGTGCATGCGTCGTTGCCAAGATGCTTCGATATCTCGCGGAAGATGTCGACGTCCTCTTTGGCCTCGCCGATTGGCTCCACCACCTTGTTCGCGTGGTTGATGAAGGGAACGTGGGACGCGCCCTGTATCCATTCGTATTCGAAATAGTGGGTGCATGGCAGCACGATGTCGCTGTAATGCACGGTGTCGGAGAACTCCAGATCGTTCGTCACGATGCAGTTGATCTTCGGAAGCATCTCGTCGATGATGCGCTTTTGGGCGGCATAGCTGCCCACCGGGTTCGCCCCCACGTTGTACAGCAGACGAACGGGGAACTCCTTGCCCAGGTACTGCCCCGTCTCCAAAATCTCGCTCAGGGCAAGCCACGGGATGTCGTTCGCAAGCCCCGTCAGGCCGTTCGGGAACAGGTCGGGCGTGCGGTTCAGGTAGGGCTTGTCTTTGCCAAGGTGCCCGATGGAGGCGCCCTTCTTTCCGATGTTCCCCGTAATCGCCGCCATGGTGGCCCATGTCATGCCCATGACCTCGCAGTTGTCGTACAAGTGGTAGCCGGCGTAGATGGTCGAAGGCGCATCTTGGGCGTACATGCGCGCGAGTTCCACAATGGTGTCGGCGGGAACCTCGGTGATCTTCTCCGCCCACTCGGGCGTGCATTCCGCCATGTGCTCTTTGAGGAGCGTCCAAGCGGTGGTCACTTTCACGCCGTCCACTTCGTAGCGCCCTTCGAGCGCAGGGTTCGCCGTCTCGTTGATGGCACCACGAGCGTCCGTATCGGCATCCCATACCACGTAGTGAGCGGTCTGCTCGAGGGTGGGAACCTTGTTCGCTTTAGAAGCCTGGAGAAGCAGCATGCCGTAGAACGGGTACTCGGGCAACTGCGCAGGGCCATCCTCGCCGAAGTCGGTGGAGCGAAGAAAATGTCCGTTGTCCTCTCTCACCAACAGAGGGGCACATGTCTTGTCGCGCAGAAAATCCGTGTCGTACCATTCGTTTTCGATGATGACGTTCAAGATGGCCATGCCGAGCGCAGGATCCGTCCCCGGCTTGATAGGCACCCACTTCGTCGCTTGAGAGGCGGCGACGGTGTACGTGGGGTCGATGACCACCAGGTTCGCTCCAGCCTCTTTGGCTTCGATGCAGAAATGCCAGTTGTGAGGCTGGGAGTTCGGCGGGTTGGTGTCCCAGATGAAGAGCGTTTTCGCAAATCGATAGTCACCGGACATGTTGCGCTGGTTGAAGTCCCACCCGCCTCCTGTGACCTGGCCAATGCCGTGGAGGTCGCCGTAGTCAAGGCACACGTCGAGCGTCGTGTAGCCGTTCACGTTGGCGAAGCTGTTTCCTGTGAACGATCCTCCGTACACGCCGAAGGAGTTTCCCGCCGAACATAAGAACAGGTTGGATCGCGCTCCGTAGTGCTCGGTGTTGTACCTCAACGTATCGGCGACAAGCTTGGCAGCCTCGTCCCATGACAGACGCTCCCATTCGTCATTGCCACGGTTTTCCACGTGAGGTTCTTCGATGCTCCACGTCGCACGCTTCAACGGATACTTCACACGATTAAAGTCGTACAGACGGTTCGCATGGCTGAAACCTCGGTTGCAGATTCGCTCGTACGCCGGATACGGGATGTTCTCGTTCGAGCGTATGTTGACCATCCTGCCCTCTCGAACGGTTGCGACAAGCGAGCACGTTCCCTGGCAGTTGCAGCCGCACACGCACACCACGTCGCGCTCCTCAGGCGCATCCCCGCCGGATCCGTCTGCCGCGAGCGCGGTCATCGTCGTCGTGCCGCCCACCGCGGCGACGCCCGCAGCAGCCGCCGAGGTTTTGAGAAAGCTTCTGCGAGAGATCCCCTTTCGAGGAACTTGAAACTCCGCCATTCCTCCTCCTAAGAACCGATGCAACACGAAGAACGCCTTGGGCGTTCTCCCTCTTCAAGACGCAGACGCCATGCATGAACGCCCGTGTCCGCACGCGAGGTCGGCCACCTCCCCGCAGTCCCCAGTGTACGCTCATTATCGCTTTGTCGCAAGTTATTGCGACAATTATTACTATTCTATTTTGAGGATATTATCGTATCGCCCGCGGCCTCGTCGAACGCGCGAGTGACGTCCTCAAGCTGAACAGGGGCGGCGTCCTCCGCCAATTCGACCTTGAGCTCGCGAAGCGCATAACCTTCTTCCACCTCGACGACGACGTTCGTGGACACGCATGTCCGGACCGGCCGCCCGTCCCGCACGCGCACGCGCGATGCGGCGGACAGCCATCTCGGATGAAACGACGTCGCATCCGCCTCGTCGTCCTCTATGAAGTCTGCGCACCCCAACGCGCCCAAAGCCTCGCGCACCGGCGCGCGATCGGCGCCGAACACCACCCCAGCCTTCAAAAAGAAGTCGCCGTAATCGAAGGCGTGGCACGCGCTGATGCCCGCATGCGGCTCGTTGATAGTGCGGATCTGCGCCCGGTGCTTGTTTTCAAGGGAGCAGTAATGCATGCTCAACCCCAGCCCTTGCTCGCGCGCCCACAGCATGAGCCCAAGGCACAGCTCCTCGCTGCCGTCCACGGCAAGCGAGCCGGCGTACTCGTAATCGTAGGCCACACGGTAAGGAGGGTTGCGCAGAACGAGGCCCAGCGCCTCGAACACCTCCCAGTTCCACATGGGGTAGGCGAACTCCAGCAGATTGATCCCCTGGGCGCCTGCGGCGTCGATGCGCCGCAGCACCTCACGCATCTGCTCCTCGGTTCCCGGGATGGGAGGCATCTCCACCATCACCGCAAGCCCTGCCCGTTTCGCCGAGCCCATATTGGCCAGAACGGTGTCGAGCATGTGCGGGGGATCGTCCTGCTTGACAGAGAAACGGACCTCGTCCAATCCGCACGAGCGCAGCCGTGCGGCCAAATCAGCATCGAGCAGATCGCCCGACGTGTACATGCGCAGGTGGGTGGCCGGGAAAAGCGCTCGGGCACGGGAGAAGAACGCGCAAGCTTCGTCCGGGTAGAGCAGAGGCTCGCCGCCGGACAAGGCGAGGCACGCTGGGCTCTCGCCGCCAGCCGCCAGATCGTCAAGCTGATCGCGCCATGGAAACGGATGCTCGCAGTAGTACGCGAACCCCTCTTGGTTGGGGTTGAAGCAGAAGAAGCAGTCGCGATGGCAGTTGTTCGACAGGGCGAACGTGCGGCTTGCGCAGGAGCCCGTACATGCAAGGCATCCGGGGCTCAGACGGCCGATCGCCACGCTCGCTCCCCCGTTGCGAACGCGCGCCCCCATCGCCCGCAACCGCTCCACCAAGACGCGCGCGCCCTCGCGAACGTCGTCGCGTGCAGCGAACGTCACGCCCGTGCCCTCGAGGGCGCGCAGATGGTCGGCTTCGATCCCCTCGTACAGCTCGAGCGCGGAGCGCGCAGCAGGATTGTCATCGAACGATGCCATGGACCCCTCTTTTCACAAACCGTCGGCACGGCCAAGCCGTCTATCGCAGGAAAACCTCGTCCGTTTCCCACCGCGGCGTCCTTACCGCATCGCCCCCATTCTCGCGCGAGCGCGAAACGTCAGGGCGCGGCGGGAGCTCACTGCAGGTACGCCGACAGAAGCTGTGCGACGGCCCGATAGTACGGCACGCGGGCCTCCGCCTCCAAGCGGTCCGCGAAACGCGGAGCGAACGTACGCAGATGATCGGCCTCGAACCGCCCGTAGGCCGCACCGGCGCCGCCTCCGGGAAAATCGCTTGCGGAAGGCCCGCCAGGACGGAGCTCGACGATGCCCGCTTCGACCGACGCCAAATATTGAAGGAGCTCGAACTCGGTCGCAATATGGTCGAGCGGTTCGTTTGGAGATCCTTTCGCCTGGCCGAGACCGCATTCCTTGCAAAAACGCTCCACGGCCATGCTGTGCGGGTTCACGAACATCAGGGGCTGCACGCCATCGTCGTTCGCCCGCCAAAAGCCCTCGTAGGGGCTGCACACCGCCTGAGGAGCGCCCACGAAGAGCCGGGTGGCTTCGGCGCGAAGCGCATGCAGCTCCGCCTCTTCCGCGCCAACCGCCCAATCGGCGGGCAGAGCGATGCCCAACGCGCCCCATATCTCGCGCGCCGCATCGGCCCATTCCCCCGAAACCACGATTCGAACCAGCGCGTCGTCGGGATAGCGCAGGCTCAAAGAAAGCAGCTCGCACGCCGATGCCCGCACCTGCCACGTCGCAGCGCCCATCGTCTCCCCCTCGATCACGGCCATCCCGCCTCCTCACCGCGCCCCATGTCGCGCGCCCCGTCCGGAAGCGTCCCGACGCGGGATCCTTCCATCTCTCGTCGTTCAGATTATCACAATGTTTTGCGACATTCAACCTATCGAGCGCGAGAGCCGACAGGACAAGCGCGAGGCCGATCCGGGAAAAGCGGCAGCGAGGCCCCCGCCGAAGAAAGCCCGGAGCGCGTCCACCTCGGAAAGGGCCACCCGATCTCGACGCAGCAAGCGGACCCGCGCACGACAGGCAGCAGAGCGCAGCGGGCCAGCGGGGCCTACCCCAGCGCGCGATGGGCGAGACGGGCCTCCACGAGCGCGACGATGTCGTCGTCCGCCATTCCGGCATGCGCGCAGGTGCGGATGAGGTCGTCGGCCAAAAGCTCGATGGCGTTGTCGGTGGCGCGCGCGGCGCCAACCTCCCGTCGTTCGGTCACAAACGTGCCGCGGCCCTTACGCGTGACGATGTAGCCTTCGCGTTCGAGATCCATGTAAGCGCGGTTCACCGTGTTGTAGCTGATGTCCAGCTTCACGGCCAACGCGCGCACAGTGGGCAGCTGGTCGCCCGGCGCGTACTCGCCCGCTCCGATGAGGTAAGCGATGCGGTTCTTCACCTGTATCCAGACGGGCAGACCGCTGGCGTAGTCTATTTCGAAGGAGGCAAGCTGGTTCATGGCGTCTTTCTCTCAGCAATGCGGTTTTCGCTCATCATACCACTATCCGTGAAGCCATCGGACAGCGCGCTGGGAACGGTGACAACAGCGCCCCTCGATTCCTTCACCGTGTCGTACTGCATGAGCATCGTGCGCAGCTTGAGCGCCGCGTCGGGGTCGCCATAGACGCGAGCGGCCTCAGCCAGCATCTCGGCCAGATCCGCCTCCACCCCCGCCACGGTCATGCGGGCGTTCTTCTCGCGGTCCGCCTGGGCTTCGAGCGACATCGCCTCCTGCAGCTCGTCGGGGATGCGTATGTCGCGAACCTTCACGGATATGACGTCGACGCCCCAACCGGCGGCTTCCTTCTCTATATCCTCTTTGATCTCGGCATCCAGCTGATCGCGTCGCAAGGCGACCTCGGCCACGGTCGAACGGCCCACGGCCTCGCGCAAGGCGGTCTGGGCGAGGAACGACACGGCCGCGTAGTAGTCCTCCACCTCGGTGCACGCCTTCTCGGCGTCCCACACCACCCAGAACAGCACTGCGTCCACCATCACGGGCACGAGGTCTGCCGTGAGGGTCTTCTCCGCGTAGAAGGGCGTGGCAATGGTGCGCTGGTCCACGCGGATGGTGCCATGCTCGACGACGGGAATGGTGAGGTACAGCCCCGGCCCCACAACGCGGTTCAGGTTGCCGAAGCGCAGCACCACCACCTTTTCCCACGACAGCGCGATGTGCACCGACGACACCGAGAGCAACGCGACGAGCAGCATGAGCGCCACTGTCTCCACGCCGATGCGGCCGGTGAGCGCCACCCCCGCCGCCAGCACGACGGCGCACGACAGCGCGAACACGGCCAAGTTGAAGATGAGCGCCCCGTTGCGAGACGACTTGCGCGGCACGTAGGAAGTGGCGGCGAGGATCTCAGCGTCCTTGTCGCGCATATCGTACGGCGCGTCCCTCATGATGCGGTCTTTCGGTCGTCGTGCCATGCGTCCCCGTCCTTCCCCTATCCTGCCGAGAACCCGAACAGGGCGCTCGGAACCTGAGTCACGTCGTACAGCCCGGCTTGCACAAAGCAGAACCGCAGCGCACAGCCGCCCGCCAGCACGAACCCGGCGATCCAAAGCAGCTGCGAATGGTGGTTGTTATGCGTGAGCAAGCGCTCCATGACGAAGGGGACCGCCTGCCCCGCCGCCACGACGCCGCCCCAGAAGGCGGGCGCGAGACCACCCGAGACGAGAGCCGCGGCCGCAGGACGCGTCCCCTCCCCCGCCAGACCCCACGCCACGTAGGCCGCCAGGCACGCGGCCTCGAGCACGATGAGCGCCCCGTCGACCCGTGCGAGCAACGCGAGGGTCCGTCCGTTCGGTCGGCGTGTCTCGACGAACGCCGCCGACATGAGAACGAGCGCCACTCCGCACGACAAAGACGAGAGCGCGAACGTCGCAGGCAGAAGCGGCGTGCGCCAGAAGAGCACAGACGCGAGCCCTTGGAGGAGCACGCCGGTGTAGGTGATGGCGACAAGGCCGGCCGCAAGCGTCACGACCGAGAGGGCGAAGCGGACCGCGCGAGACGCCCGCACGGTATCGACCAAGGCGAACACGGAAAACGCCGCCGCGCATCCAACCGCCACGGCAAGCGCGTACGCCCCGGCCGCAAGCGGCGTGGGGCGCGGCGAGGAGAGCAGCATGAGCAGCCGATCGGGCCGACCGAGGTCGGCCACGATGCACACGATGCCCGTGACCAGCGTCACCGCGCAGACGGGCCACGCACGGGCGAGCAGATCGTCAGGAAGCCCCATACGCCCGGGCGCGATCACGCGCACAGCCTCGAGCACGGAGAGGACCACGCATGCGCCACCCCCCGCGCCGCCCAGAAACAGATACCCTATGACGAGCAGATCGAACATGCGCCCCCGCTTCGCCAACGCCCCGCGCGCGGACGCGCGGACGCGATGCCGTCCCCATTGTCGCAATGTAGCAAATCAATGGTCATTATAGCACCGCACGCGCATTCGCATGGCGACGTTTCGCGAACCGCGCACCGGCCCGGTCCGCTCCCCTCGCCGACGCGCTCTTAGAGACCGTCGCGCAGCGCCTTGAGCTTCGCGAGCGTATCGGGATCGATGCGGCTGGCCACGGTGCGCTTCTCGGAAACCTTCGGCGCCTCGTCGAGGCGCGCCTCCTCCTCGTAGCTGGCCATCTCGCGGCTGAACCCGTCTGCGCTCATGCGGTCCACCCCGCCGCCGAACACCGTATCCTGTATGGTGGCGTCGCTCGTGACCACGAGCGTTTCCACCTGGCGCTCGCGCGCGTCATGGGCGAGCTTCTCGATCACCTTGTCGGCCGACTGCCCCGCCGGGGAGAACACGATGCGCACGCCGCCCACGCACGTGGCCTCTCCGGTGGAAAACTCGTTCCGCGCGCCGTCGAACACGATGACGGCGCGCCAATCGCGGCCCGCGTAGCTCGCCACGTCGTTCACGAGCATCTCGCGCGCGGCGTTGAAGGTGTCATCGGTGCAGTCCTCACCGGGCGCAACGCGGTAGCGGCTGCCCGAGCGCAGCACGTTGTAGCCGTCGACAAGGAGGAGCTTTTTGCGTTGCCTTGCCATCCTCGCGCCTCACCGGGCCCTCTCGGCGAGGGAGGATGGCCGAAAGGCCCCGAGCCATCTGGGCGGATTCGTCGCGGATCGCTCGGCCTCCCACCTCGCGCCCGACCGGACGCGGCTCGCCAGCCTCCCGAGAAGAACGCAGCCTGCATCGGCGCGCAGCGAGAGGCCGGAACGGATGCGCGCGCGCCGGCAACGCGCGCATCCGGAGCACGCCCCAATCCGGCCGGACGGTCCGGCTACCTGTTCTGGCGCAGCCATTCGTACATGCAGGCGGTGGCAGCCTGGGCGACGTTGAGCGAGGCGACCTCGCCCTCGACGGGCAGCTTCGCAAGCAGATCGCAGTGTTCCATTACCAGGCGCGACAGCCCCTCTTGCTCGTTGCCCATGACGAGCGCGATCTTGCCCTTGAGGTTCACATCCCAGATGACGTCGCTCGCATGCTCGGTGGCCCCGGCGATCCAGAAGCCCTCTTCTTTGAGGCGCATCATCGCCTGCACGAGGTTCGACACCTGCGCCACGGGAAGATGGGCGATGGCGCCCGCCGAGCTCTTGTACGTGGACGCCTCCACGCGGGCGCTGCGCTTGTTGGGGATGACGAGGCCGCATGCGCCCACCGTCTCGGCGCTGCGGGCGATGGCCCCGAAGTTGCCGGCATCGGTGATGTGGTCGAGGAGGATGACGAGCGCACGCCCGTCCCGCTCGGCGGTACGGCGCGCGGCGGCGTCCGCGATCTCGCCGATGCCCACGTAGCCAAACGGCTTGGCCTGAGCGAGCACGCCCTGATGGCTTCCCCGCTCGGACCGCTCGTCAAGCGTGCGGCGCGGCACCAGCTTCACGGGCACGTCGGCCCGCTTCGCCTTGCGCAGGATGTCCTCCACAAGGCCGTCCTTCCTCACATAGTCGCCCAGAAGCACGCACTTCATAGGCACGCCGGTGCGCAGCGCCTCGACGACGGGGCGCTTGCCCTCGATGAAATCAGCCATATCCGGTCCTTTTTCCCTCGCCTGCGTGAACCCAGGCGGGGCATCGCACGGCAAAATCGTTACCGCAGCCATTATGGCAGACACCGTGACAGGATGTGCGCGCCGCAGCGAGTTTTCCAACGTTTCGCCACGCCCCAGAAAAGGGCGCCGAACGCCTTCCGACATGATCGTCGTCAGTCGCAGGAACGATCCTCGCGGGAGGAGGCGCCCTCGTCCGCGCCAACGCCGTCGCCGACGACCCTCTCGCGAGCGCGCAGGGCGTCGGAGGAGACGGCGACGTCAGAGCGCAAAGGCTCATCGAAGCCCTTGCGGCCGACGCGCCCTTCGTCGCCCCCTCCGCGCCGACGACCCCCTTCCCGCGCTCGGCCGCCCGCCGCATGCCGCCTGAGCAGCCGCGGCAAGCGCCTCTGGCGGGCCGTCGCATCGCCGCCGTGCAGGAACACCCCCGCCGCAACGCGGCGAACCTTGCCCACGCCGCGCGCCACATGCGGGGTGAGGTCGGCCTCGCTCGCCGTCCTCCAATCGAAATACACGCTCCAATAGCGCAGGAACGTGACCGCGAACACGCACGCCACGCCAGCGATGGGCAGCGGGCAGCCCGCGTAAGCGAGCGTCACGAACACGAACGAGCCGCCAAGGCCCGCCACCGCGTAGAAGTTCGACTGCTGGAAGATTCCGGGCGTCTCGCCCACGCAGATGTCGCGCATCGCGCCGCCGCCCACCGCCGTGATTCCGCCGAGAATCACCGACAGCACGAAGCCTTCGCCGTTCGCGAACGCCTTGCTGGCGCCCGCGAGCGCGAACAAGCCCACCGACAGCGCGTCGGCGAAGAACACCGTGGCGTCCAAATGACGGAACAGCCCACGGAAGTAGAAGACGAACACGCAGATGACGATGCAGATGACGATGAGGTCGGGGTGCGAGGTGAAGTACACGCCGCGATCCTGCATCAGCATGTCGCGCATGATGCCACCGCCATAGCCTGTGAGCAGGCCGAGCACCACCGTGCCGATGATGTCGAGCTTGCGGTCGCACGCGAACAACGCGCCGGTGAGCGCGCCCACGACCACCGAGAAGTAATCGATGCTCCACGGCACGGAGAGCGCCTGGCCCTGCACGTCATGCGCGAACAGCGCGTCGAAGAGCTCCATAACGCCCGTGCGCCCCTTTCAGCCTCTCTGTTCGACCTTCCCACACGCCCGCCGTCCGGCCGAAATGCCAACCGGGCGCTAGGCGACCCCGATGTCCGGCCGTTCCGACGCCCGACCACGTCGCCGTCTCGCCCGACGCCCGCACGTCGCCAACTTGTCGCACGGCCATCGCCCCGACCGCTTGGCCGGCACGATGCTCCAATGCCGGACGGTTTGACCGCCGCGAAACTCCGCCGCTCGACCGCGGCTCGGCCTTGCCGCACCGCGCGAGACGACACGCGATGCGCGAACGACACGCAGATTATAGCAGGAGCGAAACCTTCCCGACCTGATATGATACGAAGCGTCGAGAACACCTCCCCATCGAAAGGGACTCCCGTGAAAGCACTCGTCCACAATGGCAGCGGCGCCATCGCGCTCACCGAGCGGCCGCGCCCGCGCATCGTCGAGCCCACGGACGCCATCGTGCGCGTGACGCTGTCGTCCATCTGCACGAGCGACCTGCACATCATCCACGGGACCGTGCCGCGCGCGCTGCCCGACACGGTGCTGGGCCACGAGTTCGTGGGCGTGGTGGAGGAGGTGGGCGGCGCCGTACGCGGATTCGCCCCGGGGATGCGCGTGGCCGTGAACGTGGAGACGTTTTGCGGGGAGTGCTTCTTCTGCAAACGCGGCTACGTGAACAACTGCGAACGGGGCGGCTGGGAGCTGGGCTGCCGCATCGACGGCTGCCAAGCGGAATACGCGCGCGTGCCGTTGGCCGAACAGGGCCTCACGCGCATCCCCGACCACGTGACCGACGAGCAGGCGCTGCTTCTGGGCGACATCTTGGCGACGGGCTACTTCGGCGCGGAGATCGCCGAGATCAAACCGGGAGACGCGGTGGCCGTCATCGGCGCGGGGCCGGTGGGGCTGTGCGCGATGGCGTGCGCGCGGCTCTACGGCGCGGCGCAGGTGATCGCGCTCGACATCGATGCCGAGCGGCTTGCCGTGGCGAAGCGCGAGGGGCTGGCCGACGTCACCATCAACCCCGCAGGCCAAAGCCCGAAGGCGGCGGCCCAGGGCGCCGAGCTGGCCGTGCGCGACCTCACGGAGGGCCGCGGCGCGGACGCGGTGATCGAGTGCGCGGGCGGCGCGGGCACGTTCGAGATGGCATGGCGCGTGGCGCGCCCGAACGCCGTCGTGTCGGTGATGGCGCTCTACGAGGAGAGCCAGATGCTGCCGCTGCCGCTCATGTACGGCAAGAACCTCGTGTTCAAGACCGGCGGCGTGGACGCGCACTGCCTCGACCGCGTGATGAACCTCATCGCGGCGGGCCGGCTGGACACGAGCTTCCTCATCACCCACCGCTTCCCCTTGAACCGCATCGAGGAAGCCTACCGCCTCTTCGCCGCCCACGAGGACGGCTGCCTGAAAGTGGCCGTCACCCCCTGGGAGGATTAGGGCGCGCCACAACTCCGCGCCGAGGCGCTCCGTCGCGCACCGCCGAGGCGCCCGCCCCCTGCCACGATGGCGCTGCGGGGATCGTCAGGGCCATGCGCCCCGCTCCCCGCAAGTCCGCCTCCCGTCTACCGGCGGCGCTGCGTAAGCTGGTAGGCCACCAGCAAAACGGCCAGCCAGACAGGCCCCACGACCACGGCCACGCGGTAACTGGGCGAGAAGCACATCGCCACCACCACGCACGCCAGAAACGCCAGCACGAGGTAGGGCATCACGCGCGCGAAGGGCAGCTTGAACTGGATGCGGTCCACGGCCTTCTTGCCCGTAAGCCCCGCCAGATCGCCCGGGCCGCGCCCAGCGGCCACCGCACGGCGGAAGCGCAACTGGGTCACCATGATGATGGTCCAGTTGATGATGGCCGAGATGGTGGCGATGCTCATCAGGTAGTTGAACGCGAATTCCGGCCACAAAAACACCACCACGACGGCCACCACGGTGACCCCGGCCGAGGTGAGCACGCCCGCCGCCGGCACGCCCCGGCGGCTCAACCGCCCCAGATACGCCGGCGCGTTGCCCTGATGCGCCAGCGAGTACAACATGCGCGAGTTCGCGTACAAACCCGAGTTGTACACGCTCATCACCGCCGTCAGGCACACGAAGTTCAAAATGCCCGCGGCAGCATGCACGCCCACCGAGTCGAAGATGCGCACGAACGGGCTCACCTGCCCGTCGAGGGTGTCCCACGGCACCACGGCCATGATGACGCCCAGCGCGCAGAGGTAGAACACGAGGATGCGCCAGACAACGCCGTTGGTGGCCTTCGGAATGGTGCGGCGAGGGTTTTCCGTCTCGCCGGCCGTGACACCGATGAGCTCGGTGCCGCCGAAGCTGAACATCACCACGGTAAGCGCCATCAGAAGGCCGGTCCACTGCCCGTCGGGCCGCTGCTCCATGAGCCCGTTCGGCAGAAAGCCGCCGTCCAAGGCGAACAGGTTCGCGAACGACGCGGGAATGCCCGAGTCGGTGGGCAGCGCAAGCGCGACCACCGCCAAACCGCCCACGATCATCGCGACCACCGCCGTGATCTTGATGATGGCGAACCAGAACTCGAATTCGCCGAACTTCTTCACGCCCAGAAGGTTCGCCGACGTGATGACCACGAGGAAAAACGCCGCCGACACCCATTCGGGGATGCCGGGGAACCAATAGTTCACGAACGACCCCACCACCGACAGCTCCACCATCGACACGAGGATGTAGTTGAACCAGTAGTTCCACCCCGAGACGAAGCCCGCTCGCTTCGACCAATAGCGCGTGGCGTAGTAGCTGAACGCTCCGGCACGCGGATCCTCCACCGACATCTCGGACAAGGCGCGCACGATCATGAACGTCACGAGGCCGCCGACGAGGTAGGCCAAGAGGATGGAGGGGCCCGCCAGCGAAATGGAGTCGCTCGAACCGTAGAACAGCCCCGTGCCGATGGCGCCGCCGAGCGCGATCAGCTGGATATGGCGGTTTTTGAGCGAGCGGCGCAGCGCGCCCTCGCCTTCGGGCGCGGCGGCTGCGGCGCGCGCGTCCTCGGACACACCGACGTCCGCGGCCCCGTCCGCGCATTCGCCCGCACTCCGACCGCCACCCGGATCGCCGCCGCGCAGCACCCGGCTGCACACCGCTTTCGGATCGTTCTCCTCCACGCCCCTCGCCTCTCGTCCTTGCCCGCATCGCGCGGGCGGCCTGTGCTTAAAGCGCTCATTATACGGCAAACCCAATCCGCAGAATGCGAGAGACGACGAGCGATTCTACGGAAGCTCGAAGAATCGAAAAAGGGGCATCCGCGACATCTGCCCGCAGCAGCACTGAAAACGAGGGTCCCTCTCCAGAAAGCGCGTCGAGAGGCGGTCCCAGCTCGACGCAGTCGAAGCGCGGTCGCCCTCGGGAAGCTTTAACGGCCGTGCGCGCTTTAGGCCATTTTCATATCTCGCCGAAAAACGCGAGGACGCCGCCCGACCTGAACGAGACGCCGCCGAGCACGGAGAGGCCCATGATCGACGCTTCAGCATCGAAACCTCCTTCGAAGATGGCATTTGCGCCGGACGTCTCGACGAGGCCAAACTCGAGAAGCGTTCCGCAGCCCTCCCGCGCGAACCAACGAACAAGGAGTGCCTTGCCCACTTGACACGCGCCGACAACCAGCAAAGCGCCGTTGCGAAGGAGCCCCTTTCAAGCACCAAGCTGCAGGGGCGCTTCGCGCAAACGTCGCACCCCCCCGCTTTTTTTGCGATGCGTCTCACCAAAAGGCAACCGGCGAATGCGATGCGCTTTGGCAGAGCAGCCTCTACCTACTTGCCGCTCTCGGCGTCTTCGGCAAACAGCTTGCGACGCGCTTGGCCTTCTTTCAACGGAACGTGCAGAAGGGCGTCGGCGAGGGCCAGCAAACGGGAGAAGTAGCCGGACGGGGCAGCATCCTCCACGGCAATGCACAAGGAGGAGAGCCAGGCGAGGAGATGGGTCTCGATAAAGGAGACGACCTCGTCCGACGCAGAGGATCCGCCTTTCGCAGCGAGCGCGCCCCTCTCCTCTGCGGCACGAGCGCAGAGCACGGAGAGATAGAGGAGCTCGATTCCCATATGGTCCTCGTACTGGTTGTTCTCGTTCCTCACCTCAAGGCCCGCCTCGCGCAGACGGCGGCGCATGTCGAACGTCGCCTCGCCGAACCCGACAGCCGCGCCCCCTGCCGCAGCGCCGCCTCGATGCATGGTCTCCCAAGGCGGCGCGGCGGGAGACGGCGGACCAACGAACAGACGCGTGTACTCCACCGCGCAGCGCTCCACCGGATCGCAGCCGTCGGAGGCGGCGGCTTCGCGGGCAGCGTGGGCGTAAGCGGCCAGATCAGTGCAAGCCCCCGCGACATCCGGGCTGCCAAACGTCGGGAACGCCTTCCAAAACGCCGGGTCGAGGCCGACGTCCGAGGTCTGCGTCATGGGTTTGAGCAGCGAGTTCCCCACAAAGGCGTAGGCTTCGGAGAGCTCTTTCCAAGAAACATGGGCGGACATGAGCGTCCTCCTTTCTCGAGAGCGCTCTGCCGGACTCCCCGTCCGGCAGAGCGAAATAAGGGGTGGCGAAACTTCAACTGAGCCCGCCGCCCGCAGAAGGCGAGGCCAAGCGCCTTCGAAAGCAACCGCGAACCTGCGCGCCGCCAGGAGCACGAAGCCGAGCCTCGCGCAGTCCGACTACGCAGCGTCGGCAGCCTTGCCGGAAGCCGCGACGTCAGCCCCGTTGGGAGCCACCACGGCCTCAAGCTCGGGAGCCTCTGCGACCGCCCCCTTCCCCAAAAGCTTTCGGCACAGCACCATGAACGCGAGCGCACCCAGCGACACCACGCCGATGACCACCACGAACTCGACCCACGTGGGCACATACGAGCTTGCCACGGCCCACACGTCGGCCCCCGAGGCGGACCGCGCCGCCGTGGAACCCGCCATCACGCCCGGAGCGCCGACCACGTTGAACTCCGAAAACGACGTGAGCAGGAGCCACACGCGCTTGCACAGCACTCCGGCCACCACGAGCGCGCTCGCCAGCGCCACCAGCCCCATGCGCGCGCGGTTGCGCGCGAACACGAGGATGCAGAACGGCACCAGAACGCCCGCGACGATCTCGAACCAGAAGAACGGAGCTGTCGCGCCCGTCGCCATGATCGACAGCGTCTCGGCGCCCGCCGCGCCGGGATACGCCATCGTCAGCACCTCGCAGCCCACCATGAAGCCGTCGATGGCCACGCAGGTGGCCAGTAGCCCGGCCAGGTTCGACAGCAGCCTCTTCTCCACCTTGAACGCGTTCGCCTTATCCAACCCCAAAAGCGACAGGATGAGCAGCGCAAGGCCCGAATCCATGGCGCTCACCACGAACAGCGGCGCCATGATGGCCGAGTACCAACCCTCTTTCGCCATCTCCAGGCCGAATATCCATGCGGTCACGCTATGCACGAGGATCGCCACCGGCAGCGCGAAGCGGCTCACGATGGACACCTTGCCCGCCGCGCCCGGCTTCTTCGAGGTCATGAATCGCAAATAGACGAGGTTGATGACCAGATACAGCGTGATGACGCAGATATCCCAGAACAGGGGGGACGTTGGGTTCGGGCCCGTGACAATACGCCACACTCGCTGGATGCCGCCGAGGTCGATGAGCACGAACATGCCCGCGCAGCAGATGCACACCGTGGACAGGATGACGGCGGGCAGCGCCACCTTCTTGTACTGCGCCACGTGGAACACGCTCGCCGACGAGGCCACGATAAGCCCGCCCGCGGAAAGCCCCACGAAGAACATGAACATCGTGATGTAGAGGCCCCACGAGGTGCCGTTGCTCATGCCGGTCACGCCGAGGCCGCTTGCCAGCTGGTAGATCCACGCCGCCACGCCGGCCGCCGTCAGCGCGCCCAGCACGCCGGCGGCCGCTTTGAATTTCATTGAAGCTCCCATAGCTCGCACCTCCTCCTAGTTGAAGTAATGAACCTGCGGACGCGTGCCCTGCTCCTCCAGCAGCACGTAAGCGTTGCGCTCGCGAATGGCGCGCGACACCTCGCTGTCCGGATCGTCAAGGTCGCCGAAGATTCGAGCGCGCGTGGGACAGCAGGCAACACACTGCGGATCCTCGCCGCGGTCGGTGCGCTCCTTGCACAGCGTGCATTTCTCAACCACGCCCTTCGAACGCACGGGCACGTCTTTGTCACCATAGTTGAAATCCGGTTCGCGCACCGAATCATCCCAGTTGAACACACGTGCGTTGTAAGGGCACGCCGCCATGCACATACGGCATCCGATGCATTTGTCGTAGTCCACTTGCACGCGCCCTTTATCGTCTTTGTACGTTGCACCCGTAGGGCATACTCGCTGGCACGCCGCGTTCTCGCAATGTTGACAGGCGATGGGAAGGTACGTACGCGAAAGGTTGGGGAATTCGCCTAAAGCACCGTCCTCGACGTCGCAACCTTCGGTCAAAACTCGGTTCCAACGCATGCCCTGCGGCACGTTGTTCTGCATCTTGCATGCGAAGGCGCATGTCTGACAACCGATGCAGCGCGTTTTGTTAATCGCCATTCCAAGTTTCGTCATGGCGCATCACCTACGCTTTCTCGATCTGGACGAGGGTATCGTTGTAAGGAATTTGCGGCCCGAAGTACAGCGAGTACGCTCGCTCGATGCGCGCCGAATTCGTCACGTTCTGAAGAAAGCCCTCATCGTAGTAGCGGGTATAGGTCGTCTCGGCCATGAACAGCACGCCCGGCTGCAAGCTGGGGTTCACATGTACACCGCATTTGAACTCACCCCGGCCGTTGAACACACGCACCTTGTCTCCCGTCGAAATGCCGCGGGCCTCGGCGTCTTCGGGACTGATGTTCACATACGGCCCGAAATTCTCTTGGAACCACTGATTCGACGTGTAATACGCGTGGATGCGGTAGCGAGTTTTGCCCTGCATGAAGTACAGCGGATACTGCTCTTTCAGGGGGTTGGCCTCGAATGCTTCATTGGCATCCTCGTACACGGGGAACTGATGCCCGAAATCGCTCAAATACTCGAAATAGCATTCTATTTTGCCGGACGGCGTTGGGATCTCGTCGACTCCCCCATCGGGGCGATAATCCGGACCCGCGCCCGCCACCGGCAGGCATCCACCGCTTTCGAGCAGCTTCTCGTAGGTAATGCCCTTCATGTTCGGATCGAGCTTCTCCACCCCGTCCAACATGAAGCGCGCCAATTCCTCATAGGTTTCCGGCAGCAGATGCTCAAGACCCCATTCGGCGGCCAGCAGGCGCTCGATTTGCAAGTCGGACTTCGACTCGAACAGGGGCTTGACCATGCCGTTCGCCAGCATCACGTGGCCGTAGCTGGCGCGGAGAGCCTTCACATCCTCCTCGCATTCGAACTTCGAGCAAGCCGGCAAGACGATGTCGGCGTAGTCCACCGCAGACGAATGGTAGATGTCAACGATGGCGAAAAAGTCCAGGCTCTTGACCCAGGCCAAGGTGTCGTTGGCCGCAGCCGCCTGCAACGTGAACGCGTCGCCAAACGTGAGCGCCACGCGAATGGGATTCTCCTTGTATGGCATATCGTACATGGAGATGCCGCACGTGGTGTACGCGTATTCTTCGGGAAGCGACCAGGCGTTCAACGTGGCGGCAGGATCGTCGGCGCCCAAGCCACCGTGGTAGAACCCGAAGCCAGCACCGGGCTTGCCGTAGTTGCCCGTGATGGCGACCAAGATGGAGGTCGAATGTCCCAACACATCGGCATTGGTGTACTTGTCGGGACCACCCAACCCGAAGTCGATGATGGCGGGACCATTGTTGGCGTAGCGGTCGGCCAGCGCGGCTATCCCCTCCTGAGAAATGCCGCATGTCTCGGCCGCCCACTCCAGGGAATAGTCGGCCAGCCATTCCTTCATCAGGGTGAACTCGGTTGAATACTCCTTACCGTCAATCATCCATGTGCCTTCGAGCGCCGGCTGCACGTCAGACTCATTGTACAGGCGCGGCCCACCGGAGACTTCGTCCCATACGTACGGCGCACCCACTTCCTCCAAAGAGACAACGGCGGGGTTGGGGCACATCGATTCGGCGCTGCGATACGTCTTGCCCGCCGCACGATCAACCAGATGCACCAGCGAGGTGTTCGCCTTTACGAACTCTTCGTCGTACCATCCCTCATCAAGAATGACGCGTATCATACCCTGAATGAGCGCCGCATCCGTTCCAGGCCGCACAGGAAGCCACTCATCGGACTTCGACGCCGTGCCAGTGAAACGCGGGTCGACAGTGACGATATGCACGCCTGCTTCTTTGGCGTCCATCAAAGCACGGGACCACACGATGCCGCTTTCAAGCGGATTGTGCCCCAACTCGATAATGGTGGAAGCATCTGAGAATTCCCAGATAGAGCGGTTCGGACAATAACTGAAGGGGCCGAAAGCGCAGGCGGTCCCGTTGGGTTGGCCACGATCAAGCCCCCAGTTGCCGCCCGAGTCCGCTTTGATAAGCGCCCCAAAGAAGTCGAAATCGATACCGGCCTCAGTTGACTTGCGGACGAACACCGATTCCTCGCCGTACTTCTCTTGAGCCGCTTTGATAGCTTCAGCGATGGTTTTTATGGCCTCCTCCCAGCTTATCTGCTCGAACTTGCCCTCACCGCGCTCGCCCACACGCCTGAGTGGCGTTTGGATGCGGTCCTGTGCGTAAATGTGCTGAACTTCGGATATGCCACGCAGGCAGACAGTACGATGATGCTCGTCCACCAAATCGCTTGGCTCCACCATGACCACGCGGTCATCACGGATGGTGCATTTTAGATTGCAGCCGGTCAGACAATGGAACTGATGACACAAATGTGCCGTCCGCTCCTCCGTCTCAGCGTGGGCCTCGGCGGGTGCGAGCCAACCATCGGACGTCGTCATGCCCGCAGCCGCCGCAAGGCCAAGAGCGCCAGCGGCGCCCGAGGCTTTGAGAAAGCTCCTGCGCGAAAGCCCGCCATGCGGGCCGCTCGTTCCTGACATGTCTCCTCCTCAAAGATGTCGTCAGGATATCCCCGGTGTGCTGGATGCGTGGCCTTTGCCGGTCCGGCCAGCAAGCCCCATGCGAGGACACCCCCGTTTCTCCTCGTGAGAATTGGCCAAATTCCACTGTGCCCAGTGTACAAAATAATCATATGACAATCAAGAATTGTCCTATGATTATTTGTCAGCAGACTATTCTATTTTGAGGATATATTTCTATAATCCCGCAGGTCATGCTGCGAATATCCTTTCGATTGGAACACCTGCGCGCAGAGTACCACAATCGAGAGCGCGCGACCGGAGAAGTTTTCGGAAGTCAACCGCCGCCCCCCTACCTCATCCGAAGCGAAACGTCTTCCCACGCCGTTCCCATCGCTCACCCACGTCTCAATCCGCGAGAGGCCATATCGCAGCAGCAACTCTCCAAACGACGCACAACCATTGCTTTCGAAAATCGACATGTCCGGCGACTTGTCGCGAAAACCAATCCAAAGTGGCGCTGATCGCGTCTTGTGCATAGGTTTTGCTTAGGCACCCGACCCCATCGGCAGCACAATTCGTCGACCCATGCGCATTTCCCCAGTTCGCACCTGCCGATCCGTCGAAAGGCAAGCCGAAACCCCTTTCAGATCTATGCACAAGATGAGATTTGCGCCACTTCGAGCGAGCTTGTTCGTCGAAACGCCTCAAACGAACCAGCGCCCCATCGATCGCCAGCTTGCAACGAAGCCCATCGGGCCGTTTCCACCGACCACCGATTCCCGCCGTCGCCAGCGCGCAACAAACGCGCATGCCAACCGAAGCTACAGCTTCCCGCCTTTGATCGCTTCCTTCGCAGCATCGCCCAGAACGTCGCCGAAACCCTCGCTGAAGCTGCTCGGCACCACCACGGTGCCGCCCGTCTCGCGCACGCTCTCGTACAAAAGGTGCATCGCGCGCAGACGCAGCGCGGCATCGTTTTCGGCGTAGGCGTCGCCCATCTCCCCCATCATCTCGCAGATGTCCTGCTCGGCCTCCATGAGGATGATGCGCGCCTTCTTGCGCTGTTCGGCCTGGGCCTCCAGCGACATAACGTCCTGCAGCTCCCGTGGCAGCAGAATGTCGCGCACCTCCACCGACAGCACGGCGATGCCCCAGGGGGCCACCTTCTCCTCGAGCACGCGCTTGAGCTCGCGATCAAGCTGCTCGCGGCGAATCGCCACCTCGGCCACGCCCGCACGCCCGATGGCGTCGCGCAGCGCGGTTTGGGCGGCCAGCTCCACAGCGCGCGT
Organism: Gordonibacter sp. An230; assembly: GCF_002159915.1. Lineage (GTDB taxonomy): Bacteria > Actinomycetota > Coriobacteriia > Coriobacteriales > Eggerthellaceae > Rubneribacter. The sequence continues at coordinate 92,054 of NZ_NFJP01000003.1, forward strand.
GAAGTCGCCCACTTCGGTGCAGGCGGCCTTCGCATCCCATACATGCCAGAACAGCACGGCGTTCACGTCGAGCGGCACGAGATCGGCGGTGAGCGTCTCCTCGGCGCCGAACGTCGTCGCGCGCACACGGGTGTCCACCCGCATGGTGTTCTGCTCCACGATGGGGAACGTCCAGAACAGCCCCGGCCCGCTCACGCGGTTGAACCGGCCGAACCTCAGCACCACCACCTTCTCCCACTGCTGCGCGATATGGACGGCCATCGCGGCGAACCCCGCTGCGGCAAGCGCGGACGCCACCGCCACAGCACCCACCGGACCCGCGAGCGCCGCCCATACGCCGAGCACCGCGCAGAACGCGACGAAGAACACCGCCAACGAGAACAGCACCACGCCGGCACTCGACGCGCGCTCGCCCACCACCTCGGTGCTCGCTTCGGGCGCAATGGAGAACCGCCTCCCTTTCTTGGCGGGCTCGACCGCATCCGCTCGAGATTCCTTCATCCGATCACGCTCCCGTCCGCGCATCGCGCGCCTCGCGCCCCATGTCCACTCGCACGATCCGACCCCGCCCATCATCGGGCGCCTTGTCGGAGGAGAGGCCTTCGTCCTTTTTGATGCGCTTGATCTTGCGCGCCATGCACCGCTCGATGTCATCGAGCGAAAGCCCCAGATCGCGGCAGGCCGACACGCAGTCAGACAGCACGCCGTCCACTTCGCTTGTGTACTCCTCGTCCATCTCGGCCTCCAAGTCGCGCACGAACACGCCGCGCCCGCGCGTCGATTCGAGGTAGCCGTCGGACACGAGACTGAGGTACGCCTTGTTCACCGTGTTGTAGTTGATGGATATCTCGGAAGCCAGACCGCGCACCGTGGGCAGCTGGTCCCCCGGTTTGAAATAGCCCGAATTGATGAGGTAGACGAGCCGCTGGCGCAGCTGCACCCACAAAGGCACGTCGGTGGTGGCGTCAACTTCGAACGGAAACATCTCACATCACTCCCATCGTCTGAAGCGCAGGGTGCGCCCCTGCTACCACAACGCACCACCTCATAACGAAGCCGCCCACCAGCACGCTCGCAGCAGCGGCGAGCGCCGCATAAGGCCGCGGACGGTGGGCCCTCGCGAGGACGAGGTCGAGCGCGAACGGCACAACGAGCCCCGCCAGCGCGAAGCCGCCCCAGAAAAGCCACGCGTTCGGCCCGGCCACGAGCATCTCGGCCGACGCGACGGCCGCCTCCCGCGAGGCACCGCCCATCGAGCCCCCCGCCAGCGCGAACGTCACAAGCCCCGTGGCCGCAACGACTTCCGCGACCACCGCGACCGCATCGACGGCGGCAAGCCGGCGAAGCACGCCGGGGAACAGCCGCGCCGCACCAGCAAGGTGCGCGGCGCCGATGACGCATGCAGCACCGCACGACAACGCCGAGATTGCGAACAGCGCCGGAAGCCACGGCGAGGCCCACAACGGCACCGCGCCCACGCCCCCGAGCAGAAGCCCCGTGTACGCCATCGTCGCGAGGGCGTCGACGGCGCCGAGCACGCAGAGTGCCCGCACGACGGAAAGCCGCCAACCACGCGCAGACGACCACGCCGCGCACGACAGCGCCGAAAGAAGCAGGCCCGCGGCGAGCGCCCACGCCCCCACCGTCAGATGCGTCACGCGTGGCCGCACGAACAGCAGAAGCGCGCCGTCGAAGCTGCCCAAGTCGACCGCAAGGCAAACAGCCCCTAACGCGAGCAGAGCGAACGCGGATGCGAAACCCGGAACGAGCAGCCGTCGGTACAAGATCGACGCTCGCAGCCGCGCTCCGTCCGTCGGCGCAATCGCGCGCATCGAGAGCAGCGCGAGAGCGCAGAGCACCAGAAGGGTCCCTGCGCCCGCGCCGCCGAGGAACAGGTAGCACACCACGAGATCGCTCAGCAACGCTCCTCCCTTCGCCTGCCTCTTCATCCGGCGCGTCGCGCGCCGTCGCCATCGTTCAGGGCGCGCTGAGCCCCGATGCGCCGCAAGGGCAGCGGCACCGACTGCGCAACCGAGCCCTCGCCCAGCACCGTCTCCGCGAACGAGACGGCCCGATCCGTTTCCAACATGGCCGCGGGTATCAGCCGCATCGAAGCCTCTGGAAAAATCATAGGATAATTCTAGCACGGCCCGCCTCGAACGAACTTGACGAAAAGAGGGCGAAACGTCGGAGGAGGCCCTCGACCCCGCACGCCCCCTGATCCTCGCCCGCTCCGACACCCCTCAGGTTCCGGCCTTCAGATGCGCAGCGGGCGCACGCGCAACGCCTTCGCCCCGGCTCCTCCGGCTTCGGCTCCGAGCACCCGACGCCCTCCGCCCGTCCGTGCTCCGTCCGTCACCCCAAACGCCCCCCTTTCGTGGAAATTCGCACATATCTCCCAGGTTTTCCCGATTCCCGATTCCAGAGCGCCCAGAAGACCCCATAATAGAAGGTCGCTTCACACGAAATTCTTTCTCGTCTCTTCTCGCGCATTCGCAGGACTGCAGAAAGCGGCTCGCGTCAAGCGCAAGGCACGCCGCAGGAGCGGGTGCGAACGGAAGCGCGCAACACGCGCACGAAGAGAACGGAACACCATCATGTCGAACTTCGCCGACCTCGGCCTGTCCCCGGCCGCCCTTGCGGCCGTCGAGCGTTTGGGCTACGAGCAGCCCACGCCCGTGCAGGAGCAGGCCATCCCGCTTGTCCTCGAGGGTCGCGACCTCATCGCCGCCGCCTCCACGGGCACCGGCAAGACCGCCGCGTTCCTGCTGCCCACGCTGTCCACCCTGCCCCGCGGCACGCGCGGCAAACGCGCGCCGCGCGTGCTCGTGGTCAGCCCAACGCGCGAGCTCGCCCAGCAGATCGCGCGCACCTGCATGCAGATCGCACGCAAGACCGGGCATTTCGTCACCACCGTGTTCGGCGGCACTCCCTATGGCCCCCAGATCAAAGAGATCCGTCGCGGAACCGACGTGCTCATCGCCACGCCCGGCCGTCTGAACGATCTCATGCAACGCGACGTGGTCGACCTCGGCAGCATCGAGGTGCTCGTGCTCGATGAAGCCGACCGCATGCTCGACATGGGCTTCCTGCCAGCGGTCACCACCATCGTGAACGCCACCCCCGCCGAACGCCAGACGCTTCTCTTCTCGGCCACCATCGACCGGTCCATCGAGAAGAACCTCGGCTCGCTCCTGAACGATCCGGCCGTCGTGGAAATCGCCCGCAACGGCGAGACGGCCAAAACCGTCGAGCAGTTCATGATGCCCATCAAGAACCTCGACAAGCCGAAGCTTCTGCACGCGGTGCTCGACGAAAAGGGGTCGGAGCGCGTCATCGTGTTCGCGCGCACGAAGTTCCGCACCGAGGAATGCGCCGAAGAGCTGAGGCGCGCGGGGTACAGTGCCGAATCCATCCACTCCGACAAGTCGCAGGGTCAGCGCCGGCGTGCGCTCGAGAACTTCCGTCGCGGAAAAACGTCCATCCTCGTGGCGACCGACGTGCTCGCACGCGGCATCGACGTGCCCGACGTCGACCACGTCATCAACTTCGACTTGCCCGACATGCCCGAAGACTACGTGCACCGCATCGGCCGCACGGGACGCGCGGGAGAGCAGGGCTACGCCATCTCGTTCGTCACCCGCGAATCCCGCCGAACCCTTGCCGACATCGAGAAGCTCATCGGCAAGGAGATCCCGCTCATGGAGCTTGAGACCTACGAACTCGACCTTTCGCTCTTGAAGAAGCCCGCGAAAGGAAAAGGAACGCGCGGGGGCGGCAGGAGCGCGAGGCCAAAGGACGCCCGCAGAGGGCGTCCTGCGTCAAAGGACGCCCGTTCCACACGCGACAGCCGGTCGGGACGGACATCGCGCACGGGCAACCGCAACGCCGAACATGCGAGGAAGCGCCTCGAGCTCAAGGAGAAGCGGGCGCAGGCGGCTGCGAAGAAGCCTGCGGCCGGCCCTGCGAAGAAGCGCGCAGCCGGCGGTTACGACTACAGCAAGTTCGTGTCCGCGGATCACTGGACCGACTGAGCACCGCCGAGCCCTTCGGGTCGGGGGGGGGCGAACCGCCCCAAGCCCCTCGCTCCTCGACCCGAAGCTCCGAATCCGGACCCCCTCCTCTCCGCGCATCACGCACACCTCTTCATACTGCGCGCCTCTCCGCGCCCTTTGCGACGAACGCGGAGAGGCGCGCCCATCTTGACGATCAGCCCTCAGCCCGCATCCACGTCGATCGGCTCGCGCTTCCCAGCTGAGCGCTTGCGGCCACGCCACCAGCGGGAAAGGCTGCGCACGAGCCACTCGACGAGCGGGATGGTTAGAAACGCCACCCACGCCGGATGCGGCGCGTTGTTCACGAAGGCCATCCAGCAGAACCAGCCCACCACGAGGACAGGGTACGCTCCCGACACGAGCGGCGCGGCGCGCCGTCGACTAATAGCGCGACCGACCAGATAGTACAGCGGAACGGAGAAGAACAGGAAGAGCCCGACGCCCCACGCCCCTTGGAAGACGCCGAGCAGCAGATACGCGAGGATCACGACGAGCGGATAGGGAAACCGCGCCCATGCGCTCTCGAACTCGCTCAGATAGTGCTTGCGCACGGGGATGGACTTCCCCACCTCGTCGCCGTACTTCGCGCGGGCATCGTCAAGCGTGTCGAAGCGCTCGCCGCACACGGTGTAGGCGCACGGCTCGCCCCAGCAGCCATCGGACTCCCAGCCGCGGCGGTACTTCGCATGCGCGTCCTGCCAGCTGCCGAAACGCTCGCCGTTGATGACGACGTTGTCGCCATCGATAAGCACCTCGTCGTCGCCAAGACCGCTCGACGGACTCTTCACATGAATGCCGTTCCACCCCACATGCACCTCGTCGCCCATCTTAGCGTCTTTCACATGCACGCCTTCACGCCACGACACGTGCACGTAGTCGTCGCCATCGAGCACGTGGATGCCCCCTAGCCCGACGCTGACCTTGCCTTTCTCGCCAGCATCCTCTTCGCGCGCTTCGGGGCGGGACGAGCGGGCGTCTCCCGCAACCGCGGCCCCGGCTTCGACGGCAGAGGCGGATGCATGCGGCGGCGCGGCCGAGTCGACCTGCGCGCGATCGGCAGCGCGATCGGCGGCCTCGAAGGCGACGTCGTCCTTCATCCCGTCGTCGACGTAAAGCAGATCGTCGAGCGACACGCCGTAGAGCTGGGCGAGCGCGATGAGGTTGTCGGTGTCGGGAGACGATTCGGACCGCTCCCATTTCGAAACGGCCTGCCGCGACACGCCCAGTCGCGCTGCCAGCGCTTCCTGCGAAAGCCCTGCCTGCTTGCGGCGGCTGACCAATCGCTGCGCGATCTCCACGTTCATGACGCTTCCCTTTCTCGTCACGTCCATCACAACTCGTCCTCAAAGGCTACAGTTGCGGAGGGGCACGCACAACCGCTTCTCGTTGGAATTCCCCGCAAATATTGGTTGCGGGGAATTCCAACTGGGAAAACAGGGAGGTTTACAACTTGCGGCGATTGATGTCGACTATCACCCATATGCTGAGGATGGCAGCGCCCAGATAACCGAAGAACGCGAGCACGGGCACGCCGAGCAGCCGCGGCTCCATAGACGACAGCGACAACATGCTCGAGCCGATGAACAACCCGGCGATGACGATGCCTATGGTCAACCGGTTGATGATCTTCGCCAGCTTTGAGAGCGGCGCTTCAGATCCCAGCACCTCCATGTTCATCTTCAGCTGCCCGCGCGTGAGCATCTTGAGCGCCTCGCCCGAGAACCGCGCTGCGTCGAGAGCGCCTTTCGACGACGAGCGCAGCGAGAGGGCCAGATCCTCCATCGCCTGCGCCAACTCGTCACGCGCGCTCTTCGAGCGCTGGATGTGCGCGTTGATGATGGACACCACGTTGTCGTTGGGAATGAACGGCGCGATGGTGCCCTCAAGCGTCACGATGCCGCGCGAGACGCTTGTGATGGATGCGGGCAACGTCACTTTGCATGAACGCGTGAGCAACAAGATGTCGTTGAGGAACATGCCGATGTCAATGTCGGCCACATCGCAGGAGCCGTAGTCGGTAAGCAGCAGATCGAGGTCGGCCAGAAACCGCGTGTGGTCGATGGCGGCGTTGTCCTTTGCAATGGCGAAGGACAGCAGCGCGTCTTTCAGCTCGGTCGCGCTCTCCATGCCCACGGCCTGGATGATGCTGCCGAATCCGGCGCGATCGCGCGGCGAGAGGCGGCCCATGATGCCGAGGTCGATGTAGACGATCTTGCCGTTGCGGATGAGCAGGTTGCCCGGATGCGGGTCGGCGTGGAAGAACCCGTGGTCGAGGATCTGCGTGGCATAGTTGTCCAGTATCTTCTCGCCGATCTCCGACAGGTCGTAGCCGGCCGCGCGCAACCGGTCGAGAGCCATGATGGGGATGCCGTCTATATACTCCATCACCAGCACGTACTCGCCGCACAGCTCCGGGTACACCTTCGGACAGTCGATGAACGCCACGTCCTTGTTCAGTCGCGCGAACTCCTCGAGGTTGGCGGCCTCGCGCGCGAAGTCCGTCTCCTCCAAAAACGTGGCCCACAGCTCCTCCACCACGTCGCGCAAGTCGAGCATCTGCTCGTCCTTCATGAAGCGCGACGCACGGCGCGCGACCATACGCATAATGTCGATATCCTGCGCCATCGTGGCCTTCACGCCGGGACGCTGGATCTTCACGGCCACCGTCTCGCCTGTGGCCAGGCGCGCCTTGTGCACTTGCGCCAACGACGCACTGCCGAGCGGCGTGGGATCGATGGCGTCGAACACCTCGTCTCTCGCGGCTCCGTATATTTCATCGAGCGCGGCCAATATCCGCTCGAACGGCAGCGGATCGCACTCTGTCTGCAGCTTCGCCAACTCGTCGCAGTACGCTTTCGGCAATATCTCCGAGCGCGTGGAAAGCGTCTGGCCGATCTTCACGAAGCTCGGTCCCAGATCCTCCAGCATGGCGCGGAACTCCTCGGGCGAGAAGCCCCTGAGGAAATGATGCTTCTGCAAGATGGCGTAGATCTCCCGCAGACGGCGCATGCGCGTCTTGCGGCTCAGGTTGAACCGACCTTCGGGATCCACTTCGGCGTCCGAATTGAAAAAGTATTTGAGCAGGGTGTTCTCCGCCATCGACTACCGCACGGCCCCTTTCGCGGCCCAAAGGCGCGGCGCCCTTCCTAAGCGCACGGCTTGGTCGAATCGGCCTGAGCGTCTTCGACGGAGGCGTCGGAAGCCTCGACAGCGGATGCGTCGCCCACCTCGGCCCCCGTTTGCGCGCGGGCGTCAGCGCGCGCGGCGATCTCGGCGGCCTTCGCGACGAACTCCGCGCGCTCCTCGGGCGTCATGGCCGCCATGCGCGTCTCGAGCGCATCGTAGCGCACCGCGGCAACCGCCTCTTCGGCCTTGTGCTTGAGCTCGACGTTGATCTGCCTGCCCTGATCGACCGTGATCTCGCCTTTGGCGATGAGCTGGTCGACCAGCTCCTTGGTCTTCTCGCCCGTTATGGCCATCGCGCCGATACCGGCCAGAAAGATGTCCTTGAATCCGTCGCTGAGGTGAGCCATGAGAGCCTCCTTTGCCCGCAGTCGTCCGCCGGATGCAGACGACTTCCACACCATGATGCAACAAATCGAGAAAAAGGGCAATGCGCGCAAACCCTTCGGCGAAGAAGAACGCTGAAACGAAAGAGGCTCACGAGCCGGCAAGACCGCCTGGCGAAGACCGCTACACAGCCCGGTCCGAAGCGAGCGGGCAACGCTCGGACAGAGGCAGCGCCACCTGCGACATCTCGACTGCTTTCGAGGCAGCCGCCTTATGCGCGTCGGGAGAGGGCCCATCCGCAAAGCCGTCGTCGGCGTCGGAGGCCCGTCGACCCTCCATCCACGTGGCGGCGGCGACGCCGGCCACGATGACGGCGGCACCGACAAGCCCCGTCGCCGAAAGCGTCTCCCCCAGGATGACGAAGGAGAACAACGCCGTGAACACCGGCTCGCCCGTCAGGAGCAATGAAACGGTGGAGGACGGAAGCGAGGTTAGTGCAAGGTTTTGCAGGAAAAACGTGAGACAGGTGCTCAGAAGCGCGAGGAACACGACGACGCCCCACGCCATGGGCTGCACGGACGCGACGTCCATCGGCTGCTCAAAGGCCAATGCGCACAAAAGAGAGATGGCGAACGAGGCTCCAACCTGGGTGCCGGCGATCGTCGCAGCGTCGAGCTTCTCAAGGCCGTGCTCCCCGAACACGAGCGCGCCCGCCATGGTCATCGACGACAACAGCGCGAACACCTCGCCCCAGCCGAACGACGGCGCGCCTCCGTTTGCGCACAGCAGGTACAACCCTGCCACGACCGCCCCTTGGAACGGGAGAAACGAAAACGGATAACGGCGGCGGTTCACGATCGACGACAGCAGCGGCGCGAACACCACAGGCAGCGCCACGAGGAAGCCGACGTTCGTTGCAGTGGTCAGATCGAGCGCCACGTTGCAAGCGATGAACGACAGCGCCATGCACACTGCGGCCGGCAGCCAATCGCGCACGCGCACCAAGCGCAGCTGGCGCACGATGCGAGGGCCGAGGAAGATGGCGAACACGAGCGCCGCAAGCCCGAAACGGACGACGAGGCACCACAGCGGTGTGATGCTCTCATAGGCGATTTTCGTGATGGCGCTTCCCGAGCCGAAAATGACGGTTTGCAGCACCACGCAGGCCACGAACGGCCAACGGGCGGACGAGCGGCGAGCCATGCGGGCCTCCTTCCGTGCAGGTAGCGCAAGGCATCCGCACCCTGCGCGGAATCGCATTCACGTTGAAGATCGGATTCGTCTGACATGGTATGGCTTCTTTGTATTAAAGTAAAACGAGAATATCTTTATAAAAATTAAAAATATACTTGTTATTCCTGTTCACAAGCATTACAAAACAGACACCCCTCAGCCATTATGCGCAAAAGCGCAGAAAAGCGAGACGGGGGAGGGCGGCGAACAAGAACGCCCGATGGCGCCTCGCTCCCTCCGGGCAGCTTGAGGACGAAGCCGACCCAGCCGCGAAGACCCGTCCGAAACGAAAGGAGCCGACCATGGCCAATCAGAAGTACGAGGCGTTTCTCAAAGTGGCCGAGACGGGAAGCTTCAAACAGGCGGCACTCGAACTGGGCTACACGCAAGCCGGCGTCAGCTACCTCGTGAGCGCTCTCGAGCGCGAATTCGACCTGCCGTTGTTCGTGAGGGACTACGGAGGCGCGCGCTTGACTGCCGACGGCGCCGAGCTCCTTCCCTGGGTGCGAAGCGTGCGCGCCGACGAGCGTCGGCTCGAGACGCGCGTGGCCGAGCTCAAGCACCTCGTAAGCGGCGTCGTGCGCGTGGGAGCGTTCACCAGCACGGCCATCCAATGGTTTCCGGGCATGGCGAAATCGTTTCTGGCGCAGCATCCCGGCATCGACTTGCAGCTCCTCTGCTGCGACGACCAAGACGAGCTCGAAGGGGCCGTATGGCGCGGCGATGCCGATTGCGGCTTTTTCGTCTTCCCCATCAAGCGCGACCTGCACGCCGTGCCCCTGCGCCACGATCCGCTGCTCGTGGTGCTGCCGCCCGACCACCCGCTGGCCGACGCGCCGTTCGTACCACGCGAAACGCTGGCCGACGAGCCCTACATCCGCCTGAAAAGCGGCACGTCGTCGGAGATGGAGTCGCTATTTCGCAACAACGGTGTCGAGCCTTGCGTGCGCTTCACCATCGACAGCGACTACGCCGTGATGAGCATGGTGAGCGCCGGACTCGGATTCAGCGTGCTCTCGGGCCTCATCTTGCGCGACACGCCGTTTCCGCTAGCCATCGTTCCGCCCGAAGTGGAGACAAGCCGCGAGATAGCCCTCGCGCTCCGTTCGTTGGACACGGCCTCCACTGCGACGCGCGCCTTCGCCGAGCATGCCGAGCGCTGGATATCGGCCACATATGGAGCGTGAGCCACGGCATCGAGTCGGGGAGGGGCGCATGAAGACGCCGCGGATATGCCGAGAAACGGAGCGCGGGAGAACCCGACAGGACAGCGATGAGCAAGGGTGCGGAATCGCTTGGCGAGAACGCTCGAAAGCCGACAGGGGCGGATACCGCGGAAAACCGCCGACCGGTTCGCCACAGCAGCGTACCGCCAATCTCCTGTAACGGCAGAGGCCGCAGGAGGCTCCGAGACCGCAGGACGAAAACCTCGGCCCGCACGGCATCCGGGCTCCCGCTCAGCAGGATTCGACGAAGCCCTTCAGGAATGGGAAGAAGGCTTCCCCTCGCCACCGAACCGCGCTTTGCTCGGTGAGAAGCCGTCCGAACAGCGCACGATGCGACCCGAGGTTCCGAGCGGCAAACCAAAACCGCAACTCGGTAGCTCACGGTAAAGGATTCTCCGCTTTTTTTCGTTGAGGTCGGCACTTCGACACGCCCGAGCCAGCCCATCGAAGACGGGGCAGTCGACATCCGAGAGGGCTCGACGAAAGGAGGCTGGAGCCGAGGGGACGGAGCGATCTTCCAACTCCGGCTCAGAACCCGCTCTTTCGACGCCCATGCGAAAGCGCGACGTCAGAGCCCGAGCAGGGCGGGCACCTCGGTTCCGTCGGCGCACAGGAAGCTCGGATCCTCGGCCGCGAGCACCTCGCGCGGGAACATACCCCACAAAGCCGCCGCCGTGGGGCACCCGGCCGCGTTTCCGGCTTGGATGTCGAAAGGACTGTCGCCCACATAGAGGCACGCGGCGTTGTCGAGGCCCATGAGATCGCACCCGTGCGCGACAGGACCGGGCGCGGGCTTGTGCTCGGGCCAATCGTCCGATCCCACGACGAAATCGAAGCAGTTCTCCAAGCCGAACGTCGCCAGCCCCCGCACGGCGGGCTCATGGCGCTTCGATGTGACCACGCCGAGCGGCACGCCCGCCTCCCCGAGCCGCTCGAGCATGGGCTTCGTGCCGGGAAATATCCCGATCAGGTCGTCGTGCACTTCGGAATTGCGTTCGCGATACACGCGGCAGAGCTCCCCGTGAACGGCCTCGCTGTCCGCAAAGTCCCACATCTGGACGGCGAGCGGCTGCCCCACCTTCGCCATGAGCAGTTCGTCGGGCACGGTGCGCCCCAGCACGGCGCGCACCGTAAAGCGAAACGTCTCCAAGATAAGGTCGTGCGTGTCGAGCAGCGTCCCATCCAAATCGAACAGGACGGCTTGTATCGTGCGAGCAGTCATAGGTTCCTCCATCGGCGATCGATTCGCGCACGGCTCGAAGAACGACCTCGGCGGCCGGCACGATAAGCCGCAAGGGACGATCCGCCGACCGAGATCGCGAAGACGGCGAAGGCGCCGCGCGCTTCGCGTGCGCAAGCCATCGGCGTCTTCGCAAGATCGGGCACGGGATCATCCCGCAGCATCGGCTCGCTCCGCATGCGGCCGTGCATGCGTAACGCTATTCAAACAACGCCCCGAATAGGCTCACCTCCGAGCCCCACACTTTCGCATTGCGCTGCGAGAACGCAAGCGCGTCGGTGAGCGAGTCGAGCGGGATGTCGCGACGGGCGCCCGTGCTGCGACGCTTGATCTCCACCTTCTGCTCGGCCAAGCCGCGCTTGCCCACAACGACCTGCAAAGGCCAACCGATAAGGTCGGCATCGGCGAACTTCACACCCGCGCGCTCCTTGCGATCGTCGATAGCCACCTCGAAACCGAGCCGCGCCAGATCAGAGGCCAGCTTTTCGGCAGCGGGCTGCACCTCGTCGTCGCCCACCGCGAGCGGGATCACGCATACGTGAGCCGGGGCGACAGACGGCGGCCAGGCGATGCCCAGCTCATCGTTGTGCTGCTCGACGATGGCGGCCATGGTGCGCGAGATGCCCACGCCATAGCAGCCCATGAGGAACGGCCGCTCGGAGCCATCCTCGGCCATGAACGTGGCGCCCATTGCCTTCGAGTACTTGTCGCCAAGCTGGAACACCTGCGACACCTCGATGCCGCGAGCGCCCGCAAGGGGAAGCCCGCACGCGGGACAGCTGTCGCCGGGCTGCACCACGCACAGGTCGGCCCACTCGTCCACCTCGAAGTCCTCTCCGAGGCGCGCGCCAACGTAGTGGTAGCCGTCGACGTTCGCGCCCACGACCCACTTCGGTACCGCTTGCAGGCTGCGCGCCGCGATGACGTGCGCCTCCTCGGGCAAGCCCACCGGGCCCATAGAGCCCTTGTGCAGCCCGAAGCCCTCCATCTCCTCATCGGAGAGCAGCGTGAAGCCGCCCGCCGCGCGCGCGGCCTTGAGCTCGTTGAGCTCGTGATCGCCGGGGATGAGCAGCACGACCAAACGGCCCTCATCGTTTTTGCCGGACAGCGCCTTCACCGTAGAAGACTCGGGGATGTCCAAGAACTCCGCGAGCTCGGCGATGGTGTGCACACCCGGCGTGGCCACCTTCTCCATAGCCGGCACGTCGTAGACGGTCGGGCGCGCCAGGCAGTCGCCCGCCTCGGCATTGGCCGCCCAGCCGCACGCGCAGTGCACGAGCTCGGCCTCGCCCGCCTCGGCGAGCGCCATGAACTCGCAGGTCACGTTACCGCCGATCTGGCCAGGGTCGGCCTCGACGGGACGATAGTCCATGTCCATGCGCTCGCAGATGCGCCCGTAAGCAGCGCTCATCTCGTCGTAGGTCTCCTGCAGGGACTCCTGATCGGCATGGAAGCTGTAGGCGTCCTTCATGATGAACTCGCGGCTGCGCAGAAGACCGAAGCGCGGACGAATCTCATCGCGGAATTTCACCTGGATCTGATAGAGCGATAGCGGCAGCTCCTTGTATGAGCGCAGCTCGTTGCGAACAAGCGCAGTGATGAGCTCTTCGTGGGTGGGCCCGAGGCAGAACTCGTGGTCGTGACGATCAATGAGGCGCATGAGCTCGGGGCCGTAGTCGTTCCAGCGACCGGATTCGTGCCACAATTCCCCGGGCTGCAACGCAGGCATCATGATCTCTTGAGCGCCGATGCCGTCCATCTCCTCACGCACGATGCTCTCCACTTTCGCAAGCACTTTCTTGCCAAGCGGCAGGAAGGTGTACACGCCCGAAGCGGTCTTGCGGATGAAGCCCGCGCGCAAGAGCAGCCGGTGGCTCGCGATCTCCGCGTCGGCAGGATCCTCCTTGAGCGTGGGCGCGTACAGCTCGCTCATGCGCATGATGTTCACGTTCGTCATAACCTTCCTATCTCCTCCATCAAAGCGTCCACGATGGCGCTCTCCTCCACCTTGCGGACGACGGCTCCCTTGGAAAACACCGCGCCGGATCCTTTGCCGCACGCCACGCCGATGTCGGCGTCGGCAGCCTCGCCCGGCCCGTTCACCACGCAGCCCATCACCGCCACCTTGAGCGGTTTGCCCAAGCCCGCGATGCGTTCCTCCACCTCGCGCGCGAGCGCGATGAGATCCACCTGGCAGCGCCCGCACGTGGGGCAGCTGACGAGCTCGGGTCCGCGGCGGCGCAGATCGAGCGCCGCGAGCAGCGTCCAGCACGCGCGAACCTCGGTCACGGGATCGTCGGTGAGCGAGATGCGCAGCGTGTCGCCGATACCCTCTTCCAGCAAGATCCCCAACCCGCTCGCGCTCTTGATGACGCCTTGGAAGGTCGTGCCGGCCTCCGTGACGCCGATGTGCAGGGGCACGTGCGGCAGCTCCTCGCTGAGCAGGCGGTACGTGCGCACCGTCGTCATGACGTCGTGGGCTTTCGCGCTGACCACAAGGTCGTGGAAGCCGCGGCCCTCGCAGTGACGCACATAGTCGGCGGCCGAGCGCGCCAGCTTCTCGGGCAACGTGAGGTCGTCGCGCGCCGCCAGATCGTTGTCGAGCGAGCCCGCGTTCACCCCGATGCGGATGGGGATGCCTGCCTCCCCCGCCGCATCGAGCACGGCGTCGGTTTTGGCGAGCCCCCCGATGTTGCCGGGATTGATGCGCAGCTTGGCCGCGCCGCGACGGGCGGCCTCGATGGCGATGTCCGCCGAGAAGTGGATGTCGGCCACCACGGGCAGGGGCGACCGCTCGCACACGGCTGCGAACGTATCGAGGCAGTCTTTGCGTGGAATGGCCATGCGAACGATCTCGCAACCTGCCTGGGCCAGCGCGTCGATCTGCGCGAGATTGGCCGCCGCGTCGTCAGCCGGCGCGTTGAGCATCGACTGCACTGCGACGGGCGCGCCGCCACCGAGCGGCACGCCGCCCACCATGACCCGTCGGGTCAGCTCGTTCGGTTTGGCTGCGCCGGGCATCCACCCCTCCGTTCCTCACGTTCGCATCCGTCTCCGTCGTCGGACTCGCCCTGGCAAAGCAACCGCTCGCACGGCCTTCGACGACGGCCTTCTTTCGCGCTTCGCCCATGCGTTCAAGCGCTTCAGGCCATTCTACCCTTCCTTGGCCCGCACGTGCCCAATTGCACAGGGATTTCGCGAGCACGCGACGATAGGCGCAGACAGCTGCGCAGCAGCGAAAGCCGAAGCGCATGCAGACGACTGCACTGGGTTGCGGCAAGAAGAGGGCTTGCGACAAGGCGGCGGACTACGGAAGGCTGGACGAAAAGAGGGTGCGGTCCGGCAGAGCGGAGGTCCGTGAGAGAGAGAAAAAAAAAGGGGGGGGGGCAGAGCGACTGCAGAAGGCGAATCGCAGCGGGAGGATGAGCGCGACAGGATGACGGGCCAAGAGAGGCACGACAGAACGGCAAGAAAGCGAGCGGCGGAGACGAGCCAGAAGCCGGCAGACCGAATGCGAGACGGACGGCAAAGCGGGCGGTGATGAAACGCGCGGCAAGACGATCCCGCCGACAGGGCTTCATGGGCCGTGGCGACAGATCGAAAAGCCGGCAGCAGATCGCAAGTGGCGGCAAGTCGGCGAAACGACAGCAGCACCAGGGAATTCGCCGCCATCAGGATCCGAACCCTCGCCGCCCCTGCGGATCGGGCTTTAGTCGAGGGCCCTGATCGATCCGTCGGCGACCCGCACCGCTACGGACCGGATCCCATCAGCAAGCCGAGCCAAATCCGCCGGTCCCGACTCGGCAAAAAGAGCCCTTTCTTTTGGCGGCCTTTTCGGAAATCCGCCATCCGCCCCGAAGGATTTTGAAACCGCCCCCAGCCGACCGGAGGATATCTCGACGATGCGGCGCGGTTGGCGGATCGTCGGGCCATCCGGAGACGGATTCCCGTCATTTTCCGCCGCAAACGGGAAGAAAACGGGCGCGGAAATGCGAGGAGAGGATGCAGGGGAATGGAGGGAGCGAGCGCAGAACCGCAAAGCGGAAAGAGGGCAAGGGGCGAAGACGCAAAGCGGAAAGCGCGAGACGCAGGGAGCGCGACGAAGCGAGAGGGCGGAAAGCGCAGGCCGGAGAGAGGCGTGCGATATGGGATGACGGGACGCACGGTAATGCGAGATGAGACGCAAATCGCGGAGGCGAACGCGAGGATCAACCTTCGAAAAAGGCGGCGATCCCCCGCGCACCCGGACGAAGCCCCGTCGAACGACGACCGCGCAACGAGCGCGGTCATCGCCGATCGCATCCGTCAACCATCGCGAGCCCGAATGCGGAGAACGGCTCCGAAACCTACCGGCTCGCGCCAACCGACGGGCGCCCCTAGCCCCAATTGCCGAACACGAAGCGTTGGATATCTTGGTTCGCCATGACCAAGAAGAAGCACACGAACAGCGCCATGCCCGCAAGCGACAGGTAGTTGAGCGCGCGCATGGACACCACACGCCGCGACACCTTCTGGAACACCTCGATCACGAAACGGCCTCCGTCGAGGGGCGGTATCGGCAGAAGGTTCATAACGCCGAGCGACACCGAGATCGAGGCCACGAACGAGATGATGCTCACCAAGCCCATGTCAACCGCCTGCTTCGACATGGCGGCGATGCCGATGATGGATGAGGAGTTCTGCACAACCTCTCCTGCGGTGGCGGGGTTGAACAGTCCGGCGACAAGCTGCACCACCATGCCGATGTACATGAAGCCCAGCTGCACGGCCCGCACGGGATCCGTGGTGACATGGCGGATCTCGCCGGAGGGAAAGAGCACGTCCACGCCGATGACGGAGTACAGCACGACGAACAGAGCCATGGCGAACAGCAGATTCACCGCCACGCCCGCCACGAGGATGACCGAGCGCTTCCAAAACGGGAGGCTGCGGTACTGCTGGCGATACTCGCTCTCGAACAGGGCGTGCGCATCGTCAACCGGACGCGCCTCGCCCAAACCGTAGGCGACGACCCCGGCGGCAAGCTCCTTCTTCGACGGCTTGACTTCGGGAGCCCGGTACGTGTTGAAGCGATCCTTTTTAGTGGGGCCTTTGGCGCTGCCCCACTCGACGAGCTCCTCGAGAGCCTCGTACGCCTCATCGTCGGTGATGCCGCAATCGCGCGCAACGTCCTCCATGTTCGCAGTGCCGCGACGATGAAGCGACGCGAGCGCAGCCTCGAGATGAGGGCTCATCTCCCCTGGCTCCATGCCGCACACCTTGGCGTAGCCTCCCAAGAGAATGGGCGTCACACCGAACTTCGTCCCCCATTTTGTGAAACCGATGCTCGGTCCCGGTAGCCCCAGCATGAACTCGGTCACCCGCACACCGAACGCGCGCGCGGCCAGATAGTGCCCCCCCTCGTGGATGAAAACGAGGAATCCCAAGATGAGGACGGCGTAGACGATCGTCAGAACAATATCCATGAACTCGAATCCTTCCGAATGCGAGAGCGCGTGTTTCGAGCAACATTATAAAGATGCCGGGCTTCGCGCGATGATCCCGAGCCGACGTGCGAAAAAAACCTACAAGCGCTACGCGATTCCGCCACGGGTCCATCGTTCGCCCCCTCCGCCGCCCTGTTTGCCAGAAAATGCCCCGCCGCTTGATCGAGTCCCCTCCGAGCACGAGCCGCCTTCCCTAACGGTCCGCGCTCCGAAGGCAGCTGCAGCCGCTTGCCTCCCATCCGAGCGCAAAACGGCGAAACGGGATGCGCCTTCGCGTCCGACCCGAAGCCTCCGAGATGCACCTGGCATCCCCGACGACACGTTCCGCTCTTGCCGAAAGCCGCTCCAAACCGCAGTCGCCCGCAGCGGCAAGGGAAAAGTCCGAAACCGTTCGCTCCCGCTCGGACGCCCCGCTGAGAAGAAGGTCGAAACCCAGATGCCGGGCCCCTGCCCACCGCCACGCCGCGAACCCGAATCGGCACCCAACGCACAGGGGGAAGCGCGTCGAAGGCGCGAAAGACTCATGTCGGAGGCACGTTAGGAGCGCGGGAGAACGGACGGCCTCTCCGCTGGAAGCCCGCCATATCCGCGCAAACTCCCCTTGCTATCATGGGTGCAGCGGGCCCGCGCAACGCAGACATCTGAAAACCGCATAGCCGCGCCGGCAGAGGCGTGCGTTACGATGCCGGCAACCAGACCGCAGCGCCTCCGACGAAAGGCGGCGACAACGATTGCCGCCGGGCAGGGAGCCTTCCGACGTGGACGGCGCCCGTGCCCGCTTCGTCAACCCAACAAAGCGCCCTGGGCGCCGATGCGTCAGACCCTGAGCGCAGGGGCTCGACCCGTCGGATGCGAGAAGACGGCACGTTCGCGCTCATGCCGACAGCTCGACCTTGAGCCGAACGGATGCGAACCGCCAAACGCCGAGAGGTCAGCGCACGTTGCGGCGTGCTTCGCAGCGGGCCCAGGCGTCCAGCTCCTCCAGCTGCTCAAGGCTCTCCACCCGCTGGACGCCCGAAGCCTCGTGCGCCTCCATGACAGCCTCCACGCACTCGGCGATGCCGAGGTAAGTGCCCTCCCCCGCCAAAAACGCGGCTACGGCCACCTCGTTGGCGGCGTTCATCGCACACGGCAGCGTGCCGCCGACCTCGCCAGCGCGGCGAGCGAGCGCAAGGCAACGGAACGCATCCTCGTCGGGAGCCGCGAACTCGAGGCTGCCCAGCTGCGTGAAATCGAGCGGCGCGACAGGGGCGTCCCAACGCTCGGGGTAGCTGAGCGCATACTGGATGGGGATGCGCATGTCGGTTGTGCCGAGATGCGCCTTCACGCTGCCGTCGGCGAACTCCACCATCGAATGAATAGCGCTCTGCGGCTGCACAACCACGCTGATGCGGTCGTAGGGCATGGCGAACAGGTGATGCGCCTCGATGACCTCCAAACCCTTGTTCATGAGGGTGGATGAATCGATGGTGATCTTCGCGCCCATGTTCCACGTAGGATGCGCAAGCGCCTCGGACGCCGCAACGTCCGCCAGCTGCGCGCGCGTGCGACCGCGGAACGGACCGCCCGACGCGGTGACCCAGAGACGTGACACCTCGCGCGCATCTTCGCCGATAAGGCATTGGTAGATGGCGCCGTGCTCCGAATCGATGGGCATGAGCGCGCCAGCAGGGCCGTGTGCGGGCGCCCCGCCCTCCGTGCGACGCCGAGCATCCGCCTGCGCAGCCAACGGCATGATGAGATCGCCGCCCACCACGAGCGACTCCTTGTTCGCGAGCGCCAGCACCTTGCCCGCAGCGAGCGCGTCATAGCTGGCGCGCAAGCCCGCCGCACCCACGAGCGCGTTCACCACCACATCGGCCTCTGGCAGCTGCGCAAGCGCGGCCACGGCGTCCGCGCCGAAGCCGAGGGAGCCTTCTTCGTCTGCCGCGACGGCCGCACGCGCATCCGTACCCGACCCGCCACCCGCCAACGATGCGCCCGCAGCCCCCCGCGCGCCGCCTGCCGCAGCAGCCGCGACGCATCGCCCGGCTTGCATCGCCTGGGCGCGCAGATCGTCCGCAACGACTTCGGCCGCCAGCCGCTCATCGCCTACCGCCAGGTGCCGCACGCCGAACTCGCGCGCCTGGGCCAACAGCTCTTCGCCGCGCGTGCCCGCAGCCAACGCCACAACCTGCAGCTTGTCAGGATGCCGCCGCACGACATCGAGCGTCTGCGTGCCGATAGAACCCGTGGATCCGAGAACAACGATCCTCTTCATGCCCTCACCCCGTCGCTTTCTCTCGCCTTCGCCATGCGTCCGCCAGCCCACCGCCGAACGGAGCGGCGATCCGCTCGCCCACCCGTACCGGCTCCGCTGTCGGCGCCTGTTCGGCTTTCGATAAAACAGCGCCCCTTGCACACAGAAGAGTCCAAAATGGCGCAAAATGCATCTTGTGCATAGGTTTCTCATCCGTCAGCGGGCGAAAGCTATCTGCGAACTGGTCAAACTCCGTCAAAATAGCCATCTTTCCATCTCCTCGCACAAAGATCCCATGCACAAAGCGCGTTTTGCGACATTTCAAACCGAATCGCATGCCGTCGAGCCTCCAACCCCTCCAACCGCGAAGCCTATCAAAAACGCGACGGAGGCCCGAACGCTGCCGCCTCGGCCAGCCCCGATGCCTACCAGCCGATGCAGACCGGCACGGCCGCACGTCGCCATGCGGGCACCTTCCACCAGCCGCCCGCGCCGACCGAAGCAACCCGCAGCCGAAAAAGCCGACACGCCCGGCCATCCGCAAGCCACCGTCTCCCGCCCTGGCAACCCAAAGCCGCCCTCCGATGCCCCGCCGCCCATCCGCTTTCCGCGCGCCGCGCGCTGCGTCAGACCAAAGGAGCGGGATATGGAATGCAGTCGAACCCGACCAGCAAGATAGCCGACGTCACAGCCACGAGGAACAGCGAGTCGCACCGATCGAGCAGCCCTCCGTGTCCCGGCATGATGCTGCCGGAATCCTTGAAACCGCTGTTGCGCTTGATGCGGCTCTCCGCCAAGTCGCCCAGCACCCCCATGAGCCCGCTTATCACGCCGAACAAGATCGCTTGGGCAATGCCCATCTCGACACCGGGAATGAGCGTCATCAGGCACCAGAAAGCCGCCGAACCCACGAGCCCCGCAAAAAACCCCTCCCAGCTTTTCTTCGGACTCGTGCGCGGCGCCAGCTTGTGCTTTCCGAACCTGCTGCCCACGAGGTAGGCGAACGAGTCGTTCGCCCATACGCTAAGAAAGATGGCGAGCACGAGCACCCCGCCCCAAGGCTGGGGGAGAGCGGTGCGCACGACGATGATGCCCGAAAGCAGCATACCGCAGTATGCCGCTCCGAAGAAGCTCACGCCCACATCGGGCACGCGCGCCCGCATCCAGAACACGTACCACACGATGAGCGCAAGCAAAAGCGCGAGGCTCACGTACAGCGCACCGGTCAGGCCGAGAGCGAACACGCTCGTCGGATAAAGCATGGCGGCAATGATCCCGAGCATCTCGTTGGGCAGCTTCGCATCTTGACGCAACATGTAGTAGAACTCGCCAGCCGTGATGCCGGCCGTCGCCACGAGCAACGCGAGCGTCGTCCACTCGCTGACGAGCGCACACAGCACCGACACCGCCACGTACACGAAACCTGTGCGGAACCTCACTTGCAGGTCGGTGGCGTTCTTCAGCTTCTCAGGCGCCTTCTCGTAGGCGAAATCCTTGAAGCGTCCCGTGCGCGTGCGATCATCGTCCTCCTCGCGCGCGTCGTCGAACCGCGGTGCCACCTACTTCACCGCCCCGAAGCGGCGGTCGCGCCCTTGGTAGTCCAGAAGCGCCCGCAGAAACTCGTAGCGGTCGAAGTCGGGCCACAGCACGTCGGTGCAGTAGAACTCCGAGTAGGCGATCTGCCATAGGAGGAAGTTCGACACGCGCATCTCCCCCGACGTGCGGATCACAAGGTCGGGATCGGGCATGCCGAAGGTGTGCAGCCCGCGTTCGAACGCCTCTTCCGACACGACGGCAAACGGGTCGCGCCCCTCGGCCTCCTCAAGCAGAGCACGGCGCACGCACGTCTCAACCGCATGCAGTATCTCCTGGCGGGAGCCGTAATTCACTGCCACGGCAAGCGTCATGCCCGTGTTGTCCCGCGTCTTCTCCCACGCCTCGTCGAACGCGTCTCGCGTCTCGTCTGGCAAGGCCGACGTGTCGCCGATGGTACGCACGCGCACGTGCTCTTCATGCAGACCGTCCACCTCGGCCAGCATGGTCTTGGCGAACAGGTCCATCAGGCCCACCACCTCGTCGGCAGGCCGCTTCCAGTTCTCTGTAGAGAACGAGTAGATGGTGAGGTAGCGCACGCCCACATCTGAGGCGCAGCGGATCGTCTCGCGCACGGCCTCGATGCCAGCCTTGTGCCCGCGCAGCCGGTTGAGCGCGCGCTTCTTCGCCCAGCGCCCATTGCCGTCCATGATGACGGCGACATGCTGCGGCACCCGCGCAGGATCGAGCAGCGTCGGGTCGAGGCCCTCCGGAGGATTCGGGAATATGTGGTCGAGCGGCTTGTTCAAAGAGGCACAGCTTTCGGTCGTACACTTCAGTTCGCACGCCAAGCACCCAGGCCGATCCCGCAGCAGCAGGTTGGCGCATCGTGGCTCGCAGGTCGACGCAGTAAGTCAGCGAGGGCGGCTGGGGTGCCCGAGACTCGTGGGATCGCGGAGGCGACGCGTACCTTGGTATGCATCGAGCAGTCCAGCGGGCTGTTCGATCCCACGCTATGCGCCCGAGCAGGGCGCTCCCTGCTCGGCAGAGCCGAGGCAGGGCATTCCGGGATCGCACGAAGATCGGACGCTCCAGCCAACCGCAGCGTCGAGCAGCTCCGCGGGCCGTAGGCGCGCGGAACCCCTAAATCTCCATCACCTCGGCCTCCTTCTTCTTGAAGACGGCGTCCACCTCTGCGATGTACTTGTCGGTAAGCTTCTGCACTTCAGCCTGGCCACGACGCTCATCGTCCTCGGGAAGGCTCTCCTCCTTGACGGTGCGCTCGATGGCGGAGTTGGCCTCCTGGCGGGCCTTGCGCACGGCCACGCGCGCCTCTTCCGCATAAGTCTTGCACTGCTTCACCAGCTCGCGGCGGCGCTCCTCGGTGAGGGCGGGAAACGGCAGGCGGATAACCGAGCCGTCGTTCGACGGCGTCACGCCCAGATCGCTCTCCAAGATGGCATGCTCGATGGCACCGAGCACTCCTTTGTCCCACGGCTCGACGACGAGCATGTGCGCGTCGGGCGATTTGATGCCGGCCATCTGGTTCACCGGCGTGGGCACGCCGTAGTAGTCAACTTTGATGCGATCAAGCAGCATGGCGTTCGCACGGCCCGTTCGAACCGAGCCGAAGTTGTCGTGCAGCGAGGAGACAGCCTTCTTCATGCGCTCTTCGGCCTGCGTAAGAATGTCGTTGACCATTGTTGCGGTTCCTTTCACCCGACTTCGGACGCGCGCCCGAAGGCATCGACACGCGCGCTCGCCTCTGCCTATTCTACCGTGGTTCCAACGTTTTCGCCCTTCAAAGCGCGCGAAATGTTACCCTTCTCGGTCAGGTCGAACACGATCATGGGAACGTGGTTGTCCATGCACAGGGACGTGGCGGTGGAGTCCATGACGTTGAGGCCCCTCGACAGCACGTCCATATAGCTGAGACGGTCGAAGCGCTTCGCGTCCGGGTTCTCCTTCGGATCGCTATCGTAGACGCCGTCCACCTTCGTGGCCTTCATGAGCACATCCACATCCAGCTCGCATGCGCGCAATGCCGCAGTGGTGTCGGTGGTGAAGTAGGGATTGCCCGTGCCCGCCGCCAAAATGACCACGCGCCCCTTTTCCATATGGCGGATGGCGCGGCGACGAATGTAAGGCTCGGACACCTCCTGCATGGTGATGGCGCTCTGCACGCGCGAGAAAATGCCGTGGCGCTCGAAGGCGTCCTGCAGGGCGAGCGCGTTCATCACCGTGGCGAGCATGCCGATGTAGTCGGCCTGCGCGCGGTCCATGCCCTCGGCCGAGCCCGCCAGACCGCGGAAGATGTTTCCACCGCCCACGACGACGGCCAGCTGCACACCATCGTGCACGACTTCGGCGATCTGGTCAGCCAGGTCGTCGACCACCTTCGGATCGATGCCGTATCCGACGTCCCCCGCCAGCGCCTCGCCTGACAACTTGAGCAGCACGCGGTCGTATCGGTATCCTCCAGACATAGGCCCTGTCCTCTCGATGGTCGGTCGTTCATCCTGAGCGTCACCATCTTACCCGAAAACGGAAACGCCCGCGACAAAGCGCGACCGTTTCCCTCCCCTCCACGCAAAGGACAGACGGAAACGCGCTGGAAAGAGGACTCGTTCGCATTCGAGGCATGGCGCGCTCCCCCGCGAAGCGCAGCGAGCCCCCGCACGCGTGCGGGGGCTCGCTGAAGCGATAGCGTGCACTTTACGCGGCGTCCTGCTGAGAGCTTCCGCCGCCAAAGAGACGGTCGAGCAAGGACTCCTGCGAGGTTCCGCTCTGCTGCTGCGTCGATGCGTTCTGCGACTGCTCGTCGGAGCCGAGCGTGACCTCGACCTCCTTCGTCTCGCCGTTGCGGTTCACCTCGAGCGTCACCTTGTCGCCGGGGTTCTTCGAACGCACGTCCAGCATGAGGTCACTCGCGGATTCCACAGCGTTGCCATCGAATTTCGTGATGATGTCGCCAGCTTCGATGCCCGCCTCGGCCGCGCCGGAACCGGGAGTCACATGGGCCACGTAGGCGCCGCTGTCAGTGGGAAGCCCGTAACGCTGCGCGTTCTGCGCGCTCACGGTGGACAGGGACACACCGAGCTGCGCATGGGTGGGCGTCTTGCCGTCGATGATCTGCTGGGCGATGTTCACCGCATAGTTCACCGGGATGGCGAAGCCCACGCCCGAGTAGTTGCCCGAGTAGGACGTGATGAGAGTGTTGATCCCGATGAGCTTTCCGTCGGCGTCCACGAGCGCGCCGCCGGAGTTTCCGGGGTTGATGGCCGCGTCGGTTTGGATGAGGTTCGCATAGATGGTGGTCTCGCCCGAACTTTGCCCGCTGAAGGGATCGGCGCCGCTGTCCATGATCTGCGAGCGGCTCGTAGCCGAGACGATGCCCGTGGCCACGGACTGCTCAAGCCCGAAGGGACTGCCGATGGTCATGACCCATTCGCCGATGATGAGCTCGTCGGAGTCGCCCACCTCGATGGGCGTGAGGCCGCTCGCATCCTTAGCCTTGATGACGGCCAGGTCGGAACTGGGATCGGTGCCAACCACCTCCGCGTCGTACTGCTCGCCTTCGACGGTCACCTTGAACGCGTCGCCGCCTTCGACCACGTGGTTGTTCGTGATGATGTAGCCGTCTTGGGTGAGCACGACGCCACTGCCGAGCGAGGACTGCGTGAGCGTGCCGGAGTCGGCGGCGCCGTTCGCGCCGGATCCATAGCCGTACAGCCCGCCCATAGACGACTGGTTCGTGTACACGTCGATGGCCACGACCGAAGGCAGAGCCTTTTTGGCAACGGCCTCGGCGAGCGTGGGATCCTCGTCGCCAACGTCGATCGGGTTCGAGCTTTGCGCGCCGAGTTGGGTTTGCTGGCCGCTGTCGGACGAGCTGCCGGAACCCGAGCCGCCAGTCGCGGCCTGCCAGATGGCGAACCCGCCCAAGCCGACAACACAAGCGAGGGCCGCACCGCAGAACGCGAGCAGAAACGTGCGCAGGCCATGGGACTTCCGCTCGACCGAGACGGAGGCTGGCGCGCGGTAACCCTGAGGCTGCGCGGGCTCTTGGTACGGTGACTGTTGGTACGGTTGCTGGTACGGCTGTTGGTATGGGGGCTGCTGACCCATGGGGGCCGTGTGCTGGGCATGCTCCTCGCCCGACTGAGGCGGCTGCGCGCCGCCTTCGGGGGTGACGCCGTGCGTATCGGTCATGTGATTCACGCTCCTTGTATTCGCAACGGACATGGTTCGTCGCACATGCTTGCTGTAATGCGGTCACCTTACCACGAAGGCCTTCGGACCGGACATCCTGCGCCCGATTGTCATCTTCGCGTCACGGAATTACACCGACCGGTGTACGCGTTGAAAGCCTACGCACACCGCATGGTGCAGGAAGGGAGCGTGCCCCCTCCCAAGCAGTCGGCATACACGGGATGGCAGTTTGCCTCGACCCTTCCCCGGAGAGGCGGATCCCGAGCGCGCCGAAAGGCAGCTCCTTGGCCCTGGCCTTTGCCTCGTTCGCACATCGGGAATGACGACTTCTTGCTCACACGCGGCGCTCATGTCGCCCAACGCTTCCCGCCGCAAAGCCGCGCCCATCCCAACCGTGCGGCTTTTCCGCAGAGCGCTCGCGCGGTTCTCGTGCCGTTCGCTTCACGAGCATCGCCTTGGCGGACCTCGCGGGAGTATCATACGGTCGTTATCAAGAAGATGCGCAAGGAGGGCATATGACCAGCCAAACGCCTCCCCGTCGCACGCTGGACAAGCGCGCCCAGGCGCTGTACGTGCGCGTGCTGCTGGGCCTGCTGCCGACGTTGCTGAGCGTGCTCCGACATCTGTCGCCGAAAATCCGCACGGAGATCGATTACCTCGCGCCCGGCTACACGTTCATGCTGTCCGTAGGCGGCACCGACCTCGCAGGAACGTGCACTCGCACCGATGGAGGCGCGTTCAAGCGCGTGCCGCCCGACCGCGTCGCCCGCGACGTTGAGCCGGGAAGCGGGCTGGCCAGCGCCGACGCGGACGCGGTGACCGTGGACTACGTCATCGACTTCCGCTCGCTGGCCTACGCGTTCGGCTGCTTTTCGGGCGGCCTGACGCTCAAGGACGCCCTCGCGCAGCGCGCGTTCTCCACACGCGGCCCCAACGATACGGGCGTGGCCCTCACCTATCTGTTCACGGCGCTGCTGAAGATGTTCTTCGGCTGGCGGCGCGCATATCGCAGGCCGGCGGCGGCGATGCCGTAGGAGATAGGGAAACGGTGCCCGGAACGTGCCACAGCCTCCGATTTCGGCCGCACCGTCGCAAGCGTTCGACCTGCACCTATGCAGCATATCACCTGATCATGGCGCTGGACGAAAACAGAGGCTGTGGCAGAGTTTTCCCCGAGAAGGCGAAGGAGAAGCCGTGAAAGCATTCGAATTCTGCTGCCCCACCAAGATCATCGCGGGGACGCACGCGCTGGACAAGCTGCCCGGCGAGCTGGCCGACCGCGGCGTGGCGCACCCGCTGGTCATGACGGACGCGGGCCTGGTGAAGCTGGGCGTGGCCGCCAAGCTCACGGACGTGCTGGACGCGGCCGGCGTCGCTTACGACGTGTTCGACCAGGTGCCGCCCGACTCGTCGATGGACGTGGTGAACGAGGTGGCGCGCCTCTACGCCGCACGCGGCTGCGACGGGTTCGTGGCCATCGGCGGCGGCTCGGTCATCGACACCACGAAGGGTGCGGCCGCCTCGCTCGCCTGCGAGGGGGTGGACTTCGCCACGCTGCAGGGCTCGGAGATCCTCCATGCCGACCTGCCGCCGTTCATCGCCGTGCCCACCACGGCCGGCACCGGCAGCGAGGTGACGCTCGTGGCCGTGGTGGCCGACACGAAGAAGCACGCGAAGCTGTCGTTCACCTCCTACAAGCTGGTGCCGCACGCGGCCATCCTCGACCCGGCGCTCACCGCGTCGCTGCCGCCGAAGCTCACGGCCACCACCGGCATGGACGCGCTCACGCATGCGGTGGAGGCGTACACGTCCATCCAGAAGAACCCCGTGTCCGACGCGTTCGCGGTTAAGGCCATCGAGCTCATCGCGGCCAACCTACCGGTGGCCTGCCGCGACGGCGCGAACGTCGACGCGAGAGCGAGCCTGGCGTTGGGGTCGCTCATGGCGGGGGCGGCGTTCAGCAACGCCATGGTGGGCATCGTGCATGCGCTCGGCCACTCGCTCGGCGGGCTCTGCCACATCCCGCACGGCCAGGCCATGATGATGCTGCTCCCCCACTGCGTGCGCTTCAACCTCTACCATGGCGTGCACGCCGGGCTTTACGGCGAGCTGCTGGGCCACCTGGCACCCGCGCGTGCAGCCGAGCTGGGACCGGGCGCGATGCCCGCCGAACGCGACCTGGCCTTCTGCGATGAGCTGTTCGCCATGAACGAGCACTGCCACGAGCAGTACGGCGTGCCGCTCAAGCTGTCGGAGCTGGGCGTGGCGCACGACCAGCTCCCCGCCGTGGCGAAGCAGGCCCGCTACGACGGCGCCGCCCTGTACAACGAGGCGGAGGTCACGCTGGACGACGCTTTGGAGATTTTGGAAGCAACGTTTTAACGGCTTGCACCCGCCGTAGGAGCCGTATCAAGAGCTTTTGCCCCGCCTTCTCTGGCAGGTTGAGCTCAGGGCAAGGACCCTGTCCTTGTCGGCAAGCGGGACCGCCCCGCATGCTGCGGCAAGGACAAGGTCCTTGCCCTGCGGACGGTCCCGTGACGAGTTCGCATTCGGGGCTTTCGATGAGGCCCCGTCCAACAGGTAAGGAGGCTTTTGCATGACCACCGCACCCACGTTCGAGAGCGTCGCCGACGTCGAGGCGCAGGCGCAACGGATGCGCGCCTTCTTCCAGGCGGGCGCCACGCTGCAGGTGGACTACCGCCGCGAGGCGCTCGTGAAGCTGAAGGCCTACCTCAAGGCCAACGAGGCGCGCATCCTGGAAGCGCTGCGCGCCGACCTGGGGAAATCCGAGTTCGAAGGCTACGCCACCGAGCTCGGTCTCGTCTACGACGAGATCAACACGTGCATGAGGCATCTGTCCAAGTGGGCACGCCCGCGCCGGGTGCCCACGCCGCTCGTGCACTTCCGCTCCACGTCGAAGGTGTACCCGAGCCCGCTGGGCGTCGTGCTGGTGCTCTCGCCGTGGAACTACCCCGTGCAGCTCGCACTCGTGCCGATGGTGGACGCCATCGCGGCCGGCAACTGCGTGGCGCTCAAGCCCTCGCGCACGTCGAAGGCCACGAGCGAGCTTCTGATCGACATCTTGGCGAACGTGTTCCCGCCCGAGTTCGTGTGCGGCTTCCCCGGCTCCGGCGCCATGAACGACTGGCTGCTCGAGGTGCGGTGGGACCAGATCTTCTTCACCGGCAGCCCGAACGTGGGGCACACCATCATGGAGGCGGCGGCCAAGCACCTCACGCCCGTGGTGCTGGAGCTGGGCGGCAAGAGCCCCTGCATCGTGGACGAGACCGCCAACGTGAAGCGCGCAGCCCAGCGTGTGGCCTGGGGAAAGGGCATCAACTCGGGACAGACGTGCGTGGCGCCCGACTACTTCCTCGTGCACGAGAGAGTCGTGGACGACTTCGTGGCGCAGCTGGACGCGTGCTTCCATCAGTATTACGGCGAGGACATCCTGGCCTGCGAGCAGTGGCCGCACATGATCTCGCAGCGCCACTTCGAGCGCGTGATGGGGCTCATCGAAAACCGCAACCCAAACGCGACGGTGGCGTTCGGCGGCCACGGCGACCCCGAGACGCTGCGCATCGAGCCCACGTGCCTTCGGGGCGTGACGCTCGACGACCCCGTCATGGGCGAGGAGATCTTCGGACCGGTGCTGCCCGTGCTCACGTACCGCTCGCTCGACGAGGCCTTCGACATCGTGCGCACGTTCGAGAAACCGCTCGCCTGCTACATCTTCTCGGATGACAAAGCCGTGCAGCAGCGCGTGATCCGCGAGCTTCCCTTCGGCGGCGCCACGGTGAACGACGTGGTGATCCACCTGGCGAACAACCACATGGGCTTCGGCGGCGTGGGCAACTCCGGCATGGGCGCCTACCACGGCAAGGTGGGCTTCGACTGCTTCACCCACTACAAGTCCACGCTCAAGAAGGGCACCTGGCTGGAGATGCCCATCCGCAACCCACCCTTTGACGATACGAAGATGAAGGTCTTGCGCATGTTGATGCGGTAGAAAATCGCACACAACGGGCGACAAGCGGCGAACAACGGAACGCGCTTGGGCGAAACCGCCGAATTCCGTCATTATCTAACAGGTTCTTGATCTGCGATAATGCATTATCAATGCAGGTCGAACATGGTGTTTTTTCATGGTAGAAAATGACGGAATTCGGCGGTTTTCCTTGTCCTGTGACAAAGCCTCGAAAGGAGGCGTGGCGTCGCAGCGTGTCCAAATGCCTCGAGATGCGGAGGTTTCGCGACGAGCGTAACGATTCGACGGCGTCGAGCGTCTTATAAGCGACGAGAACGCCGAACGGCGCCAGCCAACCACGGGCGCCGAATCGAAAGCGAGGCAACATGCCCACCGAACGCACCCGCCCGCATCCCCGCGTCACGCATGCTCGCCCCTCTTCCGCAAGCGACGGCCCATCGCCCTTCGACCGTCACCCGTCGCTTGCGCACAGGCCCCATTCGCGCAAGCGGCGCGCCCGCCCCCTCTTCGGACAGCGCAGCCGATGGACCGTCGCGCGCCTGTGCTTGCTCGCGGCAGAGGCGCTGGCCGTGGGCGCAGTGTCGCTCTTGCTTTCGCCCTCGCCTTCGATGCTGGTCTCCACCTGCGCGCAAGCGCAAGCAGCCCAGGACATGTCCGCCTTGCGGACAGCCGTCGCCCAACCATGCCGCTCCATCGTCCTCGACGTTCCCGCTTTGCAGCAAAACCCCGAGCTTCCCACCGGATGCGAGTCGGTCGCGCTGACCAACGTGCTGCGCGCGCTTGGATTCAACCTGGAAAAAACCGAGATCGCCGACGATTGGCTGCCCGTAAGCGATGACGACTTCGTGACGGCGTTCATGGGCGACCCTCGCACGCCCGACGGCCACAGCTGCATGGCCCCGGCCATCGTCCAGACCGCCAACGCCTACCTCGCGGCCCAAGGCTCCGAGCTCAGGGCCGCAGACCTCACCGGCGCCTCGTTCGAAACGCTCCTCGGCGAGGTGGCGGCCGGTCGCCCCGTCATCGCCTGGTGCACGATAGATCTCGCGGATCCGGGCGACCCCTATCGGATCGAGCGCGCGAACGGCCGAACGTACCGGTTGCACGCGAACAGCCACTGCGTCGTGGTGAGCGGATATGACCTGGATGCAGAAACGGTGCTCGTCAGCGATTCGCTCGTCGGCCAGACGAGCTGCAACCTGCAGCTGTTCGCCGAACGCTATTACGAATTGGGGGCGCAAGCGGTGATCATCGCGTGACGCGCCGCGCGAAGAGCGCGAGATGCCCCGATCCCGCCGGGAACGTCCGGCACGCGCCGCTTTGGCGCGCGCGAGACGCCCAGCGCGCTCCGCTCCGAGCGCATCCGACTCCGCATTCCCAACCTGAGAGAGGCATCCAACCCGCGCCCCCGCCTCGCGAGCGCGGTCCCATCCCACATGCTCCCGCGCGCTTCCCTACCCCTCTACGCGCGCCGCGCGCAGACGCGCGATCTCGTCGGCGTAGCCCGAAAGATCGTCCTGCGGCGTTTCCAGGTAAAACGGCACGTCGCGCAGACGAGGATGGTTCGTCACCGCCGACAGCGCATCGAAACCGATGCAGCCCTCGCCGATGCGCGCATGGCGGTCCTTGCGCGCGCCGCAGGGGTTCATGCTGTCGTTGAGGTGGATGGCGCGCAGCCGATCGAGCCCGATCACGCGGTCGAGCTCCGCCAGCACGCCGTCGAGGTCGCCCGCGATGTCGTATCCCGCGTCCCACACGTGGCACGTGTCCAGGCACACGCCCACCCGCCCGTCCGCGTCCAGCCGATCGATGATGGCCGCCAGCTCCTCGAAGCGCCCGCCGATCTCCGAGCCCTTCCCCGCCATCGTCTCCAAAAGCAGCGTGGTGGTCTGCCCCGGACGCAGCACCTCGTTGAGCGCAGCCGCGACCTTCTCGACGCCCACCTCCACGCCTTGCCCCACATGCGATCCGGGATGCATGTTGTACAGCTGATGCGGCGTCGCTTCCATACGCTCAAGGTCCTCGGCCAGCACCTGCAGGGCGAACTCGCAGGTCTGCGGCTTGGCAGAGGCGGGGTTCAGCGTGTAGGGCGCATGCGCGAGGATGCGCGAGATACCGCGCTCGGCCGCGAACGCGTGAAATGCCGCCACGTCAGCAGGGTCGATGGTTTTCGCACGCCCTCCGCGCGGATTGCGCGTGAAGAACTGGAACGTGTTCGCGTCGATGGAGGTGGCGTCTTTCGCCATGCGCAGGTAGCCCTTCGCGCTTGAGAGATGGCATCCTATGGTGAGCATGGCCGTCCTTTCCGTCGTGCAACGATGACACGGCCATGGTAGCAGATACGAGGCGGCCTGCACGGCGGGATGCTCGCAAGCCGCGCCCGCCGACGATGCGGGGCCGAGATAGAAGGCGAAGTAGGCAAGAGCGACGGGCGAGAGCGACCGCGCAGCCGACAGCGAGCAGAGGAAGGGGCTAGCTTACTGCGAGAGGCAGCGCGAGGCGGCAACGAGGCGAGAGCGTCAACGGACGGGCGCCCGGCGGGCGAGAGCCGACCGCTATCAACCGGATCGCGACAGCGAACGGAGCGCGCTTCTGCTATCGTGGCTCCATCCCCCGCGCCATCGAAAGCGAGCCGCCCATGATACGAAAAGCCGAGCCATCCGACCTCGAAGCCGTCGCATCCCTTGCCGCGTGCCTATGGCCTGCGCATTCGCCCGAGGATTTGAAGCCTGAGTTCGCCGAGTAGATCGCGGACCGCGACGCAGCCGTCTTCTTGTTGTTCGACGATGAAGGCTCGCCTGTCGGATTCGCCCAATGCCAGCTGCGTCGCGATTGCGTGGAGGGTACGAGCACAAGCCCCCTCGGCTACCTCGAGGGCATCTACATCGACGAAGCGCGTCGTCGACGTAGATGCGGGCGCACGCTGCTGGCCGCATGCGAGAAGTGGGCAGCAGAATGCGGTTGCACCGAGTTCGCAAGCGATTGCAAACTCGGCAACGACGAAAGCCTGGCCTTCCATCTGAGCGCCGGCCTCGTCGAGGCGGCCCGCGTCGTCTGCTTCGCCAAGCGGCTCGCGCGCCCCTAGCCGCCGAAAACAGCTCCGAACCCTTCGGCGCGAAAACGTAGGCGCTGGAAAGACCGAAGGAAAGGACGCGCGCAATCTCTTCCCAGCACCAGCCGCAACCCGGCAGGGAAAGACCGTCCGAACCGGCGCGGATCGCGTCTTGCGCATAGATTTCACCCTGAAAGACGTCCCCACATCGAAACGCGGGCAGCAAAAGCCCAGTTCGCAAAAATCCAAGAAGCGAACGGATCTCGCAAGTCTATGCTCAAGACGCGATCCGCGCCGGTTCGGCTCGATTCCGCCGCTAAACCAGGATTGACATAGGCCGGGTCGGCCCGCCAAGCAAGACCCCGCCCGTCGGGTGGGGAGGACCCTCTGAAGCGTCCGGCCCGAGGAAGGTCGGCTCGGGATCCAGCGCATATAAGTTCGCATCAACCCTGGTTTAATGATGGAATGGTCGAGTTTCGAGCAAAAATTGCCCATGTGTAGGATTTAGGATCGACCAAGGAAAGCCAACCGGGCAATTTCTCGAAAAACAAGCAAGAAAACGCAGGTGGTGAGCGACTATTCGTCAAAAGCGAATTTCAAGAACCTTCACGTCGATTGTTTTTGCTCGGTGCCAGGTCTTTCCCCTTGCAAGATCTGAGCCGCCCGCGCGCACTGGACGGACAAGCGCACGCATGCACGAGGCGTGCGGAACGCCGCTTCGCACAGCGGAAATGCATCCGAGCGGAAAGACCGGGCTTACGCATCCCGCAAAGACCGCACCCCTTACCCCAGCACCCCTCCCAGCACCACAAAGGCTACCGCCAATCAGCACACCAATGACATGCGCGCGGATTATGCAATCCGCACCAAAGACCCCTCGGGGCTTGGGA
The DNA here is from genome assembly GCF_002159915.1 of Gordonibacter sp. An230. Taxonomy (GTDB): domain Bacteria; phylum Actinomycetota; class Coriobacteriia; order Coriobacteriales; family Eggerthellaceae; genus Rubneribacter. The sequence continues at coordinate 124,718 of NZ_NFJP01000003.1, forward strand.
GCATCTCTCTACAATGCTTGTTGCAGCAAGCAAAAGTAACTCAATGATCTTTTTCGCCCTCTCGCTCGGAATTCGGGGCTATCTCCCCCGCGGTTGCCATAGAGCACTCGATGCCTTTCATAGCGTCTTTAAGAATAGACGGGCGTTATCATCCGGAAAAGCACGGGGCAGCCGAACATGAAGCACATGGCAACGAATATGAGCACCGTAAGCCCGATCGGAACCACGTACAAGAATCCTTTCACCTCCGCTCCCTTTCGGTTAATCGCGCACATAGAAATTTTCGTCCCCTCTCGGGGTTTGGGGTTATCTGCCTGACGTTTCCGACGCGATGGGCGTGACCGTCACGACGTTTTCGTCCCCTCTCGGGGTTTGGGGTTATCTGCCAGAAGCTACCCTCTACCGCCACGACGACGGCGAGTTAGTTTTCGTCCCCTCTCGGGGTTTGGGGTTATCTGCCGCCCCGGCCTCTGAGAAGGGAGATCACATGATAACCAACAGTTTTCGTCCCCTCTCGGGGTTTGGGGTTATCTGCCTTTACGTTGCGTATCCGCAGTACGTGAGCGACGTGATCGTTTTCGTCCCCTCTCGGGGTTTGGGGTTATCTGCCGCCACAGACGGAGAGCCGCTTTTCACCCATGAGAACGGGTGGTGTTTTCGTCCCCTCTCGGGGTTTGGGGTTATCTGCCTGTTATTGGATGTACAGCAAATGCGTTCTCATGTGTTTGTTTTCGTCCCCTCTCGGGGTTTGGGGTTATCTGCCCAGATTAGCAATGTCACTGTTGAAATCCTTGATAGTGGGTTTTCGTCCCCTCTCGGGGTTTGGGGTTATCTGCCTCCCTCGACCGACACCGAATGGTGGCAGTACCAATACGTTTTCGTCCCCTCTCGGGGTTTGGGGTTATCTGCCTGTTATATCTAAGAAGACCGCTGAGTTCTCATCTTTTAGTTTTCGTCCCCTCTCGGGGTTTGGGGTTATCTGCCGAAGCTGAGGAATATATCAACATGATGCATCAGAGTTTTCGTCCCCTCTCGGGGTTTGGGGTTATCTGCCGTGATCAGGCTTGCAATCGTAATAGCGATGCCCGTTCGTTTTCGTCCCCTCTCGGGGTTTGGGGTTATCTGCCTTCTTGATAGTGGTATGTTGAGTGTGGAGAGTCTCCAGTTTTCGTCCCCTCTCGGGGTTTGGGGTTATCTGCCTCTACGGCGAGCGCAACAACGTCGCCGAGTTCGTGATGGTTTTCGTCCCCTCTCGGGGTTTGGGGTTATCTGCCTCGAAGATGCCCGGCTCGCATCCGCGCCGCAAGTACGTGATCGTTTTCGTCCCCTCTCGGGGTTTGGGGTTATCTGCCGGCTGGGGGGCATGCCCTCCCCGGGTCGCCGACCGACGTTTTCGTCCCCTCTCGGGGTTTGGGGTTATCTGCCCGGAACCATGGCAATGATGTATCCGATGTTAAAGGTTTTCGTCCCCTCTCGGGGTTTGGGGTTATCTGCCAGGGAGAGGAGAATGGACGGATGCCTCAAGTTCCTAGCGATCGTTTTCGTCCCCTCTCGGGGTTTGGGGTTATCTGCCGCGTGGAAAGGAGGAAGACATGCGATTGATGGGCGAGTTTTCGTCCCCTCTCGGGGTTTGGGGTTATCTGCCTGTACAACACCGTCAAGTGCGTTGTCTCAAAGGTAGACGTTTTCGTCCCCTCTCGGGGTTTGGGGTTATCTGCCAAGGAGGACACAGTGACAACGCTAGCACGAACCAATCAGGTTTTCGTCCCCTCTCGGGGTTTGGGGTTATCTGCCCTATGAAGCTGCTCGCTTAGCTAAGAATCTGAATGTATTGGTTTTCGTCCCCTCTCGGGGTTTGGGGTTATCTGCCTCACTGATGGCGGAGATGCTCAAGAAGGTGCTGTACGTGTTTTCGTCCCCTCTCGGGGTTTGGGGTTATCTGCCGTACGCGTCGGTGTCCGAGGCCGCACGCAGACTGGGTTTTCGTCCCCTCTCGGGGTTTGGGGTTATCTGCCTTCGTGGAAGATGAACGGCAAGGCGGAATTCAAGCAGTCGTTTTCGTCCCCTCTCGGGGTTTGGGGTTATCTGCCCGATGACCCTCGACGCCAGGTCCTGCATCGGCAAGTTTTCGTCCCCTCTCGGGGTTTGGGGTTATCTGCCCCTATTGACATAATAACCGAAATTTGCACACGGCCACCCAGTATTCAAAAAAACAGGTGCATTCAACCGCCATATCGTCAGATGATTCCTCAAACAAACACATCGTTTTCAGGAGCGTGATCGACGCATTTCCCGAGAACCGTCAACTCGCAATTACTCGCTATGCGGTAAATTCTTACCTTGTCATCAGGATCGTAAAACCTCTTACTCGCCATAACGCTCGTCAACTTGGCTGTCAACTCCCTGATCTGAGCGCTTTTTACATATGCTTCGAAAACAGAATACTGTATCCTATGGCCATAGCCTTTCAAAATCCTAATAACTCTTCTGTATTTTTTCGCATCGGAAATATCAAACAAAACCATGACGTAAAACCGATCCTCGGACGGCGAGGCTCCTTTGATTTTTCCTATCCGAGGATTGCGAACCTCTAACCGAGTCATAATATCAATCCTCTTCCTTCAACCATAGAAAAGGCTGATAATAAATAGGGTTTCTTTTCTCGATCGCCTCCACCAGCATAAGAGCCTTGCGATGGAGCGCAGCTTGGAATCCGTACCTTCTCCTACCTCCCCCTTCCATGAAATATACCTCGCTTCGCACCATGGCGTCCCCCAGGCGGTGAGTCAGCAACCTCATCGTCTCCTTTTTCATATAGATGGCCCCCGCCTCGTTTTTATAAAAGTCGGAGGGTAGAACTTCCCCGTCGTTCACCAAGGCGATAATCGTGCGATCGACGATCCACGCCCGCCACTCCTCAACAAGATCGGAAGCAAGGGCGGCATGTCCCTGCTTCACCGCATGCAGAAAACCAAAATAGGGGTGCAACCCCACAGCGTTGATCGCCCCGAGGACGTTGCGGAACAATATACTGTAGCCGAAGCTCAGCATCGAATTGATAGGATCCCTCGGCGGGCGGGCGCTCCTGCCGCGAAAGTCGAAGTCATGGTCGGCAAGCAGCTTCGGCAGACAATTAAAATACGCTTTTGCCCCATTTCCCTCAAAGCCCATAACCTGGGAAACGTCGCAAGCGCCGTCGAGATATTCAAGGGAATGCGTCAGGCCCCGCACCTCCTCGGCATCGAACGAGTAGATGCCCGGATATGATCGAAGCAAGCTGAGGCTGTTCCAGAGCTTCGCCCTCACGATAAGCTTCGACCATTCAAGGCAGAAACGCGGGTCATCGCTCAGATACATCTGCATTTTCTGTCGGAACGGATCGACTTGCTCAAAAGATGAAAGATGTCCGAAGTAGTGTCCATCTTCGGAATAAAACAATACAGGCATGTTCTGCCGTATGCATTCGCACAAAAGGTGGGTCGAGATCTGCGGCTTGCCGAACACCGATATCCCCTCGACATCGTCAAAGGGGAAATCGCGCATAAGCGACCCGTCGTCGGCCTTCTTGATTGTAAGCCTTCGCTCGGACAGGCCAACCTTCACCGCGCTCTCAGTGAGATACAGATGCACGGGGCACCTCGCACTGCAAGAGTTGGATCACCTCGCCGTTGATTCGGCGATAGAGCCCCCGCCCCTGCTTCGATCCATCAAGCTTGAACATGATGTCCAAGGATTCCTCCAGCGAGATTCCTCCCGCTTTTTCTATACTCGCCTTGTCAACTTTTCCCACCTCGTGCGCAAGGCGATGCCGCGCCTTCTTTTCCAATGTCCGCAGTTTTTTATACGGTTCGTATTCCAAAGAATTCGCAAAGTACTCGATGAGCTTTGCAAGATGACCGTTCGTCACATAAGGGTTCTCGCCTTTGGGTTTCAAAACTCGTCTAAGGTCGTCATTCCGGTCGACTTTGCCGGAATCGATGCGCCTCGTGATTTTACCAGAGCGCTCCAGCAACCACTCTCTATCGGGTATAGAGACGCGCACGCGCTTGAGCATCAGCTCCGTCAACGCAGGCGTCATCGCCCGTAGATAGTCGGCCCACTGTTCGCGCTGAAGATAGACTTCCAACACAGACAGGTATTCGAACAAAGCTCCCGTCGTCTCGGGAGAATCGCAAGGGAACGCCGTTCCCTTGAAGCAGGGAATCGCCCGCTGGCGATCGAGGCGCGAGCGGTAAACGCACCCTTCGATCAATGTCGTCGCCCGGAATGAAATCGACCGGCATTGCTTAGCAAGCCTCAAGGCGGCAACGTAATCGTACCCTTCGACGAACGCCCGAATGTTATCGCGGAGAACGAGATCGGAGAAGTTCGCCGACTCCACTTCGCGGCATCGATTCTGCGCATCCCCTTCCCTGTCGGGATTCATTTCCCAAAGCGTGTCGAAATCGTAGTCGTCGGCCTTCTCGCGGTCCCCGGGCTCGTTGATGCCCTTCCTCGGTGTTTCCACCTGGACCGCCCGCAGGCGCCGATGCCCGAACGCATCGATGGCGACGAGCGCCTGCTGCATGGCAGGAGTCCCCGATGTCACATTGAGCAGTATCTCCGCATCGGGGTCTTCCTCTTCCAGCTGTGCAAGCAATTCATCAAATTCCTTGATGAAAAGATCGTACCTATGCACTTCGGTCGAAGCCGATTCGATGCAGCCCACCTCCGGCCCGTACTCCCCTATTTCGGCAGCCAAGAGCCGTATCGCACGCGTGTAGCGTTCGTCCCGGCTTTCATAAGCCGCCATGGCGGGCGAAAGGAACAGAATGATCTTTTCGGGCCGATACCGCCTCACGATGTGGAGCATCGGCCCATCGCCGAGTGTGGAGAGGGGGTCCGCCGTGCCGACGGGGGAGAAGAGGATTCTCATCACATCGCCCCCTTCGCATGCGAACGATCCGGCGTATTTTCGATCTTCACGGTGCATCGGCCCATCGGAAGCAATGCGCCATCCACCTTCCCCAGCTTCAAGGTATGCGGCGACACCCCGAGGTCCTGATCCATCCAGTGGCGATGGTCGTCTTTGGCTTTTTGCAAACGCCCTCGCCCCTTGAAGAGAGCCTTCATTGGCTGAGGGCCAAACCCCTCCGCCTCGACCCTTCCCCATAAAGCCCGATGTCGCCCACTGGCAAAATCCCGGTCGATCCTAGTCGGGAATTGCTTGTAGAGGACATGGGATATCTCATGCAGCCGCTCGCCTTCATCGCGGTAGAGCGCATTGAGCACGGTCTTGCTGTCGAAATCCACTCCGCCGCCCAGATAGCAGATGGCTTCCACCCCTGTAGACCGGGGCGCTTCATCCTTATGCACGTTGCAGTAACCGCTTTCGGCCACTGCGCCATTGCGACATCGTAAACCGTTCGACGCAACATAACGGCATCGACCGTCCGATACCAGCCCGCGAGAATCTCCTTCGCCGCCCATCTCGTAATCGAAATGATCTGCGAAGCAGGCCCGGTAGCGCTCTTCGAATCGCTTGAAAACATCCCCTACATGCTCGGCATCAAGGGAAAACGGAAGGTACTCGTCGATGCGCTCATCAACATCCAGACGTAACGAGACAACCGTACCCGGCTTCAAGCACTCCCGGTAGATGTTCAGCTCGTTTCCGTCGGTTATATCGCCTATGGATTGGTTTCCCATGCGGCGCTTATGCTCCGCGCGATCCCCCTTCGAGAACCTGTCGTACTTCTTCACGAATGCCAGATCGCTCACGCTCAGCGGATCGGAATCTGAAACCGACACATAGCGCATGATGTCGCAGGCAAATCCCGCATCGCTTTCATCCGGCCGCTCGACCCACAGCGCTTTCTTATTGAGGGAAGCATCCGCGTTCGCACTTCTTCGCCAATCGCGACCTCGCCAGCCATCCTTCATCGCCCGGACGAATGTTTCGGGATCCCTTCCGATAACAGCCGCCAGCAACGCTGTCCGCAGCATGCCCTTAAAGCTCGAACCGGGCACGTAAGGGCAGCCGTAGGAATCCTTGACGAATTCGGCCGCTTCAAGATACTGCAACTTCCCCTGCCTGGTTTTAGAAAGCCCTGTATCTAACTGGTAGGCGCAAGCGTCCTGCGCCGCTTTTCGCAATTCGCCATGCCGAGATAGAAAATCTTCAAGACCGCTCCGCGAATCGCCTTCGAGAAACGCGCAGTACTCGCCCACCTGCTGCGGGGAAAGGCGCTCGACGAACCGAGCCGCATCCAAAACGCAGATCTTCCCCTTCTGCAGGAAATAATCCTTCTTCCCGATCGTACGCCCCGTGCCGATATGCACGGGTCCGATCACCGTCAAAGCAACTTGGTACCGCCTTATGGCCACGCGCTATCCCTCCATCCACATCGCCTTGGCGTAGCGCCAAACCGGATGGGCGCCGCCGACGGAAACGTCGAACACATCCCCGGAAAACGCCATTTCGAACGTCGATCCAGCATCGAAGACGAAGAAGTCGCGCTTCTTCAACGGCATTGGCGCGTAATTTTGCGACTGGACGAATCCGGACCGCTTCACCAGCGAACACGACGCGCCCCGCAAGAGTTCGTCGGACAGCTCATCCGCAGTAGGCGCAGCCGAGGACAGCAAAACGCGCATTCCTGTCGGAATGCCTTCGCACGATATGAAGCCGTCACAATCCCGCACTTCGTATTCGAAGCGTCCATAACCCGACGAGCGCTTGCCGCCAAGGCCGCTGCAGCTCAGCGTTTCAAGAAGCGGCTCGAACCCGTAATCCCCTTGCGCGAGAAAATAAAGCCCCGCATCCTCGCCGAAGCGGAACCCGCCGACATGATACGGTTCCGCCTCATCGCGATCTTCCCGTTGCAGGTTGACCTTGCTGACGACCCCTCCCGCGCCAAGCCCCTCTCGCAATGCCCGCAATGCCTCGACGGCATCCAAAGAACCGTCGAAGTAAGAGCCGTACGAATCCCAAGGCACATAGCGAAGCTTCTTGAACGCCTTCTTCGCCGCAGAATCGACCCCTTCGACACGCTCTCCGCCCATCGAAGCAGGAGCCGCGAAGGGCTTGGGAAGGTAGTGCGTATCGCCGATCCAAGGAAACGCATCGCTGATCAAAAAGCCGCCGGAACGAACCGCCCGCAGCAGATCCTCCGACGCGTCCTGCCCTAGCGCCTCGATGAACAAGGCGCTGAACAGCGTATCGGCCGAACACGCGCATTCCCCATCCGAAAGACGCCCAGCACCGAAATGGACAGGAGCAGCGAAGCTCAGTTTAACCAGCCGGGTCCTCATCGCAGCTCCGGTATCGCCGTCGCGAGATCCCCCGTTGCAACCTGCGCTTCGATATCCGTCAGATCAACCCGCCCGTTGCCGCGGGTTCCCCCGCCGCCCAAATAATCGTTGCGCAGCAAGTCGAACGCAAGCTGAATATTTTCGAAATCCTTCTCTATCTGGTCAGCATTCTCGACGTTGTAGACGATCTCCAAATCGAATTTGGCACCGCGGACAACCCGCTCGATTTGACGGGGGTTGGCCACCGCCGTCAAACGGTCGATGGTGTTTTCGAACTTGGTTTCGAATGTCTGGGGCAACGCATCCTTATTGACGAGGAAAGCGTCTTTGAACATCAATCGGCTTTGTTGGATGCCCGTCCCCGCAGCATCCGATCCCTTTTTGCTCGACCCGAACAAGCGCAGTACCTCAACCGCATCGCTTTCGAAACCCGCAACCCCCTTCGCGGGAAGGGAGCCGAACTGGCGGGCGAGCAGGGTGCGCAGCTTGCCTTTGAGCGTGCTGCCCGGAATGACGGGGCCGCGTGTCAGCGGATCGCGCACCACGGGAAGGTCGATCGCCCCAATGGCGGAAAACGACGCGTCCCCGCCGATATGCAACCCGGTCTTCACTTCGATTATCCCCGTTATCTTTATCTTGGTTGCGGTGAAAGCCATCGCTTACTCCTTTCCGCCGTAGAACTTGAAGAACGCCACAAGGCTTTCGGCATAGCGGCAATACAGAAGGTACTCGTCGTACGCATTCACCCGATCCAGCATGTCCATGAGATGCGTTTTGTCGAGGAAATCTTTGACCTCCCTCATCCTGCCGGCCTCATATGCGAGTTTGACTTTGAGGTATTGGATATCGCCCTTCGATTTCGCGAAAGCTTCCTGATCGTCTATTTTCGTATACAGGTTTACGATATGGGCATATATCCCACGAAGCTTCGTCGTGGTAAGACCGCCGAACAACCCTTTCCTGTCATTCCTTCCCGCTTCTGCTTCCATCAGCTTCTTCGCGTAATCGGCATAGGCGCCCTCCGCAAGCGAATAAAGCTTCCCACCGTTGTTGAAAAGCAACGTGGGTTGTTCCCGTTCGGCCATGTCCTAGCCCCTTTCCCGGATGCTGTACACATACCATTCGAGCGCGGTCACCAGGCACCTGCGCTCGCCCTCGTCAAGCGCCCACTCGAAGAACCGCTTGCTGATTTCCGCCCCGCGCTCCTTATCGTCCTCGAAGCTCCGCGCCAACAGGTAAGCCAACCTCGGAACGGAAATGGGGTTGTCCAAATCCCGCAGCAAATCAAGCAGTCGGTAGATAAAGGATTTCCCCTTGTCGTTGCACTCGAACGCGCTCTTGATCTCGCCCAGTTTCCCGCATACGCCGCCTTCGAACTCATCCCAGCTGAAGACGTTTCCCTTATCCCAGATAGCTAGGGCGTTTTTGCCATCATGGCCCTTGGCGGCATCCTCCAGCTCCCCCACCTCGGATGCCATGCGCGCAAGGGGGTATCGAGGATCGTACATCCCCAAACCCGCGCTTATGGTCAAAACCCCGTTGCCCGTGAAATCATCGAGGGCCTTGCGGATATCCAACGCCGCATAGATGACATCGCTCCAATTGCCGATCAGGAACAGGTCGTCACCACCCGAATAGATGATCTGCGCCCGGTAGCCGCCCTCGTCCAAGATGCCGTTTATCCTCTGCTTGAAGAAGTAGCTGAGCGACCGGCTCAACGCCGTGGTGCGGCTGATGGATATCTTGTCGTCCGGCAACCCGCTCGAGAAGATCATGCCGAGGTTGTCCACGTCGGCCCTCAGCACGCCAAGGCGCTCTATCCCCTTGCCCTCTTCGAGGCTGATTCCGCTTTCCGCGTAGTCGCCGATCCCCCTGCCATGCTGATCGGCCGTGTAATCCCCCATCCATATATGGGTCGCCAAGGCATCGCCGGTATCCCACTCCTTGGTGTAGATGCGAATCGCATCGGGCCTTTCCGCGCGATACTCATCACGGCTAAACACGCTCAACCAGCAACCGAAGGGCAATTCAAGCTCGCCTTCGGAGGAGACGACGAAGACGCTCTTTCTCACCAGCTTCGGCGAGATGGTTCCAAGAGCCCCGCAAAGCGGGCACAGCCCATCGCCCTCGCGTATCTCGGCGTCGCTGCGATGGCACTCCTTGCACTCGCGCGTATGGTCCCACTCGCGACGGCTTGCGAAATTGAGTTTCGCAATCTCCTCTGCCGTATAGCGACTCCTCTTTATCGCGGAGAGTTTGTCACCCAAGTCCTTGTACAGCAAGCGATAGCGCTTCGATCCCCTGCTCGTTCCCTCTTTGTTCATCAGATCGTTCGCCGAACAGGGAACAAACGCGCACGCGCAGAACAAATCCGTTCTGAAGCGCTCCATAAGCCATGCCCCGAGTTCGGAGGAGAACGCCTCGATCTGGCTTTTCGCCTTTTCGGTGTTCGGAAAGAGGGCATATGCGTGGCCTCCTCCCGTGTACAGCAAATTGCATCGGGTCAGATCGAGGCGAGCCAGCAGTTCATCCATGCAGTGTTCGAGGAGGATTTCCAAATAGAAGGATCGCGCTCGCAATTGCTTCAGCGCACCCGATCCGCTTATTTGGTAGATGAAGCTTTGGATGCCGCTCAAATCGCAGGACCAGAGAAGGAACATCTGCTTATCGTAATAAGCAGATGCCTTTTCCCCATTGAACAGGATAGAGCGGTAATCCTCAACGCCAACAGCCGACAAATAGTCGTACAGGCATGCGGCAAGAGCCGCGGTAGTCTTCGCATGATCGAACAGAGAGACATCTACGAGCTCGGCTTTGTTGGTCGAAGAGGGCACACGGTCGCACGTCGCCTCAAAAAGGTTGATCAGCGACCCTATGCGGCCTTCCTCAAGAGCGAAGCCAGCGAACTCCCTCTTGATCCTCTCGCGAATGGCATTGTAATCCTCGTGTTCTACAACGCTATCGTCATGATGCCCTGCGACGATATTGAAAACCCGACGAAGCTTGGCCTCCCTATCGAACCCGGAGTCCCCTCCCTCCTCCTTGCGATCTATTCCAGCACTTATGTTGTCGGCAAAGTACGTGAGGTAGGCCAAGGAATCCGACGTGAGCGGCGCCCCTTTCAGTTCGCGAGCATGATGGTATCTGATTTGATCCACCACCTCATTCCGCAGGGGATCCCCTTCGGGAACGATCCCCGCGATGAAATCGGCACCGAGTTTCGAATGAGTCCCTTGAGCCGAGGAGCCTCGATAAACAATTTTGCCGACATCGTGCAGCAATGCACCGTAAATTAATTTGAGCTTCTCCTCATTCACTCTACAAGCAAACCTCCCATCCCCATCGAAGTTTTGATCCCTATTCCGGCGAAACGCCCGAAGTGGAAAAGCATGCCTGCCAGTCCCTTCAAAGGCTGAGGGCCCTCGACCTTGACCGTCATCGTCCCCATGAACGCCGGGATATTTTTGCCGGACAGAGCAAATCCTTGGGAGCGTAGACTGTATCTCACTATGCGCGTGCGAGAAACAAGATAGTCGACCGTTCCGGCATCCGCTTCATGGTCGGCATCGAACACCTGGCCGTAATGCATGAGGAGGTTTTGGTAGACGAGACGCATATTCGGAATGTTTTGATAGGCCCCGCCGCTTTTGAATGCGGCAGGGGAGACAAACCTCAGGGTGAATCGCTGCGCGTCGCCGGTATAAACCATGTCAACAAGATCACGGCGAGATAGCTCATCTCGACAAGGAGCTCCAAATGCCAAGGGAAGATCGAGCTTCTTTATCCGCAAATCCGCAGCATTCAGAAGGCGTTCGACGATTGCCTCGTGCGCTTCACCTGTAAGCGCATTCACGACCCAGACGAGCGAAGAACCCTCAACTACGCAGTATTGGCTATAGGAATTGAAAGGGGCACCGTGCAGTCGTTCGGCCCATTGGGGCTCGACGCACTCCATGAGAACGCCTTGGAGAAGGGGACCCAAATCCCATGGGCGTATTTTAGATTTTTGCTCAAGAGCGCGAGGGGGGGGGGCAGCTCAATACCGAGAGGGATTCTCGTCATCGTCAATCGATCTCGTTCGAAATGTCCCAAGGTTCCCGTCCAATCGAGTCACCGAAACTAGAAGCGGCGATTCTCTCCGTCTTTCTTTGTATTCTAACCGATAACATGCTCAAGGCATCCCATAATTCGCAGACTCCTTACCCCGCCGCCCCCAACGCCACGGAAACCGCCACCAAAAGCGCGCACGCCGCCAGAGCCGCCACATCGCGCACCGCGAGCGGGTAGCCCTTGTAGCCGCTGTCGACGGTACGCAGGTTGAAGCCGCGCACCTCGGCGGCGATGGCGGCGCTGTTCGTCTTGCGCACCGACGACACCAGAAGCGGCACACACAGCGGCACCATGAGCCGCGCCTTCTTCACCATGCCGCCCGTGTCGAACTCCACGCCACGCGCTGTCTGGGCCTCCATGATGCCCTTCATGTCGTTCATGAACACGGGGATGAAACGCACGGTGGACGTGAAGGCGAACGCGTAGCGGTACGGCACGCGCAGCACTTTCACCGCGGCGTTCGTAAGATCGTTCAACTTCGTCGCGTAGAACACGAGGAACAGCGGGATGGCCGCCGCCACGAGGCGCACGACGGTGGTGAGCGCCGCCAGCAGGCCGCCCGTGCCGATATAGCCCCACGGCAGCGGCGCCAACTGCGCGCCGGCGGGCGTGGTGAGCAGCTGTACCACCGCCAACACGAGCGAGAACGCCAGCACGGCCCGCGCCAGCCCAAGCGTCTGACGCACCATGCCGCACGATGCCGCCAGCAAAAACCCTGCCGCCAGCAGCACCGCCAGAAACGCAAGGCTGCCCGAGCAGAAGCACGCGACGGCGAACAGGGCCGCCGCACCCAGTTTGGCGACCGGGTTCAGGCGATGCAGCATGCTGTCACCGGGAACATATTCCAAAAACGAGCTCATGGCACCCTCCTCGACTTCGATGCGCGAACGCTCGCGCAATGTCCGCGGCGCGCGCCTTCGCCTGCGGCCCCGCCCGCAGCGGCGACCCCCGCCTCTCCCGCAACCTCGCCCGCACCCGCGCCCGCGCGTCCGGCCTCCGCCGCAACGGCCTCCACCATCTCCTCCACCGTGTTCGCCCGCGCCACGGGCGTCCCCGCCAGCCGGGGGCTTTCCGCCGCCAGCACAAGGGAGATGTCCACGATCTGCGGCGGCACGAGCGAGGCGCGCCCAAGCACGGCGTGATCGCGCAGCACCTCGAACACCGGGCCGTCGGCCACCACCCGCCCGTCGCTCATCACGATGCAGCGCTTCGCGTAGTCGGCCACCACCTCCATGTCGTGGCACACCATGACGACGGTGGCGCCGCGCGCATGGATCCCGCGGACGATGCCCATCACCTTCTCGCACTCGCGGAAATCCAGCCCCGTAGTGGGCTCGTCCAGCACCAGCACGGACGGCTCCAGGACGGCAACCGAGGCAAGCGCCAGAAGCTGCCGCGCGCCGCGGTTCAGAAGAAACGGGTCGTCATCGGGCGCGAAGCCGAACTCCTCGATGACCGCGTCCACGCGCGCCTCGGCATCCGCGTCCGCAGCCCCGAGCGCCCTGAAGCCGAACAGCAGCTCCTCGCGCACGGTGGAGCAGCATATCTGCCGGTCGGGGTTTTGGAAGAGGAAGCCCACGCGCCGCGCAAGCTCGCTCGTACGCAGCGCAGTCGTGGGCACGCCGTCGATGAGCACCTCCCCCGCATCGGGTTTCAACAGGCCGTTCACGAGGCGCATCGCCGTGGACTTGCCCGCGCCGTTCGTGCCTGCGAACGCGACGAACTCCCCGTCGCGAATGGCGAAGCTCACGCCCTTCAGGATGGGCAGCGAGCGCTCGTAGGAGGCGCGCACGTCCTTGAACTCGATCACGCCACCGCCTCCTTCACCACATCGCACGCCTCGCGCACCGTGCGCGCCGCCCGCCCGCTGCACACGCCCGCCGCGCGCAGCCGGTTCACGAGCGTGGTGGAGCGCGGGCAGCCCACGCCGATGCGCACCAGCTCCTCATCGTGTGACAGCACCGCCGCCGGGGCGTCGGCGAAGCGGATGCGGCCCTCCTCCATGACGACGAGCGCATCGGCGTAGCGCGCGAGCAGCGCGATCTTCTGCTCCACCACCACGACGGCGGTGCCGTGCTGCCGCGCATAGCGCGCCAGCAGGTCGAACACGCTTAGCGAGCTGGCGGGGTCCAGCTCTGCGGTGGGCTCGTCCAGCACGAGCACCTTGGGACGCAGCGCCAAGACCGACGCGATGGCCACCTTCTGCTTCTGCCCTCCCGACAGCGACGCGATGGCGCGCTCCCGCAGATCCGCTATGCCCATGTCGGCCAACGCCCGGGTCAGGCGGCTTTCGATCTCGCCGCGCGGCACGGCGAAGTTCTCCAGCCCGTAGAGCACCTCGTCTTCCACCACCGACGTCACGAACTGGCTCTCCACGTCCTGGCACACGCTGCCCACCACGCACGACACGTCGGTGAGCGCCGCCTCGCACGTGTCCATCCCGTCCACCTCTACGCTGCCGTAGAAGTCGCCCGGATAGCAGTGCGGAACGATGCCGTTCATCGCGTAGGCGAGCGTCGATTTGCCCGACCCGGCCGCCCCGGTGACGCCCACGAACTCCCCGCGTCCGATGGCGAGGCTCACCCCGCTCACCGCCGGGGCCGCCCCCTCCCGGTAGCGGAATGAGAAATCGGTGATCCGTATCATGAAAGCTCCTCCTTGCAGATCGTTTGCGACAGCGGCGAGGACGACGCAACGCTTTGCGCCCCCTTGCGCGAACCGACGCACCTCACGCGATAGCATCCGGGAAAGCCGGGCCGCGGGCTGCGGTGCGACCTCCGCCCGGCAAGGCATCGGAAGCGCTCGACCACCTCGCGCCCCGCCGCTCAGCAACCGGCCGACAAGCCGACGATTCGTCAACCAGTCGCACCGCACGCTCGAACAGCACGCTTTTCATCGACCATCAGCACAGGACCGCGCGGGCGCGAGATGAGGGCAAAGGCGAACGCCGCGACCACCCCAGCAGCTGCCGTGCCGCCACCTCGCCCTGCGACGATGCCTTAGCGCTCCAGCACCTTCTTCAGCGGCATCGCCAGCACCTGCACGAGAGCGGCGTTGAAAGCAGCGGTGCCCAGCACGATGGCCACGTAGGCGGCTAACGCCACCATGAGATCGCCGCCGGTGGACATCACGTTGATGTAGACGGACAAAAACGCGAACGCGCCGCCGGAGACGAGCGTGGAGACGAACGTGTTCGCAAGCGGGTTGAGGTCGAGCTTGCCGCCGATGCGCATCGGCACCTTGATGAGCAGGCCGCACGCAAGCGCACCCAGAAGCTCGGAGGGGATGTTCAGAAGGGGCGTGGCGTTGAGCATCGGCACCTGGCACACGAGCCCGGCCAGAAGCCCGATGGCAAGCGACTGCGCCACCGTGGGCCGCACGAGGATGATGGCGAGGCAGTACATCGCGATGATGAAGTTGGGCTTCATGCCCATCGACGACAGAAGCGACCCCACGGTGAGCTTCAGCACCGCGCCCGCCGCCAGCAGAACGGCCACCAGGATGATGTCGCGGATGGAAAGCCCCTCGCGCCGCGAGGCGGCGGCCACCGTGCGCGGGGCCGCTTGGCGCGCCGCGCCAACCGCGCGGGGCGCACCCGCCGCATACGAAACGTTTGCCGCACGAGAAGCCGGGGCCGCCGCGCCCGGCGCATGCGCGCATGCGGCTCCCGTCAGTCCCACCGTGCGCGCGGCGTCCGTCGCCCCTGTGCGCGCGGCGTCCGTCGCACCCGTCGCCGCTGCCGTATGGAACGCGTTCGCCGCACTCGCCGCGGTTTTGATCTCGGTCTTCCCTGCCATGATCCTCATTCCTTCCTTGGCGGCCTTCCCGCCGGTCATCGTCCGTCCCCGGACTTTCCTTTCTGCCGGCACGAACTCGGGATGAGGATCGTTTCTATCTCGCAAGCCCAACAAAGTCAGCACAGACTCCCGCAGCGGTCGCCACCGCGAGGACGACGGAGGCGCAGCACCTTGGTGCGCGAACCTCCGGCATCGCCGCGAGACCAGGTGCCACGGAAAGCCGCAGTATCACCAGGGCCGTCGCCTAGCAGAGCGACGAAACCCGGCCCGTTTGCCATCCCGAAGGGTCGGCAAACAAAAAAGCCTGTCCTTTACGATAAAGGACAGGCTTTTGACCTGCGGTGCCACCTTTATTGGTCCTGCGTGTGCAGAACCCTCTCACGAACATGCCAACACATGCTCTGCCTCTCACGCGGGCTCACGGTCCAGATACTCGGTCGGCCTTCGCTGCGCCTACGCGCCGCTTCGGCCTTCCTTTCCCCTTTCCCTCGGCGAACCATTTACCGTCCGGCTTCCTACGGGAATCCCAGCTGCGCCCGCTCTCTGTGAGTGCCCATGACGGCTTGACTCTCGCCTCATCGGTTTCAAGGTATGAAGTTGTGACGCGTACTCTAGCACAAAGGAGCGGAGGGTTGTCAAGGGGGCTTTCACACTTTTCCGCTTCGCGCCCTTTTCGCAAACGCCCCGACACGCCCGCTTGCGCCCCAGCCGCCGCACCACGCGCCATCTCGCAACGCCCGCAACGCGCGCCGCCTGTCGGCACTGCGCGGTAGGGCACAATGCAAGCGATGCGGGCGCTTTGCGCGAAATCTGCACGATGAAATGCGGATGCGCTTTCGATATGCCGGGAACCCTGCTCACCAAAACGCCTGCAGCGGCAAACCCGATGAAAAGCGGAGGCGGAAAATGAGCGACGGCAAAATCAACCTCCCCGACAGCATCATCTCAAGAATCGCGGACAGCGTGGCCGAGGCCGCGCCGACCGATTCCATCTATAACTTCAGATCTTACGCGCGCGGCGAGGAAGGACCAAGCAGCGATGTGGACATCTATGCGATCGCCAGCGACGAGACTCTGCGCCCGCTCGCTTGCGCGGGAAAAGCGCGCGAGGCGCTTTTGCGGATGCCCCAGCCACGCGATGTACTGGCAGCCCCGCGAACCCTCTTCGAAAACGCAGCAAGGATTTCTGGAAGATCGAAGTCCGCGTGGCCGAGGAAGGGGTGAGGATATATGGGTGAGAGCTACCGAGGCTTTTGTACGCAGCCTACAAGGACAAACTTGCTGTCGAAGCCCTTCTGCCCGATGTCGGCATACACACCGAAGCCATAGCCTTCCACTCCCAGCAGATGGTAGAAAAGATCATGGGGGGTGCGCCCAAAACGCCACAGCGCCCCCGAAAAACGCACGCGGTGGACGACCTTCTTGCCGAAGCGGCCGAAAAGGGGTGGGTCGCACCGACTCCGGAATCCATCACGGCCGCGTCGAACATCGCCGTCCATGCCGTGGCGGCACGCTACACCGATGCATCGGACATCGGAAAGGGCGAAGCCCTGCAGGCGGTAGCCAGCGCAAACGCCGTCTCCGATATGGTGCGCGCATCCGGATACGACACCGTTCGGATCGAGTGCGAGACTCGCTTGTCCGCGAAGGACCAGAAAGTCCAAAAGCCCTTTAGAAGGATCATTCGCATGCAAGGCGAAAACGCGGCCGCATGGGTGAAGCCAAGGGCCGCGCGCCGCCTCGCTACGTCCATACGGGGTCAGCGGCAGGGGATCGTCCGCTCAGTCGCCCATGTGGCCCGATCCTTCGAGCGTCGGAGCAAGCGGGCGCTCTTTCAGAAACAGCAGCAGGAGAAACGCGCCCGCCGTAAGCGGCGCGATGACCAGGAACACCGGCGCCAACGCGTCGTTGTAGGCGGCCTGCACCGCAGTCTGCACCGGCGCGTCGAGCGAGCGCACAAGCGCGGGCGTAATAGACGCCGCGTCGGCTCCCAGCGCCAGCGCCGCATCCGCGCCGACCGCCGCCAGATTCTCCGCAAGCCGGTCGGCCAGATTCGACGTGAACAGCGTGCCGATGAGACTCGCACCCAGCGTCGCGCCGATCTCACGGAAGAAGTTGTTCGACGCCGTGGCCGCACCCACCACCGCCGCGGGGAACTCGTTCTGCACGACAAGCACAAGGATCTGCTGCCCCAGCCCTATGCCGAAGCCCAGCGCGAACAGCAGAAGCCCCATCACCCAAAGCGACGTGTCCACCGAAACGCCCGACAGCGCCACGAGCGCTACCGTCATGACCGCGCAACCCGCTAGCGGCATCCACTTCACACGACCGGTTCTGCTGGCCACGAACCCCATCACCGTCGAAGTGATCATCATGCCCGCCATCATGGGCACGGTCATGTACCCCGCCACCGTGGCTGAAAGCCCGTCGACGATCTGGAAGTATGTGGGCACGTAGGATATGACGCCCATCATGCCCACCATCACGCACAATCCTGCCACCGTGCATATGAGGTAGTTGCGATTGCGGAAAAATCCCAGTGGAATGAGCGGCTCCGCAGCACGCCGCTCGACCAAAACGAACGTCACGATGGCGACAACGCCCACCGCGATGAGCCCCACGATGACGGGAGAGTCCCACGCATACGTGCCGCCGCCCCACGATATGACGAGGATGACGCACGCCGTGGCAAGCGCCATCGAAAACGCCCCGGGCACGTCGATGGCCGACAAGCTGCGATGGGGATGCGCCCGGTGCGGCAAGAACCTCGCCGCCATCGCAAACGCGAACACCCCCAGCGGCACATTGATCCAGAAGCACCAGTGCCACGAGATGCCTTCGGTAAGCCACCCGCCCAGTAGCGGCCCCAGAACCGCACTCACACCAAAGGCAGCGCCCATAACGCCCATGTATTTGCCGCGCTCGCGCGGGGGGAAGATGTCGGCGATGATGGCCTGGGAGAGGATCATCTGCCCGCCGCCACCCAGCCCTTGGATAGCACGACCAACGATCAAACCGAGCATGGTATCCGACAGCGCGCAGACCACCGAGCCCGCCACAAAGAACACGAGGCATCCGCAGAAGAGGCGCTTGCGCCCGTACAAATCGCCCAGCTTGCCGTAGATAGGCATCGTGATGGTGCTGCACAGCAGATACGCCGTGGTCACCCAGGCCATATGATCCACGCCGCCCAAGTCCCCCGCGATGGTGGGCAGCGCGGTGGACACGATGGTCTGATCGAGCGATCCCACGAACATCGAGGTCATCAACCCGGCGAACACGAAGACGATGCTGCGCTTATCGAGATGATGACCTTCTTGCGCGGGCACGGCAGCCGAGGCGACCGGACTGCCCGAACTTGCAGCTGCCTCGCGCGCGCCTTCATCCATCGCAATTTTCCCCATCGCACCCTTTTTCATTTCGCTCCTTCCCATCTCATGGAGAAGGCCGCATCGTGTCATAGATCGACGGCCTGCTCCGACCTGCGCATAATAGCGTCATACGTCGAATAATTGACGAACATCGAATAGCAGGGTAGTCTATGAATGACCGCGAAAACAGGCAACCAGCAGATTCCCCGAATCGGTCTGATATGCGACGCTTCGCGGAAAACCGTCGAGAAAATGGTGGAGAAATGGCGAAGATGGACATGCGCTGGCAGCGCACCGAGCGCAACCTGATGGCGGCGTTCGGGGAGGCGCTTGCCGCACGGCCGATCGACAAGATATCGGTGACGGCATTGGCGAAGGCCGCCGACATCAACAAGGCCACGTTCTACCTGCATTATCGCGACGTGTACGATCTGGCCGGAGCCTATGCGCGCCGGGAGGCCGACGAGGTCGCAAACGGCATGGACTATCTTGAGGCATTCTTTTCCGATCCTGCCTTTTTCATGCGGCGTTTCGTGGACGACTTCGATCTGCTGCGCAGTCGAACGGATCCGCTCGCAGCAAACGACCTCGTGCCCATCTTTATCGACCATCTCACCGCCCGCATGGACGAACGGCTACGGGAAGCGTTCTCGTTCGAGGACGATGGGCGGGGAGAGATCCTGCTCACATTCGTGATCGGCGGTTTCTTCGCCACGATGGCGCGCTACATCGACAGCGACAAACAGAAAGCCGCCGAGGTGGGCGGGCATCTTCTCACCGCCATGAAAGCGTACGGACCCCTCCCCCTCGACGCTCGTTAGCCTCGGCAGCACGATAACCGCCCACCGCGGCCGCTCAGCACCTGCAAGCACCGGCCGTCCAGCGCCCGCCCCTAGTAGCCCAGCGCTCGCCAGCATCAACCTCCCGATGCCCACCGCATGCCGCCAGCGCACGAACTCACGTCCTCCGTCTTCGGCCAACGAGCCGCCAATCCCGACCATCCGACGGCCGTGTCCTCGGCTGACATACGCCGCCGAATTCAGCCGTCGGTCTGCCCACCCCGACGTCCGCCGACCTCTACTAACACCCGCCATGCATCATCGTCGAGCAAGCGTATGTTCACCCGACAACGGAAAGGTGAAAAGGGCATAGCCCGAGACCAGCTTCCATCCCCTTCCGTCCTCGAGCAAACGCGCATTGATCGCCAGAATCCCCTTGCCTTTTTTACTATCAATGATAGTATTAGCAATGATAGTAGTGAAAGGAGAAGCATGGCAAGCACGTCGATCGAGATCATGATTTTGGGCGCGCTCATCGAACGGCCGATGAGCGCGTACGAGATGGATAAGACGATGGAAGACCGCAACATCCGACGCTGGATACGCATCAGCTCGCCGTCGGTGTACCGCAACGTCATCCGCCTGTGCGATGAGGGTTACGCCGACGGCACCGTGGTCAAGGAGGGCGAGATGCCCGAGAAGACGGTGTACACCATCACGGACAAGGGGCGGCAGCGCTTCTCCGAGCTCATGGGTAAGGCCGCTGCGCTGCCCGCACGGGTCGACTTCGGCTTCCTGCCCGTCTTGGCGAACATCAGCCTCGTGGACGAGGAAACCGGCCGCGCGCTCATCGACGAGCTGATCGAAACGCACCGCAACACGGCCGAGCGTGTCGACGGGCTCATCCCCTCCTACGAGCGCCTCGAGGCGCGAGCGACGATGGAGCTGTGCGCCGACACGTACCGCTTGGTCGCGAAGCACCTCGAGCGGTTCGAGAAGGATCTGTACGGCGATGCTTGATGCAAAAACACGAACGAATGTTTCACGTGAAACATTTTGCGCTCGCCCGCCTGGCCCATTGCGCACCCCATCCGCGCCTGCGCCTCGGCACACTTCAACCGCGTTGAGTACTTGCCGGCGAACGTCAAGCCATTGCGCACCTCATCCGCACTTGCGCTTAGGCACCGCTGGTTTTGGATTGCGGCGGAAGCCCCATTGCGCATGCCCCGTTTGTGCCCATGGGAAAACCCTGAATGGAATCGGAGTGCCGCACGCGCAGCAAGGAGACGAAGCCGAGAGCCGGGAGTTAGGACGAAGCCGAAGATGGGAGCCGGACGTGGGAGCTTGGACGAGAGCGAAAGCGGGAACCGGGATAGGGAACCGGGACGAGGACGAAGGCGGGAACCAGGGACGGGAGTCGGGATGGAAGCCGGGTGCAAAGGCGGAGGCCGGAAGCGGGAGGCAGGAGCGAGAGACAAGGGCTAAGGAAAGGACAGGATCGAGGGCAAGAGACGCAAAGCAGCGAACGAAAAGAGAGGCGACACGCCAATCTCCATTGAGCAGCAACGCCGGTTCACCCGGTTTCTTTTTCGGTATTAACTATCATTAATAGTAGTATTATAGATAGGAGATATTATGAATGCGCAAGATTTGAGGAAGCAGGCGCTCGACGCGGGAACACGCATATCGGCCGCAGCCGCGCGCAACAGGGCGTTCGAGGGCGCGGCAAGCGGCGCGACCCGACGCAACGGGCGGGCGCAGGCGGAAAGCAAGCCCTTTCCCACCGCCGCCGTGTTGGGAGGGTTGGCGCTCGGCCTGTTCATGGCGGCGCTCGACGCCACCATCGTGAGCACCGCCATGCCGAAGATCGCCGCCGGTCTGGGCAGCTTCGACCACTACACCTGGCCGTTCACCTCCTACTTGCTCACCTGCACGCTGGCGACGCTCCTGTGCGGCGCATGCGCGACGCGCTTCGGCCACAAGCGGGTGTTCACGTGCGGCATCAGCGTGTTCGCCGTCGCATCGGCGGGTTGCGCGCTGTCGAACGGTGTCGACGCGCTCACGGCGTGGCGCGCCGTGCAAGGTGCGGGCGGGGGCCTCGTGGAGGCCGGCGTGTTCATCGCCATGGCCGAGCTGTTCGAGCCGCGCGTGCGCGGGAAGTACATGGGCATCCTCTCGTCCATGTACGGCTTGGCCTCCATCGCGGGGCCGCTGGCCGGCGGGCTGATCGCCGACACGGTTGGCTGGCACTGGATATTCCTCGTCAACCTGCCATTGAGCATCGTGGCGCTCGTGCTGGCAGTGCGGTTCCTTCCCGGGAAACAAACCCATGCGGAGCGGTCGTTCGACCTGCCCGGCGCCGTGTGCGCAGCTGCCGCCATCGTGCCGCTCACGCTTGCGTTCAGCCTGACCGGCAATGCGTTCGCCTGGTTCTCCGTGCCGTTTTTCGGGCTTCTCGCGCTGGCGGGCGTCATGATAGCGGCGCTCGTGCTGGTCGAACGGCGTCGCGATCACGCCATCGTGCCGGTGCGGCTCTTCCGTCGCGCGCAGGTGAACGGGGCGGTGGCGATGGGGTTCTGCTCGCAGTTCGCCCTGATGGTCGGCGTGATGTTTGAGCCGCGGTTCGTGCAGGAGGGGCTGGGGCTCACGTCGACCGCCTCGGCGCTGGCCACCATCCCCATGACGCTGGCGCTCGTGGTGAGCAGCACGCTGGCGGGGCGGGTGTTCGGAGCGAACGGGCGAATGCGCGCCATCAGCCGCGTCGGGTTCCTCGTGCTGGGCATCGGAGCGCTGCTGCTGTGCCTCGTGGGCCCTGCAACCGGCATGGTGCAGCTCGCCTGCTCGTCGGCGGTGCTGGGATTCGGCATCGGGGCGAACATGCCCATGACCAACATCGCTGCCCAAACCGCCGTGGAGCCGCGCGACGTGGGCAAGGTCACCTCCCTCGCGCTGTTCTTCCGCGGGCTGGGCGGCACCGTGGGGTCGGCGGCGTGCGGCGCGGTTGCCGGCGCGTCATTCGCAAACGCCGCGATGCCCGTGTTCGCGCTGTGCGTCGGCGCGGGCATCGCGGGCCTCGCGCTGTCTCGCACGCTTCCGCGACTCATCGAGTGTCGCAGGTAGAGGACGGCGGCGGGAATGTGCTACCCCCGCGCCCGCGCCAGCATTTCGCGGGCGTGGGCGAGCGAGGCCTCGGTGGCGTCGCCGGAGAGCATGCGAGCGATCTCGGTAGGACGCTCCTCTTCGGCCAAACGTCGCAGATCGGTCTCGGGCATACCGTCATCGCCCTCGGCCTTGCGCACCACGTAGTGCGCCGCGCCGCGCACAGCCACCTGCGCAAGGTGCGTCACCACGATCACCTGGTGCGTGCGCGCGAGGTCGGCCAGCACGTCGGCCAAAGCCACAGCGGTCGAACCGCCCACGCCGGCGTCCACTTCGTCGAACACGAGCGTGTCCACCTCGTCCACCGCGCCGAGCACCACCTTCGCGGCCAGCGTCACGCGGCTTGCCTCGCCGCCCGACGCGATGCGCGAAAGCGGGCGCGCCTGCATGCCCGCCCCGGGACGGAACAAGAACTCCACCGCCTGCGACCCGGCGCGCGTCCACTGCTCGCGCGCAAGCGGCCGCACGTCGCACACAAGCTCCGCCCCGCCCATCTCGAGGCGCGCCATCTGCGCTGTGACGGCCCGCGAGAACCGGGGCGCCGCCTCCTCGCGCACGCTCGCCAAGGCGCGGGCCGCATCGGCGAGCGCCTCCTCGGCCGCATCGAGCGCGCGGCGGGCAGCGCGTTCGCGCTCGGCGGCGTCGTCCACCAGCGACACGAGATCGGCCGCCTCCTCACGACGCGCCAGAACGTCGGCCATGCGCGGACCGTACGCACGCAGAAGGCCTTGCAACGCAGCCATGCGCTCTTGCCGCTGTGCGAGCGCCTCGGGGTCGAACTCCACGCCATCGCGATAATCGCGCGCCTCGCGGGCAACGTCCTCCAACACGTAGCCCGCCTCGCGCAGCGAGCTCGCAAGCGAAGCGAGCGCCCCGTCGTAGCGCGCCGCACCGTCGAGTGCCGAAACGGCCTCCCCCAATGCGTCGAGCGCGCCACCGTCCCCTGAAAGCGCCTGATGGGCAGCATCGGTGGCCGTCGCCAACGCCTCGGCGTTCTCGACCTTCGCCAACTCGTCCGCAAGTTCGTCGTACTCGCCTTCGCGCGGGTCCACCGCGTCGATGCGCGAGAGCGTGAAGCGCGCCTCGTCCAACTTCGCCGACGACGCCGCGCCCGCCTCGAGCACGCGAGCCAATTCCGAGGCAGCTTCCTGCGCCCGCGCGAACGCCTCCTCGTAGGCCGCACGCGGCCCGGCCATGCACTGCCCGGCCCACGCATCGAGCATGCGCAAGTGAACAGCGGGCTTCATGAGCTGCTGGTGCTCGTGCTGGCCGCACAGGTCCACCGTCGGCGCCACCTCGGACGCCAGCTCCCCCACGCTCGCCATGCGCCCGTCGATCGTCACGCGCGAGCGCCCGTCGGCCGTCACGCGACGCACGGCCACGACCTCCCGTTCCGCATCGGGGCGCAACGCGCCGTCCGCCGCGTTCGGCGCGTCCAGCGCGCTCCGGTCGGGCCGATCAGAAAGCCCATCCGCAGGTTGGGAGGGCGCTGCGGCCAGATAGAACCGCCCCGCCACCGACAACGCCTCCTCGCCGTCGCGGACGGCTCCCTTGTCGGCGCGCTCGCCCATGAGCAGCTTGAGCGCGGAGAGCAGCGCCGTCTTGCCCGCGCCGGTCTCGCCCGTGAGCACGGTGAGGCCGCGCGCCGGCTCGAGCGCGGCCTTGCGGATCAACGCAAGGTTCTCAACTTGGATCTCGTCGATCATCGCGCACCTCCCGCGTCGTCGGTTGCAACGGGGCCGTTCGAGGAAACGGCCTGGAGCCTCGTAGTATACCAGCAGGCACGGCGGGCGTTGCCGCTCGGCCGCGAAACCCGCAAGGCCTACAGTGCGAAACGCCCTCGCGACGGGCGCGCCCTTCCGCCACCTTGGCCGCGATGCCGTTCCATGAGATAGGCCACGCAATCGGTGCGGTTGCAGACGCGCAAAAGCTCGACTTGCCGGTCGAAAGAGCGCTCGTCGATGAAGCCCGCCTCGACGAGCGCCCGCACCATCCCCGCATCGCCTTCGCGCGCGACGCGCTCCTGCGCCGCACGCTCATGCTCGCGCAGCCGCGACACGAGCGCCACGCGCACCTCTCCGTCCAAACGGTACGGTGCTGCCAGACGGCGCAGCAGCGCACCCGGACGATCAGGCAGACTCTTTCCCGAGAGCAACAGCGCGTCGTAACGCGCGAAGTCGAAGGGAACGCCGTCAGCGGGATCGTCCAGGAAGCACGCCAGCAGTTGGTCGGCCGGCACATGGACGACCGTCCCCGTGCGCGCGAGCCGGCACACAGCGTACTCGAAGCAGCCCTCACCGACGGAGCGCACGCTGGCCGACACGCACACGGGCCCTTCGAAGATGCGCGAGCAGAAGCAGTGGGCGCCGACGACCTCGAGGCCCTCGGGAAGCGTCAGGCGCTTCGTCCCGCGGCACGCGTTGTCGCGCTCGACGACGCACACGGTGCCCGGCACCGCCAGCGACGCGGGAGCCCACGGCAGCGCGCGCACGCCGATGCGCGCAAGCGGACGGCCCTCCACCGAGCGCGGCAGCGCGCACCTCGGCCTCCGTGCCGCTCGCCGTCTGGGCGGCAGCGTCCTGCGCGTGCAGCGATCCGGCAGAGGATGCGGCCAACGCGACAGCTCCCGACGCGGCAGCGACCGGCATCCTCCCTTTCTTGCGCAAGGAGGCCACCACGCTGCAAACGCGGCTCGACGCCGAGCGCAAAGCGGGTTTGCTCTCCGACGAGGGATACGTCGCCTACGAGCGCACGCTCGCGCTCGTCGATCGCGCGCTGCGGCTGGAAACTCCGGGCCGCGGCATCGCGTTCGACGACGTCAAAGCCCTCTTCGCCGAGATGGCAGATGATCTCGATGCGCGCGTCGAGCATGCGTCGGCGGCGCTCGACAACGCGTTTCGCTTCGTGGAAGATGCCTTCGGCGAAGGCCGGGAGACGCTGTTGCTCGTCACCGACCTGTCCGCGAGCCGCTTCGGCATGGCCTTCATCAACGACCACGGCTGCGAGCGCTACTTCGCCCGCAACGACGCCCTGCTGTTCCACGAGCGCGGCGCCGACCTGGCCGAGCGCATCAACCGCTTGAACCTCGCGGAAGACGACGGGGTCGCCGGACGGTAACGGCTGCTTCGCACCGCCTGGCTCGCGTTGTCGCCGGAAACGGTCGGTTTTGCCGCGGAAAACGACCGTTTCGGGCGACAACGCCCCCCATCGCGCATGCAGCGGGAGGGAGGTCGTCGTGACGGGAAGAAGACGGGGCGAGCGCAGGCGCCCCCTTATGCGCAGTAGGCGCGGATGGCATCGCGCAGAAACTCGGCCGCACCCGGGGCCACGGCGTCGTAATAGGCCTTGAACCGGTCGTCGGCCACGTACGCCTCGGCCAACCCGCGATGCGCCTCCTTGGAGTACGCGCCGTCTTGCCAGAAGCAGCAGAGCCACTGGCGGTGCAGGTCGGCGGCGCGGCGGGCCTCCGCGCCCGCCGGATCGCCCGTGCGCAGGGCCGCCGCGAGCGCGTCTTTCACCTCCTGTTCGAGCGCCTGCGCATGCTCGTAGTCGCCTTCGGTCATGCCCCTCACCTTCGCGCTGCTCGCGTCGACGGCAGCATCGCCCCAGCGTCCTCGCGCCTCGGCGCCGTATCGCCGCTCGTTGTCTTCCACAAGGCCTTGCTTGAAGGCCTCGAACCTCTCCCGGTCGCTCATCGCATCCGCTCCTTCCGTGCAGGCGAGCGTCCTCTCCACGCTCGCGATCAATCCGTCCAAGCGCTTGCGGCGCGCCTTCAGCTCGCGCAGGTGGCCGGCCAGCGCGCCGCGCGCGTCGAACGAGGGGTCGTCCAGCAGCCGTTTGATGTCCGCAAGCGGCATGTCGCACTCGCGGTACAGCAGCACCTGTTGCAGCCTGCCCACCTCTGCCGGCCCGTAGCGACGGTACCCGTTCGCGGCGCGGCGGGCGCGCACCAGCCCCAACTCGTCGTAATGATGCAGCGTCCGCACCGTGCATCCCGACAACTCGGCCAGTTCGCGAACCGTGTACCCTTCGTCGCCCCAGCCCCGACTCGGACTCTGGCCCCGATCCTGACCCCATTCGCAACCGCAATCCCGGCTCAGACCCCGATCCCGATTCCGGCCTTCGTCCCGACCTCGGCTTTGTCTCCGGCTCGGGCCCTCCGGCTCCCCGCACGCCCTTCGCTTCATCGCGCATTCCTTTCCGACGTCGTGGCGACAGCCTACACCCTCACACAACGTGAGGGTCAACCCCGTTTCCGAAAACGAGGCGGAAAACCCGGAGCGCGCCTGCACGGCGGCGATGCCACGCGCACACGCAAGACCGGTTCAAGCCCATGCTCGCGCCGCGTCCCCACGCGCCCCGCATCGAATCGCGCCGCCATGCACCCCGCGCTCTGCACCCCTTCGCATCCGCGCATGCCTCGCATCCCCGCATTCCCCACGTTGCCCCGCAAACTGCGCGCCGTCCCATCGCACCCCGCGCTCGCACGGCATCCTCGCATCTCCCGCACAGAACTCTCGCGCGCCGCTCGACCCAATTGCGGCGCATCCCGCGCCCGCGCTCGCTCCGCACCGATGCGCGCCCCCGCCCGATCCGCGTCCCGACGCGCTGCGCGCAGCGCGCACGCGGCCCGCGGCACATCGCGTTCGGCGTCAGAACGCGCAGGACGCCTCAGTCATCGGGCGCGCAGCGCTTGAGATCGCACGACGCAAGGCCGTTTGCCTTCGCCTGCTTGCGCCACATACGATGCGCGCTCAAACGGTAGAGGAAGCGGGGGAAGTTGGGCTCGACGAACACCGTCTCGCCTCCGCGACCCGCAACGATATCGTCGGCCAACCGGTCGAAGGCGCGTCCGAGGTTCTTCGAGGGCCCATGCCCCATCGGCGCGACCTGTGACATCTCCCCCGCTCCAACAGCCACGGCGCGGCCGCGCGGAAGGCCGCAAGCATCGCCCCACAGCCAGAGCATCTCGATGGCGAGCTCGTTTTGCCGAGCATCGTAGAACCCGTTGTTCGCCACCAGGTGCAACCTTGGCGGCGCCCCCGCGGCCCTCACGCGCTCGCCGATGCGCTCGAGCGCCTCGTACAGACTCGCCGGCACCCCGTCCACGTACAGCGGAAACGCCACCACGAGCGCATCGGATGCCGCCGCGAGCTCGGCCGTGCGCTCGTTTTCCTCAGATGGCCGAGCAACGGCGTGGCGCAACTCGACCTCGGCGCGCCCCTCCAACTTGCACGCGAGCGCATCCAGGAGAAACGCCGAGTTGCCCGTCTTTCGCCGCGGGCTTCCGCACACAAGCGTCGCTTTCATCGTAGAGCCTCTTTCGCTTCTCCAAGGTTTTCATGGAACCGCACTTCGAACGCGGACGCGTAGTAGTTGACCGCGTTCGCCCGCACGAGACGGCGCGCCAACTCCCGCTCAGGCTCCGAGGACTGCCCGTAGAAGTGCGCTTCGAGGCGAAACCCTCCCTCGTAGCGCGGCACGTGGTGCATCTCGCCCTCCACGATGCGGAAGAACGGCTGCACATAGCCGATGGCGCGGTCGAGCACCGCCTTCACCGCATGCGAGAAACCGCCGTACACAAGCGGGCTCACCAACGCGAACGTCTCGCAGCGCGCCATGAGGCGGGGCATCTCGGTGCAATGATCGCGCAGAACGCAAACGCCCGGCGTGCGCGTCCAGCAGCCGAAGCAGCCCGTGCACGGCTTCACGAGCGGCGTCGCCGAGAACAGCACGTCTCCAGCGCCGAACCCTTCCGCGAACGCGGCTTCCCCTTCGCTTCCCGTGCAAGCCTCGCCAACTTCGCAGTCCGCAAAAGCTCGCAGGCGGTCGGCCGCACGGCCCCGGCCCTCCAAACCCGCTCCTCGGCTTTCGCCGTCCGCGCCGCGCCCACGGCCCGCACCGATCGCATCGAAGACGATCAAGCGTCCGGAACGCTCGCACAACCGCATGCCCTCCGGACGACCGCACGAGCACGCATCCCCCGGGCGACCGCATGAACCCGCGCTTTCCAGTCGACCATGCGGGCGCGTGCTCCCCTCAGAATGTTTAGCAAGAAACTTTCGTTTTATATCGGCAGATTCTCCCTGCAGATCGTCACAAACGCCCATCGTAGCCCTTTCGTCCTCGATCTCTGCGCCCAACAGGCTCACCGCCGCCCAAAGCGCATCCCGCCGCGCATCCGAAACCGCATCGCGCCCGCTATGGGGAGGGCATCGCCTCCGGGCTCGCCGCAGGGGCGCATCGCCCGAATCCGGCCCGAGCCCTCCTCCGCATCGCCCGCATCCGGCTTCGGATGCCGCCCATCGTAAGCATCCGCACATCGCACGATGGCCGAGCCCCGCCTCCTCAAGCCTTTCCAGAGGAAGAGCGCTCTGGCTCGGGCGGATGACAACCCCCGCCTCCGGAGGCAGCCGCCCATTGAAAGCCTTCCGCCGACCGCACGGCGAAACGGCGGAACGCGCCTCTCATGCGCGCCACTAGCTCCTCGTCGGAGAAGTCCGCGCCCGTAGCCAACATCGCGGCCATGCCGTGCACGTACACGATCATATCGAGGTACAGCTCGCGCGCTTCGTCGGGCGACAGGCCACCTAGCTCCTCGATGCATTGCTGCACGCCCTCTATCGCCACGCTGTCGTACACCTCGGCGAAGCCCGTCGCATCCATATGGGGCGACAGGTACAGGAAATGGAACAAGGAGCGTTCAGTGCGCGCAAGGCGCAGGTGCGCGAGACCGTTCGACTCGAAGAGGTTCTTTCCATCGAGCGCGTGCTCGCGGTTATAGGCCGCAACCCACGCGCGCGCATGATCGTAAAGCGCGCACACGAGCTGCCGCATATCGCCGAATTGGCTGTAGATCGGCTGCACTGAGCATCCTGCGCGCTCGGCCACCGCCCGTGCGCTCAGCGCGCCCTCGCCCCGTTCCCGCACGATGGCGAGCGCTGCGTCGAGCACGTCTCTCCTCGTCACTTTCTGCTCGGGCATTTTCTCTCCTTAATATTACATATGTAATATTACGGTTGTAATATACACGCTGACGCGAGACTCGTCAAGAGAGGAGCGCATAGGCAAACGGAGTGGCGTAGCACACGAACGCCCTCCTGCAAGCGACTGAAAGCAGGCGCATTGACTCCGATGGCCGAAAGCTCGTCGGGCTCTACGGCCTTCCGCCGGACCTGAGGGACGGCAGAGCGACAGCGTCAGCCGCCATCGGCTCCGCAGACGCTGCAAGCGCATCGCCGAACGTTCGTAGGCAGCCTCGCCCCGGAAACGCCCGCGAACCTTCGCCGCAACGCCAGGGCCCGACACAGCAAAGTTCAAGCAGGGCCGTCGAGCTCAATTGCGAAGCAGAGGCGTTGCGGCCACTTCCCGCAGATAGAAAGCAGATCGCACAGGCGCTCGCCCCGACTTCGGGCCCGATCCCGGATCGAGGCCGGAACTCGCTTCCGTCCGATCCCCCGGCGCCTCGGTTTCCGGCCCCGCTCCCGCCGCCTCCGCGCCGCGCTCCGAACCCGCCCCCTGCCCGGGTTCCGCCCCCGGCCCCGCAGCCTCCCGCTCCTCCACCACGTTCGCGCTCTCGGCCAGCACGATGCCGGCGCATGCGCGTGCGAGCGCGTCCGCGCAGGCGAGCGGCAGGGCGGCGCTTGGCACCTCCGCGTCGAAACCGCACGGCACGCCGGCCCGCGCGGCCCACGCCCGCGCGCGCCGCGCGTCCTCGCCGAACGCCTTCGCGCACTTCAGGAACCGGTCGCCCTCGTCTTGGCTCATCCACGGATGCGCGGCGCGCAGATCGACGTCGGCGAAGAACGCCTTGTTCTGCTGGAAGATCTGCCCCGTGTTCTTGTTGTCCGAGCTGCAGTAGTGCACGCCCAGCCGCAGCCCTTCGCGGCTGGCGAACTCCATGAGCGCCAGCGCCTCGGCCTCGCTGCCCGCCACAGGCACGCCGCCGCCGTACCAGTAGTCGTAGAGGTACTTGAAAGGGTGTTTCCGCAGCTTGAAGCCGCGCTTCGCGAACTCCGCGCCGTTGTGCAAAGGGAAACAGAACTCCAGCAGGTTCACGCCGTGCGCGCCCGCGGCGTCCGAGCGCCGCAGCAGCTCCTCCATCTGGCCGCGCGACCCGGGGATCACAGGCACCTCCACCACCACATCGGGCAGCACGGCCGCCGCGCGCTCCATCAGCGCGTACACCCGCTCCTGTCCGTCGTCGGCATCGGGCGGCTTCACGCTGAAGCGGATCTCGGTCAGCCCCGCATCGGCAAGCGCCCGCAGCCCCGCGTCGTCCAGCAAGTCGCCGCTCGTGTACAGGCGCGTGTGCGCGCCGGGGTACAGCTCGCCCGCGCGCCGCAAAAACGCCTCCACCTCGCCGGGATAGAGCATCGGCTCGCCGCCGGTGATCGCCAAGCAGCGAAACCGCGCGCCCGCATCGTGCGCCCGCTCCAGCTCGCGCACGATATCGCGCTTGTGGGTGCGGAAGTAGTCGTAATGGTCCTGATTGGGATTGAAGCAGAAATAGCAGCTCTTCGTGCATTTCAGGTCGATGAAGAACGTCGCCGTCTCCTCGCCGGTGCGGCACGCCTCGCATGCCGGCGACAGCCAGTTGCGCCACAGCGAGAAGCCGCCGTTCTCGCAGCGGCACCCGCACGCGGCGGCCACGCGGGCGCGCTCCTCGCGCGGCGCGCTCTCCTCGCGCTCGAAGGGAACGCCGAACGCCTCCACCGCGGCTTCGAAATCGCGTTCCGCCTCGTCGAACGCCTCCGCGTACTCCCGAAGATCCACCCCGCGCCCCTTCCTACGAAGCCCTCAGCCCTCTTGAAGCCCTCAGCCCTCTTGCTCGGCCAGCTCCTCCTCAAGCCGCGCCGCCGCCGCGCGGTCCAAGCGCGCGAACGCGGCCAAAGCCCCGGCGAACGCGGCGTAAAACGCGCGCCCGTCCTTCTGGATGACCGTGCTGGCAAACGCATCGATCCACGTCAGCAGGTGCTTGTCGAGAAAGCGCCCTTGCACGGCCAGCGTCTGGCGCACCTCGTCGTCGCGCCCGTCGGCGTACGCCTCGTACGCGCGTTGGCTCGTGCGCCCCAGGTAATCCATCATAGCAGCAATGTGATCGTCGGGAAAATGCCTCTCCGCCCGCAGCTTGAAGCCCGCCTCATGGTAGAACGAGCGCACGTCGAGCGTGCTCTCCTGGAACACCATCGACTCCTTGCCAACGTACGGCGACTCCCACGGATGCACGTAGGACGCCCCCGGCACCTGGAACAGCTTCGCGAAGTCCGAGGCCAGCGCCTCGATGAACGCCTCATCGCCTACCGATGCGGCGTTTTCGCGCACGCACGCGCACGCCTCGTCCATGCATACCGCCGCGCTGCGCCCGCTCGAACCCACCTGATGGCCGGCGACCTGCCGAAACTCGTCTCGGGTCAGCTCGTCCCGCACGGCCTCGAGCACGCCTCGCCCCTGCTCGCCGAACATCGCCGCAACGCCCTCGCGCGCAGGCTCGCTTCCGAACACCACGTGCAGCAGGTTGTACAGGTACGCGCGGCGGGCGAGCATCATCGCCGTCGCGCATTCGCGCCCGTGGCCCTGCTCGCGCTCCTGTTCGCTCCCCTGCCCGCGATCCTGCGAACGTCCGCTTTCGCGCTCTTGCGAACGTCCGCTTTCGCGCTCTTGCGAATGCCCGCTTTCGCGCTCCTCCATAAAATCCCCTTTCCACGAAGCTGCTACCCGATCCGTCAACGCCGTTGCCTCAACAATGCCGCGCGAAGCTCACCGCCCGACCGCTCCGAGCAAGGCGCGGATGGCCCGGCGCGAGACCCCCACCCGACGAGACCGGTGCGAGAACGGCACCGGGTGGCTTAATGCAGCCGCGCAAAGCCCGCCGTTGCGGGCGACCCGACATGGCCGCACCAAGGTCCTTGCTCCGAACGTCCGTGCAGCGGCGGCGCGAAACGGATTGCCGCCGCGGCATCACACGCAGGGCCACAGCACCAGGCGCCTCCGCGATGCCGCCGAACCGCCCCGCCCGACGCACCGACGCCGCCGAAGGGCCGCCGCGCCGAAAACCCGACGCGGCGGCCCAACTGGATGCGGCTGCTACCAGTTGACCTCCCGGTACCTCTCGTCGAAGGCGCATTCCTTCGCCTTGATGAGGATGTTCGGATGCGTCTCATCCGGCGAGGGCAGAACGGCGATGCGCCCCTCGTCCAAGTCGCCGCCGAATTCGGCGCGCAGCTCGTCGATGTCGCCGAACTTGAGCGCGCGGTTCGGACACCCGGCCACGCACGCCGGCTCGCCGCCGCTTTGGCGCAAGCCGTAGCATCCGTCGCACTTGCCGGACACGCCCTGCTCGGGGAAGAACTTCGGCTGGCCGTACGGACACGACATCACGCACATGCGGCATCCGATGCACTTGCTCTGGTCTTGGATGACCGTTCCGTCCTCGGCCTTGTAGATGGCCCCCGTGGGGCAGTTGCTCAAGCAGACGGGATCCTCGCAATGGTTGCACCCGAAGGAGTAGCTGTACCCCTGCACTTCGGGGAACCGCCCCACGGTG
This sequence comes from Gordonibacter sp. An230, assembly GCF_002159915.1. Taxonomy (GTDB): domain Bacteria; phylum Actinomycetota; class Coriobacteriia; order Coriobacteriales; family Eggerthellaceae; genus Rubneribacter. Next base: position 157,773 of record NZ_NFJP01000003.1, read on the forward strand.
TACGTGCGAACCTCGCGGTACAGCGTCCCCACCTCAAGGCGGTTCTTGTCCTTGCACACCACCTGGCACGCACGGCAGCCGATGCAGCGCGTCATGTCAAGGTAAAATCCAACAGTCATGATGCTCCCTCCTGACTAGCCGAGGTCGACGATGCGCATGGGTTGGTCGCAATCGTCTTCCAGCGCTGCGCCCGCGTACTTCTCGAAGTTGCAGTTATTGTTGTTGTAGCTGGTCACCCCGCAGCCGGAGATGTCGTTGCCGATGAGGTAGTTGTCGGCGCCCGCCAGATCGATGCCCGTCTCCTCGTCCACGTTGACCCACGACCCGTGAGGGATGCCCACCTGGCCGGGGCGCATGTTCTCCAGGCAGCAGGCCTTGCGCAGCACCTCTCCGTACTTCGTCCACACGCGCACGGTGTCGCCGTCTTCGATCCCCTTCTCGGCGGCGTCGGACGCGTTGAGGAACACCGGGTTCGGCCAAGCCTCGCGCATCCAGGGGCAGTTGTCGAACACGGTGTGCGAGCGGCGGAAGTAGTGCGGGTTGAACATGAGGTAGGGGTACTCGCCCGCCTCGCCGCCGATCTCCCCGTTTTTAAACGTGGTCTCGTAGCCGATGGACGGCACGATGTACTCGGGATACGGCTGGTACGTGCGGTCCGTCAAGCCGATGCTGTTGTACAGGTCGGCCTTCGCCTGACTGGTGATCTCGAACTTTCCGCTCGCGGTGTCAAGCGGGTTGGCGTCGGGGTCGGCAATGAAGTCGGCATATCCCAGAAACGCGCTGTATTGGTCGCCCAGCGCGCGCTTCACCTGGTAGCCGCCGTTCTCGATGAACTCCTGCAAACCGACGCGTCCCGTCTGGGGCTTGCCTTCGACGCCCCACCGCTCGATATCGTCCTCGGTGATGGAGATGAGCGGCTCGTATGCGCCGGAGCCGTCCTCCTTGACGACCGTCGTCCCCGCCAGCTGGTTGAAGAACGCCTGCTTCTCGCTGATGGGATAGACCGTCGCAGGATCGATCCCCAGCGCCTCGAGGATGAGCGCGTTGATCTCCTGATCGGTCTTCGCCTCGTACAAAGGCTCGGTCACCTGCGAATAGCAGAACAGGAACTCGCGGTTGGACGCATCCAGGCCACCTGGCACCTCCCATTTCGTGGTGACCGGCAGCACGATGTCGGAATACCGCGCCTGCGTGTTCATGAACTGGGCTTTCGCCACCACGAAATCCATTTTGCGGTGCGCCTCGATGCCCCGCTTCATGTTGGGGCCGGTTTGCAGATAGGCGTTCTCGTCATGGACGATGCAGTGGATGTCGCACGTCTTATCGACGCCCGCCTGAGATCCATCGCCTGCGTACCAATCTCCCACCTGGCGATACGTGCCGGAGAAGCACGCCTCCCACACTTGAGGGCCCGGAATGACGCCGTCGATGGGGTTCTCCAGGCTGGGAAGCCCCGTCTTGCCCGCCTTCACGAGGGCGGGGCCGCCGTTGCCGGCGTTCGCATGGTAGTTGTTCGCAGTGCAGTTGCCCGGTTTGCCGAAGTGGCCGCCCATCGCGCCAAGCGTCATGAACAGCTGAGGGACGTTCTCCGAGCCGTTGCAGCGCGCCGCCGCGAAGTTGTGGAGCATCCACACGTTGCGGGTTTTGCCGATCTCGCGCGCGAAATACGTGATCTGCTCCATCGGCACGCCGCAGATGTTCGATGCCCATTCAGCCGTTTTCGGCTGGCCGTCGTAGGCGCCTTCCACGTAATCGCGGAAGTTCACGTCCTCTTTGAGGTCGGCGGGTTTGTGATCGGCGTCGAAGCCCACCGTGTACTTATCGAGGAAGCCCCAGTCGATGACGTCGCCTTCTTCGGCATCGAGGCGAAGCATCTCGGAAGCCACGCCCAGCATGAACGCCGTGTCCGTGCCGGTGCGGATGGGAATCCAGTACGCGTCGAGCATCTGGGCGGAAGCCGTGTAGATGGGGTCGACCGTGATGAACTTGACCCCCGCCTCCTTGGCGCGAAGGTAATGGTAGCTCGGCGTGCCTGGAGCCGACCAAGCGGGATTCGACGCGTAGAACACGATGGTGTCGGCGTTGAGCATGTCGGTGCGATCGTTGCACGTGCCGGCGTCGGTGCTGGGGATGCCGATGGTGGTATCCGGATTCAGCAGGTACGAGCCGTGGGACGTCGAGTCGGCGACGGACGTATGGCCCCCATAGGCCAGAAGCGGCGCGAACGCATAGCGCGAGCCGTAGCTGCCGAGGAGAAACGCCTGGTTGCCGTACTTCTCTTTGATGGACTTGAACTGGCCGGCCACGTAGTCTATGGCTTCATCCCAGCTGATGCGCTCCCATTCGTCTTTGCCGCGCAGCTCGCCGTTGGGGTTCTCGGGCGACCAGCTCTTGCGCTTCATGGGGTATTTCAAGCGGTCCGCGCCGAAGCATTGCTGCTGTTGGGCCTTGCCGCGCACGCAGCCGCGCTGCTGCGGGTAGTCCGGGCTGTCCTCGTGCGTGTCGTCCGTCTTCTGGCGGATGACCGCGCCGTCTTTCACCATCACCTTGTTCATGCAGCGCCCGCCGCAGTTGTGCCAGCATGCGGCGGCAACCCATGTGCCGCCGTCAGCCGGATCGGTGGGCAGCTCGTGCTTGTCAGCGGCGTCGAGGCTCGCTTCTGCGGAGCACCCCGTCGCCGACAGGGCGGCAGCGCCCACCGCCACCGCAGCGGCGGCCCCGAGAAAGCCGCGACGCGATATGTTCTTCGATTCGATGCTCACGATATTCCCCCTTGCTTCCCTAAGCCACCGTGCAGGTTGCGTAGAACGCGTAACGTGAGATGCCCACGCCGACGATCGCCGCGACGCAGATGGCAACGGCGACGGCGCGCTTGCTCGCGATCCTCGGCGAAAGCGCCACAAGCACCGCCGAGACGACCGGCGCGACAACAAGCGCGGCGATCTGGCTCACCGGGTCGAAACCCTCGTTCGAGAACGCGACGGCCTCCAGCACAAGGCCTGCGGCGAGCGCCGCGTTCACGATGAATGAAACGATGCGCAGCACCGCGCCGTCGTAGCCCTCCGAGCCGAGCACGGCGAACAGCGCCAAGCCCATGGCCAGGTCGCCGGCCAGAAACGCAAGGATCGTCGCCGGTGCGTCGCACCACACCGCGATGCCGTACACGTCGGTGTAGGCCACGCCCATCATGACCATGCACACCACGCCGACGACCGCCCCCGCGACGCGCAGCCCGTAGGGGCTGTCCTTGCGCACGAGCGTGACGACGAGGTCGATCACGGCCAGCATCATGAAGCACCCCGCGACCAGGACCTCGCGGATCATGCCGGAGCCGAAATTGACCGTCCCTCCGATCACCGACTGGATCGCCCGCGGAATGCTGTGCACATGCGTGGCCGCCGCCACGAGCCCCACGGCGAACAGAATCGCCACCACGAGGGGAACCAGCCACGGGCGCCCGCCTTCGCGCCGACGTCGCAGCCCCGTTTCGAACGCGTACGCGCCTGCGGCCACGCCTCCCAACATGGTGAACGCATACAGGGATTCAAGCCCCATATCCAAGCCTCCTCTTCCCGCGCGCCCGCCTCTTCAGGCAAGCGCTCGCTTTGCAGCGCGCCTCCTCAGCGCACACCATCGGAGCGTCCAAACGCGCGCAGCAGAGCCTCCGACGGCGTGCGCGCATGCTCGGACGCATGCTCTGTGGGAATTCGGCCGATCCCTCCATCGCCTATTATGGCAAAATTGTCGTGCGACAATCAAGAGTGTCGCACGACAATTTTTGGTTGAGTTATACTATTTTAAGGATAATTTGGGAGGAGCGCTCTCTCGCATGCGAGCGGAAGCCGCGCTATGTCCTGCCCCCGCCCTCGTTCCCCTTCTCGCCCTTGCTCCCACCCCTGCCCCTTCCCTTAAAACGGCCCCTCGGACGATCCCGCTCGGAACGCACGGCCCCCAAACCATGCGTAGTCGCCCGAAGCGGTCGTTTTTCGGGCCAAAACCGACCGCTTCGGGCGACAACGCGCACCGTACGCACATCAGCCGCAGCCCACGCGACGCCCGACCCGTGCCCGTCACGCCCCTAACGCTCGGGAGACTCCTTTCCGGACTCTTTCGCGAATCCCTCGCTGTAGGCGCTCGGCACCACGAGGGAGCTGCCGTTGTCCTGCATGCCCTCGTAGGTGAGGTGCATCTTGCGCAGCGACAGCGCGATGTCGTCGTACGAGTACGTCTCCGCCACCTCCTGCAGGATGGCCGACACGTCGCGCTCGGCCTCCATGAGCGCGATGCGCGCGTTCTTGCGGCACTCGGCCTGCGCCTCGAGCGACATCACGCCATGCAGCTCCTTCGGGATGATGATGTCGCGGATCTCCACCGACAGCACCGTGATGCCCCAGTCGGTCACCTTCGCCTCAACGGCCTCCTGAAGCTCCTGATCCAGCTGGTGGCGGCGCATCACCACGTTCGACACCGACGCGCGCCCGATGGCGTCGCGCAGCGCCGTCTGCGCGGTCAGGGCCACGGCGAAACGGCAGTCCTCCACCTCCGTGCACGCTTTCTCCGGGTCCCAGATCATCCAGAACAGCACGGCGTCCACGTCAAGCGGCACGAGGTCGCTCGTGAGCGCCTCCTCCGCGCCGAACGGCGTGGCGATGGTGCGCTGGTCGACCCGCAGCGTGCAGAACTCGATGAGCGGTATGCTGAAGAAGATGCCCGGCCCTGCCAAGCGGCTGAACCGCCCGAGCCGCATGATCACCGCGCGCTCCCACTCCAGGCACACGTGCACCGACGACAGCACCGCCAGCCCCACGACGAGCGCCACGGCGATGGCCACCAAGCTCAGCGCTCCCGCCAGCGCGTACCACGCCCCCAGCACCGCCAAGAACGCCGCCAGCGCCAAAACCACCGTCACCATCACGGCGCCGTTGCGCGTGGCCTTCTTGCTGGGGTCGGACCGATAGGCGTCGGCGGCCACGCCGAACTCCATCTCCGAGCGACGGTACGAGTCGCGCTCGTCGCGCCCGCTGCGCATCCTGTCACTTCTTATCATGGCTCATCTTCATCCTTCGAACGTGCTTGGACACCAGCTTGGGCACATCGTCGTACGCCATGCCCTCCTTGAGGCAGCTTTTGACAAAGTCCTCGACCAGCGCATCCACCCGGTCGCCCTCGCGGGGAAGCGAGTCCAGGTCGTTCACGAACACGCCGCTGCCGCGCACCGTCGTCACGTAGCCGTCGCGCTCAAGCCCCATGTACGCCTTGCTCACCGTGTTGTAGGCGATGTGCAGGTCAGCGGCGTATTTGCGCACGGTGGGCAGCTTCTCACCCGGCTTGTAGAACCCTGAGGTGATCAAATACTCCATGCGATCGCGCAGCTGAACCCACAGCGGCAGGTCGCTCTGGTCGCAGAATGAGAATGTCGGTGTTTCCTTCGCCACAATCGATGCCGTTGCTTCCTTCAGACCGCGGTTTGAACGCCGGCGTTCACGAGCACGAACCGCAGGCTGAAGCCGCCGACAAGGATGAGCGCCGCCATGACAGCGACGATGCCGCTTGCATGGTTGCGCCGGGCGAGCAGCGCGGACGTTTCGATAGCCAATGGCGCCAGTATACCGCATCCCACGAACCCCAACCAAAACACCCAGGCTTGGTCGCCCGACAACAGCGCGTCGAACGGCCTGTCGTCACTCGCGGCGTTCACCGTGATCGCGCACATGAGCGCAGCGATGGCCTCGAGGACGATGATCGCCGCGTCAGCAAGGGAAAGCCCGCGAATCCAGGGGAGCGACCCTGCGCGGCTTTCGCACAGGCAGACGCCGATCAGGGCCACCGCGCATCCGCACGACAGCGCCGACAGCAGGAAGAGCACGGGCAGCCATGCAGAGCGCCACAAATCAACCGCGATGACGTTCTCCAGCAAAAGCCCCGTGTACACCATCACGGCGATCGCCAATATCTCGCCTACCGCCTTCGCCGCCAACGCCGCTCGCTCCCATGCCGGCCCCAGCACCAGCGCAGACTCGGCAAGCGAAAGGGCGAGGCATGCCGCGAACAGCGTGAGAACGAAGGTGCCGATGGAGACAAAGCTGCTGGTCGGATACAGGAACAACAGGTAAAACGCCTCCGGTCGACCGAGGTCGGCCAAAAGGCACAGCATGCCGACGACGAGCATCGTGAAGGCGATTGCGTAGCCCGTCGCAACGACGCGCCGCTGCGCCATCGAGCACGCGCGACGGCCGCGGCACCCGCGGGGCATGCGAGCAAGGCGCGGGTCGTTCGCATGCGAGAAAGCCGTGTGCAGGTCGATGGCGGAGAATACCGCGAAGCTCCCGGCGGCGGTGCCGCCGAGGAACAGGTACCACACGATGAGCTCGCCGAAGACCACCGCTCCCCCTCTCGCCGTCTCCGCCGTCCGCCGCGCCCGCCGGGACGCGTTCCTGCACAGCATACCATTTTGTCGTGCGACAATCAGCACGACGGTTCCACCGGTGCCCCGCTGCGTCTGCCGCGCTCCCTCCCGCGCCGTGCCCCCTACGCCGGCCTGTTCGCGTCCATGAACGCCTTGAGCTCCTGTTTGCGGGCAGGATCGAGCTCCTTTTTCGGGATGCCCTGCACTGCGCCCTCCAAGCCGTAGAGCATGTGCAGGCACACGCCGGGGTCGATGGCCTGCACTTTGAGCCATGCCTGCTCGGCCCCTGCGGCCATCAGGTCATCGGGCGTCGCGATGCCCACCCGGGCAAGCCGCTCGGCTGCATAGGGGCCGATGTTCGGCAGATCGGTGAGGTTCGCCATGATATTCTCCGTTTCTCGCCGCGACGATGGCAAGTCCGCACGTGCGCGCGGGGCCGCTAGCCCCGAAGCCTCAAGCTGGCAGCGAGGCCTGCACCTTGGCGCGCAGGCGCGCAAGATCGTCGTCGCCGGGATGCGCGAGAGCCTCGTCGAAGTTCTCGATGAGCTGGGCCATGCGCGGGGCCTGTGCGGGATTCTCCTTCGCCTGGCGCTCGTAGCGCTCGCGCACGCTCGCCGGCATGCGGCCCTGGCACATGAACGTGCCCACGATCCGCGCCGATTCGGGCACATGCGCCGCAACGCGCGCCATCACACCTGCAAAGTACGTCTCGTCGGCGCCAAAGCCCGCCGTGCCGAACAAGAACACCTCCTTGCCGCCGAGGGAGGACAGAAGCTCGGCCATCCCGTCGGAGCAGTCGCCGCGATTCGTCCAAAATCCCGCGTACACGCGTTCGGCCCTCGAAAGATCCGACGCATCCACCTCCTCGACGCGCCCGAGCGCAAGCAAGCCCTCCTCGGACAGCACCTCGGCCACAGCGCGCGCAAGCGCCTCGGTGTTGCCGGTCCTGCTGTCGTACACGATCACATAGCCCATGCGCCGTCCTTCCCCCGCGATCCCATGCGAACCACGCGCCCGCCTTGGTTTTCGCTCCGTTATACACCTCGTTGCACGGCGGGTAAACACGACGCACACGATCACCATGCCGCCGCCGATAACCGCTCGCCGCGCCCCATCACCCGAAACGGCGCGCGAACGTCCCACCCGTCGACCGACGGAAGCAAGGCGGCCCGTGCTATACTGTCGCGGCGAAGCGGTTCGGATCGCTTCGCGGCCGCTCCTGTCGGCGCAAAGCGATCACGAGCGCTCAGGCGCGTACGGCAACCAGCGCTTCGAACGCGCGAGCCGGCAAACGGGAGACGCAGGAGAAGGACCAGAAACGAGAGGAGCGCCCATGCGAGCCGTCGTCCAGCGCGTCAAGCGCGCACAGGTTGACATCGGCGACGAGACGGTCGGCTCGGTCGAGCGCGGGCTCGTCGTTTTGCTAGGCGTCGGCCGCGATGACGACGAAGACGACGCCGAACGCCTTTGGGGCAAGATATCCCGTCTGCGCATCTTCGAGGACGCCGACGGAAAGACGAACCTCTCGCTTGCCGACGTGGGCGGCGACGTGCTCGTCGTATCTCAGTTCACGCTGTTCGCCGCCTGCAAGAAGGGCAACCGCCCCTCGTTCGCGCACGCCGGAGCGCCCGCCGAGGCGAAGCGCCTCTACGAAGCGTTCGTCGCGCACGCCCGACGCGATGTCCCTCGAGTCGAAACGGGCCGGTTCGGAGCCCATATGGACGTGAGCCTGGTCAACGACGGGCCTTTCACGCTCTGGCTCGACACCGACGAACTGTAGCCCCTCGAAAAGGCCGCTCGTCGCGCAAAGGACGGGCGAGGCGCTTCGGAGCCGAGAGCGGCCGAGCCGCTTCCCGCGCGGCACGCCCCTCGGCCCCCGCGAGCGCGGCTCGAAGCGGGCCCCTACAGCAGAGCGCGCTCCCATTCGGCCTCTTCGAAGCCCACGAGCACGAAGTCCTTGCCCACCACGAGCGGACGCTTCACCAGCATGCCGTTCTCCGCCAAAAGCGCGTACGCCTCCGCATCCGACATGCCCGCATCCAGAAGCGCCTTCACGTTGCGCTCGCGGTACAACATACCGCTCGTGTTGAAGAAACGGCGCAGCGGCAGCCCGCTTCTCGCATGCCATGCCGCCAGCTCGTCGGCCGTGGGATTGTCCTCGACGATGTGCCGGCCGATGTACGCCACGCTGTGCGCGTCGAGCCACGCCTTCGCTTTCCTGCAGGTCGAGCACTTCGGGTATTCGACGAACAGCACGTCTGCCATAGAATCCCTCCTCGGTTCGCTTCCCTTTCACATCGTCATCATAGCAGAGCGCAACCGGCGCGGCACGCACGCGAGCCCGACGTCGGGCGAGGGCGCGCCTAGCGCCCGCCTTCGCACGCCCCCTCGGCGCGATGGCGCCCCGTGGAAGCCGACCAACCCGAAGCTGACGTCCCGCATGGAGCGCTTTGGGAAGCGCCATCACGCGACGAGGCAAAATGTGGGGAGACGCCCGGGGCGTGCTAAACGCGAGGCGCTCGCGGTCGCAGGAGGCTCGAGGCGCCCTGCGGAAACCGCGCGAGGCGCAAGACGCATGGCCGCGTACGCATGCCGCATGGGAAACGACTCCATGCCGAAACGTCCGCGCGCCCGTCCCCTTGCTATACTGGCCCCACCGAAGCCCGACTCGAGCGGAAAGGACGCGCCATGATCTTCTACTTCACCGGCACCGGCAACTCGCTCGCCGCCGCGCAGACCATAGCGCGCGCGACCGGCGACATGCTCGCGGACATCGGCGCGTCGTACAAGCACAAGGACTTCGATTTCACGCTCGAACAGGGCGAGCAGCTCGGCTTCATCTTCCCCACCTACTACTGGACCACCCCCGCCATCGTCGATGAGTTCCTCGAACTCGCCCGGTTCCGCACCGGCAACAAGGAGACGTTCGTCCCCGGCTACTGCTTCGCGGCGGTCGGCTGCGGCAGCTTCGTCGGCAATACCGCACGCATCTTCGGCAAGCGCTTGCTCGCCAGCCAAGGCATCAACCTGGACGCGTCGTTCAGCGTGCGCTCGGTGGGCAACTGCACGTTCCTCTACGCGCCCGCGCAGGGCGCGCGGCGCGAGCAGCTTCTGGCCAACGCCGAGCTCGAAGCGCGACGAGTAGCCGAACGCGTCAGGCAACGCGAACGCGTGCGAGCCGAGCGGCGCAACCCCATCGGCGTCCTTCTGTCCGCAGCCTTCGAGAGGAACGAGAAACCGTGCCCCACGGCCGCGTTCCACACGCTGCCCACCTGCATCCGCTGCGGCAGATGCGTCGAGCTGTGTCCAACGAACACCATCGCCCTCATCGAGGGCGCGCCTCGCTGGGCCGAAATGGGCTGCACCCGGTGCCTGGCCTGCCTGCACCGCTGCCCCACCAACTCAATCCAATACGGGAAGCGCACCGAAACCCGCGGCCGCTACACCAACCCCGTCCTCGCCGAAAGGAAGGGTGCATAGGAACGCCCCCCCCCCGCTACCAGTCGATCATCTCGTAGACGATGCCGCAATCCTCTTCGAGCATCGCGAAAAACGACGGCGCATCGATTGCCGGTATTTTCGAACGTTTGAAGCCGCCCGCATCGCGCGCAATGATGTAGTCTGCTTTCACCTTCTCGGCGCATACGGCAATCGGGCAGTCTTCGAAATCGGGCCATGATCGCTCCGCCGCTTTGCGAATACCGTCCTCGCTCACCGAGCACACCCTCACAAACGAGAGACATTCGAGAAACATGTCCTGGAGCTTCTCAGAGTCGACAGCTCTCCGCAACAGGCAGAACGCATCCGTGCACGATTCAATCGAAGCCCATAGATCAGCATATCCCGTCATTTGCAAAGCGTTGATCAGTTCCCACTGATCGCAAAAAGGCCGCCGTGCCCCGAAGTAGCCCACGAGAACGTTCGTATCAAGCAAGAGCCTCATACTTCTCCCTCATCGCCTCCTCCAACAAGTCCTTGTACGACTTGCCTTGCCAAAACGATTCCGGGACAGCGCACGTCGCTCGCTTGCTCCGCCCTCCCAACGTCTGCTTCTGTTCGTCGGCTAGCCTTATGACGCGCGGCCTGAGCTCGCGAGCCTCAACTGGCAACTCCCCCGCTCGAGAACGTATCGATAAGCGGCATTGACCAGCTCGGTGGGAGTCGAGCCGATCTTCTTGAGAACGGCGTTTCCCTGCCGCTTGATTTCCTCCGGTACGCGAGCGGCGACGATGGCATCGTCTCGCTTGCTGCGCGATCACTTCTTGACGAGCGCAGTTTCCATGCGTCCCCCTTTCAGCATGATCGATACATTGTAATGCCGTATTGCTTTCAAGTAGGTATTCTCGACTATTCCTCTTGACCGCCGTGTGCCTAGTGATTATAGTGTGCATATCGGGTATATACACACTGCACAGCAATCGCAAGGTGGCCATGCAGAGGATGCCCGATACGGAGGAGGCGGGGAACGTGCCCGCATCCTCCAGGACGCAAGGCGGGACGCCGCCGAGCGCCCACCGGGCGCACCGGGACGCCGGAGCGCTCACGCCGTCCGCACAGCGGCATCCGCGCACCGCCCATGCGGCAGCGCGGCGCGAACGACGAAACGGAGCACTCGCCGCAAAGCCGTCGGCAAAGCGCGCCGAACGGCACCGCGCAACGACACAGGAAAAGGGAGCATCTTGGACATCATCATCTCGAACGCGAGCGACAAGCCCATCTACGAGCAGATCGTCTCGCAGATGAAGGCCCTCATCCTCTCGGGCGGGCTAGACGAGGGGCAGCAGCTGCCCTCCATCCGAGCGCTCGCGAGCGACCTGCGCATCAGCGTCATCACGACGAAGCGCGCCTACGCAGAGCTGGAGACCCAGGGATTCATCGAGACAGTGCAGGGCAAGGGCAGCTTCGTGGCCGGCGGCAACAAGGAGCTTTTGCGCGAGGAGCGCCTTCGCACCATCGAAGGGCTGCTCGTGCAGGCCGCCGACGAGGCACGCGCCGCGAACGTTACCGTCCAAGAACTCCACGACATGCTCGACCTCATCGCAGAAAGTGACGACCGATGAACGACCTTCTCCGCATCCGCAGCCTGTCGAAGCACTACGAGGGCTTCGACCTGAAAAACATCGACCTGACGGTTCCCGCCGGCAGCGTCGTGGGGCTGGTCGGCTCAAACGGAGCCGGCAAGACCACCACCATCAAATCGGTTCTGGGCCTGGTTTTCCCCGACGCGGGTTCCATCGAGCTTTCCGGGACGAACGTCGGCGAGCACGCCGACGCGAAAGCCGTCAAGCGGGCCAAGCAGCGCGTCGGCGTCGTGTTCGACACGTGCTCGTTTCCCGAGGAGATGACCGTCGAGGCCGTGGGCCGGCTCATGTCCTACAGCTACGAAACGTGGAGCGACGCGGACTTCGAGCAGCGGCTTGCCCAGTTCGAGCTGCCGAAAGACCGCACCGTGAAGGACCTCTCACGCGGCATGAGCATGAAGCTCTCGCTGGCTTGCGCGCTTTCGCACGACCCCGACCTGCTCATTCTCGACGAGGCCACAGCCGGCCTCGACCCACTCGCCCGCGATGCGGCGCTCGAATGTCTGCACGGCTACATGCGCGACGAGCGCCACGGCATCCTCATGTCAAGCCACATCACAAGCGATCTCGAGAAGATCGCCGACTACGTGGTGTGCATCGACAAGGGCCGCATCGTGTTCTCCGTCGAGAAGGACGCCATCACCGACCTCGCCGGCATCGCGCACTGCCGCGCCGCCGAGTTCGAGCGCATCGCGGCCAGCGGGTTCTTCGCGCCGGGCGAGCTGCGCTCCCTGCGCCACCCGTACGGCATCGACGTGCTCGTGCCCGACCGCTTCGCCTTCGCCGAGAATTTCCGCGACATCGCGCTCGACAAGGCCGACATCGATTCCTTCATGGGCCTCATGCTGAAAGGAGACGTCCAGTGAAAGCCATGTTCATGTCCGATATGCAGGTGGCGAAGAAGTACCTGCTCCAGCAGATTGTCGTCGCCCTCGTCGTGGGCCTGTTCATCACCTTTGTGACGCAGAGCCTCTACATCACCGCGCCGATGCTCATCGTGATCATCCCGTTCTCCATCGCATTCACCATCATCGCGTACGACGAGCGCAGCGGCTGGCAGCAGTTCCGCCTCGCGCTGCCCATTTCGCGCGCCGACGTCATCACGGGACGTTACGCAAGCATAGCGCTGCTCGTGCTAGTCGGCGTGGTCGTCGGGTTGGCGGTGACGGGAATCGGCATTGCGGCGGCGCAGCTTCTGCCCAGCGTGCCGCAGCTGGCGGAGCTTATGTCGAACTTCTCGTGGCAGGCCATTCTCATGGCAAGCGCGATGGGCCTTGCCGCGATCTTTATCATGCTGTCCATCATGCTGCCGCTGGTGTCGCGCTTCGGCATGACGAAGGCGGTGCGCTACCTGCCCCTCGTCATAGTGTTCGGGTTCGTCATCGCGCTCAACCTGGAAAGCAACCTGCAGATGCCGGCGTTCGTCCTCGACTTCGTCAACTGGGTAAAAACGCCGGAGGGCACGCTCGCGGCAGCGCTCATCGCTGTCGCCGTTGTTGTCATCCTCTATCTGGCCTCGGCCTCGCTGTCGGTGAAGCTGTACGCCAAACGCGAGCTGTAGCGCTGAGAACGATCCGGGCGGGAACGCGTACGCATCCCCGCCCGGATAGCGAGAAGAGCATGATCGCCGGCCGTCGGCGTCGCCGATGGCCGCTCAGCACCAATCGACCAATGCTCGTCGAGGCACCGAAACCCCTCGTCCGTTCGAGCCTCGGAGCCGACGAAAGGCAAGACGGTCTAAACCGCCTGAGCTTTTCGTCCTCCGACATCCGCGAGGGAGCAGCTTCACGCCCGCCACCGCAGCACTTGCAAACGCGAAACCCTTCGCACAGGCCGCAAAGACGGACCCGTTGCAGCTTCTCCGTTTCACAGCATCGGAACCGTCGCATGGCGAACGTCCGATAGCGAGTCTCGAAACCCCTTCCGAGCCCTCTTACGAAGCTCGGCGCGCCCGGGAATCGACAAAGCCTCTCATGCGATGAGCGGTCTACCAGCCCCGCGCAGACGAAGGCGAAGCGCGTCGAGGAATACTCAGAACCGCCGCGACGCATTCAGCTCCGACAGGCCGTTTTCCGAGCGAAAGCCCCAGCAAGATTCGCAAGCCCCTCGGTCGGGCCGCGGTCGGCGACAGCCCAACCCCGGCGCCTCCAAAGGCCCTAGCAAGCCCTGCGCGAGCACCGAGCCCGCGTCCCGAGCACCTCGCACGACCCCCCATGCTTGAAGCCCGCATCGGGACGAACCTCCCGAACCGAGCCGATCGAGCGCGTCAAACAGCACCGCCCACGAAGCCTCATCGCATTGCGAAAATGCAAGGACGGGGCAAGCGGCGTGTAAGGAAGCGGTAAGGGACATCCGGTTTACTGTATTTAGAGCAAAGATAAGGCGCGCCAGCAACAGAGCCCGACGAGGAGGAGCCGTGCCCGGAAAATCCCACTCGACCGCACGCACGGCCGCGACGATCGTCAGCCGCTCCTGCGCCATCGCAGGCGCCCTCTGTATCGTCGTCGCGTTGTACTTCATCGCACGCGGCTTCGGGCTCTACAAAGAAGCGATCACCCAGACAAGCCTCGACGACATGGCGGCGCGCATCGAACAACAGGCCGGCTTCACCCCCATCGACGAGCTGCCCGACCTCTACCTGCAAGCCACCGTCGCCGTGGAAGACCATCGCTTCTACGCGCATCCCGGATTCGACGCCATCGCCACGGCGCGCGCTCTTGTGAACGATTTGCGCGCCGGCGCCATCGTCGAGGGCGGAAGCACCATCACGCAGCAGCTTGCGAAAAACCAGTACTTCACGCAAGAGCAGACCATCGAGCGCAAGGTGGCCGAAGTGCTCATGGCGCTCACGATGGAGCAGCATTTCTCGAAGCAGACCATCCTCGAACTTTATGTGAACTCGATCTATTTCGGCGACGGCCACACGGGCATCGGCGCGGCGAGCGAAGGCTATTTCGGCAAGAAGCCGGCCGACCTCACCCCCGACGAGTGCACGCTGCTCGTCGGCATCCCGAACGCCCCGAGCGCCTACGCGCTTTCCGAGCACCCGGAGCTCGCCCGCCAACGGCAAGGCCACGTGCTGGAGAAGCTCGTTGCCTACGGATATATGGGGCGCGGCGATGCTCGCCTCATCGCCGCGCAGGCCGCCGCGAAAGAGCCCCTCGCCTGGCAAGGCACGTAGAGCGCAGGCCGCTGCAAACCGTCGATGCTCTGCCGCGTTGGGCAGCTGAGCGTCCTAGCGCCTTCGCCACGCCGGCTCGAGAGTTTCTCGCCGGCTCCGCACGAGGCGCTCGACCCTGACGGCTCCGTCTCCGCTCAAAATGCCGGACAGATGCCGATTTTTGCTCGTGCCAGGTATCCGATCACGCAAAGATTTTCGTTTGGTGAACGGTTTTTCGATTCCCAAGAGACCGCAGAAAAAGCCCACCTGGGAAAACGTTCCAAAAGACAACCGATGCGACAGCAACGTCCTCCCCAATCCCGGAAAACCGTTCACCAAACGAAAATTTTGCAGAAAAGACAAGCAGCCTCTGTCGGCCCAGGATTGGCAGAGGCTAGGTCGGATTGCTGCGCACGGCCCGCTCCAGCTTCGGAAGCACCCCGCTGGGCGGGCGAAGGCCCCCGGAGCGTCCGACCCCAGGAGTGCACGCCCGCACCCGGGCTCGCGTTGGGAGGATGAGGGCTTCCGAAGCGTCCGACCGAAGAGAGCTCGGCTCGCGATCCGATAAACGCGCGGTGGCGTCAATTCCTGGTTTAGCAAAAAAGGCAGACGCGCGGTCGAATCGCCATCGACCCACGCCCAGCCTCCTCCGCGCGGCACCCTCCGCCTCCGGCACCGCTCGAAAAGCATCGCCGCACGGCGGATTTCCATCGCCTTCATTCAGGCCAAGCTACGGGAAAGAGGCCGAATCTCGAACGAGAGGAGCACAGGGCGGTCGCGCAAATCCGGATTCAGCAGAGAGGCGGAGAGCCCGACCGGGCAAGCAACGTCGCAGCAAGAAACGACCCGCCCGACTTCTGGAGACGCGATGGGCAGCAGGCGCGACAGGAACCGCGCGGCCTCTTCTTTTGCTAGGATGCCCCCATGAAACGACCGCTGAAAGACGCCTCTCCCCCTCGCGCAGCCGCCCGGACGCGCACGGCCGCCCCCGCCCGCACGGCCATCGCTGCATGCGCGGCGGCAGTCATCGGCGTCGCAGCGGTCATCTGCATCCTCGCCGTTTGGGGGAATCGCGACACGTTCTCCGTCGAGAAGAGCGCCCCCGCACCTTATGAGAGCCCTTACGATTGGACGAACCTCGAGCGTGACGCCGAGCGCCTGGCCTATGCCGAAGACGGGCAGACGCGCTCTCGGTCGGGCATCGACGTGTCCGAGCACCAGGGCGTCATCGACTGGCAGGCCGTGGCCGCCGACGGCATCGACTTCGCTTTCGTGCGCGTGGGAAACCGAGGCTACACCGAAGGCGCCCTCTACGCCGATGCGCGATGCGCTGAAAACCTCGACGGCGCCGACGCGGCAGGGCTTGCCGTGGGGGCGTACTTCTTCTCGCAAGCGACCGATGCGGACGAAGCGAGGGAGGAGGCCGATTTCGTCGTGGGCCTTCTGGCAGGACGCCGCCTCGACCTGCCGGTCGCCTTCGACCACGAGCCCGTCCCAGACGGGGCCGGACGCGCGAACGGCCTGAGCGGCCAGGCCCTCGCCGACTGCGCGGCGGCGTTCTGCGAACGACTCGAGGAAGCAGGCTATGACACGATGGTCTACGGCAACAAAAACGACATGGCGCGCCTCTGCGCCATCGACGGCACGCAGGAGGCGGCAGATGGGCTCAACGAGACGCTCGGAGGCCGACCGATATGGTTCGCCGAGTACGACGCCGCCGCGCCGAGCGCCCAGTTCGACTTCGCCATCTGGCAATACACGAACACCGGAAGCGTCGCCGGCATCGCCACCCCCGTCGACCTCGACGTGCTTTTGCCCGCCGCCCCATAGCGCGCTTTGCCCCGCAACCACTCGTGCGCACGCTTCCGCGAAAGGCCCGTCCTTCTGGCGCGGCGGCGAAGCCGCATTCGACCCGGCCCGCGCGAAGCCGATCCCGTCGAGCCGAAACCGCCGCGCCCTCTCCGCGCCCCTCGGCTGTAGGGCCCCGGAGCGGAAAAGCGCCGCAGCCCCATCCGCGACGGAGAAGCCGTCCGCCCGAAAGCGACGCGACCCCCCCCCCAGGCCCTGCGGCGACGCACGGCCTCTCGGCTTAAACGGGGCCGCGGCCAAAAGCCCGGCCGACCCGCCGTTGGCACGGGAGCGCGACTGTGCTACACTCGCCTTCGCAAACCCGATCCCAAGGAGCCGCCCCTCATGGCCGGACAACTGCTATCGCGTTTCTAGCAACCGCTGGCACCACTCTCCCTTTTTCGTTTTCCGCGCATCGCAACGTGTGCTTTCCTCTTTTCGACTGTCTTTCCAACCGAAATAGGTGGAGCAACCGCCACCGCTACCGCATGCTTGGAGACGTTCGACCGTCACCCGAAAAGGAGTTTCGCCATGAACGAATCGATCACGCCCACGAACGCAGCCGGCCAGACGCTGCCGAAACGTTGGCTCGCCATCATCGCCGTCATCTTCGCAGGACAGTCGTTCTCGATGATCACCAGCTACGCAGCCGGCTGGGCCGTCATCTGGCACGTCACCGAGACGACCGGCAGCGCCCTCATGCTCGCAGTCGCGAGCATCTGCGCCTACCTGCCCCAAGGGCTCATCTCCCCCTTCGGCGGCGTCGTCGCGGACCGCTGCAACCGCAAGGCCGTCATGGTCGCCGCCGACCTCGGCATCGGCATCGTCTCGCTCGGCATCGGCATCGCGCTGCTCGCCGGAGAGGTGACCTTCGCCACGCTCATGGCGCTCGTCGTGGCACGCAGCGTCGGTCAGGCGTTCCACAACCCCGCCCTCATGGCCTCGCTGCCCCTGCTCGTGCCCGAACGGCACCTCCTGCGCATCAACAGCCTCATCCAGACCCTCGCGAGCGTCGCAGCCATCGGCTCGCCGGCCATCGGCATCTTCCTCTACACCACGCAAGGTCTGCACGCCGTCATGTTCCTCGACTTCGGCGGCGCTCTTCTGGCGGTTTTGGGCCTCCTGCTGGCGAAGATACCATCCGCGCGCGATGCCGCTGCCGCGAACCAGCACGTGCTCGCAAACCTGCGGGACGGCTGGCGAGCCGTATCGGCACGTCGCGGGCTCAAGACCCTCATCGTCGGCCTGGTGGTGGGAAGCATGATCATGGCGCCCTGGGCGACGGTGTTCCCCCTCATGACCTACGACCATTTCGGAGGCGGCGGGTTCGAGGCCGCGCTCGTCGAAGCGCTCTGGGGAGGAGGAATGCTCGTCGGCTCCATCGCTTTGATGATATGGGGCGGCGGCAAGAGGCTCGTGCCCGTCATCGCGCTTTCGCTCGTCGGCGCCGGAGCGCTCACCTGCGCATGCGGGCTTCTGCCAAGCGAGGGGTTCGCGGCGTTCGCCGTCCTCACCGGCATCTCCGCCGTCGTCTGCGCGTGGTTCAACGGACCGTTCATGACCATTCTCCAACGTTCGGTCGCGCCCGAAAAGCTCGGACGCGTGATGGGCTTCACCACGGCGGCCACGGGACTCGCAGCGCCCCTGGGCGTGGCTTTGGGGGGCGTGCTGGCAGAAGCGATTGGCGTGGCGCCGTTTTTCGTGGTCGCCGGCGCGGGCCTCGCTGCACTCGGTGCGCTCATGTACCTGCCGAAAAGCGTGCGCGCGCTCGACGAGGCGCCATCGGAAACGGTAGACGACGACGCCGGAGCCCGCATGGAAGCCTGAGCGCCAAACCCGGCAACTCGTGCTCGGCGACCAGCTGCGCAGCAGGCCCGGGGCCGCGCCGCTGACGGATGCGGTGCGGCCCCGGGCAGATCCCGCACCCCAGAGTTGCGATGACCGCCAACCAGAATAGGTGGCACGCTCGCGGTCGCAACCTCATGCTGGCACCCAGCAGACGGTACCCGAGCAAGGAGCTTCCATGAGAAAGGAATTCACCCCCGAATACGCGCCCGTCCAGGGGATCGAGCACTTCCTGCTGCACGGCCCCGAGCATCGCGGCGCCCCGGTCCTGCTGTTATTGCACGGAGGGCCAGGATACCCCGAGCGCTTCTTCGCCTTGCAGCTCGAACGCGCATGGCGGGGCATGTTCACGCAGGTGCACTGGGATCAGCGTGGAGCGGGCTTGACCCTGTCGCGCAACGGGAGCGATGCGCATCCGCGCTCCATCGACCAGATGGTCGACGACCTGCACGGCATCGTCGAGCACCTCAAGCTCAGTTACGAGGTGCCGAAGGTGGTGCTCCTCGGGCATTCCTGGGGGAGCGTGCTCGGCAGCCTGTACGCGCTGCGTCATCCCGAGAACCTGACTGCCTACCTCGGCAGCGGCCAGGTGGTGTGTCTGCGCGAAAACGAACGCAAGGGCTTCGAGCAAACAAAGCGTCTGGCGAAGGCGGCCAACGACCGCAAGGGCCTCGCCCTTCTCGAGCAGGTGGGCGACTACCCTCCCGCCGACGTCGACGAGCTCCTCCGCGCGCTGCCCAAGGTGCGCAAAGCGCAAGGCAAATACGAAAAGGGACCCGGCATCGGCGCCCTGGTCGCGAAAACGCTGGCCGATCGCGTGTTCACGCTGCGAGACCTCGGCAGCCTCGTCCGCGCGTCGGGCGCCAACGCGATCCTGCTGCGCGAGGTCGTCGATTTTGACCTGCGCGCCCACGGAGGCCGCTACGCCTGCCCCGTGCACTACCTCCTCGGCATGAACGACCCGATCACGCCCACCGATCTTGCCAGCGCGTACTTCGACGAGCTGCGCGCGCAGCGCAAAACACTGTCGATCATCCCGGACGCCGGGCACAGCCCCATGTTCGAGCAGCCCGAAGCTTATGCGGCGGCTCTCGAAGCGGTGCGGGCGGAACTGTAGCGCCCGCCACACCCTCGTGCGCCGCGGTATCGAGGGCCTGCCGCTACGACCGGCGGGCCCCTCCGTAGGCAGCGTGCTTTCGGTTGCCGTAAGCGCTGCCTTTGCGCGCGCCTTTCTTGAGATCCTTCAGCACGTCCTCCTCGCTTGAGCCCTCCACTTGCACGCGCAGCTTCACCACCTGGTCGCGCAGGCGGGCGGCCTCCTCGAAGTCCATATTCTTGGACGCCTCGGCCATGTCGTCCTCCATGGACGATATGATGCGCAGCACCTCTTCGCGCGACAACTCCGCAAGCTCCTTGTTCACCTGCTCGGCGGTGGCACCGCCCACCTCGTCGGTCACATAGCTCATGATGTCGTTTATGGCTTTGCGAATGGTCTGCGGCTCGATGCCGTTCTCCTCGTTGTAGGCCATCTGGATGGCGCGACGGCGGCGCGTCTCGTTGATGGCAAGCTCCATCGAGTCGGTGATTTTGTCGGCATACATGATGACCTGGCCCGACACGTTGCGCGCCGCGCGACCGATCGTCTGAATAAGCGAGCGGTGGTTGCGCAGGAACCCTTCCTTGTCGGCATCGAGGATGGCCACGAGCGACACTTCCGGCAAGTCGAGGCCCTCGCGCAGAAGGTTGATGCCCACGAGCACGTCGAACTCGCCACGCCGCAGGTCGCGCAATATCTCCACGCGCTCGAGCGTTGCGATGTCGGAGTGCATATAGCGCGCCTTCACGCCCTGGTCGAGCAGATGGTCGGTCAGATCCTCGGCCATCTTTTTCGTGAGCGTGGTGATGAGCACGCGTTCGTCGCGGGCGGCGCGCTCCTTCGCCTCGTCGATGATGTCGTCGATCTGCGAAGCGCTGCCGCGCACGATGATCTCGGGGTCCAGAAGACCCGTCGGGCGGATGATCTGCTCGACCTGCTGCTGGCTCACCTTCTGCTCGTAGTCGCCCGGCGTGGCCGACACGTAGACGAACTGCGGCACGCGCGCCTCGAACTCGTCGAAGCGCAGAGGGCGGTTGTCCAGACAGCTGGGCAGCCGGAACCCGTGCTCGGCGAGCGTGACCTTGCGCGAACGGTCCCCCTCGTGCATACCGCGAATCTGAGGCACGGTCACATGGCTTTCGTCGATGATGCAGAGGAAGTCCTTCGGAAAGTAGTCGATGAGCGTGTAGGGCGGCTCGCCGGGCTCGCGCCCGTCTAGATGGCGCGAGTAGTTCTCGATACCGGAGCAGAACCCCATCGTTTCGAGCATCTCCAAGTCGTAGTTCACCCGCATCTCCAAACGCTGGGCCTCGAGCAGCTTGCCCTCATCCTTGAACTGCCGCAGGCGCTCTCGCAGCTCGTCGCGGATGGTGCCGAGCGCACGGTCCATTTTCGGACGCGCCGTCACGTAGTGCGACGCCGGCCAGATGGGCAGCGCCTCGTATTCGTTCAGCACCTCGCCTGTGACATGGTCGATCTCCGCGATAGCCTCGATCTCGTCGCCCCAGAAGTCGATGCGCACGGGATTGTCGGCATAGGGCGGGAACACGTCGAGCGAATCGCCCCGCACGCGAAACGTGCCGCGTGCGAGCTCATAGTCGTTGCGGTCGTATTGAATGTCGATGAGATCGTGGATGACCTGGTCGCGATCCATCTCCTTCTGCTTGTCCACGAACACGGCCATGCCCGCGTAGTCCATCGGGCTGCCGATGCCATAGATGCACGACACGCTGGCCACCACGATGCAGTCGCGCCGCGACAGAAGCGCAGATGTGGCCGCATGGCGCAGCTTCTCCACCTCCTCGTTGATGGAGGCGTCCTTCTCGATGAAGGTGTCCGACGAAGGCACATAGGCTTCGGGCTGGTAGTAATCGTAGTAGCTGACGAAGTACACGACCGAGTTGTCCGGGAAGAACTCCTTCAGCTCGCTCGCCAGCTGCGCCGCGAGCGTCTTGTTCGGCGCCATGACGAGCGTGGGCTTCTGCACGGCCTCGATGGTCTTGGCCATGGTGAACGTCTTACCGGAGCCGGTCACGCCCAGAAGCGTCTGGTAGCGCAGCCCCTCCTCAACCCCATGCGCCAGCTTCTCCACAGCCTGCGGCTGGTCGCCCGACATCTCGAACGGCGACACCACCTTGAACGGCGTCGTGGCTAGCCGCACTTCCGGCAGCTTGCCCTCCATTTCGATACCCTCTATGTTGGAAAGATGCGCCATGATGCTCCCTCCGCGATTAGTTAGAAGAGCAGTCTAGCACATCTTTCAGAAAAATGAACGGATGTTCGTTAAATGTTACGAGAAAACGAAGGGAGCCCTATCACCGTCCCTGCGCTCGGTACTTCTCCTCAGTCGCGTCCTTGACCGGCTCCCACCAGGCGCGGTTGGCCTCGTACCAGGCCACCGTCTCGGCCAGGCCCTCGAGGAAGTCGGCGCGGCGGGGCTTCCAGCTCAGCTCGCGGCGGATCTTCGACGCATCGATGGCGTAGCGCCGATCATGGCCCGGGCGGTCGCGCACCCAGTCGAAGTCGTCGGGCGACCTGCCCATGATCTCAAGGACCGCCCGCAGCACGTCGATGTTGCTGCGCTCGCCGTCGGCGCCGACGAGGTAGGTCTCGCCGATGCGGCCCTTGGTCAGGATCTCCCACACCGCCGAGGAGTGGTCCTCGGTGTGGATCCAATCCCGCACGTTGAGCCCGTCGCCGTAAAGCTTCGGCCGCTCGCCGCGCAGGATGTTGGTGATCTGGCGCGGGATGAACTTCTCCACGTGCTGGTAAGGGCCGTAGTTGTTCGAGCAGTTGGAGATGGTGGCCCTCACGCCGTAGGTGCGCGCCCACGCGCGCACGAGCATGTCGCTGGCCGCCTTGGTGGAGCTATAGGGGCTGCTCGGGCGGTAGGGAGTCTCCTCGGTGAAGCGGGCGGGGTCATCGAGCGCGAGGTCGCCGTACACCTCGTCGGTGGAGACGTGGTGGAGGCGGATCCCGTGCTCACGGCATGCCTCCAACAGACGGTAGGTGCCCTCCACGTTCGTCCTGAGGAAGGGCTCGGGACCCACGATGGAGTTGTCGTTGTGGCTCTCCGCCGCGAAGTGCACGACGGCGTCGTGCCCGGGCACCGCCTCGGACAGCAGGGCCGCGTCGCAGACGTCGCCCACCACCAGCCGGACGTTCGGCACGCCCTCGATGTTGGCGGGGTTGCCCGCGTAGGTCAGCTTGTCCAGCACCGTCATGCGCACCTGCGGGCGGTGCTCGGCCACCCAGCGCACGAAATTGCTCCCGATGAACCCGCACCCGCCCGTGACTATGATGTTTTTCAAGGTTCCTCCCATACCGCAGTACGATCAAAAGACAGGGCGGCCGAAACCGCCCGTCTCTACCCCCTCTCGCCCTCTCCGGCGACGCTCATCAGGTACCTGCCGTAGTCGGTCTTGCCCAGTTCCCGCCCCAGGTCGAGCAGCCTCTGCGCGTCGATGAAACCTCGCCGGTAGGCGATCTCCTCAATGCAGGCGATATAGTAGCCCTGACGACTCTGAACCGCCTCCACGTACTCAGCCGCCTTCAGCATGCCTTCGGGCGTGCCGGTGTCGAGCCACGCCATGCCGCGCCCCATGAGTTCGACCGCAAGCCGCCCTTCGCGCAGATAGGCGTTGTTGACGCTCGTGATCTCAAGCTCCCCGCGATCGGAAGGCTCGACCTTCGCCGCAATGTCACACACCCCGCCGTCGTAGAAGTAGAGCCCCGGCACGGCGTAGCTGCTCTTGGGATGCTCCGGCTTCTCCTCGATCCCTACGACGCGGCGCCCCTTGTCGAACTCCACCACCCCGAAAGCCCGCGGATCCTTCACCGGGTAGCCGAACACCACAGCCCCGCCCTCGCACTCCACCCTGTCCCGGGCGCGCGACAAGACGCGCGTAAGATCTTGGCCGTGAAACATGTTGTCGCCCAAAACGAGCGCGCACGGCCCGCCGGAGAGAAACCCCCGCCCGATGGTGAACGCCTCCGCGAGCCCGCGCGGCTCGGCCTGCTCGGCGTACTCAAGGCGCATGCCCAGCTCAGAGCCGTTGCCAAGAAGCCTCTCATACTGGGGCAGCGACGCCGGATCGGAGATGACCAGCACCTCGCGAATGCCGGCGAGCATCAACACGGAGAGCGGGTAGTACACAAGCGGCTTGTCGTAAATGGGCAGCAGCTGCTTGCTGACCGCCTTGGTGATGGGGTGCAGCCGGGTCCCCGACCCGCCCGCAAGGATGATGCCTTTCATGAGAGTTCCTCCAACGCCGACGCAACGTCCCCGTCTCCCGCCCAAGTTGTCCATTGCTCGTACCTGCGCGCGAAGAACCTCGGCTGATAGTCCTGAAGAGGCTCTATGTCCTCAGACCCCGAGAAACATGCCAGATGGTTCCCTACTACGTCGTAACCTATTCCGCAAGTAAACGACAATCCTCCCGAAAAGCGAGGATTGCACTCAAGCAAATGATAGACTCCGTCCGCATCGCGTATGAACTCGAAATTGACGCACCCAACAACGTCGAGTTTTTCTGCAAGAAGTGTGCAAGCCCTCTCCAGCACGACATCGCGGAACACGAAAACCGAGGTTCCTGCCCCATTCGGAGTTCGCAATAGCTCAATTCGGGGAACAGAAACGACTCGACCAGAAAAGGGATGCCTCACGACATCAACAGTCGCAATGTGACCTCTTACAAAGGGTTGGACAACATACCCATCCCGAGGAGCAAAAGCCATCCATTCGGCTCGGCTATTTAGCACCACAACCCCTTCGCTGCTTCTTCCGTCGACGGGCTTGCACACCACGGGAAACGCAAAAGGGCACACATCTCCTACGGGTTTTGCGGGAACCACTTCAACACCATCCACGCCGCGCTCGAAACAAGAAGAGAACATCAACTTATTGCGGCATACCTCAACCGCACGCTTTGACGGAAGCAGGAGATGAATTCCTTTCTCCTCGAAACTGCCTCTGTAAACGCTAAGAGCGTCGACCTCATAATCCGTCAAGGGCAGTATGCACGCAGCCTCTTCTTCGCGGCATACATCTAAAAGGGCCGCGACAAAAGACTCGCCATCTTTTGCAGCAGGGATTTTATGAAACACGTCGACATCGATCGCATTTGCAAGCCACGCACGCGGGTTGATGTCGCATCCAACAACTCTCAGCCCCGAGCGATGAAGTCCAGAAATCACTGCTTCCGCAGAGAAAGACCCTATCGCAGTTACAAGGGCAGCGGAACCTTTCCTCGCACGCACGGCAACATCACTCGGACGAGCAATGGGGCGGTCGAGCATCATCCGAAAATGAATATCGTTCGGCCTCCGATCTTCAAAAGACGTAACCCTTTCGAATCCCATCCCGCGATATAGGTGCACCGCTCCGCGATTCTCCGCATCGGTGTACAGATGAAGTCCCCGTATCCCCTTTTGCCTGCAAACGTCAATGAAGCCCTCGACGAGCTTTTTCGCTATGCCGCAGCGCTGAAAGTCCCTCCTCACTCCAACAAGGGCTATGTAGGCAAGGCCTTCCGGAGGAAGATTGTCTGTATAGCCCGCCACAAGACCCACAAGCCTCCCCTCCCTGAATTCAGGGACAAGCGTCGCGCAAGAGAGCAATTTCTCGGCATACCCCCCAATGTCAACCTTCTCCGAAAGGGGAATAGGGAACAAATCGCTCACATCACGAAGGAATCTCGTCAATTCAGTCTTTGCTATAGCCACAGATGTACTCCTAACCTATGTAGAGCGACGATCACGAGAAAAATTTATTCAATTCTCCATCCCTCCTGATGGGATGAAAAAACTGAACAGGGGAAATGGCAGAGAGACTGTTCACTTCAAGGATCACGAAGCCCTCGTCCGTCGCAGCAACATCCCATCCCAAATAATCCAAATCACTTAGGTATTCGTGCATTTCGAGGCATTTTTCGCAAATCAAATCCCAGTTCGGAACCCTACCCGTTATTCTGACGCCCGTATCGGGGTGCTCAGAGTATCGCCGAACTGTACCGTCTTCGAATCTGTACACAGCTTCTATCGATCCTTGCGAATCCACTTCCCCGAAGACCGACCCACCAAGCGTATGACCTGTGCACCAATCCTGCCCAGCACCGCCAAACCGGACGAAGTTGAACAGAATGCGCGCTCCGCTAGGAGTAGATACCGTTTGAATCCTGATGCAATGGCAGACGTCGGGCCAAGCCTGTTGATACTTACGGCATTGCTTTACTTCTTCAGTCATAACAAATTCGGAACCCGAAGAGACAAGCGTCGAATAATAATCGTCGACAGCCATTTCGACGCCATTCACGACCAAAGATCCAGCCCCCTCTCCAAGTTCGACGCGCGAAAAACCTTCGCCCCCGCTACCACCCAAACGTTTAACCACGACCTTACCGAGTTTCTCCACAATCGAGAACACCTCACCCCCCCCTGGAAAAGGATGCGATCTTCGGGCCAATCGGGAAGTTTGCATACGCGACCAGAGTGAAAAAGGGCATAGTAATCAGGAAGGTATTGGTCGTATTTCGAAAGCGCGTACCGAATACTGTATTTATCATTGACCCTGATGACTGACCAGCGGTTATAGGGATGAGCAGCAAAATAATCTCGATCTGACAGATAGTCGGAAACGTTCGAAGCGCTAATACCGAGAAACCGAACAGTTGACGGTGCGAACCCATGACGCAGAGCCCAAACCAACTCCTTTACCGAGTATTTCCCGCTAAGCCAATCTTCCATAAGAGCTTTGGCATAAAACCCACTTGAATCGCCATTCGCAACCTGCAAAACTCGACGGACAACCGAACCAACCCTCATCGAGCGCACCCCCTGATCACCCGGCAAACCTCGTCCACGTCCCCAAGCGCCAGATCGGCGTACATGGGCAGGCACAGCACCCGCTCCGCCGCGCACTTGGCGATGGGAGTGCTCTCGCTCGAGTAGGAGTCGCGGTAGCAAGCGTAGTCGCTCACAAGCGGATAGAAGTACTTACGTGCGACAAAGCCCTCGGCTGCGAGAACCGCGAACACTTCATCACGCGTGGAGCCAAACGCCTCAGCATCGAACAGGACCGGCATGTAGGCGTAGTTGGGGCGGACCCCCTCCCCGGGCCGAAGGGCCGCCGCACCGGCGATGCCCTCCAGGTTCGACCAGTAGCGCTCGGCGACGTCCTTACGCTTCGCCACCTCCTCGTCGAAGTGGCGCAGGTTGCAAAGTCCCATGGCTGCGCGGAACTCGTCCATCTTGGCATTGCCGCCCACGCACTCTACGCTCTCCGGATCAACGATACCGAAGTTCCTCCACCGCTCGAGGGCGCCGCGAAGGGCTGGGTCTCCGAAGCAGACCGCTCCACCTTCAATAGTGTTGAATACCTTGGTGGCATGGAAGGAGAGCATGCTGGCATCCCCGTAGGTGGCCACCCCCTCCCACTTGCCCGCAGCCGGATCCCACCTCTCCACCCCGAAGGCGTGCGCAGCATCGTATATCACCTTCAGCCCGTGCCGGTCGGCGACCTCTCGGATTGCGCCCACGTCGCACAGGTTGCCGTAGACGTGCACAGGGAGGATGGCGCAGGTGCGCGGTGTGATTGCCCGCTCAAGCAAATCGGGGTCGATCGTGAGGTCGGACTCGCGGACATCGGCGAACACGGGCTTGAGACCCTTGCGCACGATCGCATGCGTCGTGGAGGCGAACGTGAATGGCGTGGTGACCACCTCGTCGCGCCCGTCCGAGCCAAGCTCTAGCGCTTCGATGGCGCATTCGAGAGCGCTGTGTCCGTTAACGAACAAGCATACGTCAGCAACGCCCAAGCGCTTCTCAAGCGCTGCCTCTAACTCTCGGTGTCTCTCTCCCGCATTGGTGATCCATCTGCTTTCCCACAGCGGTGCCACCTCGGCAAAGTACTCCCCAATGGGAGGCATTGAGGATCGGGTCACATTTATGCGAGGCATCTTGGAACTTCCTTTCTTGTAATTTCAAAGTGCCGTCCGAAGTCGAAGAAAGCTTTTACCGAGCGACTTTCCTAGACGAGGCGAGTTCCTTGACAGTACCCAACAGGTACGAAAACGCTTCCACCCTGAACAATCGGGAAAGGCTCACATAGGTCGCCACCACCACTGCCACCTGCAAAACCACCGTCGCAACATCAGGCAGGGCAAGCAAACCCACAGGCGAGGCGAGAATCACCGAGATCGCCGACAGAAAAAACGCCGGACAGATATCACTGACCTGCTCAGCGTAGGAGTATCCTACGACCTTTCGGTTTGGCCAGGCGTTCACAAAAGTGCTCACAACGCCAGTGAGCATGTAGCTGCCTACCAAGAAGTAGACATCACGCAAGACGAAAGCTGCAAATAGCATCGCGATCATTCCGTAAGCTTTCTTGACAAGCTCGAGCTTAAGGAACAGGTCACTGCGCCCCATGCCGTTGAGCGCCTGAAGGTTTGCCGTATGGATGGGAAGAAGGGCGTATACGAAGCAGTACATCTGAAGAAACGGCACACAGGGAAGCCACGGCTCCCCGAGAAGCAATCGCACCAGTGGCTCGGCCACAAGCGCAAAGGCCGCCATCGACGGGACGACGAGATATGTCGAAGTCTTGAGCGCGCGGCGGACTAGCCGCTTAACGTATGCCGCATCATGCTGCACGCGAGACACGGCCGAAAGCATAACCGGTTGTATTGCTCCGTCAAGAATGGACCCCACGGACATTGGGTACTTTTTACCTTGGGACACAAGTCCGAGATCCTCTGCGGAAAACTGCTTACCGATGATCAGATCCGACAAACTCCTATACAATGCGTCGAGAAGCCCTGAAGCGAGTAGTTTCCATCCAAAGGAAAACAGCATCCCCGCTCGATCTACATCGAAGACGAAACGCGGTCGCCAACGCACTTGCAGTGCAAGCGCAACGCAATTCGCAAGCTGGTAGACGAGTTGCTGCGCTACCAACGCCCACAGCCCAGCTCCATTCAAAGCCGATGCCACGCCGAGAACGCCCGAGAAAACGACCGAAGCGACAGTAGCATTGAACGCTTTTCTGAATTCCAGCGCGCGCTGAACAATTGCAACCTGCACAGCGTTAAACGAGTTGATGATAAGAACGAAAGCAAGCACCCTCAATGGCCAGACTATGTGGGGCATCCCATAGAAATCAGCGAAAAGGGGAGCACAGAAGAACACGGAAAAGTAGAGAACGAGCGACGCACTTAGGCTAAGCCAAAACACCGTCGAGCAGTCCCGGTCGCCAATATTGGGTGTCTGCACAAGGGCCGTGTTTAACCCAGACTGCACTACGACGTTGCCAACGTTAACGAATACGAGCATAATTGCGAGCGCCCCGAACTCCTCAGGCGCAAGCAGCCGCGCCATAACGATCTGAACGAGAAGCTCAACGACAGCCCGCCCGCCATGCTCAAACAGCTTCCAGAAGAGGGAGGAGATGGTTTTACCTTTGAGGGACCTCACGACCAAGCGACAATCAATGAATTCTTTTTACTCTGCGAACCAACTCAAAAGGCAAACAGAGCAATGAGCATTTCAATACTTCAATCAGAAGACCAAACCATCCTTTAGAGACAGAAAGCACGAGGCTTAGCGCATCCCTATCTTGGCCTTGTTTAAAAACTACTCTCTTAGCAATCGCAGAAACTACGCAACGTAATTCTTTCCTGTAATTCGGAAAGCTAAGATTCCTGCTCTTCGCAAATCGTCGCATCTCTCTATGGGTCCTGTAAAATACTCCCGATAGGTTTTTTCCGAACATCCTGGCCGACCAGCTACTCCCAAAAGTCTGAATAACTCGGTGAACACTCATCACGTCACCGATCACATAAACCTCCCCTTTGGTCAGACACAGTAGAAGGGTTTTCGCGTCGCCGTTGACCTGCAAACCCCAATAATCCTCGATTGGAAACTCTTCAGAACCGTCGTAGACAGATCGACGAAGAACGAGAGAAGCTGTTTGCCCTGGATATGTTTTCCCGAGAGCAAAATCCAAGTTCGTATATCTTCCCGAAGTCCGCGGAGTATATATAGGACGAGAGGTAAGCGCATTGCGATTGAATTCATCCACAACCTCACAACCATGATAAACGGCCACGCAATCCGCATGAGAGTCAAGGTACTCTACTTGTTTCTGAAGCTTCTTTGGATCCGTCCAGTAATCGTCTCCCTCACAAAATGCAATATACCTTCCTTTAGCCAAAGGAAAAATGAATTCTTTCAGGATGCTCCTGCCTTGCTGAAACTGGTTCTCAGCTTGAAGAATAGTAACGATCTTGTTCGGATATCGCCTCTTGTAGCAACCAATGATTTGCGAAGTGCCATCAGTTGACGCGTCGTCGTGCACAATAACCTCAAAAGCAAAATTCGTCTCTTGCATGATAATTCCATCGAGGCATTGCTCAATATATTTCTCGTGGTTGTAAGCCGTTACGCATACGGTAACGCAAACCTCATGCCGCATTCGGCCAAAATCGCTCATCTACCCTCCATGGAAGTAACGAGCGGCTTTCTTTCGAGACGAACGCCATCAGCAAGCCCTATATGCCTTTGAGCGCTCAATCCTTGCCGCATCCCGGAGAAAAAGCAAAGAGTCAGAAAGAGAACCATTGCGCCCGTATAAACGAAGCAATCGCCCTTGACCTGCATCACAAGGAATGACACAAATATTGCAAGAACCAGAACTTTACCCGATCCCGAAACGCTAGCATTGCGACCAACGCACCTTCGATAGAGAATAAAATGCGTAATATACATTGCAAGAGATCCTATAACCCCGCATCTCCACAATTGATTTACATAGCCAACATCCGAATGAGCAAATCCCTCTACAAGATACTTTGTATGACCTGTCCCGGTAAGAAACAAAATTCCGGAAGGCAGTTCCCAGAAGGCATCGCTAAAAAGCGTCTGCCCAGTTATAGTTGAGCCACTCGATAAAAATGAATCCACATCCATCGTCACCCAATCAGCCGTAGAAGGGGCCACTTCTTTCACCACGTTTAAAATAATCGCAACTCCGATAAACAAAATTGCCATTAGAGCAGGAGTTACGACGACCAAGCGAGCATCCTTTTTTATGAATAGCAGCAGATAAGCGGCAAAACAGACAACGAAGATGACAAGACCAGAGCGGGAATTTAAAAAAGGAACCAACAAAAGCGGGGGTACAAGCAATATCCATCTTTTCTGGCCTCGTATTGACGAAACGAACAGAGGCAAAGAAGCAATTATTCCGGTTGTAAAACCGAATAAGTCCAAAAGAGAATTTGAGAATCCATAGAACCTCCAACTAAGCATTGTCGCATTGCTGAAGATGGCATCATCCGTATTTCTGCTCATAATGTCGATGAGCATCTGCCTAACTTCGGAGTTTAGAAAAGCCGCGAGAGTGAAACACGCCTCCACCATCCCAGCAGCTATAAAAATCAAAAGAACCCCAGAGAAGTCCAATGATAGTTTCTTTGCTTTTACCGAAATATAAAGAGCACAGACAACCGAAACAGGACACAAAAGGAAAACGCTGTACAATGCTGTCATATAATTCAGCCAAAACCTATCGCCACCAAACACGATAGCAACAGTTGTAATCGCAAGACAATAGACAACATAAAAACCAATACCCGTGCTATAAAGCCCTGCTCCCGTTCTCCGCATCAATCCCCTAATCTCGTCTTTATGAAAGGCGAGCAAGGAGATCAGAGCAAAAAACGCCGCTACCAATACAAAATTGACGTCTGGGATGATCGGCGGCGAAAACACCGCACAAAATACAAATAGGACTAATGAAACCTTTTCAATACGCCCTTTTATGGAGATGTCCATGTCTCTCATTTTCTAAAAATTCTATCGAACTGCCTTAAAAGAATTGAGTAAAGAAGAGGCGCCTTCGCTGCCAACAAAGCTTCGAGTCGATCTCTTGGATACCCTTGCTCCTTTTGGGATAATAAAGATTGAATGACTTCCTCAGCTTTCGATGGATTAAGAGCGCAATAACTACGATCCCTTATCATGCTGCGAACGCAATCGACACATTTAGAATATCGATACGCATGAGCTTGATTTTTCAAAGACGTATCGCCATTTATAATTGATTCCGACTCCAACATGCGTTCAGCAGCAACTACCGCATCGAAAAACTTTTCTGAAAAACCAGACTTTGTACTCGAGCCTGATCGATTTCTATATTGGTAGCATGGCGTTTCAATGTAACAGCATCGGGAAGCTTGCTCGAAAACCGAAAAGACAAAGAGGGCGTCTTCGCACACTTTTAAGTTCTCATCAAAACGCACACCTTCAACAACGCTCCTTTTGTAGAGCTTTCCGCAAGAAGACTCAGACACCCTTTTTAGAAATAGAGACTCCATTGCAAAACGTCCATCAAATTGTTTGTCATCGCCAGAAAGCCTACCCGTAATTCGCGATCCTCTTTTGCCTATAACACGAAGAGGGGATATAACGCAATCAGCATCGAAGTCGCACGCAGCTTGAACTAAGGAGGACAGAGAAAACCGAGGCAATTCGTCATCGGAATCCACAAAAGTAAGATATTGACCCTTAGCGAGTCCCATACCGACATTGCGCGCAGCAGAAACTCCAGCATGAACCATCCTATGAAGCTTGAAACGAGGCTCTTCTTCGATTAAAGAGTTATACTTTTCATAGAAATCGCCATCTGACCCATCATCGATCATTATCAATTCCCATTTATCGTAAGTCTGGCAAACCACGCTATTCAGCATCATGCCGACTAACAGAGGGTCAGTATTATGCAAGGGCGATACAATCGAAACCAGTTCATTATTGCCGAACCCAGCCATCACTTCCCCCAAACGCGCCGGTCCACGTACCCCGTGTAGCCCTGGACGATCTTCACGACCTTCGCAGCGAAGCCCGCGTCGGCGTAGTCCGGCACAGGCGAGCGCCTGCCGGACAGCGCAACCTCGACGTCCACAGCCTGGCACAGCCGTTCGGCGGTTATGCATCCCAGCGTGAACACCCCTTTGTCCACAACCTCAGGACGCTCGGTCGAGGTGCGCAGCGACACCGCCGGGAAGCCTAGGACGGCGGACTCCTCGGCGAGGGTCCCGCTGTCCGACACCACGCACAGCGCGCCCTTTTGCAAGCGCACGTAGTCAGCGAACCCGAAGGGCCTGTGCGCCCTCACGAGCGGATGGAACTCCGCGCGGCGCGCCTCGACGAACTTCCTGCTCCTCGGATGCATGCTGTAGAGCACGGGCACGCCGCGCTCCTCGGCCAGCGCATTCACGGCCCCCACCACCTCGGCGAAGTTCGCCTCGATGTCGATGTTCTCCTCCCGGTGGGCCGACAGCAAGATGTAGCGCCCCGGCTCCAACCCCTCGCGCGCCAGCACATCAGAGGCCTCGATGTCGTCTGCATGCGCGGCCAAAACCTCACGCATGGGCGAGCCAACCACGAAGGTGCGCGCCGGATCGCAGCCCATCGCCATGAGGTTGCGGCGCGCATGTTCCGAGTAGCACAGGTTCACGTCCGCCACCGTGTCAACGATGCGACGGTTCACCTCCTCGGGAAGGTTCTCGTCGAAGCAGCGGTTGCCCGCCTCGAGATGAAACACGGGGATCTTCAGACGCTTCGCCGACACCACGCACAGGCAGCTGTTCGTGTCGCCCAGCACGAGCAGAGCATCAGGCCGGACCCGCGCCATGAGGCGGTAGGACTCGGCGAGCACGTTGCCCATGGTCTGGCCGAGGTCGTTTCCTGCCACTCCGAGATGGAAATCGGGTTCCCGCAACCCCAGCCCTTCGAAGAACACCTGATTGAGCTCGTAGTCGTAGTTCTGCCCGGTATGCGCGACCACGTGGTCGAACGCCTCGTCGGCGAGCTTCATCGTCTCGCTCAGCTTGATGATCTCGGGGCGGGTGCCCACGACGGTCATGAGTTTCAGCTTCCGCATCGTCCTAGCCTATCCGGTAGTGGGGGTAAAGATCGCGATGCGCCCGCATCCATGCGGCCATCTCGGCCACCTGATCGGCATAGGGCGCGGGGCGGAACGTGCATTCGAAGTTGGTGCGCACAAGGGTCTTGTCCAGGGCCACGGAGTCATCGGGACGCACCTCCACCGAGCCTCCGCGCAAATGCTCGTTGAAAAGGCGCAGCAAGTCGTACTTGGAGATGCACCCTTCCGGCACCATGTTCACGAGGCCGCAAACGTCCTCGCGCGCCGCCGCTTCCATCGCGCGGGCGAGCTCCAACGTGGTCAGCCCCGTCCACAGAGCGCGCGTCCAACCTTTGATCGGTCCCTCCTGAGCCATGAACCAGTTGAGCAGCCCGATACCGCTCGGATCCGTGTCCGGTCCCACGATGGAATTCCTGAACGTGAGGTTCCTCCCGTCGCGCAGCTCGCCCGCGGCCTTGGTGCGGTCGTAGACGCTCTCGCCGTCCGGTGCGCTCCCTTCGGTGTACGGACCGGTGTTTCCGGCGAACACGCAGTCGGTGGACATGTGGAAAACGCGCGCGCCAACCCCCTCCGCAACCTCGGCAAGGTAATGGGGCAGCTCGCCGTTGAGCCAGCGAGCGCCCTCAGGATCGGCGTCTGCGAAAGCGTTGAGCACCCCGATAGCGTTCACCACGACGTCGAACGGCTCCTTCTCAACGACCCCGCGCACCAGATCGCGATTGCAGGCATCGCCGTTGACCTGGCGTTCGAGGAACGTCACGGGACGACGCGAGAAGCCTACGACCTCGTGGCCCCGCTCCTTGAGGTAAAGGGATATGGTGTGCCCCGCCATGCCCGAAGCACCGAGGACGAGGAACCGCATCACTGCGCCGCCTCGCGCTCGCGGCCCTCCAGGGCGAGCCGTACGTACTCGGCAGTCTTGATTTTCTCCACCGTGCCCGCCACGTCCAAGCGTCGCGTGTTGTGGCTCGTGTAAGGCTCGTCGGCCTGCGTTTGAACCTCGCCCTCAACGAAGAACTTGTCGTAGTTGAGGTCGCGCGAGTCGGCCCTCACGCGGAAGTAGTCGCCCATGTCCTCGGCGCGCAGCCGTTCCTCTCGGGTCATGAGCGTCTCGAACAGCTTCTCGCCGTGGCGCGTGCCGATCACGCTTGTCCCCGTGTGGCCGAACAGCCGCTGCACCGCCTCGGCCAAATCGCCGACGGTGGATGCAGGCGCCTTCTGTATGAAAAGGTCACCGGGATTCGCATGCTCGAAGGC
The DNA here is from genome assembly GCF_002159915.1 of Gordonibacter sp. An230. Taxonomy (GTDB): domain Bacteria; phylum Actinomycetota; class Coriobacteriia; order Coriobacteriales; family Eggerthellaceae; genus Rubneribacter. Next base: position 192,411 of record NZ_NFJP01000003.1, read on the forward strand.
GAACTCGACCAAATCGACCGCTTCGTCAAGGTTCATGAGAAACCGCGTCATGGACGGATCGGTCACCGTGACGGGACGTCCCTCGCGAATCTGCTTCACAAACAGCGGGATCACGCTGCCGCGGCTGCACATAACGTTGCCGTAGCGCGTGCAGCAGATGACGGTGCCCGCATCGGCCCCGTTGCGGGCATTGGCGTAGATGATGGACTCCATGAGCGCCTTCGACTTCCCCATGGCGTTGATAGGGTAGGCCGCCTTGTCGGTGGACAGACACACCACGCGCCCCACCCCCGCATCGATGGCTGCGTGCAGTACGTTGTCGGTGCCGACGACGTTGGTGCGCACAGCCTCCATGGGAAAGAACTCGCAGCTGGGAACCTGCTTGAGCGCGGCGGCGTGGAACACGTAGTCGACGCCCCGCATGACATCGCGAACCGAACGGTCGTCGCGTACATCTCCAATATGGAAACGCACCTTGCCCGCCAATTCAGGGCAGCGCTCCTGCAAACGGTGCCTCATGTCGTCCTGCTTCTTCTCGTCACGCGAGAAGATGCGAATCTCGCCCACGTCCGAAACGAGGAAGTGCTTCAGCACGGTGTTGCCGAAGCTCCCCGTGCCGCCCGTTATCAAAAGCGTCTTGCCTTCGAAGGCGCCTCCGCTCATCGCGTTCCTCCTTCTGCCAGCTCCTCGAGCATCCCCTCGATCGCGTCCACGTGGCGCGCGCGAGTGAAGTGCTCCGCGAAATACGCGCGCCCCCTCTCGCCGCACCCGTCGAAGGCCGACCGGCCCTCCACGAACTCGTCCATGATCGACGCGTAGCCCTCGACGTCGCCGGGATCGACGGCCCTCCCGCACCCTGACTCCTCTATCACCCATCGAGCACCCCCGCCTATCGCGGCGAGGACGGGCTTGCCCGCCGCCATATAGCCCTGAAGCCTCGAGGGCAGCGTCGCACCGACCCACGAGTCCCCCGAGAGCGAGAGCACGCACGCATCCGCCATCCGGTAGTAGCGTGGCATCTCCGAATAGGGTCGCCTGCCGTGGAAGACGACGTCCTCTCCGACCCCCAGCTCGGCCGCGAGCCTCTTCGCCTGCCCGAGGCACGCGCCATCCCCCACGAGGTGCAGCGTCGCGCGGTCGCGGTTGCGCATCCGCGCGAACGCCGAAACGACGACGGGGAGGTTCTGCGCACGGCCCATGTTGCCCATGAGCACGAGGTTGACGCGGTCGGACGGCTCGCGAGAGAAGTCCTCGCCGAGGTACTCGTCGCTCGCGAACTGGGGGACATAGCGGACAGCCTCTCCCGATATGGAATGGACCCGCTCGAAGTACTCGCAGAAAGCGCTCGACTGCACGGCGATCACATCGGCAGCAGCGTATATCTCCTTGCTCACGCGCCGATAGCGTTCGAGGAGCCACGGGAACCTCTCGCCGATCATCACCTTCATCGACTCGGGCCACAGATCGCAGCAGTACAGCAGGAGCGGGGCTCCGTGCAAACGCTTGTAGGCGACGGCGGGTACGGCCATCATGACCGGGGAGAGCTGATAGGCGAACACGACGTCGAAACCGTCGTCCAACCTCCCCGCCAGCCGTTTCGCCGAGAGCGCGAAGCTGTAGTAGTTCGCCGCAAGGCCGAGCGCCCCCGGCCTCCTCCCCACCTCCCAGGCTCGTACGATGCTCACGCCGCCCCGTTCCTCGCGTCTGCGCCCGCCCCGGCGGTACTCCGGAGGGACGACCCCCGACGGATAGTTCGGCAGACCGGCGAGGACGGTCACATCGTGGCCCCGCGCCGCTAAGTCCTCGCACACCGCGGTGACCTGGAAGTCCTCCGGCCAATAATGCTGGCAGACGGCGAGGATCCTCACCTTCCGCCCCCTTCCCCGCCGGCCCCCTCGCGGTCCACTCCCCGCCTGCTCAGCACGA
>NZ_NFJP01000030.1 GCF_002159915.1 Gordonibacter sp. An230
GGCAGGGCGCTCATCACCAGCCTCGAGTGCGCCGCGGCGGGCCTGCGCGGCGAGACCGGCACGGTCATCACGAGGTAGGCTGTTTTTGCGGCTTCGGATGCCGGTCGCTGCAAAGCCGTCATTTGAAGTCGTTGATCTCGCGGCGGCGCCTGCGTCGGCAGGCGTCGCCGCTCTCAAGGTTATCGCGGGTCGCTCGGTTATGCTTCCGTCGATCCGTGTTGCAAATTCTCGTTCGCCAATCATATTCGCCTCGACTCCCTGAAAGGGGGAGGTTCGTATGACCGAGAATGCAAAGCAAAAAAGCAAGAAAAGGCGATCCGTATCGTCTTTCACCATTCTGTTGGCCATCTTGATCGTGTTGGCTTTGGTGACGGTTGCGATGTCTGCGGCCGGAGTCGAAGGCGTCACGGGCGCGACGGTGGCCGACGTGGCGACGGCTCCCGTCAAGGGCTTCACCGACGCATTGCCCGTATGCCTGTTCGTCCTGATTCTGGGCGGGTTTTTGGGCATCGTCGCCGAGACGGGCGCGCTCGACGCCGGCATCGCCGCGCTGGTGAGGAAGCTCAAGGGAAACGAGCTCGTGCTCATCCCCATCTTGATGTTCATCTTCTCCATCGGCGGCACAACCTACGGCATGCTCGAGGAGACGGTTCCGTTCTACCTGCTGCTTGCCGCGACGATGGTGGCAGCGGGTTTCGACAGCGTCGTTGGCGCTTCGGTCGTGCTGCTAGGCGCCGGTTGCGGAGTGCTCGGCTCGACGGTGAACCCGTTCGCCGTCGGAGCGGCCGTTGACTCGTTGAGCTCGTCGGGCATCGAGGTCAACCAAGGCGTCATCATCATGCTCGGGGTCATTTTGTGGCTCGTGTCGCTGGCTATCTCCATCGTCTATGTCATGCGCTACGCGAAGAAGGTCAAGGCGGACAAAGGGTCGACCATCCTGTCGCTGCAGGAGCGCCAAGCTATGGAAGCCGAGTTCGGCGAGGGGCGCCAGGAGACCGAAGCCGCCGAGGCTCGCCCGAACGAGAGGCTCATGTCGGGACGTCAGAAAGCGGCGCTCTCGGTGTTCGCCCTTACGTTCGTGGTCATGATCGTCGGGTTCATTCCATGGAACGACTTCGGCGTGAGCGTGTTCGACGCGGGCGCAGTCACCGAAGAGGTCACCGAAGAGGTTTCTGGCGAGGACATCTCGGCGGTGTGGGCCGATGCCGAGGGCAGCGACCTGGCCTTCGACGGCGAAGCGTCCGGCACCGTGACCGCCGAGGAGCAGGTGTCCGGCGGATGGTCGGCGTTTCTGACTGACGTTCCGCTCGGATCGTGGTACTTCGACGAGGCCTCCACGTGGTTCTTGTTGATGGCCATCGTCATCGGGCTCATCGGGGGCGTGTCAGAGAGCCGCTTCGTCAAGGCGTTCGTCAACGGCGCCGCCGACATGATGAGCGTCGTGCTGATCATCGCCATGGCGCGTTCCATCACGGTGCTCATGGGGGAGACGGGTCTTGACCTGTGGATCCTTGAGAACGCCGCGAACGCGCTGAAGGGTTTGTCCGCGGTCGTGTTCGCGCCGCTGTCGTTTTTGCTCTACATCGTGCTGTCGTTCCTCATCCCGTCATCGTCCGGCATGGCCACGGTGTCGATGCCCATCATGGGACCCCTTGCCGACTCGCTTGGCTTCTCGCCTGACGTCATGATCATGGTGTTCAGCGCCGGCAGCGGTCTGGTGAACCTGTTCACTCCGACGAGCGGAGCCATCATGGGCGGACTGGCGCTTGCGAAGGTTGAGTACTCCACCTGGCTGAAGTTCGGCGCGAAGCTGTTCGTCATCTTGGGCGTCGTATGCGTGGTCGTCTTGACGGCGGCGATGATCCTCGTTCCGGGAGCCGCCGGATAGCCGGGGCTTTCGTGCGCGCGGGTCGGGGTAGCGGCGCGCACGCACGAGGATACGCTTGAAAAAAAGGGGGGGGGCTGTCTTGCGGCGGCCCCCTCTCTCTTGTCTCGTCGGCGCGGATGCGGCGAATCGCGCGGTGTTTCCTTGTCGTCAGAGACGCTTGCGCATCCACACGTGCTCGACGTGCTCGTCGAGCTCCACGGGGCCGTACTGCTCGTAGCCGGCTCGCTCGTAGAAGCTTGCGGCGCGGCATTGGGCGTGCAAGCGCATAGCGACGGCGCCCCTTTCGCGGGCGATGCGCTCGGCTTCGGCCAGAAGGAGCGCGCCGAAGCCGCTACGACGCGCCTCGGGCAGCACGGCCAAGCGACCGAACACCCAGCGTCCGTTCGCCTTCGCGTCGGGATCGTCAGGATCGGGGAACGTCCGTGCGCAGCCTGCGAGACGGTCCTCCGCATACAGCGTCAGATGGATAGTGGAGGGGTCGGCATCGGTTTCGTCGAACTCGTATTCGAACCCTTGCTCCTCCACGAACACGCGCTCGCGCACGAGCCGCGCGCCCTCGAAGTCGTCGCATTCGATGCGCACAGCCATGGCCCGCCACCTTTCCTTATCGTCTTTGCCTAAGGGGCCACGATATCATGAAAACGCGCAACGGTCATCTTCTTTCGCGAGGTCGTGTGGACGTTTTCTGCATAACGGGTCCGCGTGCGACCCGTTTGGGCCGCACCTTCGTTCCGCACGGCCGAAAAAATGGTAGAATCATATAATCTGTAGGGAATCGCACGAGGTTTGCCGGATAGGAAGATGCGCAATGCAAATTCGCGAACAACTTGAACAGCTGATCGATGCGGCCGTGGCGGCTGCGCGCGAGGACGGGACGCTTTCGCTCGACGAAGCACCGCAAGCGGCGCTCGAACGTCCGCGCGACGAGGGCAACGGCGACTGGGCGTCCACCGTTGCGATGCGCTCGGCCAGGCTCGCCAAGAAGAACCCGCGCGAGATCGCCCAGGCCATCGTCGACCATCTGCCCGAGAACGATCTTATTCAGTCGGTCGAGATCGCTGGCCCCGGCTTCATCAACATACGCCTGAATCCAGCCGCGCTCCAAAGCGTGGTTGCCGCCGTCCGCACCGAGAAGGGCGACTTCGGTCGCGGAACCATTCCCGAGGGCGAGCGCAAGATCAACCTCGAGTACATCTCGGCCAACCCCACCGGCCCCATGCACGTGGGCCATGGCCGCTGGGCCGCGCTCGGCGACGCCACGGCGCGCGTCATGCGCCATGCCGGCTACGACGTGTACGAGGAGTTCTACATCAACGATCACGGCACCCAGATGGACAACTTCGGCGAGTCGGTGGCCGTGCGCTACCAGCAGCTGCTCGGCCGCGATGTGGAGATGCCCGAAGCCTGCTATGCCGGCGCGTACGTGAAGGACATCGCTCAGGCCATCATCGACGAAGACGGCGACAAGTGGCTCGATGCCGACCCGACCGAGCGCATGGAGAACTTCCGCGAGCGCGCCTACGCCTACGAACTGGCCGAGCAGCACCGCGTGACCGAGCGCTTCGGCACGACGTTCGACTGCTGGTTCAGCGAGCGCAGCCTCTACGAGCCCGACGAGAACGGCGAGAGCGCCGTCGACCGCAGCCTTGCGGCCATGGACGAGAAGGGCTACATCTACGTCGAGGACGGCGCCACCTGGTTCAAGTCGAGCGCGTTCGGCGACGAGAAGGACCGCGTGCTCATCAAGGCCAACGGCGAGATGACGTACTTCATGAGCGACGTGGCGTATCACTACAACAAGATGGAGCGCGGTTTCGACCACCTCATCAACATCTGGGGCGCCGACCACCACGGCTACATCGCCCGCTGCGAGGCCATGCTCGCCGCCTGGGGTTGGCCCGGCGCGCTTGAGATCATGCTCGGCCAGCTGGTGAACCTGTTCCGCGATGGCGAGGCCGTGCGCATGTCAAAGCGCACGGGCGAGATGATCACGTTCGAGGAGCTCATCGACGAGGTGGGCGTGGACGCGACCCGCTACCTCATGCTGGCGAAGTCCTCCGACCAGCCCATCGACTTCGACATCGAGGTGGCGAAGAAGAAGGACGCGTCGAACCCGGTGTACTACGTGCAGTACGCGCACGCGCGCATCTGCTCGATCCTGCGCAAGGCAGCCGACCCCGCCGACGCCGCGGCCGCCGAGGCCGGCGAGATGAGCATGGACGAGCTGGCCGCCAAGGTGATCCCGGAGGGCGTGGACCTCTCGCCCCTCACGCACGAGTCCGAGCTCGCGCTCATGCGCAAGATGGACGACTTCGGACCGCTCGTGGCCCAGGCCGCACGCGACCGCGCCGCGTTCCGTCTCACGCACTACGCGCAGGATCTTGCGGCGCTGTTCCATTCGTTCTACACGAACTGCCACGTCATCGGCGAGGAGCCGGCGCTGCGCGATGCGCGCCTGGCGCTCGTGGATGCCGCCCGCATCGTGCTGGCCACGACGCTGGGCCTTTTGGGCGTGAGCGCGCCTGCGAAGATGTAGCGCCTTCCAAGATAAGAGCGTATGGATCGTTGCAGAGCCGTGACTCTTGCCAAAGGGTCCGGCTCTGTTCCGTTGCAGGAGGCGTTTTCTTTCAGAAGACCCGTTTTCGAGGGCCTCCTAGCCTCTTCGCTCAATACGCGCTGCCTGGGGGGTGAGGGAAAGCTGCGAAAGGACGGGCCGCTCGAGGGCGTTGCGCGTGAGATGGCGGCGGCTGCGTTCTATCCTCCGGCGCGCCTACACGTTGTCCTCGAGGTCGACTTGCATGAGGAAGACGTTCTCGCGGAGGCGTTTGTACGACGAGCGGCACAGATCGCCCTCTTCGTAGCGTGCCTGTATCTGCTCGAGTTCGAGGCGCAATCCGAGCCGTTCGATGTCCACCGCCTTGTCGACCGTGGTGGTGATCGCGGTGATGGAGGGGTTCGATCTACGGAGGTTGCGGGCTGTGCGTTGGTACTCCAGGAGGAGCGCGCTCACGTCCTCGGTGGGGAAGCTGGTCTCCGAAGAGGCCAAAAGCGCGCTCAGCCATTCGGAGACGTGGTCGGCGCAGCGGATCTGCAGATCGCGGGAGGCTTGCCTGCGCTCGGTCACGCCTTTGCCGGGCAATCCAGGCGCGAGGCGGTGCAATCCTGCGCGCACGAGCGCGCGCAGCCTTAACAGGAGGTTCTGTAGCGACCAGCGGCCGTGGTGGTGCAGCAGCATGTTCTCGATATGGTCGAGCCGGCTGAGATGGCGGTAGCCCACGATGGGGTGGACGTCTTCGTTCTCGATGAGCTTTGCGACGAAGTCTTGCTCCCAGTGCAGGGCCTGCACGCGAAGCGCCGTGTTCGGCTCGTCTTCGATGTCGTTGGTGCTCTTGATGCGCGCTATGCGCTGGTTGTAGGAGCGCAGCACAAGCTGCGTGGCCGCGCGCGTCTCGGGCGTTTGCCTCGAAGAGAGCTCTCCGATGACCGTGCGCAGGATCTCCAGGCTCACGGCCGTCTCGTCGCAGCGTATGTCCTCGTCGGTGGCCCCTCTTTTCGGGGCCAGGAGGGGCACGACGAACGTTGCCAGAAGCAGCGTGACCACGATGACGCCGCATGCGAGGAAGATGACGAGGTCGCGTTGGGGGAAGGGGCTCACCATGCCCGTATCGGTGGGCAGATACAGTGGAATGGTGAGCATGACGGCGAGGGTGATGGTCCCCTTCGGGCCGGCGAGGGCCATCGTCAGCGCGGAACGCGCGTCCGCCGACCAGCTCGGCCGCGCGCCGTCTGCGCTCGAACGTCCATGGACCCGCTCGACCCCGAGCAGCCACAGGAAGCGCACGGCCAGGTAGATGGCCGTGATTAGAAGGATGACCCCGATGAGGAAGCCGTTGTCGAAGCTCGCGTCCTCCCACGTGTGCTGCATGGCGCGAGGCAGTTGCGTGCCGAGCAGCACGAACACCACGCCGTTGAGCGCGAATGACACGACGCGCCATACGCTTGCCGACACGATGTTCATGCGCGAGATGGACGGACCGACGGCGCGGGGCGAGATGACGTTCACCAGACCGGCGGCTACGACGGCGAGGATGCCGCTCGAGCCAGCCGCGTTCGCGGCGAGGTACACGATGAAGGGCGTGAACAACTCGAACAGCACGTGGAACGTCGTGTTCTCCAACCCCCACGAACGGACCCTGCGCACGAGGAAGTTGCCCAGGTAGCCCAGGGCAAGCCCTATGAGGATGCCCCCGAAGAAGCTGAACAGGAAGTCTGCGGCCGCATCGGCGAGGGAGAACGAGCTGGTGATGGCCGCAGCGAGCGCGAATTGGAACGCGACGATGCCCGAGGCGTCGTTGATGAGGGATTCGCCCTCAAGGATGCTCTTCGCGCGGGGCGAGAGGTCGGTTTCCTTTGACAGCGAAGCCACGGCGACGGCGTCGGTGGGGCCGAGCGCCGCGCCCAAGGCGATGGCGGTGGCCAGGCCGATGGCGGGGATCACCCAGTTCACGGCGAATCCGATGATGAACGCTGCGACGACGACGAACACGACCGCGAGCGAGAGCACCGGTCTGCGGTTCCTCCACAGGGCCGCCTTGTCGACGTTCTTCGCCTCGTCGAAAAGAAGCGGCGCGATGAACAGCACGAGGAACAGCTCCGGGTCGAGCTGGATGCTGATCTGGCGCTGCGCGAGAAGCGCGATGCCCAAGCCGAGGACGATCTGGATGAGCGGAGAGGACACCTTGGGAACGAGCTGGTCGATGACCGAGGAAAGCAAGACGGCGGCCAACAAGAGCAAGGCGAGCATAAGCGCTTCCAAAGATCGTTCTCCTTTCGGGTGCGGTTGGCGACCTTTATTGTATCCGATCCCTCGGGCTGGTTCGAGGCGCATGCGAAGGATGTCGGGAGGGCGTTTCCCGCTTGGACGAGAGAGCGAAGGTTCGCTCGGCCCTCTTTTCGTTCATGGACCGTCCAAAGGCGATGGGGGAGCGGGCCTGCTGGCGCGGCGAAGCGCAACACGGCGCCTTTTCCGCTGCTGATGCGGGGGGCTCGCGCAGCGTCGCCTGCGGGCGCGGCGAGAAGAGGAGGGCGACCCGCCTCGCCGTCGCGCCCGTCTCGCTCTTCCAGAGACGGGCGCGACGGCATAGGGAGAGCGCCCCGGCGCTAGGCGATCGGCAGCGACAGCTCCACGGAGAACCCCTGGCCCTGCTCGCTGTCGAGCGAGAGCTCGCCGCCGTGCGCTCGGGCGATGCGGTCCACGAGCACAAGGCCAAGACCGTGCTCCTCGCCGTACGATCCCGCTGCGCTGCGCGCGGTTCGTGCGCGGGCGAGCCGGGCCCTGAGTTCGGTCAGCTCCTCGGCGGACGCGCCCGCGCCGTCGTCGGCCACGCCGATGATCGCGCGCTCGCCTTGCGTACGCAGCGTCACCCGCACGCAGCAGCCTTCCTCGTTGTGCAGCCGCGCGTTCGCGATGGCGTTCTCGACCGCGCGCTCGAGCAGGCGCTCGTCGGCCAGCACGACGGCGTCTAGCGCGTTTTCGTTCAAGTCGAGCTCGAGGGGGTGAAGCTCGTCGAGGCCGCTGTTCGCATGGGCGGCCACCACGCTGCGCAGAAGGCGCGGCAGGTGGATGCGCTCGAGGTCGAGCGGCTGCATGTCGTAATCGAGCTTTGAGGCGGTGTTGAGATCGGTGACCAGGTCCTTGATCCTGAGCCCTTGCGCGCGGATCACCTGGGCGCTCGACCGTGCGCTCCCGCTCGCGTCCTCGTCCGCTGCGATGGCGTCGGCGTAGCCGAGTATCATCGACAGCGGCGTGCGAATGTCGTGGGACACGCCGCGGATCCAGTTTGCGCGAGCGGCGTCCTTCTGCTCGATGATGCCGCTCGCTTCGGTGATTCGCTGGCCGATCTCGCGCAGATCGCCTTTCAGGCTCAGTTCGGCCGCGCGACCCTCGGACAGGGCGTCGAGCGCCTCGACGATGGGCCCTACTGCGTTTTGCGTGCGTCGGCGCGCGACCGCGTAGATGACGAACAGGATGCCGAGGTCGACTGCGAGCACGAGGAGCACGTACAGCGGCAGGTTGACGATGAAGGAGGCGGGGTAGGTGAAGCTTTCGTGCCAGAACTCGCCTTTGGGGAATCCCACGACGAGCAGCCCGTCGTCACGATCCCAGAAAAACGCCGGATAGTCGGCCACCTCTGCGTAGTGGGCGGCCATGGCGACATCGTTGGGGGAGAAGGCGCGTGGCACCTCGTCGGGAACGCGTTGCGACCAGGAAACGGAGCCGCTTCCGTCCACGAGAAGCGCCCAGGCGCTGCGTTCGTCGAGGATCTTCGCGCCGTCTTCGGCGAGCGTCCATGTCCCGTCCTCCCCGCGCGAGAGCGCGGCGTCCACGGTGCGCACCACGGCGGAAGGCGAGCCCTCGCTGAAGTGCGCGTCCGACTCGTGGTAGGCGACGACGACGTATAGGAAGAGGTCTACCGCCACGACAAGGAGCGTGAGCGATGCGAACACGAGCAGCTGTTTCGTAAAGAACCGCGCGAAGCTCGGCGTGCTCGCGCGTCTTCTCGCCCTTGTCCTCCGCGCCATGGCTAGCCGCGTTTCACGAGCTTGTAGCCCAGGCCGCGCGCCGTGACGAGTGAGACGGGCTTCGACGGATCCGCTTCGATCTTCTCGCGCAGACGCCTGATGTGCGCCATGAGCGAGTTCTCGTAGCCGAACGAGGTTCCCCAGCACGCCTCGCACAAGGAGTCGATGGTGACGATGCGCCCCGCGTTGCGCGCGAGCACGCCCAGGATCTCGTGCTCCTTGGCGGTGAGCACCGCCGTCTCGCCGTCCGCGCGCAGCACCTCCGCGGTGGCGAAGTTCACGCGGCATGCGTCAAGATCGAGCAGAGGGCTCTCCTCGGCGTAGCAGCGGCGCAGAACCGCGGTCACGCGCAGGACGAGCTCCTGGGGGAGAAAGGGCTTGGCGATGTAGTCGTCAGCACCGAGCGAAAGGCCGCTCACGCGGTCGAAGGGCTCGTCCTTCGCGGTGAGGAACACGACGGGCGCCTGCGCGTGCGCAGGGTGCTCGCGCAGGCGCGCGAGCAGCTCGAAGCCGTCCATGCCGGGCATCATGACGTCGAGCACGAACAGCTGGTAGATCTCTTCGGTGGCGTGCGGGGCGGTCGGGGACGTTCGGCCGGATGCCCCGCGTCCCTGACGAGGCTCGACGGGGCTCCTGTCGAGGACCGCGAGCGCCTCCTCGCCCGAATGTGCGACATCGACGCGGGCGAACCCCGCACCGTGCAGGATGGCGGCCACCATGTCCGCCAAGTCGCGCTCGTCGTCCACGACGAGGATGCGCTTGTCGCGCAGATGCTCGTCCGCCATGCCGAACCCGCTCATCGCCATTCGCAGCCTCCTTCTCTCGTTTCGTGATGCATTATGCCACATCTTCATGGCGCTTTTCGCTCGGCGCCCGCGGACGTAAGGAGGATGCAAGGTGGGGTTCGCCACGCTTGGGCGGGGAGGGGGCTGCTCGCGGCGAAAGCCTTGGTCGGGAAATGGTTCAGCCTTCTTGGAAACGTCTGCCTGCCTCTTGGCGGTTGTCGGGTGGGCCGGGGAGCTTCCGGCATCCTCTTTAGCTCCGCTGCGGGTTCCGGGAAGCGTCCGTCGGCCGAGGACCGACGACCTTTGCGAGCCGGGAAATCGCGGTCGGAGGGGGTTCGGGCAAACGCCGGGGCGCGCTTCGGGGTCTCGGGGCTCAGATCCGCCCGACGTGCTCGACGCCGTGCGTTGCGGAGAGGGGATGCGAGGAGGCGGTCGTCCCAGCATTGCGGCGTTCTTCCGCCTAGTCGAGCTCTTTCGGAGCCCGCGGTGGGAGCACGTTGGCTTTCCGAGCGCCGCCCCTTCGCTTCTCTTAGCGCCTTGCCGTTTCGTAAGGCAATCGCAAGGAAGGTGCGCTGGGGGCGTAAGGTCGGCTCTCTAGACTGGAGCATGCGACAGGGAGCGCGCGGCGAAGGGGCGGGGCCGCGCCATGCTCGCAAGAGAACGCGGGGCTCGGCATGCTTCTCGTTGAACGCAAAGGAAGCCCTCGCCCTTTTGCCAAGAACGAAACGGAAGGAGACACGCATGGGAAACGCGGCGCATGGCGCGACGACGGTGGTGGAGGTGCGCAATGTGAGCAAGCGCTACGGCGCGAGCGGGCGCAAAGGGTCGGAGGCGAGCGTCACGCAGGCGCTTGATCGGGTGAGCTTCGCGGTGGCGAAGGGCGAGTTCGTGGCCATCATGGGACCGTCGGGCTCGGGAAAGTCGACGCTTTTGAACTGTCTCGCCACCATCGACGCGCCTTCAAGCGGCCAGATCGTCATCGGCGGTCGGACGGTCACAGACCTGCGCGGACGGCAGCTTAGCGACTTTAGGCGCGACGACCTCGGGTTCATCTTCCAGGATGCGAACCTGCTCGACACGCTGACGGCCTACGAGAACATCGCGCTCGCGCTCACCATCCAGCGCGTTTCCTCGCACGAGATCGACGGCCGCGTGCGCGAGGCGGCGCGTGCCCTCGGTATCGAGGATGTGCTGGAAAAGCGTCCCTTCCAGATGTCGGGGGGCCAACGGCAGCGCGTGGCGGCCGCGCGCGCCACGGTGACGCGCCCGCACCTCGTGCTGGCCGACGAGCCGACGGGCGCGCTCGATTCTCGATCGGCGGCCGCGCTGCTCGAATCGCTCGAAGGGTTGAACGCGCGCGGAGCCACCATCCTCATGGTCACGCACGACGCGGTGTCGGCGAGCTACTGCGGACGGGTCATCTTCATCAAGGACGGCCGCCTCTTCGGGGAGCTTCGTCGCCGCGGGGCCGACCGATCGGCGTTCCGGCATCGCATCGTGGAGGTGGTGGCCAGCATGAACGATGCGGAGGAAGAAGGAGGGCTGGGTGCGGCCGCGCATGCCGTGCAGGGCGAGGCGGTGATGCTCCATGCTCGCTAAGATCGCTTTCGGCAACGTCCGCAAGTCCGTCTCGGACTTCGGAGTGTACTTCCTCACCGTCATGCTGGGCGTGGCGGTGTTCTACGCGTTCAACTCCATGACGGCGCAGCAGGGGGTGCTCGCGTTCTCGGAGACGCAGGAGAAGATGTTCGACCTTCTGGGCATGGTCATTGGCGGCGTGTCGGCGTTCGTCGCGCTCGTGCTCGTTTTCTTGGTGGTGTACGCGAACCGCTTTCTTATCCGGCGGCGTAAGAAGGAGTTCGGCCTGTACCTCATGATGGGCATGCGCGTATCCGACGTGGTGAAGATCGTCGCGCTCGAGTCGCTCATCGTGGGCGCGGCATCGCTTGCCGCGGGCCTCGTCTTGGGCTTCGCTCTGTCGCAGCTTCTTCTGTATGTGACATCGGCCCTGTTCCAAGCCGATGTCGCCGAGGCGGCGGGATTCTCGTTCGTGTTCTCGGCCGACGCTCTCGCGCAGACTGCGGCCGTGTTCGTCGCTGTCTTCGCGATAGCGGCCGTGCTGAACGCGCGCACTGTGGCGAAGGCGAAGCTCATCGAACTGCTGCATGCTGATCGCGTGGGCGAGGACATGAGGCTGAGGAGCCTGCCGCTTTCGATCATGCTGTTCGCGGCGTCCCTCGCCATCATCGGCGTGTCGTACAAACTGCTCGTGGACAACGGGCTTACGGAGCCTTCGCCTCAGTTCGCGGCTGCCACGGTCCTTGTGTTCGTGGGCACGGTGCTGTTCTTCTACGCGTTGTCGGGCTTTCTGCTGAGGCTTGTGCAGGCGGTGCGGCCCCTGTACCTGCGCGGGCTCAACATGTTCACGCTGCGGCAGCTGGGCTCGAAGGTGAACACGACGTTCGCGTCGCTGTCGATCGTGTGCCTCGTGCTGTTCCTGGCCATCACGAGCGTGTGCGGCGGCATCGGAATACGAAACGCGCTCGTCGGGTCGATCGAGGCGAGCACGGCCTACAGCGCCACCGTGTCGACGAACTTCGGCGCGTACACCTCCGAGACGGGCTACGTGCCCGTTGATCTGGGCGAGTTCGGGGCGTTTGCCGAGGAGCAGGGCTATGACGCCGCAGCCGGCCTGCGTGCGAGCGTCCGCGCGCTCGGCGCGGGCGACTTCGACGCGCTCGTAGAGGGTGCGGCGCAGGTGGATTTGCTCGTGGATCCCGACGACGGTCTGACGATGGGCGATGTGGAGGATGCGAGCGGCCTTGTCTTGACGGACTTCGCCGGCTCGTCTGTGAACGACGGTTACGGGGTGTATCCCGTGTACATGATGCGGCTCTCGCAGGTGAACGCTGCGCTCGAGCTGGCTGGCAAACCCTCTATTTCGCTGGAGGAGGGCGAGTGCGCCGTGTTCAGCGACTCCGACATCACGCGCGGGTTCTACGAGCGGGCCGTGGAGCTGGGAACAACTCTCGACGTGAACGGCCATGCGCTCAAGCTGGCGTCCTTCCACGGCGATACGCTGCAGACCACGCCGGTTCCCATGAACACGGGTGCGATCGTAGTGTCCGACGATGTCGTTCCCGAGAATGCGGCCATCGTCCAGACCATGCTGAACGTGCAGTGCGCAACAGATGCCGACGAGGCGGCGTTTGGCGAGATGATGGAGGTCGTGGCTGATACGAGCGAGCCGGACACCTGGCCCATCACCATGTCGTTCACGCGCGCAGACGTGCTCGAGCAGAGCATCGGGTTGTCCACGGTGGTGGCGTATCTGGCCATCTATCTGGGGTTCGTGCTGGTGGTTGCGTGCGCGGCGATACTGGCCATCCAGCAGCTCTCGGAAGCGTCCGACAGTGCGCCGCGCTACGGGCTTCTGCGCAAACTCGGCGCCCCCGAAGGCATGGTGTCAGGTTCGATCTTCATGCAGGTGCTCGTGTACTTCCTGTTCCCGCTTGCCTTGGCCGTGGCGCATTCGTGCTGCGCGCTGACGGTGGTCACCGACGTGGTGGCGGTGTTCGGCCATCTCGACATCGCCGAGACGGCCCTCATGTGCGCCGCGTGCTTCCTCGTCGTGTACGGCGCGTACTTCGCCGTGACGTTCTTCGGCGCCCGCAAGCTCGCCTTTGCGAGTGAGTGACGCGCGCCGGGAGCGGGGCGCCAGGCGTTCGACGGGCGGAGCGCCCGCAGGGCGGACCTGCGGGCGCTCCGCTGCACGGGGGTGTTTCGGGTTCGACCGTCCGTCGCGAACGTTCGGAGATCGTCTCGTTCTCGGGAAGAAGGCGGGACGGGGTTTCCTCGTCCCGCCTTCTCTTGCGGGCTGTTCTTGAACCGCAAGCCTGAAGGCGGCCTGATCGGAGTTGGACGTACGGCTCGGGACGAGGCACAGCCCCTCGTCGGCCAAGGCGTTTGCGGGCGCTATGCGCAAAAGGGAGATGCGCGCCTCGCCGCCCGGGGCCAGCACGACGGTTTGGGGATGGCCCTCCAAGGCCGAGACGTCGCCGCTGGCCGTGAAATCGAGGTCGTAGCCGCCGACGGCGACGTCGTAGGTGCCTGGAGCACGTCCTCCGCGTCGGCGGCGTTGCCCATGCGACTCCTCGCCAGACGCAGCACCGCATCTCCCCAGCGGCTGACGGCGGCCTCCACCTCGGCGGTCGAGAGGCTTTCCGCATCCTTCGGTCCCGCCGCTTCGCCGTCGGGCTTCTCCGAAGCGGCGCAGGCCGCCCTTTCGGCGTGTGCGGGGTGCGGAAAGCGGGTCGGGGCGGCCGTCGGTCCGGGCGGTGCCGGACGCGGCGCGCCCGAGGCGGCGCGCGGGGAGAGCGCGGGGCCGCGCGCTGCCGTCCGGACGAACGTTCCGCAAGCTGGATCCATGGCTTCTCTCCTTTCGCGCCCAACACGGTTTCGCAGGGGAATTTGTTGCACTTCCCCCGGAATTCGCGGGCCGCGCCGCCGAGCGGTTTGGAAACGTCCGGGGAACGCGGCGGCAACCGCTTCCGTTCGGATTGCCGGTGCGCCCTCCGACGAGGCTACCATGTCCAGTGCGCCGCTCCTTTGACGGCGTGGCATCGTCTCGGTGCCGAGCGTCAGCTCTTGCGCCGACCCTCCTTCGACCGTTGGGACTTCGTTATGGATGCATCGATACTAAAAGATCGTTCGCGACCTGCGCGAATCGGCGTCATCGACGTGGGCGGTGGTTTGCGCGGCGCGTTCGGCGCCGGCGTGCTCGACCGCTGCCTCGACGAGGGCGTTTCGTTCGACGTGTGCCTGGGCGTGTCGGCCGGCAGCGGCAACATGGTGGCGTATCTGGCCGGCCAACGCGGGCGCAACCGGCTGTTCTACACGGAGTACCCGCAGCGCAAGGAGTACATGAGCGTGCGCAATCTCGTGACGAAGGGATCCTACCTCGACCTTGACTACGTGTACTCGGTGCTGTCGAACTCCGACGGTGAGTACCCGCTCGACTACGATGCGCTGCTCGCGAACCCCGCCGCCCTCGTCGTGGTGGCCACCGACGCTTTGGCGGGGGAGGCCGTGTACTTCCGCAAGGCCGACCTCAAGCGCGACGACTTCGGTATCCTCAAGGCTTCGAGCGGCATTCCCGTGGTGTGCCGTCCCTGCCGGTGGGAGGGCGGCACATACTTCGACGGCGGCATCGCCGACCCTGTGCCCCTCGCGCGCGCCTTCGCCGAGGGATGCGCGCGCGTGGTGGTCGTGCTCACGCGCCCGCGTTCCTACGTGCGCTCGTTCAAGCGCGACCGCTTCGCCTATCGGATGCTGCGCCGGCGCTTCCCGCGCGCCGCCGAGGCCCTGCGCGGCCGCGCGGCGCGCTACAACCTCGGAGTGGCCCGCGCTTTGGAGCTCGAGCGGCAAGGGCTTGTGCTCGTGGTCGCTCCCGACGACTGCTGCGGCGCGGACACTCTCACGAGGGATCCGGCGTGCCTCGAGCGCTTGTATGAGAAGGGTTACGAGGCCGCCCGCGCCGTCCCCGCGTTCGCGGGCGGCGCGTGACGTGCGGGGCGTTCTCTGCGAGCGCTACGGGAGGGCGGCGGCTTGCGCGCGGCCAAGGCGGGGCGCAGTGTCCCTCCCGAGGGCGGGCGACGGGCGCTGCGCGCCGCGCGCCGAAGGGCGCGGCAAGGACTGCAGGCATCGTGCCTGGTTCGTATGATAAAAAAACCGTCCGGCTATGCCAGACGGTTCATCGATTTCTGGTGCTCCGTGAAGGACTCGAACCTTCGACCTTGGGATTAAGAGTCCCCTGCTCTACCAACTAAGCTAACGGAGCGTGTGCTTGCTTCGCTTACGAAGCGAAATGAGATTCTAGATCATTCCGCTCAAACGCGCAAGCCCCTTTTTCAAAAGGCGCGCTGGGGTGGATGATGGGACTCGAACCCACGACCTCCAGAGCCACAATCTGGCGTTCTAGCCAACTGAACTACACCCACCAAGGCGCAAGGTGGAAGTATAGGGATTTTCGGCGACAAGCGCAAGGGGAATGTGGACAAATTGTATCAGCCCTTTTCCAAAAGCCCGCGTTCGACCTCCTATCGGGTAGTATGTGCTCGATGCCCGCCGGACGACGCGTCGTTTCGATGCCGTCGGCACGGTTCGTGAGGGCGGGGCGCGCGGCTCCGTTTCCCCTGCAACCAAGGAGCGAAAACGTGGATACCAAACAATCGTCCGAAAAGCGGTTCGCGCTCTTGATCGATGCCGACAACGTGTCGGCGAAGTACATAAAGCCCATCATCGACGAGCTGTCGAAGTACGGCACCGTCACCTACAAGCGCATCTACGGAGACTGGACGCTCGCGCTCCATGCGAAGTGGAAGGACGCGCTACTGGAGAACTCCATCACTCCCATCCAGCAGTTCGGCTACACCCAGGGCAAGAACGCCACCGATTCGGCCATGATCATCGACGCGATGGACATCCTGTACACGCGATCGGTCGAAGGTTTCTGCATCGTGTCGAGTGACAGCGACTTCACGCGCCTGGCCAGCCGCATCCGCGAAAGCGGCCTCACGGTCGTGGGCATGGGGGAGAAGAAGACGCCCGTTCCCTTCCGCAAAGCGTGCGACATCTTCACGACGCTCGAGCTTTTGCTGCCCGCTTCGGGCGGCAAGGCGAACGGTCGCGGCAAGGGGCGCTCCGAACGGGCGGGGCAGGTCTCTGACGGCCAGAACGGCACCGGGCCCTCGATCGAGGAGATCGAGCAGGCGGTGGTGAGCATCGTCACCGACAACCAGAACAACGGCAAGTCGACGGGACTTGGCGAGGTGGGCAGCCGCCTTCTGAAGCGCCACCCCGACTTCGACGTGCGCAGCTACGGCACGAACCAGCTCAAGAAGCTGCTCGACGAGTTCGAAAGCGTCGTCGTCACGAAGGACGGCAACTCGGTGACCGTGGAACTGGCCGAGGAGAAGGCGTCTGCCGCCGCGTCAGAGGACGCGCGGGCAGACGCGCCTTCCGAGGACGTGCAAGGCGTCGAGGGCGCGGTGATCGGGCGCTCTTCGGAGGACGGAGCCGCGTCGTCCGGGGCCGCGCCTGCCGTGGCGGCGGAGCCGAGGCAGCGCTCGCGCCGCTCGTCGCGTCGTCGGCGCGACCAGGCGGCGGCCCCGGAGGGCGGGCCGACGCCGGAGGCTGCACCCGAGGCTACGGGCGAGGGTTCGGAGGACGGGGCTGCCGCGGCGGTCGGCCGGGCAGATGAGGCTTCGGCCCCGGCTCTTCAGGCGGAGCGTTCGGACGGTGCTTCCTCTGGCGAGGGCGGGAAGGCCGCTTTGCAGGAGAAGCATCGCGAGGCGGCCGCGTCTGAAGACGCGAAAGCTGCGAAGCCCCGGCGTGGTCGTTCTGCCCGCGCCGCCCGCGCCGCGAAGCGCGCGGAGGCTGAGGCGAAGGGCGCTCAGGCTAAGGTGGCTGGCGACGACGAGCAGGCCGACAGGGCCGAGCAGGGCGAGCCTTCGAGGCGGTCCTCTGCTCGGAAAGCGAAGGAGGCCGCGCGGGGCGCGTCGACCGAAGCCTCTCGGAGGACCGCGGCGACCGAGGCGCAGTCTGAGTCCGAGGACGCTCGGGAGCGAAAGGGAAGGGCCGCCGTGCGCACCTCGAAACGTCGTCCCGCGTCCGACGCCTCGCCATCCATCGCTCCTCATTCGGCCTCAAGGGCCAAACGTCCCGCAGAGGCCGCCGAGGCGTCAGAAACGCCCGAGCAGTTCATCCGCCGCCTCGTTCGCGAGGCCGGCGCCGAGGGCGTGGCGCTTTCGGAGGTGGGCAAGCGCGTGCGCACCCGGTTCCGCACGTTCAAGCTGCGCGAGCTCGGCTACACCCAGCTGCGCGCCTACGTGGCCGATCTCGACGACGTGGAGATAGAGAAGCGCGGTCGGGACTTTTACGCCCGTCTCGGCGAATAGGGCGAGCGAGGCGTTGGGGCGCGCTCCGCAGTGCCCGGGCGCGGCTTTCGTGACCCTGCCCTCTCGGCCGTTTTCGCGTTCGGACGCAACGGGACCCGGACGGTTCTCGTCCGGGTCCAGCCATGCAATGGGCCCTTGTGCGAACAGGCGATCGTCGTCGACTTCTCGCGTCCTGCTCTCGAGCTTGCCCTTGTATCTGTTCGAACCTGATCAGGCCAACTCGTCTTCGCTGAAGGCATCGGGACCGAGTGCGATCTCGCGACCTTCTTTGCGCCATTGTCGGTACTCCGCCGTCGCGGTGAACAGCACGTCGGAGGAGGAGTTGAGCGCCGTCTCGCACGAGTCTTGCACGACGCCGATGATGAAGCCGATGCCCACCACCTGCATGGCCACGTCGCCTCCGATGCCGAACAGCGAGCATGCGAGCGGGATGAGCAGAAGGGAGCCTCCCGCCACGCCCGACGCGCCGCATGCGGACACGGCCGCAAGGGCGCTTAGGACGACGGCCGTGGGCAGGTCGACGGCGATGCCCATCGTATGGGCAGCCATCATGGCCATTACCGAGATGGTGACGGCCGCGCCGGCCATGTTGATGGTGGCCCCCAGCGGGATGGACACCGAGTAGTTGTCCTTGTCGAGGCCGAGCTTGCGGCACAGCTCCATGTTCACCGGGATGTTCGCCGCAGAAGAACGCGTGAAGAACGCCGTGATGCCGCTGTCCTTCAGGCAGCGCAGCACGAGCGGGTAGGGGTTCTTCCGGATGCCCCAGAACACGAGCAGGGGGTTCGTGACGAGCGCGATGAAGAGCATGCAGCCTACGAGCACGAGCAGCAGCCTCCCGTACTCGGTGAATATCTCGAGGCCGTTCTCGCCTACGGTTTGGTACACGAGCCCCAGGATGCCGAACGGCGCGAGCGCGATCACCCAGCGCACCACCTGCGACACGGCGTCGGAGACGTTCGAGAGCACGTCTTTGGTGGTTTGCGATGCGGCGCGCAGCGCGATTCCCAGCACCACAGCCCAAGCGAGGATGCCAATGTAGTTGCCGTTCATGAGGGCGTCCACGGGGTTCGCCACGATGTCCGAGACGAGCGAGGACAGCACCTCCCCGATGCCCGACGGCGAGCTTTGCTCGGTCGGTGAGGACGCGAGCGTGAGGTCGATGGGGAACAGGAAGCTCGCCGTCACGGCCACGAGCGCGGCGACGAACGTGCTGACCAGGTAGAGGGCGATGACTGTTCCCATGGAGCCTGCGGCCTTCGCGTTCGCGAGCGCGCTGATGACGAGGAAGAACACGAGTATGGGCGCGATGCCCTTGAGCGCCGAGACGAACAGGGTGCCCAAAAGCGCGACCACCTCAAGGCCGGGCAAGGTGCAGCCCAGCAGCGCGCCCGCCGCCAAACCGACGACGATGCGTTTGACCAAGCTCACCGAGTTCCAGGTTCGGGCGATCTTCTTGATGTCCATGGCGGCGCTCCTTGCTTCCCCTCGAACGTCGGCCGCTCGGGGACGGCCCCAGATGGCTGGGAAGGTGCACGGCGGCACCCTCCCCAGATTATGCGCAGATGGTGCGGGCGAAAGGACTTGAACCTTCACGAGTTTCCTCACCAGAACCTAAATCTGGCGCGTCTGCCAATTCCGCCACGCCCGCACGTGGTTTTTCGCGCCCGGAAGCACGCAGCGACCATGATAGCAAAAAGACGTCCGTTTGGAAGCGGCAAGATGGGTTCGAAGCCGCTTAGGCGATGGGCGGGGCGTAAGCTTTTAGCTCGGCGATGGCGGCAGGACCCACGCTGTAAGCGTCGATAGCCTTCCGCGCGATGGCGGAAACACTTGCCGGATTTGCCAGCAGGCGAACGGCCACGGCTGCGAGCGGGATTGCGCTTGGCGGGTCGTCCTGCACGGGCGTCAGCACCTCGGTCTCGTCGTGCGGCCTGCCTCGACGGAGGAGGGCGTCGAGTACTGCGCGGCGTGTGCCCCGCGACTCGGCGGCGCCCAGCAGAAGAGCCTGCAGGCTGCAGGTCCTTGCGCCGGCAGCTCCGATGCGAAGCTTCGTGCCGAGATCGCAACCGGCGGACAGCTTGGCGAGCAGGAGCGGCAGGTTGACGCCCGCTTTCCAAGCGTTGCCCGGCTCTATCATGCGGGGGTTGCATTCCAGGTAGCGTGGGTTCCCGTCCGTGTGGAGAAAATCGAGAGTGAAGGGCCCGTGCCAGCCCAGATGCGCGCCCAGGACGCGCGCGTGCTCCCGCGCGGCGGGAAAGTCGACGCTCATCCGGGCCGCTGCGGAGGGGCCCGCCCCGGTGCCGGTGGCCACCGACGTGTGCACGGCGACCATCCTGCCGTGATCGAACAGCGCCTGCACTTGGCCGTACTGGCCTTCGGCGTCAGATTGAGCCATGAGCCCCCCGCTCTGCGCCCCCGAAAGGTCGGCCAGAGCCCGTTCGAGGCCGTGTCGGTCATGCACCTTGCGCACCGAGCGCCCCGCCGTGCCGTAGGATGCTTTCACCCAGAAGGGGAAGGGAAAGGGCGGCTCGCACGAGGACGGTTCTCCAAGTGGGACCCAAGGGGGCTGGGGTATGCCCAGCTTGTCGAGCAAGCGCGCGAAGCCAACTTTGCCCTGCAGCTGCCTGAAGGCCTTCGCGGACGCGAGGGCCGCAGGGAATCCGGGCGAGAGCAGGGAGCTCGCTTCCGCGAGCAGCCACGCCTGCTCGTGCGTGGGCAGCACCGCGTCGTAGCTTTCCTCTGCGACGAGACGGTCGAGGAAGCCCAGGTATCCGAGGGGGTCGTCGCCCGGTCGCGGAGCCTGGACGATGCGACGGCGCATCCCGCTGAAGGCGGCCATGGGGGCCCGCTGCGAGACGAGGACGTCTACTTGCAGGTTGTACGAGCCGAGCACAGTGAGCGTCTCGCGCGCCGTCAGGCTTGAGCCTTCGGTGAGAAGGACGCTGCGCAAAGATCGCTGTCCAGCATCGCCGTTCACGCCAAGAAGCGTCCGAGCAAAAACCCGATCACCACGCATGCGGCGGAAAACAGGGCTGCCAGGCCGACAAGCCGAACCTCCCGCAGCGAGCGCCTGCGCGACTCGGCCTCCTCGCGCTCTTTGGCAGGGAAGTAAGAGTAGCCATCGGAGGTGATCGACACCACGCTGCCGCGGCGCTCGTCCGGTCTGCGCGCGAGTGCGCCGCGTTCGATGAGTTCGCACTGCAGGTCGTCGTCGGGACGATAGGGGAAGGCGCAGCGGTAGACCAGTTCGCCTTTCACCGTGCAAGTGGCACGTTCGTAATCGATGAGTCGTCCTAACTCGCGCTCCTGCAAAAGGTTGAGTTCAAGAGTCATGGCACCTCCGCTGCTGCGTTTCGTTTTCGTTTCAACCCATGATAGCGTTGTGCGGCTCTGATTGGTAGCGCCAAACGCAATCGTAACCATGCCCTTTCGCCGTGCGGCCCGAAAACGCCGACCTTTCTGATTAAACGCTTCGCGCCTCGCTCGTGTTTCGTCGGTTCTTCGTGAACGTGGCGCAACCTCCCTTTCTCGCGCGGGCCATATGTGCGATAATTCCGTTTCGGTGCGCTCGGAGCGCGACGCGCGTTCGCGGCGTCCGCAACAGGGGACGGTCGTCCGGGGCGCCGCTCGATGCCGCAAGGCGATACATGAAATGATGGAGGACAGCTACGTGGAAACAAAAGTTGAGGCATTGGAAGATAACCGCACGAAAGTGACCGTTACCGTCGATGCCGCGGACATCGATGCCCGCATCAAGAAGACCTACAAGGACTTCGCCAACAAGTACAATTTCCCCGGGTTCCGCAAGGGCAAGGCCCCGCGCCCGATCATCGACAACGCGCTTGGCAAGGAGGCCGTCCTGGCGACGGTCACCGACGACGTCGTGAACGGCAGCTATCCTCTCGCCATCGACGATTGCGGCCTGTACCCCGTCTCCAAGCCCGAGTTCGACGAGTCCGGCCTCGTCGAGGGCGGCAAGCCCTACGCGTTCTCGTTCACCGTGGCCGTCAAGCCCGAGCTCGAGCTGTCAAGCTACGATGCGGTGTCCATCGAGCTGCCCGCCGAGGGCGCGACCGACGCCGAGGTCGACGAGCAGATCGAGGCCCTGCGCGAGCACTACCACACGTTCGAGGACGCGTCGGCCGCCACGAAGGTGAAGACCGACAGCTACATCGACCTGGCCATGAAGGCCACCGACGACAAGGGCGAGGAGATCCCGTCCCTCACGACGGAGAGCCGCCCCTACGGCTTGGGCGCGAACCTGTTCCCCGCCGAGTTCGACGAGCAGCTCGTGGGCCTCAAGAAGGGCCAGAGCGCCACGTTCACGCTCGACATGCCGGCCGATCCGCCCATCATGCTGTCCGCGCTTTCGGGCAAGACCGACAAGATCGCTTTCGAGGTCGAGGTGAAGGCCGTCAAGAAGAAGATCCTGCCCGAGGTCACCGACGAGTGGGCCAAGGACACGCTCGGGTTCGAGAGCGCCGAGGACCTGCGCTCCCGCATCGCCGAGTCCATCTCTCAGCAAAAGGCCATCGTCCTGCCGCGCCTCAAGGAGAACGCCTGCCTCGAGGCCCTTGCCGAACGCCTTGAGGGCGAGGCGCCCGAGGCCATGCGCGAGAGCGCCGAAGCCACCCTTATCCAGGACTTCTTCCAGCAGCTTCAGAGCCAAGGCATGACGTTCGACCGCTACCTCATGCAGCAGGGCATCACTCCCGATCAGTTCAAGGAGGATGTCAAGAAGCAGGCCGCCGACGTGGCGAAGCAGGATCTCGCGCTCGACGCGTGGGCGCGCCACTTCGGCATGGAGGCCACCGACGAGGACGTGACCGCCGAGTTCCAGAAGAGCGGCGTGGAGGATCCCGCGGCGCTCGAGAAGGAATGGCGCGCGAACGGCCAGCTGCACATGGTGCGCCAGGGCATCATGCGCACGAAGGCCGTGTACGACCTCATGGAGAAGGCCGTCGTGAGCGAGGCCGATCCGGCGAAGAAGGACGGCGAGGCCAAGAAGCCGGCCAAGAAGGCCGCCGCCAAGAAGTCCTCGAAGAAGGACGCCTCCGAGGGCGCCGACGAGGCCGCCGAAAAGAAGCCGGCCAAAAAGGTCGCCAAGAAAGACGACGCCGCGGCCGACGGCGCCGAATAGAACGACTGTGCCTCGGCCCGTCCTGCCGCGCATCGGCGCGCAGGGCGGGCCGAGGTAACGATACGGTAGCCGGGCCTTGCGCGGCGGTGCGGGAGGCCGCACTATGACAGAGACGCCAACCGGGCCGCGCGCGCCGCGGCCGCTAGAGACAAGCGAGGCATACCTATGAGCTTTGAAACGAAGTCAGCTTTGATCCCCTACGTCATCGAGCAGTCGCCGCGCGGCGAGCGCAGCTACGACATCTATTCTCGCCTGCTCAACGAGCGCATCATCTTCTTGGGCGAGGCCATCGACGACAACGTGGCCAACTCGGTGGTGGCGCAGATGCTGCACCTCGAGAGCGCCGATCCCGACAAGGACATCTCGCTGTACATCAACTCCCCGGGCGGCTCGGTGACCGCCGGTCTGGCCATCCTCGACACGATGGACTTCATCAAGTGCGACGTGTCCACCATCTGCCTGGGCGAGTGCGCCTCCATGGCGGCGGTGCTCCTTTCCAACGGCGCGAAGGGCAAGAGGCTGTGCCTGCCCAACTCGCTCGTGCTCATCCACCAGCCTTCCGGCGGCGCGCAGGGCCAGCAGACCGAGATCGCCATCGTGGCCGACTTCATGCTGAAGACGCGCCAGCGCCTGAACAAGATCCTTGCGGACAACACGGGTCAGACCCTCGAGACCATCCAGAACGACACGGAGCGCGACAACTACATGACTGCGGAGGAGGCCGTGGCGTACGGCCTGGTCGACCGCATCACCACGTCGCGCGCCATCGCGCCGAGCAAAGACGAGTAGACGGGCGAGACAGGATACATGAACGACAGACGCGACGAGCATTTCGAAGGACAGAGCCCCGACGACATCGCCTGCGCCTTCTGCGGCAAGCGGCCTCACCAGGTGGCTGCGATGATATCGGGGCCGAACGGCATCTACATCTGCGACGAATGCATCTCGGTGTGCGCCGACGCCATGATGCGCGACCTCGGGCTGGACGTGCCCGCGCTCGACACCGCCGGGGCGTTCGAGCGTCCTTCGCGCGCCGAGGGGGGCCGCCATGCGCGGACGGAGGGCGAGGCGCACGTCGCGTCCGTCGCCGATCCCGCGCCCGCCGAGGTGCTGGCCGACCTTCCCACGCCCCATGAGCTGTACGCGGAGCTCTCCGAGCACGTGGTGGGGCAGGAGGGCGCGAAGAAGGCGCTGTCCGTGGCGGTGTACAACCACTACAAGCGCATCAGCCTGGGGGCGGACGCCGAGGACGGCGATGTGGAGCTGGCCAAGAGCAACATCATGCTCCTCGGCCCCACGGGGTCGGGAAAGACGCTTCTGGCCCAGACGCTCGCCCGCACGCTGCGCGTGCCGTTCGCCATCGCGGACGCCACGACGCTCACCGAGGCGGGGTATGTGGGCGAGGACGTGGAGAACATCCTTCTGAAGCTCATCACGGCGGCCGACTTCGACACCGACCGCGCTGGGATCGGCATCATCTACATCGACGAGATCGACAAGATCGCGCGCAAGGCCGAGAACCTTTCCATCACGCGCGACGTGTCGGGCGAGGGCGTGCAGCAGGCGCTGCTCAAGATCGTGGAGGGCACCGAGGCCAGCGTGCCGCCGCAGGGCGGGCGCAAGCACCCCCAGCAGGAGCTCATCCACATCGACACCACGAACATCCTGTTCATCTTGGGCGGGGCGTTCGTGGGGCTAGCCGACATCGTCGCCGAGCGCGTGGGCAAAAGCGGGCTCGGGTTCGCCGCCGAGCTGCCGGAGAGCAAGAAGCACGCCGAGGCCGAGCTTTTGGCCCAGGTGCTGCCGGAGGATCTGAACAAATACGGCATGATCCCCGAGTTCGTGGGACGCATCCCGGTGATCACCTCGCTTTCCGAGCTTTCCGAGGAGGACTTGGTGCGCATCCTCACCGAGCCGAAGAACGCGCTCGTGAAGCAGTACACGAAGATGTTCGAGTTCGAGGAGGCTGAGCTCACGTTCGAGCCCGAGGCTTTGCGCGCCATCGCGCACGAGGCCGTGGAGCACGGCACGGGCGCGCGCGGCTTGCGCTCCATCTGCGAGCGCGTGCTGCAGGATGTGATGTACGACCTGCCCGAGCAGACCGGGCCGTCTGCCGTGGTCGTCCGAGCGAGCGACATCACCGGCGAGACGAGGCCGGAGATCGTGGCCGCAGGGGGCGTCGAGGCCCTGGACGCGGACGACGAGGCGGGCTTGCAAAGCGCGTAGCGCACGGCGCGAGCGCGAAAGGCGATGAACGGGCGGGCGGCACGCTGGGCGGCGCGCCCGCTTTTCGGTTTGGGAGACGCGAGGGATCGAGACGAAAGAGCAGACCATGGCCGACAACACGAATGACAAGAGCGGCGGCAAGAAGATCGACTACGACTTCGCCGCCCACGAGCGCCCGCTTTTCCAGGCGTGGATGGACGCGGGCTACTTCCAGCGCACGCCCGAGCTGGGCGCGGGCCGGGGTGCGTGCAAAGATCAGCCGTACACCATCGTCATCCCGCCGCCGAACATCACCGGCGTGCTGCACATGGGCCATGCCCTCAACGACACCATCCAGGACACGTGCATCCGCCGCGCCCGCATGCAGGGCCGTCCCACGCGCTGGATCCTCGGCACCGACCATGCCGGCATCTCCACACAGACGAAGGTGGACAAGAAGCTGGCCGATCAGGGCATCAGCCGCTTGGAGATCGGACGCGAGGCGTTCATCGAGGCGTGCTACGACTGGTACAAGGAGTACGGCGCCACCATCGTGAACCAGATCAAGGGCATGGGCTGCTCGTGCGACTACGCCGACGAGCACTTCACGCTGGAGCCGGCGTACGTGAAGGCCGTGCGGAAGCTGTTCGTGGACTGGTACCACGACGACCTCATCTACAAGGGCAAGCGCATCGTGAACTGGTGCCCGCATTGCACCACGTCCATCTCCGACGACGAGGCCGAGTACGTGGACGAGAAGGGTCACTTGTGGTACCTGCGCTACCCGCTCACCGAGCCTGAGGACGGCTTGGAGTGCCTCGTGGTGGCCACCACCCGTCCCGAGACGATGCTCGGCGACACGGGCGTTGCCGTGAACCCGAAGGACGAGCGCTTCAAGCACCTCGTGGGCAAGACGGTCAAGCTGCCGCTCGTGGACCGCGAGATCCCCATCTTCGCCGACTGGCACGTGGACATGGAGTTCGGCACCGGCTGCGTGAAGACCACGCCCGCGCACGATCCGAACGACTGGGCCATGGGCGAGCGTAACGGCCTTGAGCGCATCAACATCTTCGACGAGACGGCGCACGTGGTGGACGGCTACGGGCGTTTCAGCGGCATGGACCGCGACGAGGCGCGCGAGGCCGTGGTGGCCGCGTTCGACGAGCTGGGACTGCTCGACAAGGTGGAAGACCACGACCACAGCGTGATGACGTGCTACCGCTGCCACACGAAGCTCGAGCCCTGGGAGAGCGAGCAGTGGTTCGTGGCGGTGGACGGCCTCAAGCAGGACGCGTCGCGCGTGGTGGAGGACGGCTCCATCCAGTTCCATCCCGAGCGCTGGAAGCAGGTCTACCTCGACTGGCTGGCAAACCTCAAGGACTGGTGCATCTCGCGCCAGCTGTGGTGGGGCCATCGCATCCCCATGTTCTACTGCGACGAATGCGGCTGGGAAGACGCGTCGGTGGAGGACGTCGAGGTCTGCCCCGTGTGCGGAAAGCCCGTGCGCCAGGACGAGGACGTGCTCGACACGTGGTTCTCGTCGCAGCTGTGGCCGTTCGCCACGATGGGCTGGACCGAGGAGGGCATGGACGCGCCGCAGATGAAGCAGGCGTATCCCACGCAGGTGCTGTCCACGGCCCGCGACATCATGGGGCTGTGGGTGGCGCGCATGGTGATGGCGTCCATGTACTGCACCGACACCATCCCGTTCGAGCACGTCATCATCCATCCCACGGTGATGGCGGCCGACGGCAAGCCCATGTCGAAGAGCCGCGGCAACGGCGTGGACCCGCTGCGCCTCATGGAGGACTACGGCGCCGACGGCATGCGCTTCGGCCTGCTCATGCAGGTGACGGGCGCGCAGGATCTCAAGTTCAACGAGGCGAAGCTGGAAAGCTCGCGCAACTTCGCGAACAAGATCCGCAACGCCGCGCGCTTCGTGTTGATGAACCTCGACGACTACGAGCCGGGCGCGCCCGAGCCCGTCACGCCGGTGGACCGTTGGATCTTCTCGCGTCTGGCCGGGCTGGTTGCGCGCGTGGACGAGGCGTTCGCCAAGTTCGAGTTCGGCGAGGTCACCCGAGAGCTCTACGCGTTCTTCTGGAACGAGTTCTGCGACTGGTACATCGAGTTCTCGAAGGCGCGCCTCGCCGGCTCGCCGGAGGATCGCGCCGCGTGCCAGCGCAACCTCGTGTTCGTGCTCGACCAGGCGCTGCGCCTCTTGCATCCCATCATGCCGTTCGTGACCGAGGAGATCTACCAGCAGCTGCCCATCGACCGCGAGGGCGCGCCGTATCTCATCGGCGCCGCGTGGCCGGACGCGCAGGAGCTGGCGAAGTACGCGGATGCGGAGGCCGAGCGCGCCATCGAGATGGTGTGCGAGACGGTGTCGGCCATCCGCAGCACGCGCGCCCGCTACGGCATCTCGCCGAAGTCCGAGCTGGCCGTGGTCGTGAAGGCCGACGAGGCGGACGCGGCACTGCTCGAGGCCCAGCGGGGACTCATCGAGGGCATGGGCAACACGGCGTCGCTCGTCATCGGCGCGCAGGTGGAGAAGCCGGCCGAATCCAGCGCCGTGCTGGGCGCGGGGCTGGAGGTGTACCTGGTGCTGTCGGGCCTCGTGGACCTCGACGCCGAGCGCGAGCGCCTTGCGAAGGAACAGGCCAAGCTCGCCGCCGATGCGGGCAAGCTGGAGAAGAAGCTCTCCAACCCCGGCTTCCTCGCCAAGGCCGCGCCCGAGATCGTGGAGAAGGACCGCGCCAAGCACGCCGAGCTCGCCGACAAGCTCGCCCGCGTGGAGGCCCAGCTGGCGGAATTGGGGTAGCGGTTGCGTTGAACAGCGCGGAGCGCACTTCGCTCCGCGCGTTGGCTGCAACGGGGTTTCGTCTGCTTTTCGCGGTTGCCTCGCAACATCCTTCGCTTTGCGCGCCGATCGAGCTGCGGTGCCTTTTCCTCACGGTGATCGACCTTCTGCGCCCGATGTTTCCCTTCGGGCGCGCAGGTGCGTTGCGATGATGGAAACGCTGCTTTCCGCAGATG
Organism: Gordonibacter sp. An230; assembly: GCF_002159915.1. GTDB lineage: Bacteria > Actinomycetota > Coriobacteriia > Coriobacteriales > Eggerthellaceae > Rubneribacter. The sequence continues at coordinate 27,601 of NZ_NFJP01000030.1, forward strand.
CTCTATAACGATGGCCGCTATGCGAGGCTATTCGGTGGCGAACCCGGCTGCTTGCTTCGATGCCTCGCTGTTTTGCGCGCTCTGGCGCAGATCGCGATGGGTCTCGGTCTTTAGGACGGCTTTCTGTGTATGCTGCGGCAAAAATCGATGAAGAACCTTTGACTCGATGCCGTGCGGGTATGATCATTGTCTTGGATGAGCGTAAGCGGTGGCGTGCGGGACCGCAGCGGCCCTCCCGCCGTTCCGACCGGTTGCGGAAATTGGCTGAACAAGGGCGCAGGTTGCGGCTTCTTTGCTATAATGACTGATCGCGTGCATGCTACAGATGTTTTCGATGCTGCACGGCGGCGGTTTCAGAGCCCTTCGCGGGATGGCGGGATCGCCGGCTTCGAGCCGACCGAGGAAAACGAGGTTGAAATGACTGAACTGCTGTCCCAGCTGTGGACGCCCGAGCTGCAAGCCGCGTTCACCGTGGTGGTGGTGCTGCTCGTCATTCTGTACGTGCTGTCCATCGTCTGGGTGGTCCGCGATGCCTATCTGCGCGGTTCCTACTGGTATGTATGGGCCGTCGTCGCGCTTGTCCCGTTGCTCGGCGTGATCGCGTATTGCCTGCTGCGTCCGCCGCTGTTGCAGATCGACCGCGACGAGCAGGAGTTGGAGATCGCACTCAAGCAGCGCGAGCTCATGAAATACGGCGAGTGCGCGAACTGCGGCTATCCTGTGGAAGCCGATTTCGTGCTCTGTCCGAATTGCCATCAACGTCTGAAGAATCTCTGCGGCACCTGCAACCATGCGCTTGATCCCACTTGGACCGTGTGCCCCTATTGCGCAACGCCCGTAGGCGGTGCTGCTCCTGCACGCCGCAACACTCCGCGCGCCCGAACGAAGCAGCCGCAGCAAGCGGCTTCCCAGCAAAGGCAGGCCCGGAATCGCTCCTCGCAAGGAGAGCCTTCCGCCCAGTAACCTGTGCTGTCGAAGAAGCCGCCTCGTTTTCCGGGGCGGTTTTTCATGCGCGCTTTCTGCGGCGTCTGTTGAAACCGTGTGCCCGAGGGACCTTCCGGTCGTTCGTGGCATACTAAGCCAAGGCCGCGCGTTCGGGGGCTTGGTCGTACCGGTCCAGGGCTGTTTTCGAGGGAAAGGGTCGGCTGAAGGTTCCGGAAGCTTCAGCTTGGCGTTCTTGAAGCCGTCTCGAAAGCTTCCGGATCCCGGAAGGCGATATGCTCCCGAGATAGTCCGATGCAGGTGCTTTGTGCGCACCCGGCATAGAAAGGAACCATCATGAACATCGTACTTCCCGACGGCTCGACCAAGGACGTGCCCGAGAACGCCACTGTCGCCGACGTGGCGGCCGCCATCGGCGCGGGCCTGGCGAAGGCCGCGCTCGCGGGCATCGTGAACGACCGGCCGGTCGACCTCTCCGCGCCCGTGGCCGAGGGCGACTCCGTGGCCATCGTCACCGCCAAGAGCCCCGAGGGCCTGGAGCTTCTGCGCCACTCAACCGCGCACGTCATGGCAGCCGCGCTCGTCGACCTCTACGGCGACGTGCAGTTCGGCGTGGGCCCCGCCATCGAGGACGGCTTCTACTACGACGTGAAGCTGGATCGCGCGCTCTCGCCCGACGACTTCGCCGCCATCGAGGCCCGCATGGCCGAGATCGCGAAGGCCGACGAGCCCTTCGAGCGTCGCGTGGTCACGCGCGCCGAGGCCGAGGAGATCTTCGCGAACCAGCCGTTCAAGCTGGAGCTCATCGCCGAGCTTCCCGAGGACGCGATCATCACCACGTATCGCATCGGCAAGTTCACCGACCTGTGCCGCGGGCCGCACCTGCCCTCCACCGGCAAGCTGGGCGCGTACAAGCTGACCAAGCTGGCCGGCGCGTACTGGCGCGGCGACGCCGAGCGCGAGATGCTCACCCGCATCTACGGCACCGCGTTCTTCAAGAAGGCCGAGCTCGAGGAGCACCTGCACAACCTGGCCGAGGCCGAGAAGCGCGACCACCGCAAGCTCGGCCGCGAGCTGGGCATCTACATGATGGATCCCATGGCGGGCGTGGGCCTGCCCATGTACCTGCCGAAGGGCGCGCGCGTCATCCGCACCCTGCAGGAGTGGCTGCGCCGCGATTTGTACGAGCGCGGCTACGAGGAGGTCATCACCCCGCACATCTACAACGCCGACGTGTGGAAGACCTCGGGGCACTACGGCTTCTACAAGGAGAACATGTACTTCTTCGAGATCAACGAGGGAGACGACGAGAACCCGCGCATGAGCGAGTACGGCGTGAAGCCCATGAACTGCCCGGGCCACGTCATGCTGTACAAGAACGAGCTGCATTCCTACCGCGACCTGCCGCTGCGCTACTTCGAGTTCGGCACCGTGTACCGCCACGAGATGTCGGGCGTGGTGCACGGCCTTCTGCGCGCCCGCGGCTTCACCCAGGACGACGCGCACGTGTTTTGCACGAAAGACCAGGTCGTCGACGAGGTGGTGGCCATCCTCGACCTCGTGGACCACATCATGACCACGTTCGGGTTCGAATACGAGGCCGAGATATCCACGCGCCCCGAGAAGTCCATCGGCACCGACGAGATGTGGGAGCATGCCACGAGCTCCCTCGAGGAGGCTTGCGAGCGCCATGGCCTCGCCTACGAGATCAACGAGGGCGACGGCGCGTTCTACGGCCCGAAGATCGACATCAAGGTGAAGGACGCCATCGGCCGCACCTGGCAGTGCTCCACCGTGCAGGTGGACTTCAACATGCCCGAGCGCTTCGAGCTGACCTACCGCACCGAGGACAACACCGAGGAGCGCCCCTGGATGCTCCATCGTGCCATCTTCGGCTCCATCGAGCGCTTCTTGGGGATTCTGATCGAGCACTACGCCGGCGCGCTGCCGCTGTGGCTGGCCCCCGTGCAGGTTGCCGTGCTGCCGCTGGCCGACCGCCACAACGACGCGGCGGCCGAGCTGGCGAAGCGGCTCAAGGCAGCGGGCGGCCGCGTCGAGGTGTACGACCAGAACGAGCCCATGCGCGTGAAGATCGCGAAGGCGCAAAGCCAGAAGATCCCGTACATGGCCGTGATCGGCGACAAGGAGATCGCCGGCGGCACCGTCAGCGTGCGCGAGCGCCACGAAGGCGACCTCGGCGCGTGGCCGGTCGAGCAGCTGGAGGAGAAGCTGCGCGAAGCGGCGCTGTAGGACGGCGGCCGCGCGACGAACGCGTCCGATGCGATGTTTCACGTGAAATATCCGTACGATTCCACGAAGCCCCGGCGCGCTCGCCGGGGCTTTTTCGCGCTTGCATGTTATATCGTCTTTCGATCTCCGTTATATCGGAAGACGATATAACGGAGATCGGTATACAGGAGGGCACGCATGGGAACGGAATCGATCGCGCTGACCGAGGCGGTGTTCTACATCCCGCTCTCGCTCGACGAGCTGCTGCACGGCTACGGCATCATGCGATGCGTGGAGCGGCTGAGCGGAGGCCGCGTGCGCCTGGCGGTCAGCACGCTGTGCGGCGTGCTCGACACGTTGCAGAAGAGGCGCTGGATCGGGCCGACGCCCGGCGGGGGAGCAGGGAGGAAGAAGGGGTATCGGCTGACGGATGCCGGTCGCGACGCGGTGCGCAGCGAGCTGGCGCGCTTGTGCGAGCTGGTGGGCAACGGCGAGCAGGTAGCAGGGGAGTGGTCGCGATGAGGCACGCGAGGTGCCGGCCGTTCTAGACGTGGAACTTCGACAAGGAGGAGGCGTGGCTGAACGAGCAGGCCGCGCACGGTCTTGCGCTCGTGGACGCCGTCGATCCGCTATGTGTTCGAGGAGTGCGAACCGGGAGCCTACGAGTACCGGCTCGAGCTGCTCGAGAACATGGCGTGCGCTGCGGAGAGCCGCCGCTACCTGGGCTTCCTGGAGGAAATGGGCATCGAGTGCGTCGGCATGTTCGGCCGCTAGGCCTACCTGCGCCGACGCTGCGACGGCGCGCCGTTCGACCTGTTCTCCGACATCGACTCCAAGATCAAGCGCCTCAGGCGCATCGACGCGCTGTTGCTCTCCGCGCTCGTCCTGCAGCTTGCGGGCTTGGAGGCTCTGTTCCATATGCGCGAGTACCTGCAGGACATGCTGCCGTTCGCTTTCGTGTGGCTCGCGTTCGTCGCGCTCGTGGGGTTCGGTATCGTCCGCATCGCGCGTAAGACGGGCCGCCTGGAGCGCGAGCGCGCGGTGCGCGAGTGGTCACCCCAGCCAGAGGCGGTAGATGGTCGGCGGGTCGTAGTCGGCCAGCGCGAGGCAGAAGCGGGACGGGTCGATGTCGTCGTAGGCCGACCGATCGCGAAACGTGCTCGCGTACACGAGGAACGGCAGTGTGAAGGCGTGCGTCTCGCCTGGCTGGAGCACGTTCCAATCGTCGGGGAGGGTGTTCTGGACGAGCCCGCGATCGGAAGGGACGCCGTACAGCTCTCCCAGCAGGTAACCGCCCGAATCGCCGCCTCCGCCGTTGTCGAGCATGTCGTTCGCCCCGTTGAAGTCTTCGCTCCACAGCAGCATCACGGGAAGGTTCTGCGCGTAGTCCATGGTGTTCGTCACGGTGACGTCGACGAGCACGATCTTGCATTCGTGCTCGCGAGCCTGCGCGTACCCGGTCGTCAGAGCGTAGTGCGGATACCATTCGGCGAACGCGTCCAAGGTCACGGCCTTCATGCCGACGGGGACGACCTCGACCCCGTCCGAATCTTCGATGTAGTTGAATTCGCTCAAACGGCGCTCGCGCTCCTCGTCGCTCCACGTCGCGCGTTCCTCCTCGCTCGTGCTGAACCATTTCCCTCGGGTCAGGCTTTCGGTTCGATAGGCTTGCCCGAACGGGACGTCCACGATGCGCTCGGCTTCGTAGGCGGGGTTGCCGGCGGCGCTGATCGACGAGTGCAGCGAGTCCGGTTTCGCCGTCCGCACGCGGGGCTCGCCGGGGGCGAACTGGAAGCCGAACCAGACGAGGGCGCAGGCCGCCGCCGCGATGCAGGCGACGCCGACGAGGGTCCGTGCGATTCTGCTGCGTGCTGCGCTCATGGGGGTGCTCCTTCGCCGTGACTTTCCGCGTCCAACCTAGCATGACCTGCCGTTCGTCGGCAATGATGAAGTTTTTCATCACCGGTTCTGCTGCGGCTCGGCGGGCGGGTTGCGCTATGCTGTACGCGAAAGCGAGGCGCAGCGATGCGGGAAGGGGGAGCGCGATGGTGTCCTGGTCGACGGTTGCGGTGCTGGCGCTGGTCTGCGTCGAGTTCGCTGCGTTCTGCGCGGCGATCGTCCGCGCGTTCTTTCGCGTGCGGGCCGACCGGGCGGCGTACCGGGCCGCGGGCGTATGGGCGGCCTCCTTCGGCGTCACCGTCGTCGGGTCGCTCGCGGCGCGCGATGCCCAGGGCACGTGGGCGGCAGCGGCGTTCGCGGCAGCGGCGTGCCTTCTCACGTTCCCGCTGTGCGCGCTGCTCGAACGCCGCTGGCGCAACCGCGACATGGCCGCCGCGGTGGCCTACCTGCAGCTTCACCGCCCGGCCGCCCGTCCCGTCGAGCCCCCTGCCGCGCAGGAGTGGGGCACCGGCCCCGATGCCACGTGCGCCCGCCTCGCGCGCGCCTACGACCTGACGCGCCGCGAGGAGGACGTGCTGCGCCTGCTCATGGAGGGCCGCACGTTCGCCGAGGCCGCCGACGAGTTGACAGTGTCCCTCAACACGGTGAAGAGCCACGTGCGTCGCATCTACGCCAAGATGGGCGTTCGTGGCAAGCAGGATCTTCTCGACAAGGTGCTCTCCTGAGCGGACTTGGGGAAGGCGAGGAGGTCCGTTGTGGCGTCGGCGAGCCGGTCTGTGCCAGCTCGGTTCGAAAAAGAGAGGTCCTCGTTCGCATCGAGGAAAGGTCGCGCGGCCATCCCATTTCCGTATCGTTCAGGAAGGAGCTTTCTCCGTTTAGCTTGAAGGGGCGGGGAGATGACCCTGTCCCTTCGAAGCAAGGGCAGGGTCATGCGGGAGGGCGATCAGGGCCTTGCGAAGATGAGCTGACCGTGCGACGGCGATTTGACGCGAGCGGGAGGCTAAAGTGGCGCAGATCTCGTTTTATGTATGGATTTTCGCAGCGCAAAGCGCAGGAGAACGAGCAAGACCTGGGATTACGCTTCGTTGCTCGGTCTCGCGAGCAGAAAATGCGGACAAACCTACGCACAGGACGCGATCTGCGCCGTTCCGGGCTGCCTTTGCGCGGTCGAAAAGGGGTTCGGGCCTTCCGGCGCGTGAACGCTTGCGAAATCGTTGCGGCTGTCGACGAGTTATGGGCGGTCGTCCCTTCCGAAGCTCGTCGGTTTTCGCCCCCTTCGCAAGTGCGGTGGTGGCGCATGAGGATCGACCAGGTCGAAGCTTCGTCCGCCTCAGTCGCGTTCGTCGGTCTTTTCACCATCGCGGGCGTCTTCGTCCCTTTGCACCAGGAGCGCCTGCTCGATGAGGCGTCCTCGCTCGATCAGGCGTCGCCGATGCTCGTGCGCGACAAGCCGCGCGATGCGCCGCCGGCGCTCATCGAGCGATGGGGAGCCGACCGCATGTCGCGGGCCGTCGCCGTCCGGATCGGCATCAACGGCGAGATCGTGGCGGGCCATCTCCTGCGCGGCCAAGTCGAGCGCTTCGTCGATGGCGCGCCTGCGGGCGCCGCGGCGCTGCAGCAGCGCGGCGCGGTCTTGCCAGCTTGAACCGCCGACGCCCCCTTCCGCATCCGGGTGGTCGCATCCAGCGCCTTTCCGCAAGCGTCGTTCGAGCTCCTCTTCGCGCGCGAGCATGCGCTCCAGCTCCCAGTGCTCGCGCAGGATGTCGCCGATGTCGCGCGGGTTGTGCGCGATCTCGCGCACCGCCTCGATGGGCTTCGCGTCGGCAACGCGGTAGGTGAGCATGCCCAGAAGCGGCATGAGGAACACGGTGATTGCGCCCGCCGCCACGAGCACGCTCGCCGTCTCCTGCAGCATGGCGTCCGCTCCCACGGCAACCGAGGTCACTGCCACGATGATGGGCAGCGCCGTCGTGCAGTACAGCGCCACGGTCAGACGATTGTGCGTGGATATGTCGCGCGTACCCTTCGCGGTGGACAGAGCGACGAAGATGGGAGCTGCGCGGATGATTAGCAGAAGCACGATGAACCCGACAAGCAGCGCCGGTTGGGCGAACACGGCCGAAAGGTCGATCTTCGCTCCGGAGACTGCGAAGAACACGGGAATGAGAAATCCGTAGGCCGTTCCTTCAAGCTTGTGCTCGAGAGAGCGGTCGCCTTCGGGGATGATGTAGCGCAGCACGAAGCCCGCGGCGAAGGCGCCCAGCACGATGTCGAGGTCGAAGACGGCCGACACGGCAACGAGGCCCACGAGCAAAAGCACCACCATGCGCATCATGGTCTGCGATGTGCCGTCGGCGTTCTCCGAGAGAAAGCGAAACAGCCGGTGCCCCGCCTTCTTCGCCTTGGCAGGCACGACGGCGGCGATCACGGCGATGGCGACGAACGCCAAAAGGATGAGCGCGGTCTGCCACTCGGCGCGCGTCGACAGCAGAAGCGCCATGGCGAGCACCGGGCACAGCTCTCCCCAGGTGCCGTATGCGAGGATGGACTCGCCCACGCGGGTTCCCATGAGCCCCCGCTCCTTCATGATGGGCATGAGCGTGCCGAGAGCCGTTGTGGTGAGCGCGATGGCCACGGCCATGGCCTCCAGCTCGTTTGTCTTCATGAGTCCGGCTGCGATGACGACGCCGAAGGCCAGCGCGATGGACGCGATCCAGGTAACAAGACCGCGCTTGCCTTGGCCGCCTGTGAGGCTTTTCGGGTTGATCTCGTAACCGGCCAGCAGGAACAAGAATCCCAGACCCAGATCGGACAGAAGAGCCACCGCATCGGTGACCTCGATGAGGCCGAGCACGTTCGGGCCGAGCAGCGCGCCGGCGATGAGCAGGAACACCGTCTCGGGAACGAGCTTGTTGGGGACGATCTTCGCGACGATGGGGCTTGCCGCCGCGATGAGCGCGATGATGGCGAGCGAGACGAGGTCGACGGTCATGGAAGTCTGCGCCTTTCGATGCTGTTTGTACGTTCGTGCTGATGGGCGGTGCCCTATTCTACACCTTCGTCGTTTGCGCAAAGCGCGTCCCACAGTTTTCGCACGTGGGGAAAGGGATGCGTTCCCGCATGCGGGAGGCGACGAGCTTGCGGAGCCGATGTGGGTTGCGAGGGAAGGGCTTCGGGAAAGGCGTGAACGAGGGGGCTGCGAGGCTGTGGTGCCGAGAGGGCTTCGTCGGGAATGGCGGGGACCGTCCGGGCTGCTGTGCGTCCGGGCGCCCTTCTGCCCGGGCGGTCCGCGTTCCTCGGAATTGCGCTTCCTGCGCCTGGTGCTCGAAAGCCTGCCGAGGACGATCCTGCCTGCGCTGCTTCGCAGGAGGCGATGGCACGGTGTCGCCTCGGGCGTTCTTGGGGGGGGGGGTCGCTGCTCCGTCCTTCCGACCGCGCGGGTTCGGGTCGGATGGCCATCCCGTCTGGGATCATGCCCTCGCGCCCGACCGTTCCTTTCGAGCGTGGGGACGCGCGCCGGACGCGCATCTTTTTTCGATTTTGCGCGCGATTCCCCACCATCCCCGGTCTTCTCCGATGCTTTAACGAGAGAGCCCCAGATGGCGACACCCTTGCTTCGCTCATTGTTCCCAAAAGCGAAAAAACGTGCTATTCGGAGGGGTTTTGCGCTGCTGCGCGATCCAGACGGAGGGGCATCGACGTTTCGCAGGGGGGGTGGCCGACGGGTCGCGCAGCCGCGAATCGCGCTGCGGAGGGCTTCGTCTGGAATGGGGCTTCTGTGAGGTGATTTCCCTTGGACGGCGTGGTTCGGCGGGCGGCCATGGTATGCTTTTGGGAGGGCATTTTCTTGGGAAGGAGCGGTTCTATGATTGTCACCACCACGAACTTCGTCGACGGCTACCGCATAAGCGGCTATTACGGCATCGTGTTCGGCGAAGTGATCACCGGCATCAATTTCCTGCGCGATTTCGGCGCGGGCATCCGCAACATCGTGGGCGGCCGCAGTCAGGGGTACGAGGAGGAGCTCATGCAGGCGCGCACCGAGGCGCTCGCCGAGCTCGAGCAGCGCGCCGCCGCCATGGGCGCGCACGCCGTGGTGGGCGTGGACTTGGACTACGAAGTGCTCGGTCAGGGCAATATGCTCATGGTCACCGCCTCCGGAACCGCCGTTGCGCTCGAGCAGGCGTAAGGAGTCGGACGGTCGCGCTCTGTCCCGTCATCGCGGGCAAGCGCGCATGCGCCTTGCGCCTGCGTTGCGTCGAGCCAACGCGGGCGCAAGCATCCCCTACTGTGCTGCCTAACGCTCGAGGTAGGAGCAGAGGGCTGACCAGGTGCGCGCGGCTTCGGCATACCCCTGCTCGTAGAGCGCGAACAGCTTCTCGGAGTCGCGCTCCATGCTCGAGACGGTGACGGGTTCGGGCGGGCGGATGACGAATGCCTCGCCTGCTTCGTGCATCCGCGCGAGCATGCGGTAGGTGCGGTTGTATTCGTAGTGACGGTGTTGGAGCCTTTCGAGATAGTACGGGTAGAGTCCGTAGCGCTGCCGTTCGAGCGCGAGCATCTTGTCAGGGCCCTTTACATAGTCGGCTGCCTGGGTGAGCACGACAACGTGCTTTTTCGCGCCTGTGAGCAGCGAGTGCACGATGGGCACGCTGTCGCAGGTGCCGCCGTCGAGCAGAAGCTTGCCGTCCACGTCGACGATCTGGCTGACGAGCGGCATGGATGACGATGCGATGAGGTAGGGCAGGTCGGCCCGCGCGTCGGAGAGCTCGTGGTAGTCGGCTTCTCCGGTGATGAGGTTGCTCGACACGGTGATCAGCCTCATGGGCGACTCGTCGAACGCCGCGTAGTTGAACGGCTCGAGGCGATTGGGAATCTCGTCGAAAGCGAACTCGCGACCGCAGGCGTTGCCCGTGCGCACGAAGCTTTTAAGGGACAAGTAGCGCCAGTCGGTGCAGTATTTCGTGTTGAGGTAGCATGTGCGGCCGTCCTCGCCTGCCACGTAGTTGTAGCCGCAAAGCGCCCCCGCGCTCACGCCGATGACGCGCTTGCAGAACAGCTTCTGATCCATGAAGAAGTCGAGCACGCCGGCGGTGAACTGCCCGCGCATCGCGCCGCCTTCCAGAACGAGGTTTGCATCCGTGGCGGCGTGCCCACGCCATGCGGGCTCGTGAAGGGACGCGGGAGAGGTGCGGAAGATTCGCTGGCGGTCGGACGATGTGCTCATTGAGCTTCCTTTCGATGGTTCCCGGCCATTATAGCTCAGCGCGCGTGGCGGGGTTTGTGGAGCGTCGGTGGAGGATGACCATCCTTCGGGCCGTTCGCCGGTCGAAAACGCCGCGAGGCTCAACAATCATATCCCGTATGGTGACATTTGAGTGCGCGATGCGTGCTCTGCGTGTACAATGCAGAGGAACCCGGAAATGCCGCGCGTCGGCTGCGCGGCGGAGGGCGGCGGCCGTCAGGCCGCCGCGGATCGGCCGCGCATGCGGTCGCGAACCGAGAAAAAAAGGAGGCTCTTATGAGCGAGATCGTATCGTCTTCCGATTTCCAGTCCAAGGTGCTCGATGCGCAGGGCCCTGTGCTCGTGGACTTTTTCGCCACATGGTGCGGGCCGTGCAAGATGCTCGCGCCGACGCTCGACGAAGTGGCGGAAGAAACGGCCGGCAAGGCCGTCGTATGCAAGCTCGACATCGACCAAAGCCCCGACATCGCCCAACGCTACGGGGTCATGAGCGTGCCTACGCTCATGGTGTTCGAGAACGGCCAGGTTAAGAATCAGGCCGTGGGCGTGCAGCCCAAGCACGCCATCCTCTCGATGCTCGACTAGCCATTGCGAGAGAAGCGCGTTCGCTTGTCGCATCGCGCCGCGCCAAGGCCCCTGACCGATCCGGTCGGGGGCCTTTCGCGTATCGGCGGCGTTTCCGTCGAGTCGCCCTCCTCGCGTCTTGTCGGATGGCGCCGCGGGGCTCTTGCCGACGAGGCCGGGCCTCGAACGGCCGTCGTGCGTGTTGAACTGCCGTTTCGAGACCGAGCTCTGGGGCGAAGTTCGGTCCCTTAGGGCTCGGGTTATCGCACAGGGGTCCAGGCCGGTGGAATGGGCGACGACTTGAGTGCCTTCGGGGTTTGGAAGCTTCCGGTCGCGGTTTGGCGACTCCCGGGCGCTCGAGCGCCGTCTCGACGACGTCGTCGAGGCCGGTTCGACGGAGCTTCCTCTGGCAGCGTCAAACCCCTGCGCCTGAAGAGGGCGCGGTGCGTTCGAGTGGGCGACGCGAGATGGCGAGGCGGCTGGTTGGAGTTGCGGGCTGAGGCGTCTTTTGCGAGGCTGCGCGCTCAGGCGCGAGCGGCCTTGGCGAGCCGTCGGCCAGGGCGGCGAGGGCTTGGATGGCGCAGCTCCCCGCGCATCCGGCCGACGGGCATCCTTTCGTCGGCGATCTGCCGACGGTCCCCTCCGCCGCGCTGTCCGCTTCATGCCGAAGGGTCTCCAACGACCCAGGCGCGGTGGAGGTCCCAGCGGCCTGCGTCGTCCGTGGCGGTGAGCAGATAGCTGCCCACGACGAGGACGGGGTCGATGCCCTCTTCGCGTGCTTCGGAGAGCAGCTCGCGCACGTTGCTCTCTCCCGAGGCGGGAGCTACTTTGAGCAGGCATTCGCGACAGGTGCGCGCCGTATGGGCGGGAGAGCGGAGCCATAGCGCTTCCGCCTCGCCGTCCCTTGCGCGCGTCCCGGCTCGATCTCCGTTCTCCTCGTCGGCCACTGCTTCGAGCACCTCGTCCGGATGCGCGGCGTCCACAAGCACCCCGTAGCGCCAAGGCTCCTCCACCAGCAGTCGCCACGGGCCTGCGTCGTTGTAGTCGATGGCCTCGAGCCGGACGATGGCGGGCGCTTTGGCGCGCATTCCCTGGCGGGCGAGGCGCGCCGCCTCGGCGTTGAGGGCCCGCTGACGAGAGAGACGGGCGCGGGTGCCTTCGAGCTGGGCGATGCGGTGCTCGATGTCGCTTTCGGTTCGTGCGAGCGCCTCGTCCAAACCGCGGGCCGAGAGCGCGCGGTAGCCCTCGAGCTCCTTAACCGGCACGCCGAGCTTTCGATAGAAGGCGATCTCGCTCGCTTCGATGAGGTCGTGCAGCGAGTACTGCCGGTAGTCGTTGCCGCGGTTGCGCCGCGCGCGCACGAGCCCTTGGCTCTCCCAGTAGCGAAGCGTGGACGGAGCCACTTCCAGATAGCGTGCAGCGTCTTTGATGTCGTAGAGCCTCGGTTCGTCCATGGTTGGTTCCTCTCTTGGCAGCCGTCTGCGTTGGGGGGGCGTCGTTCGCGCGCTTTGGCGCGCGGTCGGGGAGCCGTCGCGGCGCTGCTGGCGGGCGGCATCGGCTACTCGCGTCGCGCGACGGCTCCTCGCCTCCGGTCTTGCGCGCGCTGTCCGCGTCGGGAGCGCGCACGCTGTTGAGCGGCTTGTGCCGTTCCACGAGAGCCTTGAGCGCCGCCGGGCGGCACGGGCGGACTCGCCGTCTTCATTCGACCTCTTCGGGCAGCGCTTCAGGCTCGTCAATGCCGTCCGTGTCGTGTCGCTTTCGATGTTGCGCACCCATTCGCCCCGCTGAACTGCCGGGGGATTTGAAGATTCCGCGAAACCTTTGGCGTTTTCCTTTACCTTAAAGCCGCTTTAAGGTTGAGAATACCATCTGGAAAACGACAAAGCAAGCAAGGCAAGGTGGAGTAGCTATGATCACGAAGGACATGGTGCGCGAATACCTCAAGTACATCGTTCCCACCATGATCACGTTCACGCTCGCGAGCGTCTACAGCATCGTTGACGGCGTGTTCGTGGGGCATGCCGTGGGCGATGCGGGGCTGGCCGGCATCAACGTGGCCTTTCCGCTCGTGGCCCTCATCATGGCGGTGGGCACGGGCATCGGCATGGGTGGCGGCGTCATCTCGTCCATCGCGAAGGGGGCGGGCGACGAGGCGAAGGCGCATCGTGCCGTGGGCACGACGTTTCTCATGCTCGTGTTGGCGTCCGCGCCCATCATGGTGACGTTGCTGCTGTTCGCCGAACCCATCTGCCAGCTGCTCGGCGGCCGCGGTGAGACACTCTCGCAGGCGGCGGCGTACCTGTCGGTCATCGCGTGGGGCGTGCCGTTCCAGATCCTCGTCACCGGCTCCATGCCGCTCATCCGCAACCAGGGCAAGGTGGCTTACGCCATGGGCGTGCAGGTGCTCGCAGGCCTTATGAACGTTGCGCTCGACTTCGTGTTCGTCATCCTCATGGGGTGGGGAACGGCGGGCGCGGCTTTGGCCACGGCGACGGCGCAGGCATCCTCGTTCCTGCTCGTGGGTGCGTTCTTCCTGCGCAAGGACAACCGCATCGCGCGCGGCGATCTGCGCATTGACGGCCATATCGCGCTCCATGCGCTCAAACTGGGCATGGCGCCGTTTGGTCTGACGCTTCTGCCCGAGGCCACGGTGGTGGCCATCAACGTGAACCTGGCGGCGTGCGGTGGCGAGACAGCGCTTGCGGCGTACGCCGTGGTGTCCTACACGGCCTGCGTCATCCAGATGCTCATCCAGGGGGTCGGCGACGGATCGCAGCCGCTCGTCTCGAAGCGCTACGGGGCGGGCGACGTCGACGGCGTGCGCCGCATACGCAACACGAACTATCTCATCACCATCAGCTTGGGCGCGCTTGGCCTTGTCGCGATGCTTCTTTTGCGCGATCGGATACCACTTCTGTTCGGCGCGTCCGAGGAGACGGCGGGAGTGATCGCGTGGGCTTTGCCGTTGTTCTCCACGGCCTACGTGTTCTACGGGTTCACCCATGCGTCCACCTCGTACTTTTACGCGGTGGACGACGCGCGGGCCTCGAGTGCCATCGTGTACGGGGAGGCGTTGCTCGTGGTGGCCGTGGTGTTCGGGGCCGCGCGCCTTGCCGGAGTCGACGGCATCTGGCTGTCGGTGACCGTGGTGCAGGCTATCCTCTCCGTGTGCGCAGGGGCGCTTTTGCGCCGTCGTCGCCGCGCCAGGCGCGCGGAAGGGCCTGCGCGGGCGGCGGTGGGAGACGGGGTCTGCTAGCGAGTCCGGGTTTCGCGCGGAGCGGTGCTGGCGGCGAACGCAGGATCGGCCAAGCTGTCGAAGCGCGCAGGCTCGGCGGGTTAGCGGACGAGGTGCGCGGGGCCGCCATGATGCACGGGGCGCGCAGGGGGCGACGGGGCCGCATGCCTTCCGACCTCCCTGGATTCTTCGACCCCTTGAGGCCCTCGGCGCTTGCCTTTCACGCCCGTACGAGCGGCGTGAGGTAGCCGTAGCCCTCCTCTTCCATGCGCTCGAGCGGGACGAAGCGCAACGCCGCGCTGTTGATGCAGTAGCGCATCCCGCCCGCCTCGGCAGGGCCGTCGTCGAACACGTGGCCGAGATGGGCGTCGCCCGCGCGGCTGCGCACCTCGGTGCGGCGCATGCCGTGGCTGCGGTCGGGACGCCAGGTAACGACGTCGGGGACGATGGGGCGCGAGAACGCCGGCCATCCGCAGCCCGAGTCGAACTTGTCGGTGCTTGCGAACAAAGGCTCGCCGCTCGTCACGTCCACGTACACGCCCGGTTCGAACATTTTGTCGTAGGCGTTGCGGAAAGGGGCTTCGGTGGCGTTTTCACGCACAACGCAGTACTGCTCGTCGGTGAGCGCGCGGCGCAGGGCCTCGTCGGAGGGCGCGGAGTAGCCGACTGCGCGAATGCGCGCGGCGGCCTCTTCGCGCGTGTTGCCGGGTGCGAGGGTTTTGGCGCGGGGTCCGCACGACGGCGAGGTCGGCGCGCGCGGACCGTCCTCGCCATCGTGCGCGCGATCCTCCGAAAGACCCTTGCTGCGGACGAATTCGTCAGCCTTGCGCAGGTTGACATGGCAGTACCCGCCTGGGTTCTTCGCCAGGTAGTCCTGGTGGTAGTCCTCGGCGGGCCAAAAGCCCTCGAGGGGTCCCGCTTCTACGGCGATCGGCTTGTCGTGTCGCGCCTGCTCGCGAAAGAGCGCTGCCTGCGCGACGGGACGGTCGGCATCGTCGGTCCAGTAGATGCCCGTGCGGTACTGCGTACCTACGTCGTTTCCCTGGCGGTTTTCGCTCGTTGGGTCGATGGCCTCGAAGAAAGCCTCGAGCAGCGTGCGCGTGGGCAGCACGCGGCGGTCGTAAGCGACGGCCACCGTTTCGGCATGCCCTGTGCCTCTTCGGCATACGTCCTCGTAGCTGGGGCGGTCGGTGGAGCCGTTCGCGTAGCCGGCTGTCGTGGCGCGAACGCCCGGCAGGCGCTTGAGGAACGCCTCGAGTCCCCAGAAGCAGCCTCCGGCCAGGTAAATCGTGTGCAAGTCGTCCGCATTGGAAGGTTTGGGCTCTTCCGGCGAGGCGTCGGTCGGTGCGAATCCGGTGGCCGGGGCCTCATCGAACGGGGAACCGGCAAGGGCTTCAACGCTTTGGTCGCGCATGGACGATCCTTTCTCGCAGAGGCTTCGCAGGGAATTGCAATGGTAGCGCACCTTCGTGCGGCGCGAGCACTGCGCTCCGAACCGTGAGGGGGCTGTCGCGGGGCTGTGGGGGGCGGCGGCAACGTGGCCAGGGACTGCGCCCGCACGGCGGGGCGCGCGGGGGCGGAAGAGGTGTCGGTGGTGTATCGGCGCCGCCGCGAGGACATGACGGCGCTCGCCGCCGAGGTGG
>NZ_NFJP01000031.1 GCF_002159915.1 Gordonibacter sp. An230
GAGCGACAAATTCCAATTTGGCGGCCTGGCGGGCGAAGGCCGCGAACTCGCGCTGGAGGGGGAGAGGGGGTACGGGAACCTCCAAGGTCTTTATTTTTCCAGAGCTCAATGTAAATAACCCTGAGGTACTAACCGCCTTTGCAACAATCTGTTCGCGACCTGCTGGCGAAGAAAAATATGCAAGCGCAAACACAGGGAGTAAACCGGCATCCAAACGCACGCGGATAAGATGGTTCTGATGAATACATGGCTCAATTGAACCATTCCAAATCGCTGATCTGCCAATTTGATCTTTACTTCCATTCCCCTCAACGAACAGCAAGTCGCCCTTTCGTAGCAGGGTCTTATCTATTTCCGATTGCGAAGCCCCAATCGTCAGAACCTCTTCAAGATCGAGCTCTCCTTGCAATACATTAGCAACACGCAGATATGGAAGCTGCACGCCGTACTTATCTCGCTTGCTGTTTTTAGTTATTCCGCTCTGAATTTCAGAAACCTCTTCGAGCGCTTTGATATTCCAGCGGCCTTCTCCGAACATCTCGACAAACCGCGATTTGACCAGGGATTGGAGGCGGGAAATGGTCTTTTTTCGGCGTTCGATTAGGTCAAGTGATTTGTCGAGGGCTGCACAGATTTCTGCTTGGCGAGGTGCGGAGTGAGCAGGGAAGCTGGTTTCCTTGAGCAGCTTGAAATGCCTGCTGTAACCGAGGTTTTCGATGCGAACGCTTCGCAGGGCGTGATACCAGTAGCGATCATTGCCGGAGAGGGCGGGTTTCAGGATCTTCACTCCGTCTGCGCCCGCGAAGAACGGCTCCTCGATGTATTTTACGCATCGCGTGTGATCGCCGAACACTATCGCGGGTACGTCCGTAAAGAGCCCTTCCTCGCTATCGGAATAACCGCTTACGAGAAGTTGGCCTTGGTCTATGATTGGATGCGGGCCCTCATTCAGATAATCTTTCTGCTTTATCCGTGCCACGCCCCGAGACACCTCTTTGAATGCGGATGCAAAAGGAATCCGTTCCCCGCTAAACGCGGGTTTGCCAGTGCTAGCTTATGTATCGGTGGTGCGACTGCTTCACATTCTGCTGATCGACCATGGCGTAGCAGAGCGTCGTGTCGATCTTGCTGTGTCCAAGCAGCACTTGCACCTGTTCGATGGGCATTCCCTTGTCGATGGCCCGCGTCGCCAACGTTCGCCGGAATTTGTGAGGGTGAATTCTCTGCTGCCGCGCCATCGAGCCGAGCTTTCTCAGTCGTATTTCGACGCCGCTGATCTCAAGGCGATTGAATGGCGCATTGAGCGATGCGAAGAGAGCCGCGTTCCCATCTTGCCTTTGATCGAGATACGCTTTGAGATGCACTTTCGTGCGCGCGTCGAAGTACACTTTTCGCTCCTTACCGCCTTTGCCACGCACAACACATTCGCGGCCTTCGAAATCTATGTCGTCCCGGTTGAGCTTCACCAATTCGCCCACGCGCACGCCGGTTGAAGACAGCATGTCGATCATCGCCAAATCCCGCAACGTCGTGCAGTTGTCGCGCAGCGATTCCAAAGACTCGTCAGAGATGACCGGCTTGATGGCTTTGAGGGTGCGGATTTTCTTGATGCGCCGCACGGGGCTTTTGTATATGAGGTCTTCGATCTCAAGCCATGAGAACAGGCTTGAGATGACGCGCCGCACGTTGTCGGCGGTAACATTGCTCAAATTGCCTAGAGCTTGGTAATTGGCAAGATATTCCCGCACGTCGTCGGTCGAAACATGGGAGAGGGGCTTGCTAACCGACGTTATGAATTTCTTGAGGGTGGAAGAGTAGTAGCGAAGAGATCGTTCCGAGCAGCCTTCAAGCCGTTTTGCGCTCAAGAACGATTCAAGTAGGCCTTGATTGCTTGAGTGTTTTCCAGAAACGGGAGGGAAGTCGTTTTCGTCGATGAGGCAATGACTGAGCACGACATGGAGCCGCTTCATTTGCGCGCCATTGAGGGATGATGCCATCAGGCGTTCGATTTCGCTCATCGTGAGGAATTTCTCGTTCATGATGCCGCCTTTCGATTGTTTTGCAAGTCTTCGAGACGGCATGGTATCGAACCGGCGACGTCAAGCAATCCTCCTTTTTGAGAGGCTAATGGAAGAGGCATCGATGGTTGGACGCGGATTCTCCGAGGGATTGGCGGCAGGTTGACTGGGATGCGTGGGATTGCGAAAGCGCCACCGCGCATGAGCGCGCCGGGAGCACCTGAAAGACGGTTTGGGCGTCGCGAAAAGACGGGCTCCTCGGACGCGTCCGAGGAGCCCGTCGAGGGAAGGGGATGCGCGAAACGCTAGCCTACGTAGTCGGCAGCATTGTCGCCGGCGATACGGCCGAACGTGTAGATGTCGGCCATGGAGGTGGAGCCGAGTCGGTTCGTACCCATCTTATGCCCGGCCACCTCGCCGGCTGCGAACAGGCCGGGAATGGGCGCGCCCGCAGTGTCGAGCACTTCGGCGCTTGGGTTGATGCGCAAACCGCCCATCGTGTAGTGCACGGCTGGCTTGTACGTCATGATGTAGTAGGGCGGCGTGTCGATCTTGTGCATGGCGCCTCGATAATTGAAGTCGGGGTCGGCGCCTGCATCCACGTAGCCGTTCCATTGCTCGATGGTCTCGGCCAATGCCGCCGCATCGATGCCGAACGGTTCGCACGCCTCTTCGAGCGTGTCGGCCTTCACGCACAGCTTGCGGGACACGAGGTTCTCGAACTCGTCGGAGTGGATGTCAACCACCTTCGTCTCGTCGGCTGCGGCCTGGTCCCAGATCTCGTAAGCGCGCTCGTCGGTTTGGGCCAGCACGGCGCTTGACAGCACGTCGCGACGATCCAATTCCTCCACAAAGCGCTTGCCCTCTTTGTTGAACATGACGGTGCGCTCGTCAAGGCGCAGGTCGTCGAGGTAGAGCAGCGCGCCGGTGTCCACGTCGCAGATGGGATAGGTTTGGATGAGCTCCATGTCCACGAGATCGGCGCCGATCTCCGACGCCATGGTCAGTCCGTCGCCTTGCGCGCCCACCGAGTCGGTGGAGTTGAACTGCTCGCCGTAGTCCGGATTCGCCTTTGCGCGCATCTCCACGTTGGAACCGAAGCCGCCGCATGCCAATACAACCGCCTTGCAGCTGAACGAGTATTCGTTGCCCGTGACCGTGTTCTCGGCCTTCACTCCGCTGATGCTGCCATCCGAACCCGTGACAAGCGCCGTGGCCTTCGTGTTGTCGATGAGGGTGATGTTGTCGATGGACTGCGCCCGTGCAGTCAGTTTGGTGGTCATCGCATTGCCGATGTGTCCAGAGGGAATGATGGAGCGTTTGACCGAGTGGCCACCGAAGAACAGCAGGTTGTGCTCCCAGGACACGCCTCCCTCGAAGGTGAGCCATTGCGCCGCATCGTACACGCCGTTCGCGATGACGTTCACAAGCTCCGGGTCTCCACGGTTGTCGCCGCCTTCCAGCATGTCCTTTGCCAGCTGCTCGGGGGTGTCGGCCACGCCTTGGCTGGTCTGGATCCAGTTGCCGGGTACGGCCATCTCGCCACCGGAAAGGGCGGTGGAGCCGCCGAACACGCCGAGTTTCTCCATGAGCAGCACGTTCTTGCCTTTGTTCGCTGCGCTGATGGCGGCTGTAAACCCTGCGCCTCCGGTGCCGATGACGATGACGTCGTACGTTTCGGAGATGTCCTCGGCTGGTTGCTCGAGCGCTTTGTCGCGTTTCTTCCATTCCGACGATTTTTCACCGGCCTGGTCAAGCGCTTCCGCAACGGCGTTGAGGTAGGCCATGCTGGAAAGCGACGCGCCCGTCACCACGTCCACGTTGAGCGTCTGATTGTCCACGATAAGTTTGCCGAGTTTGTCGAAGCACACGTCGCCGAGCCCTAACGACTCGCGCGATTCCAGCACGTCGATGCGCTCGATGGCTCCGTCCTTCGTCACCACTTCCACCTGGATGGTTCCATGCTTGCCCATGCCGGTGCCTACGGTGGCGATTCCGGCGCCCTCGGGAAGCGCGCCGCCCGCGCTCTTGCTCGACGCTTCACCCGACGGCGCGCAACCTCCCAGCGCGAGCGCCCCGCCTGCGGTGGCGAGCGCCGCTCCGGTCAGAAACTGTCTGCGCGAAAGTCCCTCCATGATCATGTCCTTCCTTTTGACGTTTCCCGTCTCCTCGGCCTCTTGGCTTTCCTCGAGGCGGTTCCACCGTATCACCGATCACGCCGCTCGTTCGTCTGTCGGGCGGTTCAATGTGTAAACCTGACCGAGTTTAAAAATGTAACCCATGGCAAAACAGGCGGGCGGTCGGCGGGTTTCGGAGTAAGATGGGGACGAACCTTGCAGGGAGGGGAGAGTCTGCATGAAGGATTTCGTTGGGCGGTGGAGGGACGTGCTGATGCGCGTCGGCATGTTGCCCGCGGCGTTTCTCGGCGTGGGGCTGTATCGGGCGTGGCTTTCGACGTTCTTTCGTTACGAGGCGTTTCCCACCGTCGGTTTCTTCGATTACGCCCTGTTCGAAGGGGCAATCGGCGTCGCTTCCTTCGCGGTGGTGGCTTTTGCGCGTCGCGTCGTGCCGCTTTGGTGCAACAAGGCGCTGGTCAGGTTGACCGCCGCCTCTATGGTGGGCGGGTCGGCGTTGGTGGTGATCGCTTGTTTCGGCATGCCGGTCGCGGCGCTCAAATACGCGGGGCTCGTGCTGGCGGGAGCGGGACTGGCGCTGCTCATCCTCATGTGGGCAGAGTTTTTCGGGTCGCTCAACCCCATGCGCGTGGCGGTGTACTACGCGGGCGCCATCGTGCTGGGCGAGTGTTTCAAGTGGGTGTTCACCGGCCTTGAGCCGGCGCATATCGCCGTGTTTTCCTTGGTGCTCCCGCTTGTCTCGATCGACTGGGTGCGTCGCTCGATGCGGCGGCTTCCCGAACTCGACCTACCCAAGCCCATGGGCAAACCCCAGCTGTCTGAAGTGCCGTGGAAACCCGTTCTGCTCATGGGGGTGTGCACGCTCGCGACGGGGTTCGGCGTCCTGCCGGACAAGCCGCTTGTGACGGGGAACATCGTGGGTACGGTGCTCATGGCGCTGTTCGTGTTCTTCGGTGTGCTGTCGTCGTCGAAGTGGTTCAATTTCGATACCATCTACCAACTGGCGTTTCCTTTCATGACCGTGGGGTTGCTGCTCATCGTCCCGCAGTTCTCGCTCGATTTTCAAACGGCGGCGGCTTGCTATGACGCGGGGTACACCATGCTGTCCCTGTTCATCGTCCTCGTGCTGAGCAACATCACGTACCGCTTCGGCATCGCAGCAGCATGGCTCAACGGCATCGAGCGCGGTATTCGCTACCTTGTCGAGGCTCTCGGGTGGGGCGCGTTCGCGCTCGGATCGTCGTTTCTGACGCAGGGGCAGATGAACGTGCTGCATATCGGCATCGTTGCGGCAGTCGTCGTCGCGTTCGCGGCGTTGTTTCTTTCGGAGAAGCGCCTGTCCGCGAAATGGGGGATCAACCTCAAGGGCGATCCGGGGGAGGATGACGTGTTCTCTCCTGGGGTGTTGGCCATGCGCGTGTCGGATTTGTCGCACGACTGCAATCTGAGCCCGCGCGAGGAGGAGGTGCTGCAGCTGCTCGCGCGCCGGGAGACGGCGGCTCAGATCGGCGAAAAGCTGTTCGTGGCTCCCGGTACCGTAAAGGCGCATACGAGCCGCATCTACCGCAAACTCGGCGTCCGCAGCCGCGAAGAGCTCTACGAGCTGCTTGGACAGAGGGAGTGAAGGCGGGGCTGGTCCGCTGGGGTGCCAAGCGTGCGCGAGGTTGTCCGAGGCGCCGAAGCGCCGTATGCTTGGGCGTGCAGCGGCAGGTTGGGGTTTGCGCGGACAAACGGGGTGCGGGACGGTTGGCATGTTGAGGGGCTCGGACGAGGCTGGGCAGGGGGGATGTGGACAGCGAGGGCGCGGGTGGCGGCTCGAGTCGGGTGCGCATGTTGCCTTCGTCGTCGGCAGCTGCGGCAGCGGACACGGTCCGCGTCGCACACGAGGGCGTGACCGTGTTCGAGTGCGGCGCTGCAGGAAAGCCCCTATGGCGGCCACCGCGTCGTGCATGAGGGTGCGATCGGGTTCGTGTTCGGTATCGGCGGCGCGTTGCAGATGCGGCCATTGCGTCGTGCATGGGGCTCGGCCCGCATCGTCTGCCTATTAGCGGGTTTGGCCCGCCTCTTCCCCTTTCCCCTTTTTCGCTCGATGTCGATTTCGTTTGCGCTGCTTGCTGAGCTTCTATCGGCGGTTTGCAAGCTTCCAGTCATCGCCGCATCTCTTCCCGGCATCCAGCAGGTTCCGGTGGTCGCATGTCGATTTCGCTTACTGCGTTCAGTGATGTTGATGGGCTCTTGTCGGGAGCGAAGGGGAGGGCGTGGGTACTCGTATTCGGGAAGGTGCAGCGTGGCTTCTCGCGAGTCGATGGGCGCGCTCGCCGAGCGTGTGCGCCGCGCCTTGTATGTGGTGAGCGCGCGTCTTCGTGAAGCGATGGGCGAGTTCGTCGAGTGGGCAGTCGCGGGCAGGTGCGGTGTTCGCGTCTTCGCGAGTTGATGCGGCGCTGCGTTGCGCAACGAAGGAGCGTAGGTTGATGCGTGTTCGTGCCTTTACGAGTTGATGCGAGTTTGTAAAATGGCACAAATTTCGACCTATGGCAGCAATTTGAAGGATTTCCGGGAAGGTTTTGAGAATCAGCGTGGAAAACCCCAGGTGAATTGCTTCAGTCAGGCGTCTTTATTGCCACAGGTCGAAATTTGTGCCAAAATGGCCGACGTCCGTTGCTAAACCGAGATTGATGAAGGCCTTGAAACCCGCCGCGCAAATCCCTCCGGCGCTTGAAGAGCCCTCTGGTCCAGCGGATCGGTCTTTCGTTTCGTCCGGTCGCAAGAAGTTCGATGTGGAATCAGGTGAGTGCTGGTCCGTGTCGGTTTTGATCGGGTAGCGAAGACCAATGCTCTATGCCGAGCCAAGGTTGACGCCGGATTGCGTTTGCCGAAGTTCAAGCCGAGTCTTTTGCAGCCGGGCGAAGCGGAGGATCGCCCCGTTGGGCGGGGAACTTCCGCAGCGCTAGAGAGACGGTGCACGACGGGCTGATATAGACGAGGCCGGTATTGTTGAATTGGTTGATATAGAGGGGCGGCTATGGGCGAGACCAGCATTTTGCTCGGATACCTGTCTGCGTTGGAATACTGGCGGGCTGTCGGTCCGAGGTTCCTGCGCGGGAAACGCCAGCGACGCGAGGCCACGCAGCGGGCGCGGGAAATGCTTGCTGCCGGAAAGAAGCCGCGGCTATCGCCTGGCAACCGTCGTCCCGCTGGCGCGAAGCTTCCCGTCCGAGTGCTGGTGGGGGATGCGAAGTTCCGTACGCGAACCGCCTCCGTGCAGAGCCGCGTATGGCCCGCTATCCCCGACAACTCGATGGTCGATGCGGGCGAGGGGTTCCTTGTGAGCACGCCCGAGTTCTGTTTCCTGCAGATGGCTTCTCAACTGACACTCGTCCAGCTTGTGCTTCTGGCCTTCGAACTGAGCGGTACGTACGTTTTCGAAGAGCACGGTCCGGCGCGCCGTCGAGAAAGCCCACTCACTTCGATCAAGAAGCTGAACGAATTCGTCGGGGCGGCGGAGAACGCATCGGGCCGTGCGAAAGCCCTGCGCGCGTTGCGCTACGCGAGAGACCGCAGCGCCTCTCCTATGGAGTCGGCGCTTGCCATGATGCTGTGCATGCCGTACTCCCTTGGTGGCTATGGCGTGCCGTACCCCCTGTTTAACTATCATGTCGACGTTCCACCGTCTATGCGCGGAATGGTCGATCGCGCGTATTGCGAGTGCGATCTGTGCTGGCCGGAGTCGCGCTTGTGTGTGGAGTACGATAGTCGGCTCCATCATGCCGATGCCGAAAAGCAGGAGGAGGATGCGCGACGGCGCAACACGCTCATCACGCTTGGGCTTACGGTGATCACGGTGTCGCGCGGCCAACTCATGGATGGAGGCGCGTTCAATCGGCTTGCGCGGCAAGTGGCCAAGCAGACGGGCAAGCGCTTGCGCTACCGCGATCCGGAGTTCACGCGCAAGCATTTGGCGCTGCGGGGAGAGTTGTGGGCTGCGCTTCTCCCTCCGCGCACGTAGGCGCGTTCCGCTGCTCGTCTTCGCGCTTCCCTTCGCGTTCGTAGGCGCGATCCCTCGCACCTCCTGCCGCGCGGGCCATTCGGATGGAGGCCCTCCTGCCTCGAGTGCCCTTTCTGCGCTCGCCGGGAGGCGCGCGCAGGCTGTGTGGAGGCTGCTTTGAGTTTCGGTGACGAAGCGCGGCGGCGCGCGGCGAACGAAGCGCCGCTTTGCTATCATCAATCTCTATGGCGAAGGCGAAGAAACATGGATGGTTGAGGGCGATGCTGGGTGTGCTGCTGGGATGCGTGCTGGCAGTGGTTGCGGTGGTCGCGGCGACGAACGCGATCACGGTGCTGACCACGAAGGATCGCATCGTGGGTGCCGAGGCCGCCGCGTCGTTCGATGCGGATGCCATCGTGGTGTTGGGCGCGTCGGTGTACGCGGACGGTACACCGTCCGGCATCCTGCAAGACCGTCTCGACGACGGCATTGCCCTGTACTTCGCGGGCGTGGCGCCGAAAATCATCATGAGCGGCGACAACAGCACCGTGTCGTACAACGAAGTGAAGGCCATGAAGGACTACGCAGTGGCCCAGGGAGTTCCCAGCGCGGACGTGTTCTGCGACCATGCGGGCTTCTCCACCTACGAGAGCATGTACCGCGCCAAGCACGTGTTCGGCGCCGAGCGCATCGTCGTGGCCACGCAGACCTATCACCTGTACCGGGCGCTCTACGCGGCAAACGGCCTGGGCCTGGAGGCCGTCGGCGTGCCGAGCGACTACCGCGAGTACGCCCACCAGCTTCAATACGACATGCGCGAGATCCCTGCGCGCGCCAAGGACTTCTTCAAGACGCTGCTTCGCGTGCCTTCGACGTTCGTGGGGGATCCCATTAGCCTTGAGCAATCGGGTGACGTCACCGAAAGCTAGTCGGATGCGAGCTCGCGCGCTGCGGACAGCGCGTCGTCGTAGGCGGTGCGGGCCTGCGGCATGCGGTCACGCGCGGCGGCCGCATCGCCCGCGCGCAGCGCGTCGGTGATGGCGCAGGCGTGCTCGTGCAGAACGCGAAACGACAGGCTGCCGGCCACGCCTTTGAGGGAGTGCGCTTCGCACAGCGCCGTCTCGGCGTCGCCTGCTGACAGCGCTCGCTCGAGCGCGGGGAAGTGCGGGTCGTCCGCGAACTTTACCGCCAGCCGACGATAGAGCGCCTCGTTTCCGTCGAAACGTCGCAGGGCGTCTTGGTAATCGACGCCACGAGCGCGCAGGCGCTGCTCGAGCGATGCGTCGCCCCTTTTGCCGTCCATGTTCGTCAGTCCTCCAATTCGCTCGGGTCGAACGATTCGATGAGATCCAAAAGCTCCTGCTTCTTGTGGATGTCGAGTTTCGCGTAGATGCGCTTCGAGTGCGTCCGGATGGTGTTCTCGGACACCACGAGGTCTTCGGCAATGCGCGCCACGGTGTTGCCGCGCGCGATGAGCTCCATCACCTCGGCTTCGCGTGCGCTCAAACGGTAATGTTGCTGCAGGGCGGCGGCTTGCTTCGAGATACGGTCCTGGTAGACACGCTCCTCAGGACCCAGTCGCCGCGGTCGTTGCGCGTGTGCGTTTGCGCCGTTTGCCGGGCTCGTCTCGCGTGCCGCTTGCCTGCGTTGGCTTTTAGGCGTCCCCTGGCTTTCGACAGGCTGCGGCTTCCTTTCGCTATCCGTTGTCGCATTCGGGGTCGCGTCTTGGGCGGAGCGTCCGGTCTCGGATTTTCGTCCAGACGCGTGCGGGGCTCGCAGCGCCACGAGTTCGATGCTGGCTGCGGCGTCGGCATTATCGACATCGCGCTTGAATATGCGCACGAAGCCGCCTTGCCCGATGAAGTACATGAGTCCGAGCAAATACACCGCCACAAGAGCCACCACGGCAAGCGGGGCGACGCCCATCACCATGATCTGCTCGGCGAACGTCCCTCCGATGAAGCCCACGTCGTGCAGGGCGTACACGATGCCGCCGAAGAACCCATAGATGAACACGGGGTTGATGCCGCGGTCGCGCGAGGCCTGCGCGCATTGGATCATCATGAGCATGATGGCCACGCTGTACACGGCGTACAGGATGGCGGCAAGCCAGCGGACGTACCCCTCGGGCAGAAACGGCAGCATTAAGAACCCCGTGATCACGATGGGGAAGAACACGCGGTACGCTCCCACCACGTTCAGGCGCAGGTTCTTGAACTGCCACAGCACGAGCAGGGCTATGGCGGCGGCGCACATGCCTCCCATCGACAACGCATTCACGAGCGATCCGACCGCCGGCTCGCCGATGGCGAGCGAGCGCATGATGCCGGTGCAGAACCCGAGCGCGCCCACGCACAGCGCACTGCGCCAGTAGTCGTGCGCCACGCGCCGGTACACGCGCGGATGCTCGCGCGGAACGTCTTGGAACATGGCCTGGTCGCGGTCGATTGTTCGACTTTTCAATGCGATGGTCAGGCCAAATAGAGGCAGGAACACGAGCGGAATCAGAAACGCCGTCACAGCCTGGGGGATGAGGTAAAGCGAGAAGTAGAGCACCGCGGCCCAAGCGGTTCCCAGGATGAGCTCGCGGTTGCCGCTATCGGCATCTTGGCTGGCGAACAGCCGTTGCCACAGCATGTAGAACCCTGCCGAGCCCAGCCCTAGGAGCGCGCCGCCCGCAACCACGAGCGGAAGCGACCAATCGCTTAGATAGATGGCTCCGATCAGGCAGCACCATCCCAGCAGGTAGGGAACGGTGGCAAGCCGCACGATGAACGTGCGCGTGGGGCCGGGCACGAAGTACCCGCCTATCATGCTGGCGAAGTAGCTTGCCGAGAACACGACGGACTGCGCGAAGAAGAACCAGAACACGATCTGGGGTGTTTGGAACTCCAAGGGAAGGAACGGGAACACGCCGCCCCACACCCCTGCGGCGTTGATAGCCAGGAACAGCGCGTAACCGAGCGTTGTGATGCTGGGCGTGAATATGCGGACGATGCTTTGAAGCTGCACGTGCTTCCTTTCCCCGCGATCGGCTCATGCAGGCGCAAGGGCTAGCATACCAGACTTTTCCGGGGCCGCACGTGCCGGAGCCGCGACGTTGCGGTTTCGGCGTGCGACATGTTCCGCACCGTCCTTCCGCTTCGTCTTTCCGCAGGCGTGCCGTCTTTCGCCGCCGTTCGAAGATGGCTGCCTTTTGGGCGAAAGGGCGTTTTCGGGCGCGAGGGCGCAAGGGTCGCATGCTTGCGGGGCGAGGCGGGGCGGTTTGCCGACGCGCATGGCGACGCTCGCGCGCAAAGCGGCTCTGCACGCGGGGAATGTGCGTTCAGCGAACGGCCCCGCTGATCGCGATGGCGTCATGGACCGCGCCGGGATCGCGCGGAGCGGTCATGTGCGCTCTTGCCCCGTCTCCCTTCCATCGCGCGTACGCCCCCTTGAAAAGTGGGTCGTTCAGCGAACGCAAGCCTATCGCAGTTTTGGGAAGAACGCGAGTTTCGCTCGAGGCGAGGGCTCGAGTTCGCCAAAGAAGAGGCCGGGAGCGAAGCGGCTTGGCTGCGGATGGCGCAGTCGCGATCGGCGCGGCGCGTGGTCCTTTGCGAGCTGCGGGATTCGGTACCGTGGCGATCAGGCGACGGGGCGGCTGCGGCGGGGATACGGGTTGACGAACGATGCGGTCGCCCGGCGTGATCGAGCGATCAGGCAGGTAGGATGGGCCCATCGAAAACGACGGTTGGGCCCCTGCGCATGCGTTCGCGGCCCGTGAGGAGGTGCAGTCATGAGCCTGGCGCTCTTGCAACTGCCGATGACGCTGTTCACTACGTTGGTGCCGATGGCATCGGGCGCGTTCATCGGGTTGGCCATCGCGTTTCTGACGACGCGCTTTTCGGATGGGTGCCTTAAACGTATTGACCGCTGGACGCTTCTTCCCCTCGGCATCATCGCGGTGGGCTTCGTTGCGGCCTTTTTGTCGCTCGCATTCCCGCAGGGGGCAACAAGCGTTCTGCGAGATATTGGCGGAGCCGGCTTTGCGACCGGGATGATCGTTCCGTTGACGGGTTTGGCGTTCTCGTCTCTTGCGGTGGTGTATTGGATCATTGCCTTGACCGGGAATTTGGGCTATCGGGCGAGAACCGTGTTCGCCGTCGTGGTGGGGGTAGGCGCGCTCGCGCTGTCGTTGTCCATCGGCATGTCGCTAGCGGGCTCGTCCGCCTTGTCGTGGAGCGCGCTGCCCACGGTCGTCGGGCTGATGGGATTCTGCGTGGCGGGCGGCGTGCCGCTTGGCGTGCTTGTGGTTGCGCTGGGAGGCGGATTGCAAGAAGCGGAGAACGCGCGGTTCGCGTCGGCGTTGGTGGTTGCGGCGTTCATCGGCGTGGTGGCGTCGATTTTCGGAGTGGCGTCCCAGATGCTGTTCGCGCAGTCGCTGGTCGCTGCACTTGTTCCGGGTGCCGAGGCCTTGCCTGGTTCGTGGGTGTACTTGGTGATCTCCATCATCGGGTTTGTCGTCATGCTGGCATGCCTGCGAACGGCCCTTTCGCCTGATCGCACGTCCGCGCTCGGGCGAACTGCCGGCGCAACTGCAGGGGTGCCCATACGTGATCGCGGCGACGTTCTGCCGGTGGGCGAGCGTTCGGCCGTTCCGCTTCTCGTGGGCGGGAACGCCGCTGTGCTGGCTGCAATCTTCGTGGCGTGCCTTGTGTTCTATGCGCTGCCCGTGTGAGCTGCGTTGAGGGGAGGGGCGAGGCTCCCTCCCTCTCTCCCTTGTGCCCGAGGTTGCAGAGGCGGCGGCAAGCGCGCGGCGCGCAAGAGGGTGTTGGCCTCCGCATCGCGTGCCGTTCGGTTTGCGGTGACGAGGGGAGGCGTGATCGTAGACGGGCTCTGCGCGCGCCGTCCTCCCGAATGCGCAAGATTCGCCAGATCGCCACCCGGAAGGCCGATGTTCGTAGCGATAGCGAAGTCGCATAAAGTGTTTCCCCGTTCAAGAAAAACGTTACAGCTGAGGAAAAAGGATGCGGGTTCCGAGATGTCTTCTTCGCTTGCTGTTCGGCAGCAATCTGGCGAATCTGGCGAAAAGCACCCTGTGCGTTGCGAAGATGGCGGGCGGGGCCTTGGCGCTTTCGGCGCTTGCTCGCTCTTCGGTTTTGCCCGTGGGCCAGCTGTTGTTTCCCGGTGACTGCGCAAGTCTTCAGACGCTGAGCCTTCTTTGCGGAAGAGGTCGCCCGAATGGAGGAGAAGGGGCGGGGCGCAGGTAAGGGAGCGCATGCGGGAAGGCATCCAAGAAAGGACGCGTGCGGACGTATGCAAGATGCGAAGAAGCACATGTGCAGTGAGCGGGGGTTTGAATAGAGGCGGTAAGTCAGAGACGGGGAAGGGCGCTCGTGGAGGCCGAAATGCCTCGAGTTGTTCTGAAGGTCTGATCCTCTAGCGTCTTTCGTTGCGGCGGTCGAGAGACGCGGTCCTCTCGGGGTGGGGCTCGCCTTGCAGTTCGAAGAAGATTGCGAGATGGAGTGGATGGGGTGGCGGTGTGCGCAGGGGCGGGTGCCATGACGTGCCCGTGCGCATGAGTCCGAGCATGCGGAAAGCAGCGCTCATTTAAAGCGTCCCTTCTGTCACCCGTTTGTATGTGACCCCTTCTGAACTGGTAAGATGTCAAATTCGCACGTTTTATGTGACACGTGCCCAAGCTGAAATGGGTATGGTTGGCCTGCTTTGACGAGAGTGCGTTCTAGAGAAGGGGGAGTGCAATGTCTGAAGCAATGCCGACTTTGAGCCGTCGCGCGTTCGTGAAGACGACGGGGGCGCTCGGCGCGCTGGCCGCCGTCGGCGGCGCGGCTGCGACCGATTCGCTCTTCGGAAACGGCGTGGCGCAGGCGTCTGCCGACAGCGAGGAGAAGGTCACCTGGGGCCACTGTGCCATCAACTGCCCGGGTCGCTGCGCTTTGCGTATCCATACGAAAGACGACGAGGTTGTGTGGGTTGAAGGTGACACGTCGGATGACAACAATATCGATGAAATGCAAGTGAGGTGCTGCTTGCGTGGGCGTTCGTATCGCCGGTGGATTAATCATCCTGATCGACTGAACTACCCTATGAAACGTGTTGGACGACGTGGCGAGGGGAAGTTTGAAAGAATCTCCTGGGATGAAGCCATTGATACGATTGCCGAGAAATTGAAATACACTATCGATACGTACGGAAACGAGGCAATTTACATTCACATGGGTTCTGGCACCAGCTCCACTACTGCGCGCCCGTACTGGCGTATGTTTAATGTGCTTGGGGGGTCGCTGCAGTTTTATGGCAGCTATTCAACTCATCAGCTTACCTATACGACGCCGTTCGTTATTGGTTCGGGATCGGGGTCCACGCTCAATGTGATTGAGGATGCTACGTTGTATTTGGCCTTTGGTTCCAATCCTACGGTAACGACGCAAGGTGGCGGTTGCGGGCATACGGATTATGTTCGTATGCGCGAGAACACCAAGGCAAAGATTGTTCATGTCGATCCGCGTTTGACGGACACTGTAGCCGGGCATTGTGACGAGTGGTTGCCCATCAATCCGGGAACCGATGCGGCTCTTATCGCCGGTTTAGCCCATTATCTTATCGAGCATGATCTGGTCGATCTGGATTTCCTGCACACCTATTGCGTAGGCTACGACGAAGAGACTATGCCAGAAGCTTACAAGGGCAGGAATATGTCCTACTATGCTTACATCATGGGCGAAGGTTACGATAAGGTAGAGAAGACGCCAGAGTGGGCCTCTAAAATTACCGGAATAGCTCCTCAGAAAATTGAAGAATTGGCACAGGAGATTGGCACCACGGAAGCTTTGTTCGTTGATCAGGGATATGGTTCTCAGCGTAGAAGTAATGGTGAGTGGAATTGCTGGGCAATCATGGTTCTTCCTGCGCTTGTGGGTCAAGTTGGCAAGCCGGGAACGAATAGCGGTTATCCCCATGGAAGCTACTCAATCAATCTGACCTCCATCCCTGATCTCGAAAATCCCATAAAGGAGCAGATTCCCTGCTACCTTTACACTGACGCTATTGACCACGGACACGAGATGACTGCTAAAAATGCAGGAGTTAAAAGCGGCGACGCAGTTAAGAGCGACATTAAATTTATGTTCTATGGGGCAGGCAATTGCTTGACGAATCAGCATGGCGACATTAATCGAACTCACGATATACTAGCAGATGAGAGTAAGTGTGAATTCATCGTCTGCACGAACACGGTTTTGTGCGACTCTGCGAAGTATGCGGATATCCTTCTTCCCGATTCATTCCGTTTTGAACAGGTGTCGATGATTGGCACGGGCGGTGATACCGGCTACATGATTGCCGGCCAACCGTGCACGAGTCGTAAATTCGAGCGTAAGGATCCTTACGAGATCGCCACGCTCATTTCGCGAGCCATGGGAACAGAAGAAGAGTTTACCGAAGGAAAAACCCAGGAGGAGTGGATCAAGGAACTCTACGAAAAAGATCGTGCCAAAGATCCCTCCTTGCCAACGTATGACGAGGCAATGGAAATGGGAGTGTATAAGAAAGCGAATCCCAAGGGCAAAACCATCGCGTTGGAAGCGTTCGTTGCGGATCCTTCTGCGAATCCTCTTAAGACGGCGTCTGGCAAGATAGAGATATTTTCCGAGTCTGTGGAGAAGCTTGCCGAGACATGGGATCTTGCGGAAGACGAGCAATTCCATGGCTTACCGCTGTATATTCCCGAATGGTATGGTGTTGAGACGACGACGAAAGAAAACCCTCTCGTTTTGACGGGATTCCACTATCGCGGTCGTCAGCACTCTTCGTGGGGCAATATTGACATTTTGAAAGAGGCTAATCCTCAAGAGGTTTGGATCAACCCAGCCGATGCGGAGGAACGAGGGATTGTTTCGGGTGACACCGTTTCTGTAACGAATGATTTCGGTGAGACTCATCTGCTTGCCAAAGTAACGCCTCGCATAGTTCCCGGAACTGTCGCCATATCTCAGGGTGCTTGGCACGAAGCGGATATGTATGGCGACCGTGTGGACAAGGGCGGATGTATCAATACACTTACTTGCTATCGTCCCTCGCCATTGTCGAAAGGCAATCCGCAGCATTCCAATATCTGTCAAGTGACGAAGATCGCGGGTTAAGGAGGGGAGCAAGTCATGACCCAGTACGCATTCTATTTTGATGGTACTCGCTGTACAGGCTGCAAAACCTGCGAGTTTGCCTGCAAGGATTATTACGATCTAAATACTGAGTTTCAGTATCGCAAAGTATACGAATGTTCTGGAGGGACGACTGAAAAGAATTCCGATGGGCACATTGAGACGAGCTGCTTCGCTTACTATGTGTCTATGTCGTGCAACCATTGTGATAGTCCGGCCTGTGTTGAGGTGTGTCCGACGGGGGCCATGCACAAAGATGCCGAGACGGGCCTCGTGTCCGTTGACGCCGACAAATGCGTGGGCTGCGGCTACTGCCACATGGCGTGCCCCTACAACGCGCCGAAGGTGGATCGTGAGAAGGGCCACTCTGTGAAATGCGATGGTTGCGCAGAGCGTATGGCTTCTGGTGAGCGACCAATCTGCGTTCGCGCGTGCCCTGCCCGTGCCCTTGACTTCGGCACGGTGGAGGAGATGTCCAAGCTGGGCGAGCGCGGCAACATCGCGCCTTTGCCCGAACCCTCGTACACGAACCCGAACCTCTATATCAAGCCCTCGGCGGACGCGCTTCCTGCGGGGCATGAAGATGGCAAGGTCGCGAATCCCTTGGAGGTGATGTAGCATGGAGGCCGCTTTGAACGAACTGCCTTTGGCGCTGTTCACCACGCTGGCTCCTATGGGCGCGGGCGCATTCGTCGCCCTGGCGTGCGCGCTGTTCACCACGACGTTCTCCGACGAGCAGCTAAAGAGAATCGATCGCTTCACGGCCCTTCCCCTCATCGTGGTGCTGGCGGGCTTCGTGGCTTCGTTCTTTCATTTGGCGAATCCTCTGCACGCTCCCATGGTGTTCGCAGGCATCGGCTCCTCGCCGTTGTCGAACGAGATTGTGGTGGGCTGCGTTTTCCTGGCGTTGGCCGTGGTGTACTGGATTTTGGCCGTGGCGGGCAAGCTGTCTTCGGGCGCGCGCAAGGGGTTTGCGGCCGTTGTGGCCGTGGCCGCGCTCGTGTTCGCATGCTTCACGGGGCTGGCATACGTGATGGACACCATCGCGTCTTGGAACAGCCCTCTCGTGCCGACGCAGCTGGTGGGCTTCTCGTTGACGGGCGGTATGGCGCTGGGCGCTTTGGTGCTGGCGCTGGCCGGAGCGCTTGGCGATGCGGCGAAGGGTCCGTTCAAAATGGTGGCTCTCGCGGTGGTCGTTGCGGGAGTGGTGCTGGCCGTGGTGGCGTTCTGCACGCAGATCATGGGCGTCTCCGGTTTGTCGAACGCTTTGGCGAGCGGCGCTGATCTGGTGTCGGAAGTCGCGTCGTTCGTGGCGGTGGCCTCCGTTTTGCTGGTGGCGTCTGGTGTGGCGACCGTTCTGGCGGTGCGCGGCGTGAGTCCGGTGGCCCTTTCATCGGCGGCCTCGGTGCTGGCCGTGGCGGGCATTTTCGTGGCGCGCCTCGTGTTCTACGCGGTGCAGCTGTCGGTTGGCTTGTACGTGATGTGATCGACGACGCGCCCCGCGCACTGCGCGGGGCGCTTTCACATGCGGGACTGAAAGCGGTTTTGGCGAGAGTCCGTCGCGTGTCGAGATCGGTGGGGCAGGGCCGCGTTGAGAGGCGCCGTTCTTCCCTTCGCGCCCCTTCCTCCGCTTCGTTTTAGCTCTTCGAAACCTCGTTTGGTTTCCCTGGCGTCTGATCGGCATGCGAAGATCCCCTCCGTCCGCTCGTTTTCGACATCCATCCCAAGGCTGCGGCGTGGTGGTGTGGCGAAAGGGTCGGGCTCTCATTACGGAAAAGCGCGATAAGAGGACGAGGATTCTGCCGTAGATGAAGATCTGCCGCATGAGGTGCGAGGGGAGCGAGAGGGCTGATGCCCCCGCATGCCGCGCGTCGCGTTCGTAACGCGCGCGAAGGACGGCTGAAAAGCAAGGTGCGCTACAATGGACATCGCGTTTCGCCTGCGCGTTGGGCGCGTTTCGCTAAGCCTGCGAAAGGAACGACAGCATGGACAAGAAAACAGATCAGACGCTCGAGGCCATCGCCTTCGCAGGCGAGGCCCTGGCTCCGTTTTTCCTGCAGGATCCCCTCACCGGGGATGCGGGGGCGTCCTTCGACGCGATGGCGGCGCTCGATGTGGACGACGCGGCGGCGGAGTGGCCCTTCGCCGAAGAAGGCGAGGCGCGAGAGGCGCTCGGGCTCATGGTCGCCGGTCTGGCTGACGGACGAAAGGCCGATGCGCTTGTGTGGGAGTATCGTCGCCTGTTCGTCGGACCCGCGCCGAAGCCGGCCCCGCCGTGGGGCTCGGTGTACACCGACCGCGAGTGCGTCGTGTTCGGCGCGTCCACGCTCGAGCTGCGCGCGTGGATGCGGACGCGCGGCATCGCGCGCCTAGGGGGTGAGAGGGAACCCGAGGACCATATCGGGCTCATGCTGGCCCTCATGGCGTGGATCGCCCGCAACCGTCCGGCCGACCTCGACGACTACCTTCGCCTGCATTTGCTCACCTGGGCGCCTCACTATCTTGACGAGTTGGCCGAGGCGGCGTCCCATCCCTTCTACGAGGGCCTGGCGCGCCTCACGGGGATCACGCTCGAAGGGATCCGGGTCGAGCGGGGGCTCGAGGTGACCGTTCCGCGGTTCTATCGCTAAAGGCGCTCCCATGGCCTCGGGACTCGACACCGCGCTCGGCGAGATCACGCTCGTACTGTTCACGACTCTCGCGCCGTCGGGCGCGGCCGCGTTCATCTTCATGGGGCTTCCCGTCTTGTCGCGCGGCACGTCCGAAGAGATGCGGCAACGCCTTAACGCGTATCTCGGGCTGCCTCTCGTGGTGACCATGGTGGGGCTTGTGGCGTCGGCTACGCATCTCGGGAACCCGTCCAATGCGCTGTACGTGTTTCTGGGCGTCGGCCGCAGTCCGCTTTCGACCGAGGTGTTCTTCGCGGTGGTTTTTCTGGCGCTTGCGGGCTTGTACTGGCTATACGGGTTCGCAGAGCATCGCCGCCCGCGCGTGCAGCGTGCGTGGCTCGTCTGCGCGATGGCGGCCGGAGCGGCGTTCGTGGTGGCGGTGGCGTTCGCGTACTCCGCCGAGACGATCGCTTCGTGGCGCACGGCGTACGTTCCGCTCAACTTGATTTTGAACGCGCTGGTGGGAGGACCTGTTTTGGCCATCGCCGGGTTGCGTTTTGCGGGGTGCGACGTAGGCGAGAGCAGCGGCGGGCGTGTGCTGGCGGGCGCGGCTGCCGTCGCGTTGGCGGTGAACACGGCGACGTTTTGCCTGCAGGGTGCCGAATTGGACTCCATCGAGAACTCGTTTGTGACGGCGGCGCAGCTGGTTCCCTTTTACGGTCCGATGGTGGGCGCGTTCGCCGTGCTGGGCGCGGCGGGTGTGGCCGTTGACGGCGTTGCGCTCTGGGGCAGCGCTTCCCTTTCTCGCATGCGCGCGACGGGCGCGGCCGCTCTCGTTTTGACGGGCATCTTCATCATGCGGTTCGCGTTCTACATGATGCATATGACGGTGGGGTTGGGCGTGTGAGGCGCGATCGGGCTTCGCTGTGCACGTCGAGGCCTCTCGGGGCGTGCGCTGAGCTGAAGCGGGGCGCGCTCTCCGGCAAGCTCGTATCGTGAGTGCCGCGTCTTCGCAGGGGGTGCCTTCGGAATGGCGAGGTCGCGTCCGGGGCATGGATTCCCGTGCCTCATTCTATGACGGGAGTTGGCGATCAATGGCTTTGCGGGCAGAAAGGCACCGCAACGGATTCGAGTGCGGGGCCTGCGCGCGGAGCATGATTCGCGCTGACTTGCGGAGCCCTCGCGGCCGACTGTTTGACGGCGTGCGCTGGAGGTTGCGGCTTTCGGCTATATGCGGGGCGTACCGCGCTCGAGCGCATCGAGCAACCCTTGTTTCGAGTGCACGTCCGCTTTGCGGTAGATGCTCGTGATCTGCGATTTGATAGTGTTCTTCGAGACGATGCGCTCTTCGGCGATGCGGTTGATGGTGAAGCCCTTCGCAAGGTAGAACAGCGTGTCGCATTCGGCTTCGGTCAATGAGTGGGCTTGTCCGAATGCGAAGCATTGGTTGCGAATGGCGTCGTTGATGCCTCCGACATCGTTGGAGGAGGTTGACGCCGGACCTCTGTCGCCGGATGCATGGGGGCGGGCGAAAGGGCGTCCTCCGAACAGGAAGATGAATGCGAGCAGCAGCGCCACAGCCACGGTGGTGGGCGTTTCGACTCCGGGAGCCGCCACGTTCATGATTCGTCCGACGGCCAGTCCCGTTGCCACGCTGCCGTCGAAGAGAGCGAGGGCTGTGACGAGCAGCCGTCCGTCGGCATGGGCGCGCCCGGCTGTTGCATCGCCCGAACGTCCCAGCAGGAATAGGCACAGCGAAAGAACCGAGTATCCCACCCATACGACGCCCATGAACATTGCGTGCCAATCGGGTGCGACGGCGGTGAGCAGTATGGCTATGCCGAGAAGCGCGAACGCGGCTCGGACGAGCGTTTCCGGTCGAGCTTCCCTTCCCCGCACGAATGCCGTGGCGAAAAACGCGAGACATACGGCGAGGGCCCCGAACACCCACAGCGTGTAATCGCGGATTGACGCGGATGATCCCCAAAGGATACCCACGCCCAACGTCGAGACGGCTATGCCCGTTACAAGCGGATTCGCAAGCAGGGGTATGATCCGAGTTCGGGCGACGTTGCCCGATGAGGGGAAAGGATCGCCGTCGACTCGGGCGACAAGGGCGATGGTCGATGCGAACAGCACGGCGCAAGATGCCACGAGAAACCCCGCTTGAACCTCCGTGCTCGTTTGCTTCAGGAGCAGGAACGCCGTCGAGGTGGCCAGCTGCCCAGTGGTAAGCGCTCCCACGAGCGGCAGCGTGGCTGCCCTCATGGCGGCGACAAGCCAGCCGAAGTGCAAAAGCGCGCATCCTGCCGAGAAGACGCCTGCGGCGACAATGATCGTGAAAAAGGGGAACTCGGCGTAAAGAAGCGAGAGGAACGCGAGGCTTCCGCCGAGTCCGAGGACGAAAGCCGGCTCGAGGAGCCCTCTGAGCAGGCGTCGGCGTTTGCAGGCTGGCGTGCTCGAGAAGCACTCAAGCGTGATGAGCAGCGTGGCGGCCGTGACAACGCCCCATGTGCAGAACAGCGCCACGAAGCAGTCGGGCTGAAGATCGATCCAGGGATGCTCGGCCAAGGCGTTGCCGTTCCAGGCCAGCAGAATGCACAGCTTGTAGGAGGCGAAGCCGCCTGCGAGTAAAGCGATCACGCGCAATTGGCCGTCGCCTACCCGATTTCTCGTGCTTGTTGGAACATTGTTCATAAAGCCAAGCATAGCAAAACTTGCGAACTGCCGCCGAGGAGGTCCTCTCGTGCTTCGTCGTGGAAGGGCAGGGCGGAGGGGCGGTCGCTTCGGTCCCTCCGCCCTTGCCGAACTCGCTTCGGGCGGCACGCGGTTTGACGTCGCGCCCGATTCACGGGTCTGCAAGCGTGATCGCTAGTCCCAGGTGTTTTCGGCGGCTACGTTCGTTCCGGCCTGGCGGCCTGTGGTTATGGCCGTGGCCACGGCTGCGCCGCAGGTGGGGTAGAAGCGCCCGAGCGCCATGCTGTTCATGCCGGCGGCGTACAAGCGTCCAATGGGCTGCCCGGTGGCCGCTGCGATGGCGTGCATGTCGGTGTCAACAGTGACGCCTCCAAACGTGCTTGCGCATCCGGGCTTCACCTCGGCTGCATAATAGGGACCGCTCTCGAGCGGGTAGAGCTCGCTCTTGCGCCCGAATTGCGCGTCGACCCCTTCGACGCATCCTGCGTTCCACTGCTCCACGGTGGATGCGAGGGCACCCGCGTCGACGCCCATCTGCACTGCCAGGTCGGCAAGCGTGTCCGCCTTGCACGCCTGGTCGGCCGCCTTGCCCAGACCGGCCAGGCCCTTGTCACCGCACGTGAGCACGAAGGCCCGCCCCTCTGGCTGCTTAAGCAAGTCGTCGCAGATGTAGGAGTAGAACTTGCGCTCGTTGCTCCAGCGCTCGCCTTTCATGTTCACGCATATGAACGGAGGCTTGCCCTCCATCGTGTCTGGACCGAGCACGATGAAAGCGCAGGGGCTGATGGGTTTGGAGTACTGCACGTTCGACAGCATGCCGAAATAACCCGCTCCGCACCCGGCGGAAAGCCCCAGGTTCATCCCGTCGCCCGTATCCCCCTCGTTTGCGGTGGTCTGCACTTCGTAACGCGAGATGAGAGCGCGCATCATCTCGGGATTGCGCGCGTAGCCGCCTGCCGCCAGCACCACGCCCTTGCGGGCTTTGATGGCGCTTTCACCGTCCTTTCCAGCCATGACGCCGAGCACTTCGCCGGTTTGCGGATGCTGGACGAGCGCCGTTGCCGGCGTGTTCGTGCGCACGATGACGTTTTCTTCGGCGTCGAGGGCCTTCTGCAGCACGGGCCATAGGCCGGGATCGGGCTGCACGGCGTAGTGAGTTCGCATGATGGGGGCGGTCAGATCGGCGCGCTCCTTCTCTTGGCCGCCGTACACGAGCCCGGGGTTGCCGATGACGGCGGGCACTTCCATTCCGAGGTCGATGAGCCATTCCACGGCCTCGGCGCTGTGCTCCACAACAAAGCGGACCAGGTCATCGCGACCGTCTCCCACTTCGGCGAAGTACTTCATGGCCTCTTCCACCGAGTCTTCGATGCCCGCTTCCTTTTGCACGGACGTGCCCACGCCCATGATGGCTTGGCCGCAAAGCGCCGTTGAGCCGCCCGTCATCGCGGACTTCTCCAATACGATAACCGACGATCCCGCCTTCGCCGCCATGAGCGCCGCCGATGTGCCCGCTCCTCCACCGCCCACGATAACGACGTCGGCCTCTTCGTCCCACGTTGTCGGAATCCCCGATTCCGAAACGCCCCTGCCCTGGTCCTCGCGGGGAGCGCAGCCCCATAGGAGAGCTCCTGCGGCGATGGCGGCAGTGGCCCCGGTTCCCCTGAGGAAGCTTCTGCGCGAGCATCCGTCGCCAGAGAGGGAAGCGTTTGCGCTATGTTCGGTTTTCATGGTTGTCCCCTTTCCTTGATGAGCCGCGCCCCTCTGCGCGGCAACGACGCCAGCGTAGGCTCCTGGGAGTGTTTTGGCATCACCTCTTTTTCGCGAAATGGAAGGAGAATGCCGTTGACCTTGTCGTTTTCGTCATTGGAAACGTGTCGGCTGGGGATTTCTTCCGACGGGGCGTTTCGCACGGAAGGAATGCGGAGCGAGCGGTTCGAACGAACGCACGGAATTCGGCGCTTTCTAGGGAAGGGAGGCGCCGGGTTGGGGATTGGCCGGACGTGTCGCGCAAGGGAAAGGCGACATTCGGCTGGGGCAAGCGGAGCCGAAGGGAAAGAGGGGGAGGGGCGCTCCGCCTGCCCCAGCCGGGATCGGCGACGATGCAGCTCGTCTCCGATCCCGGCTGGGTGCGGGGGCGTATGTCCGATGCGCGCCGAAGGCATCGTTGCGAGGGGCCGATCCGCGTTCAGCGAAGGTGTCCTCTCGTTGCCGGCGACGCCTTCAGCGGGAAACGACGGCAACGGCGACGGAGGGGGATGCCGCCGGTCTTCGGTTCCGCTTCAGCGCTTGCCGCCGCAGCGGCGCATTGCCGCGCCCCTCGGCACCGCAAGGGCGCCGGGGGCATTCGGCGTGTCGCCGTGCGTCTTCAACGTCGAGGGGCGCGCGACGACGCTTCGCCTAGTACAGCAGGAACACGGAGTATCCCAGCTGGTAGATCAGCACCCTGAACAGGATGGAGGCAACCGCTGCCGCCACGACGGCCACAGCCATGAAGGGCATGGAAGCGCCCACCTTCTTCCGGGCGACCGCAGCGCACGCGATCACGACCGCGATGCACACGAGCGACACCCAGAAGTTCACCGCGCCGTCGCCGGCCACCATGATGTCCATGAGGCTGTCGATGTGCGTGGGGGCCGTCGTCATCGACGTCGGGTCGGCGTAGTGTCCGTAGTTGGCGAACGTGGCCGTGGCGCACACCGCCGCGTACGCGAGGTCGGCCACCAGCGAGGCCGCCGCGCCGACAAGGCTCATGCCGATCGCGGTCTTCTCGACCTCCTGATCGCGCTTGATCGTCGCGATGCCCCACAGCACCACAGGGCCCATCATGAGGGCGTTGCCCAGGTAGAACACCACGAGCGCCCAGCTCCATGCCGGGATGGCGGCCATCAGGTAGGAGTGCGCGGTGGCGCACACCATGGCGACGGCGGCCACGAGGGTGACTGCGCTCAGCCCCACGGGCAGCTTCTTGCCGCCGCGCAGCATCACGAACCACACCACGATGAGGATGGCGAGCACCACGCATCCGATCA
The DNA here is from genome assembly GCF_002159915.1 of Gordonibacter sp. An230. Taxonomy (GTDB): domain Bacteria; phylum Actinomycetota; class Coriobacteriia; order Coriobacteriales; family Eggerthellaceae; genus Rubneribacter. The sequence goes on from NZ_NFJP01000031.1 coordinate 24,636, forward strand.
GCTCCTGGGTGATGCCGGACGTGATGTGTCCGAACCCGTTGAAGATGCGCTCCCAGTGCTGCAGGTGCAAAAAGGATCCGATGCCGCCGATCACGAGCGACACGGCGGACGCGACAAGCGCCGTCATCTGCAGGTCGCGCCCCTGGCCTTTGATGGCCAGCACGGACATGCTACCCAAAAGACCGCAGGTCACGCACACGAAGAACGTGAAGATAACGAGAGGCCACTGCGTTTCCATTACTCATCGCCTCCTTCCCAATGCTGCCCGCGTAGGATGTAGGCGAACGACGGCTTGTTGCCCACGTCGGGCAGGTGGTAGATGTCGGACTCCTCGAACGGCTCCAAGAACTCGGTCATCTTGCGCTGGTTGCCAGCCGAGTCGAACGACCCCACGAAGGAGTCGAGCCCCTCGTCGGTGTCGCCCACCCAGCGGGCGTTGCCGCCGCATTGGCTGACGCACTGGGGCAGCTCGCCTTGGAGCAGCTTCTGCTCGCACAGCGTGCACTTCTCGACGACCCTCTCCTCCTCGTTGAGGTAGCGGACGCCGTAGGGGCAGGCCATAACGCAGAACTGGCAGCCGATGCACTTCTCTTTGTCCACCTGCACCGTGCCGTCCTCGGCGATGTGGGATGCCTCGGTGGGACACACGTGCACGCACTCGGGGTTCTCGCAGTGCTGGCAGCTGATGGGCAGGAAGTACATGTACACGTCGGGGTAATGGCCCGATCCGCCGGGGATGGGGTTGGGTCCCACGCGCACGACCTTGTTCCAGTAGTTGCCGATGGGCACGCTGTTGACGGCCTTGCAGGCAACCGAGCACGCAAGGCAGCCCACGCACCGGTTGACGTCGGTTATGATCGCTTTCGTCATGGTTTACTCCCTCCCTTCGTAGGTGGGCAGCCATTCCTTCAGACGCGGGTCGTCGGAAGTGTGGATGATGGGCTTTCCGGTGCTGTCGCACGGCACAGGGTTGCCGAACGGCGAGTTCTCAGGCGTGGCCTTGTAGATCTTCACCTGGTAGGCGCGCAGGTTGGAGCTGCCGGCGTGCGGGTCTTGCGCATCGTGGTCGATCAGCTGGTTGACCTGCGAAAGCTGCCAGCCGTGGCCGGCGTCTTGCACCTCGGGGTACCACCACGTGTGCTCGAGGTTGATGACGTCTTCCTTCACGCCGTAGTACAGGTCGGCCACCTCGCGGATCTTGCCCCATTCGGTTTCGATCCACACCCAGTCGCCCTGCTCGATGCCGTACTCGGCAGCCGTCTTCGGGTTGATCTCCACGCGCGGCACGGGCCACAGCTCGCGGCACCAGGGGAGCTGGCGATGCTCGGAGTGGAAGTACACGGGGATGCGGCGGCCGGTGGTGGCGGTCAGCGGGTACTCCTTGATGCGGTCGCCGTCCTTCGGGCCGTGCGGCGGCTCGCAGTAGGAGGGTACGAACCACTCGGGATGGTCGGGATGGTGCGACTCCATGACGGTGGACCAGATCTCCTGCTTCATGGTCGGCGTGAAGAAGCCCGGCTTCCAGTTGCCGATGCCCTTGCCAGCCGTGTAGTCGAGACGGCCCCAAACGCGGTCGCGTGCGCGCAGAGCGCCCGTCTGGTAGCGGCGGTACGTGCCCCAGTTGCGCGGTTCGACGTCCTTCGCCTGCCACCAGCCGTGCTCCTGGAAGGCGGCCACGTACTCGTCCCACGTCTTGTACTTGGGCGTGACCTCGGCCATCGGCACGCCGTGGCGCTCGAAGGTGGGAACGCCGTTCTCCACGTGCCAGGTAGTGTAGGTCAGCTCGTCGTCGGTGAGCAGCTTGATGGAGTCGTCGAGCTGCCACTGGATGTCGGGCCACTCGTTGCCCTCTTCGGTCGTCCACGGCCAGTTCATGCGGCGTGCGAGGTCCATGACGATCTCGGGATCGTACTTGGCCTCCGCAGGCGGCTGCACGCACTTGACCGTGGCGCCCATGGCGCCGGAAGCGCCCTGCGAGGCGCGCGGCGAGTTGAGCTCGATCCAGTGCGCGACGGGCAGGATGATGTCGGCTGTGTCGTTTTGCGGCGTGTGCCACAGGTTGAGGTCCACGTAGAAGTCGAGCGAGCAGAGGGCCTCCCAGGCGCGCGTGGTGTTCGACTGGCTCATGAAGTTGCCGGATTCGTTCCACAGGGCGCGCAGCGGGTAGGGGTCGCCCGTGATGGCGGCATTCCACACCGAGTGGCTGTCGGCCCAGTACTGCCACCAGCCCAAAAGCGGGAACTTGTCGCGGCCGATCTGCTTGAGGTTGACTTCCTCGGGCGGGGTGGTGGCACCCGGCGCCCAGGCGCTGAAGCCTTGCAGGTCGCCGTCGATGGGCACGATGGTGGGGCCGCGGTTGCCGCCCGGGGTGTCCAGGTTTCCGGTGATGCCCACGAGGTTGTCGAACACGCGGCAGGTTTGGATGCAGTTGCAGAAGTGCTCGATGGCCAGCATGTACTGGATGCCGCCGTTGCCGTAGCCGCTCTCGGGGTCGAGGCGCGTGCCGTAGGCCGTGGCCGCGGCCTCGATCTCCTCGGCGGGGATGCCGGTGATCTCGGCGGCCACCTCGGGGGTGTACTCGGCGGCGCGGGCCTTGTAGTACTCCCACACCGGCTTCACCTTCACGGTGCGCCCATCTTTGAGCGCGATCTCGAACTCGCCTTCGAGGGCGGGGTCGATGGCGGGGTCGAAGGGCAGAAGGTCGGGCACCCAGCCCTGCGTCTGGCCGGGCAGCAGGTTGTCCTGCGCGGCTTCGCGGCCCGTCTCGCGGGCTTTCACGGAGTCGTAGTTCTCGCCTTCCCAGAAGCCGCCCGTGTCGTCGATGTTGCCTTCCTGGTCGGCGTTGAACCAGGTGAACGCGCCGTACTCGTGCTCGATGCCCTGATCTTTGAGGGCTTCCCAGTTGTTGTCGTACACGAGGAACTTGTACGGGCTGCCGCCCTCTTTGATGTCGCTTTCCTTGAGAAGGTGCGTTTTCACGTCCCAGTACGAGCCGTCGGTGCGCACGGTGGGGAAGCCGGAGGGCTCCATGTCCTCGCACACGAGGAACGGGGCGTTCGTCCACTTCTTGGTGTACAGCTCGTCGTAGAGCTTCTTCTCTATGATGACGTTCGTCCAAGCCAAGCCCAGCGCGGCGTCGGTGCCGGGGCGCAGGTGCTGCCAGTAGTCGGCTTCCTTGCCCATGTTGGCCATGCGCGGGTCGACGCTGATGTGGACGTCGGCGCGCGACGCGACGTCGACGGTGGTGCGGCACGAGTCGTCGTAGTTGGACAGCTCCGATGCGCCGCCCCACTGCACGTACACCTTCGGGCGGCAGATCGTCTCCATCCACGACATGGCGAACTGCGACACCATGGTGGTGGCGAAGTGGCGCGGACCCTTGCAGATCTGCCAGGCCTCGACGTTGTTCGGCGTCTCGAGCATGTTCTTCAGGATGGACTCCGAGTGCATGCACCAGATGCGCGACGTTCCCACCTGGCAGGCGATGGCCTCGCCGCCGTGCTTCGCTTTGATCTCCATGAAGTTGTCGATGACGGTCTGCATGGCTTCGTCCCAGCTGATGCGCTGCCATCCGGGCTCCTCGCCCTTGGGATTGGTGCGCTTCATGGGGTAGTGCAGACGGTCGGGGTGGTACGCCGCCTGGATGGACGACTGCGACTTCGTGCAGCAGTTGCCCATGGACTGGAACGCGCCCTCGTCACCTTCGACGCGGATGGCGCGCCCGTTCTGGACGATGACCTTGACGCCGCACTCCATCTTGCCGCAGCCGCGGCAGCATGTCTTCACAGCCACGGTGTCCTGGCCGGAAACCACCGGATAGGTTTCCTCGGCCAGTGCGGTGTGCGTCGATGCGCCGAACGCCGCAGCCGCCGCGCCGGTGATGGCGGCGGTTTTGACGAACGTGCGCCGCGACATAGTCAGATTGCCCATACTCCTCCTCCTTCGTCTTCTCGTCTTGCTCCTACTCGTCTTCTTCGGGCGAACGGGGCGGGGGGCTGCCGTCGGGCGCATCTCGCGCATCGCTTTGGTCGCCGACGGTGCAAAGTCCCTGTATCGCTTGCGACGACCATACGGAGAAAGGGACGTCGCAAGCATCGTGCAAACGTTGAAAAGAGGATTTCGAACATCATAAATTCTTATGATTTTGCGATCATGAAAAACTCGGTAAGCATTTGAACTGGCATTACGTATGTTTCTGTCGTGAATTATTCCTAAACTAGAACAGTTTATGAGGGGGAGAGTGAGCTTGTCTTTTCCGTATAATTTGGTACGCCGAAAGAGGCTCCGACGAGCGGGTGGAGGAGTGGGCCGCCACGCCAAGGCGCGGCGGCGAAGCGGCTGCTCGACCCCTCCGCCTATTCGTCGGAGCCTTATGGGGAGGGGAAGATCGGACGCGGGCGGGGTAGGCGTGTCCGGTGCCTCGTGCAGGTTCGAGGGGAGTGGGGGAGCGTGGAGAAGCTTCGAGGAGCATGGGGCGCTGCGCTTGGGGAAGGCCTTTCTTCCAATCGGGTTGTGGGCGCCGCTTTGCAGTGGCTGTGGATGATAATGATGTTCTACAGCATCGTGCCGTACCGCTTTTCCTCCGATGAGCGAGGGTCGCTGTACATGGGGCTCCTCATCTCGCTCGTGGCCATGGTCGTGACCATGTTGTTCGTGGCGGTCATCGTGCGTCGCGAGCGCGTGGGAACCAACCGTTTCGTCGTCGGGGGCGCGGCCTTCATGATGAGCGTGGGATCGGTGCTCGCGCCCTTTTCCGATCCCACTACGCCTATCGGCATGCTCGCGCTCGGTTTGAGCGCCGTTATGACCGGGACGGGTTCGGCAGTGCTGTTCCTGTGCTGGATCGAGCTCGAATCGAGCTTGGGCGGGCGCTTGGCGCTCGTGGAGCTTGCCGCATCGCTGTGCGCGGCGTTTGCGATGGGCTGCCTGCTAATCGCGGGCCCGACGGTGCCGGTGGTGGTGCTAATTGCGGTCATGCCCGTGCTTTCGGCCGTGCTGCTGAGGCGCTGCGCGGCTTCGCTTTCTGCGCTGATCGCGCAGCGAGAACCTGAGCAGAAGCTTTCGCGCAACACGGTCGCCTTGTTTGCGAAGGCCCTTGCGGGAGCGGTGCTCATAGGCGCGCTCATGGGGTTTTTCGATGTGGTGTCGGGATGCAAGACCTATGAGGTGCAGGATGTTCACGGCATGTTCCTGTTTTTAGCAGGACTCGCTGGCGCGCTCGCCATCTGCGTGATCTCCGTGTTCCTTCATCGCGACGGCATCTTCTACTCCTACCGCGTGTCCATGCTCGTGCTGTGCTTGGGATGTTTGTTCACGCCGTTCATGTCCGATGCCAACACGTATTCGAGCGCTCTCATTTTCAGCGGCTACCATTGTTTCGTGCTCGTGCTGTGCGTTGTGTGCATCGACGTGTCGTCGAGCTTTCGCGTCAGTCCGGCGCGCACCATCGGGCTGGGATTCGTGGCGCTGTACGGCGGCGAGACGGTCGGTTCGCTGTTTGCGCATTCGCTTGAGGCGACGGGCGCGAGCATGTTCGACCTCACCCTGCTCACGTTAGTGGCGATGTCGCTTTTGCTGATAGCCCACCTGTTCCTGTTCACTGAGACAGACCTTGTGAAGATCGGCATCGGGGAGGTCAGCCTGATGGCGGTGACCGATTCGGCGGAGGGTTCCACTGGCGAAGCGGCCGATCCGGTGGATCCGAGCGTGATCATCGCCGAGCGCTTCTCCCTGTCTCCGCGCGAAACCGACGTGCTGCCGTTGCTTTTGGAGGGACGCACCATTTCGCGCATCCAAGAGGCGCTGTTCATTTCGGCGGGCACGGTGAGCACGCACATTCGCCACATCTACCAGAAAACGGGCGTGGACAACCGCCAGGAGCTCATCGATCTTGCCCATGAGATGGTCGAGCAGGACGAGGCGGGCTGATCGATGGAGACAGCTCACCTTGCCGAGTTCGCACGGGTGGCCGATTTCGGCAGCTTCACGGCGGCGGCTCGCGAGCTGCATCTCACGCAGTCGACGTTGAGCAAGCACATCGCCCTGCTCGAGCGCGAGTTCGGGGTTGATCTGTTCGTGCGCGACCGCAACGGCGTGAGCCTGACCGAGGCGGGAGGCGTGCTGTACGCTCAAGCGTGGCAGATCAAGCGGCTGCTGCGCGCCACCGAGGCGCTTGTGCGCGCCGCGGGCGAAGGGCATGCGGGCGCGCCGTGCGGGGCGGCGGGTGCCGGCATGGGGGCGGCTGCTGCGCGCGGGGCCGCGGGGGCGCAGGGCTCCCGCGCGGCGATGCGCGGCGCAGCGGGCGGCGCAGCGGGCATGTCGGGAGGGCTCGCCCGGGGTGCGGCGCGCGCGACGGACGCCGGTGACACCGCGCTGCGCTGCAAGTGCCGGCTCGTGGCCGAGCGCCGCGGCCTCGACGGACGCGAGTTGGGCGCGCTCATCTTGTACGTGGAGGAGCGCGGTTTCGAAGCCATCGAGGCCGAGCTGGGGCTTTCGCGCGACGAGGTGGCCGACGTGCTGGCCTGCGTGTACCGCAAGCTCGGCGTGGAGGACAAGCAGGGGGTGCTCGACCTCATCCATTCCGTTTCGGAATGATGGTAGACGCGCCAGCGCCGCTCGGGCATACTCGATCCTGCGAATGCATGAGGAAGCACTGCGAACACTGTGAAGCCGGGGGGCTTCGAGCAAAGGGCTTCATCCAAAGAGGATGGATGGAGGCCGAACGATGGGTGCTTGCACAGTCGCGTCCGTACGGGACGCGATGGACGAACTTCTCAAACTGCCGATAGAGGGCGCGTGCGCGTGCGTGGAGCACGACGCGTCCGACGACATCGCGCCGGCGCTTTTGGCGTACGCTCGCCGCGTCGCCGAGGCTGGGTTGCCCGTGCGCGTCGTATGCGCCGACAGCTGGACGGCGGCGCGCTATCGGGCGCTTTTAGCCGCTGATCCGATGCCGTCGCTCAACGCGACGAGCGTGATGTCCGTGCGCGATCTGGCTTTGGACGTCATGGGCGATGCGCGGGTGAGCGCTGCTGCGGGCCGCGGCGCGCGCGTGCTGGACGGCAACGAGATGGACGTCCTCATGGAGGACGTGAAGGTGAGCGGCCTCAAGCCCGGTCGCTTGCGCGAGATGCTCAAATTCTTCTACAAAAGCATCAGCGAGTGCGCCGACGATGACGAGCGCTGGCTCATCTCCGCCGAAGAGCAGACCGTCCACGCTATCCTGACCGAGAACCTTGAGGCGCGCCGCGCGCTTCTGCCGTGCGAGGCGGCGTCGCTCGCGTACCGCGGCCTGGCGTCTGCCGGCGTCGAGCGGGAGGGGCTCGTGCTGGTGGTGGACGATTACACGACGATGAGCAGGGCCTCGCAGCGTTTGGTGCGCCATCTGGCCACGCGCGGTTTGGTGGCGGCGGGGCGCGCGCTGGCGGCTGCGAGCGCCGAGGAGCCGTATCCGTGCTTCGAAGGGTTCCGCGAGCTTGCCGATGCGGCCGATCACGTAATGAGGGTGGAGGACGCGCGGCTGAGGGCCGCTCGGGAGAGCCGCGCGCTTGCGACTCCCGAGGCCGAGCGCGAGTTCGTGGCCGCGTCGGTGGAGGAGCGCCTTGCGGCGGGTTCGGCGCCGAGGGACGTGCTGGTGGCGGTGCCGAACGCGGCATGGGGCGCGCGTCTGGCCGACGCGCTCGAGGAGCGCGGCGTGCCTGTGGAGCGCTCGTTCTCCGACGGGAAGATCAAGGGCGATCCCCGTACGGAAGGCCGTTACGTCCAGCTCAAACTGGCGACGTTCCTTCGGCTTCTCCTCGATCCCGCCGATTTCGCATCTTTGCGTTCGTGGATGGGCTTCGGCGATTGGCTTTTGCGCTCCGATGCGTTCTTGGAACTTTTGGCGTACGCGCGCGAGCGCGGCATCTCCGCTGCCGAGGCCGTGGCGCAGCTGCGCGCGCAGCGCGACGAGGAGCGCGCCTCGACCATCTTCGGGAAGTTCGACGCGCCGCTCGACGAGCTTGACGAGCTGCGCCGCGCATGCGCGAACGGGCTGACGCGCAAGGAGGCGTGCGCGCTGTTCGAGGCGCACGGCATGCCGCTTTCCGAGCGCCAAGCGGCGCTTCTGGGCGACGATCCCGCGTGTGCGGACATCGAGCGCCTTGCGCGCGAGGCGTTTCGCCCGCCCGTGGAGAACGCGGCGCGCGATGCCGTGCGCGTCGCGACGTACGGGCGCTGCCATGGCCGTCATGCGCGGTTCGTGTTCGTGACCGGCTTCGTGAACGGGTTTCTTCCCGGCAACGATGCGGTGGACGACAAATTCACCATCGACCACAGGCGCGTGGCTCTCGAGCGCGAACGGGCGCTTGTGCTGGACGTGCTGGCCGCAGCGGATGCGCAGGTGGTGTGCACGCGCTTCGAGCGGGCGGCGCTGGAGGCCACCGCGCGCATGAACGTGCAGATCACACGCGTGTTCGTGCGCGATGGCGAGCGGCTGGCCAGCGTGGCGCCCTCCGCGTTCGCGTCGTTGTCCGACGAGGTGCTGTCGATCGACCCCAGCGTTCCCCGCGAGCTGCCCACGAAGGTGCTCTACAACGCCTCGACCCGGTGAGGCGGCGGGTGCGAGCGAGCGGCGGGTGCAAGGCGCGGACGCTGGCGGGCTCCGACATATGGACGATCCCTCCCGATGGGGAGGCGAGGTTGCAAGTGAAGGTGCGAGTTTCGAGAGGATTGATGAGCATGAGCGATGTCGAAGCGTTTGTGATCGATGACGATTTCGACCCTTTGGCCGATCTGGATTTGGACGAGGGCGAGCGGGACGACGCCGAGGCCGACTACCTGCCGCCCATTCCCGATGCCGACAAGAGCGTGGTGCCCCCGCCGGTGGAGCTTTCGCCCGCCGAGCGCATCGAGAAGCTGCTCTCGGGCATGCCGGGGCAGCAGTTCCGCTTGCTGCGCGCCGTGGAGTTGTGCACGGAGTCGCGCACGCTTGAAGAGGCGGCTTCTGCGCTGGACGAGGCGCATCCCAGCCCCACGAGCGTGTACAACTCGATCCAGGTGATCCAGCTGCTTGAGCGCGCCGGCGCGCTGGAGCGGCTCGAACATGCGGAAGCGGAGGACGGGCCGGCCCAAGGCGAGGGGTTTCGTGCGAAGGGCGCAGTGGGCGGCAGCGCAGACGCGGCTGTCGCAGCCCCTGTCGCCGAGGCCGACGCGGCATCGCCGGAAGGCGAAGGGCTTGATGGCAGCTTCATCTCGGTGACGCCTGCGCCTCCATGCCGCTACCAGGCCACTCAGGCGGGCCTTGACGCCATCGCGGCGCATGTCAACGAGGACCGCATCGTCCATAAGATCACCGAGGAAAAGCACTACCTGCCCATCTTCCAGCGTGTTTTGGAGATGACGGCGCGCGAGGGCGGCTGCCCCACCAAGGAGCTCGACGCCGCCGTGGACGGCGACCCGCTGTGCGCCGAGCCGCGGCGCTTCTGCGGCTTCTTCCGCGGCAAGCTTGAGGAAACGGGTGCCATCGAGTGGCGCGACACGTGGGCCATCACCGACCTTGGGCGCAGCGTGCTCGCGTCCGGCCTGTTCGAAGCCTCATCCTCCGCCGAAGGCACCGCCCCGTGCTCGTCCGGAGCATCTGCGTCCTCCGACGCCGCATCCTTTGCCGAGGGCGTCGCCGCCCTGTCTTCGTCCGAACGCTAGGAAAGGAGAGCATCCATGTCCCATGATCAGGAAATCGGCCTTATCGACGTGCTGCGTGGCCGCAGGGCCACCTACCAGTTCCTTTCGCGCTTGTTCCGCACGGAGGTCGATCAGGAACTGTACGACACGCTCGTCTCCATGCGTTTTCCCGCGAACACGGGAAACGCGCTTGTGGACGAGGGTTATCGGATGATCTGCGGCTATCTGAGCAAGGCGAGCGGAGACGTGCTCACCGAGCTGGCAGTGGACTACGTGCGCGCGTTCATCGGCTCGGGCAACGACGGCTTCTCGGCTGCGTACCCTTATGAGTCGGTGTACACGAGCCCGAAGCGTCTCATGATGCAGGATGCGCGCGACGAGGTGCTCGTGCTGTACCGCGCCGCCGGATTGGCCAAGCAGGAAAGCTGGAAGGAGGGCGAGGACCACATCGCGCTCGAGCTCGAGTTCGAGCAGATCCTGTGCGAGCGCGCCATCGCCGCGTTGGAGGACGGCGACGAGGACGCGTGCCATGCCCTTCTGCTGTCGCAGCGCAACTTCCTCGAGGACCACCTGTTGGCGTGGTATCCCATGATGGCAGCCGACCTGCAGAAATTCCCCCGCACCGACTTCTACAAGGGCCTCGGCAAGCTGACTGACGGCTTTTTGCGCAATGATCGGGAGTTTTTGGATGCCGTGCTGTCCGGAGACGGGGAGGGGTCGGACGAGGATGGCGGGGAATTGTCGTGCGAGACCGCTGCGTCGGCCGGGGGCGCGAGCAAGGCTGAGGTGGCGTGATGGGCGGGCGAGGGACGAAGCCCAGGCGCGCCGCAGGCCCCCGTGTGTCGCGGCGCACGTTCGCCCTCGGCGCCGTGGGTGCCGCCGCTGTGGTGGGGCTGGGCGGCGTGAAGTTCCTTCCCAGCAAAACGCTGTTGCGCCCGCCGGGAGGCCAGGACGAGGTGCAGCTTGTTCGCGGTTGCTTGCACTGCGAGAAGTGCCGCGAGGTGTGCCCGAAGCACGCCATCGCCCCGGCGCATCTTGAGGACGGCATCTTAAACGCGCGCACGCCGCGTATGGACTTCAAAAGCGGCTGGTGCGATTTCTGCGAGAACGAACCGGGCGGGCCGAAATGCGTCGCGGCATGCCCGACGCATGCGCTTGCGTGCCCCGACCCGGCAAGCGTGATCATCGGCAAGGCGGTGCTCAATCGCGATTGGTGCTTGGCGGCCAAGGGCATGGGTTGCCATGAGTGCGTCGACGTGTGCAACTACGATGCGCTCGAGCTGGGCGCGGACAACGTGCCCGTGGTCAACGTGAACGCATGCAACGGATGCGGCGCGTGCGAGTGGGCGTGCATCTCGCTGTCGGCGGGGTCGATCTCGGCAGGTGCCACCGACCGCGCCATCGTCATTCGGCCCACCGAAGAAGTGGAGGCGTGAGGAAGATGAAGAAGTTCAACAGCGCTCGGCTGCGGTTCCTCATCATGCTGGCGGTGCTCGCGGTGGTGGCCGTGGGGTACTTCACCGCCGGGGGCATCGGCAATTTCTGCGGCATCGGGTTCGGCACAATCACGCTTCTGTGTCCCCTGGGCGCGCTTTTGGCGATGATCGCCGAGCGCACGGCCATTCCGATGGCCGTGGTGAGCGTGCTGGCAGTGCTGGCGGTGTGCGTCGTGCTGGGCAAGGTGTTCTGCGCTTGGGCGTGTCCTGTGCACTTCATGGCGCGAGGGAAGAAGAAGGGGAAGCGAGGCGCGTCGCGCGCTTCGGGTTCTTCTGCTGAAGGCGGTGTCGGTTCGAGTTCCGTCGCGGCTTCCTCTAGCGGTGATGCGGACGACCCCGCCGCCTCCCGTGGCGCTGCGGACGACCTCGCCGCGCCCTCCCTCCATGCGGCGCAAGCAGGAGAATCTATGGTGCAAGCGGTGGCGCCTGCTCCCGAGCGTGACAAAAGCCCGGGGATGGTGTCGCGCTCCGCTTGCTCCGCGTGCGCTTCCCCCTGCGGCAAGGCCAAGGGCATCAAGATCGACAGCCGCCACGGCATCTTGGCGGCGGCGCTTGGGTCGACGCTCGTGTTCGGCTTCCCGGTGTTCTGCCTTATCTGCCCCGTCGGCCTCACGTTCGCCACGGTGCTTTTGGTCATGCGGCTGTTCGCGTTCGGCGACACCACCTGGACGGTGCTCGCGTTCCCGGCCATCATCGCGATCGAGGTCTTGCTGCTGCCGAAGTGGTGCCAGCGCTTCTGTCCGTTGGGTGCGCTGCTTTCCCTGTTCAGCGGGTTGAACCGGACGTTCCGGCCTCGCATCGACTCTGAGAAGTGCTTGCTTGAGGGCTGTGGGCTGTCGTGCAACCTGTGCGAGCGGGCGTGTCCTGAGGGCATCAATCTGCACGACGTCGCGGCGGGCGAGACGACGCTCAACGATTGCAGCAAGTGCCGCGCGTGCGCCGACGTGTGTCCCGAGCATGCCATCTCGTTCCCCTTCCTGCCGAACAAGGGGCGGGGCGTGTCCTCCTCCGTGCCGGTTCCCGCGTCCGTTTCCGCAGCTGCGGGCAGGGCGGCGTCCGCAACCGAGCCGCCGGTCGTGTCTGCGGACGGCGCCGCGGATGGCGACGGGGCTGCGGAGAGGGGGTAGTCATGTCCCTGATCGACGGAGTGCTCGCCCTGCTGAGCGGCATCGAAAGCGATGCTATCGCCGTGCACGAGGAGCGCTGCATCTCAGTGCGCAACCGCAACGCCGACTGTCTGCGCTGCGTTGATGCGTGCACGTCGGGCGCCCTTTCGCTGCGCGGCAACGAGCTGGTCGTGGAGCCGGAGCGCTGCATCGGGTGCGGCACGTGCGCCACGGCGTGCCCCACCTGCGCCATCGAGTTGCGCAACCCCACGGACGAAGAGCTGACAGCGCAGCTCAAGCGCTCCATCGTGGCGACGAAGGGGCATCCGGTCATCGTGTGCGAGACGGCGCTTGAGGCGGCGGGCGTTGCGAGCGCGGACGCGGCGGACGCTTGCGTGGTGCCATGCCTGGGCCGGATCGACGAGTCGGCGCTTGTGGGGCTGGCGGCGTATCGCGCGTTCGACGCGACGCTGGTGTGCGGCTCGTGCGAGACGTGTCTGCATGCGCCCGGCGGCGCGCTTGCGCGCGAGGTGGCGGCGGGTGCGAAGAACCTGCTTGCGGCGTTCGGGTCGTCCCTGTCCATCGAGGTGACGGAGCGCGTGCCCGACCGGGTGTTGGCGTTGCGCTCGGGCGCTTCGGCGCGAGGGCGGGGGCGCTCCTGCGAGGTGCGGGATGCGGACGACGGCATGGGACGGCGCGAGTTCTTCAAGTCGGCCAAGGACGCGTCGGCCCGTGCGGCCGGGGCGGTGATGGCCGAGGGCTTGGGAGCGGCCGACCCTGCCCCCGAGCCTGTCCATGCGGCGTACCGCAAGGTCGGCCCCGACGGCACGTTGTCGCATTTCGTCCCCACGCGCCGCGTGCGGCTGTACAATTACCTGCGGCATGTGGGCGATGGCCGTCCGGTGGCCGACGAGGTGGAGACGCGCGTGATCGGCGCTGTGTCCATAGACGCTGAAGCGTGCAGCTCGTGCCGCATGTGCGCGGTGTTCTGCCCGACGGGCGCTATCAAGAAGATCGACGAGGGCGGCGTGTTCGGCATCGTGCATCGCCCGAGCGCGTGCATGCAGTGCCGCCTGTGCGAGCGCATCTGTCCAGAGCAAGCCCTTACGGTGAGCGGGCTGGTTCCCATCAGGCAGTTCATGGGCAAGGAGGCCGTGTGCTTTTCCATGAAGCGTCCCACGTGGACGCCGAACAAGCCGGAATCGATGTACAACAAGGTGCACTCGATGCTCGGCGAGGATTTGGAGATGTGCATGTTCTAGGCTGCGATGGCTGGCTGCCGAGGCTACGAGTCGGTCCCGGTGGCCAGGCTGGTCGTCGTCTTCGACGGTGCGAACGGTCGGGCGATGGCGGGCAGGTCGCCGGGACCGGTGGCGCGGGCGGCTAGACGGCAGCGGGCGGATTGCCGAGGTGGCTGATCGCGCACCGGCGCGGGCCGCGTGCGCGGCAGACCGTTCGGACTGGCAGAGATTGCGTTTTGTGTATAGGTTTCTGCCCTTGGGGCGGCCCATGGGCGCAAGATGAGGTGTTGGGTTGAGAAGAAAGACCGGGTCGCTTGTTGTGCGAAGGGTCGATCGCCCCTTCCAGCCTGTGCACAAAACGCGTTTTCTGCCATCTCAACCGAGTTTTGCGCGCAGGCATCGAAGGCGGAAGGAGGCTCGCCGGTTTCCGTCTTGCCCAGGTGCGTTCCGTCTTGCCGGGTGCGCGCTCTCGTGCGGTCGTGGCGGTGTTCGCGCTACGAGGCGCAAGCGCTTGCGCGCTGATGGGAGCGCTGCGGGTATCGGAGCGGGCGCTGCGTGGTGTCGGGGGCGAATGCGCCTTCGGATTGCGATGGCTTTCCGCATTGAAGCGGGAAGGGAAGGAGCGAGCGAATGATCAACTACACGCTGCCGGATTTCACGGTGGGGCTGGGGCTCAACCTGTTCTTCATTCGCCTGATGGAGCAGCGTCCGACGCTGTTCCAAGATGGCGTGCGCATCGACAGCGTGTACGGGTGCTTCCCCGCGTGCGTCCTGAACGGCGGCCGCGCGTACCTGCGCGAGCGCGCCACGCCGGCACAGATGGAGGAGGCGTTCTCCCTTTTGGCCGAGCACGGCGTGAGGCCGCGCCTCACCTTGACGAACATGCTGGCCACTGAGGACGACCTGCATGACGGGTATTTGAACGAGATGCTTGCCGCCGCCGCCCGCCACGACGGCGAGGCCATCGTGTACGCCGACTTCGTGGGCGACTACGTGCGCGAGCGCTACGGCATGCGCCTCGTGCTGTCCACCACGCGACCCTTGGCCGATGTGGCCGAGGTCAATCGCATGACGAAGCGCTACGACTGGGTGGTGCTCGACTACAACCGCCATAAAGACCCGGCGTTTCTCGCGGCTCTTGAGAACCGTGGCAAAGTGGAGGTCATGGTCAACGAGTTCTGCGCCTTTCGGTGCCCGCATCGTGCGCGGCACTACCTGCACAACAGCGAGGACCAGCGCTCGGGCGCCATGCGACCGTTCGAGTGCGTCGCGCAGCGCGCCGACTTCTTCGACCACGATCCGGGTCATCCGGTGATCTTTACCGACCAAGAGGTGCGCGACCTTCACGACGCATACGGCATCGGATACTTCAAGATCGTGGGTCGCGGCGTGGCCTTTCAAACCGTCCTCGAGGCCTACGCGTACTACCTCGTGCGGCCTGAGTATCGCGCGGATGTGAAGCGCATGGTCATGCGCGCGGCGGGGTAGGGGCGGTTCGGTTTCGTGCCCTCGATGGTGGGGCGTGGGCAGGTTCGCCGGATGCCGCCTTGGCTCAACGGCGGTGATGGGACTTTAACGCCAAACCGTAGCTGGCATGGCTCAGGCCGGCCCGTTGCGCAAGGCGCTTCCAGCGCTCCGGAAGACCCTGTCCATTTGGTGGGGAAGGGGTTCGAAACACTCAGTCGGAAGGGACTCTGCTCAAGGTCCGGTGGGCGCGGGTTCGTGTCAGCGGTGGTTTGGCGGCGAAGGCGGCGCATCTTGTTGCATAATTGCCGATTTCGGCGGGTGGTTCTTGCTGCCGAAGGTCAAAGGAAAGCATCACCTGGGTAAACGCTCTCGTTGTCGCATGTGGTGCGAGCAGATCCTGCAAGAAATCGCCGAAATCGGCAATTACGTAGCAGGCAGGATGCCTTCCGGGCTTGGCGCGCATTAGCTTTCGAGCGGCTGCAGTTTCGCGGGCTTGTCGTCGCCCAACGGGCCATCGGGCTCGACGGCGTCGATGTCCTCGCTCGCTTGCAGTTCGAGCTCGATGTCGACATTCGCATGCACGCCGACGGCTTTGAGGGCGTAGTCGCCCGGATCGAGCGTGAAGATGCGGCTGCCGACGGCAGTTCCTTCGCAGACGACGTCGACATCTTCGCCGTCGACGAGCACGATCTTGAAATCGCCGGCGGATACGTCCACGTCGTAGTCGATGCGGAACGTGCCGCCCTTTTCGGGGATCGAGAGGCGAAGCCATGTCTCCAGGCCGGAGAATTCCCCCAAATGCCGGTCGG
>NZ_NFJP01000032.1 GCF_002159915.1 Gordonibacter sp. An230
GGCAGGGCGCTCATCACCAGCCTCGAGTGCGCCGCGGCGGGCCTGCGCGGCGAGACCGGCACGGTCATCACGAGGTAACGGCCGCCCCGCGCTCCCGAGCGCCCCGCCCGGGCATGTTCCCGGCGGGGCGCCTCTCTGCCCGGCCGGCGCCTCGCGTGAAGCGTCGGCGGATCTGGGGCGGATGCTTCGCGTTGGGCGTCGGGGCCGACATCAGGAGGCGTCGCCTTTGCCCCGCGCATTGCGCGTAGGGCTGCCGGACGTCCTCGGTCGGCAGCGCGGAACGCGGGGCGCGCGAAACCGCCCGATGCGCGGAGTCGGATGGTTTTCGAGGCGAAGTTGCTCATTGGATGGGCATGGTCGTGCAGATACCGGGCGCACGGCTTTGAGAGTCGAAGAGCTTTCCATATGACGCGCAGATCCTCCGCATGACCTCACGGCGTTCGAGTCGGCGCCATGCGCATGCGACGCGCCCTCGAATCCGAGTTATATCCGAGGGCGCGTTCTCATACCATACGGGTTTTGGTTCGTCTGGGCTTCGTGGTTGTCAGGACGTTACCAAATGGTCACGCAAACGCTCGTCGTCTACGCGGGCCGATGGGCGCGCGGCTCTAATGCGCGTCTTGCCGCATGGTGAAGGCGACGTTCGAAGTTCCTCCGGCGAGTGCGCGATCAGCTCCTTTCCTTTTGCGCTGTGAGATTCCTTGGCTCTGAGACGGTGAACGCTCGCCGTGCTTGCGGCTGGGATGGCTCCCGGTCGCTCGTGCGCGCAAATCGCAGGAGCGCGTTGGGATATCCTGCGGGCGGCGGTGGCTTCCGGTCGCGCTTGTGCGAAACCGCTGTTGATCGCCCGGATTGCCGAGTCGGCATCCGACAGCTTCTGACCGCTCGTGCGAAACGCGGCAAGTCCTGGTCTTTTGGCGATGGGTTGGCGCATGGCTCCCGATGGCCCATGCGCGCGACTTGGAGCATCGTCGTCGCGAGCTTGGCGATCGGCGTGGGCGAGCTTTCGACCTCCGCGTGCGATTCGCGGCAGCCTCTGCGAGGGGCTCCTCTCCGGTTCTCGGTTGCGTGCGGACTGCGGCTCCGGCGGGCTGCTGGAAGGCTCCGTCCCGCACCGCTCTTGGTCGCGCGCATGCGATCTGCGGCCGCTTGGGAGGGGCTGTCGATGCGAAACATCCGGTTGAGTATGCGTTCGATCTGCGGTTTCGGCATATGGCGGACCGTTCGGGCCTTGTCGTCTTTCGGTCGCGCGCAAGCGCGGCATCCTTGCTGCGGTTCGGGGGGGGGGGGCCCCGGTGCTTTTGCTCAAAAGCCGAAGGGATCGTGGGGCTTTGGATGCGAGATGCGCTTGCGTTCGCGATCGAGAAATGCGTCAAGGTCGGCGCGCCCGGCGATGCCGAGCTTGCGATACGTGTTGTGGGCGTGCGTTTTCACCGTACCGATGGAGATGTATTCCTTTTCGCCGATGGCTCGATTGGTCATGCCGTCGGCCATCATGCGCAGCATATCCTCTTCGCGCCTCGTCAGACCGTAGCGCTGCGCGACGAGGGGTATGAGGTCGGCTTCGGCCGCCTGCATTTCCAGGATGCGCCGGTATTTCAGGTAAAGGAATCCTGCCGCAAGGCATGCGATGCCCAGCACTTCCATAGGGATGCGCCGCAAGGGGTAAACGCCCTCCCCAATGCCGCGCAGCGTGATGCAGGAATCGGCCAGCTCGCAGCCGACGAACACCGCAAGCAGCAGCGCGAGCGCCAAGAAGGGCTCGCGCTGCAGGCACGGGGGGCGGCGCGCCAGCATGCGCACGCCGGACGCTGCGACCCACACGCGCAGAATGGTCGAAACGACCCATTCCGCGAACACCGAAACGGCAAAGGAGGGAATCGACCAGGTGACGAGCGTTGCCATGAGGCAGCACATCCAAAATGCGACCTCGCGGCTGGGCCGTGGTCGATCGAATGCGTACGAAAGTACGAGACGGTAGCACAGCAGCATGGCGAGGCTGAGCGAAGAATAGACGTAGGGGGCGGTGGTCTGCAGCCAGGCAAGCGTCTCTTCGAATTCCGGGATGAAGTCGACCATGTACAGCACGACGATGTCGATGAAGTAGAGCAGGTACAGAAACGCCGCGCAAAGAAACGTTTTCTCGCGTTCGATGCGAAAAAGCTTAAGGTACGTGAGGCACAGGTACATGCTCGCGAAGCTGATGGCTATGTTGTACAAGAAGAGCAGATACGTCATGCGTCCCCCTTTCGACCCCTCCGCTAGTATAGAAGGATCGGCGCTTCGTGAAGCCGATGCGCTTTCCTTTACTTGGCGCTCGGTGGATAGAAAAAATATAAACCGGCCTCTAATCCCGTTTCCGTCTGTGCGGTTCTCTCGTGCGCGCTCTATGGTGGGCGCGTCAGCCCGAACGGGTTGTCGATGCGCGAAGGCGTCGAACACGAAAGGAGTGGGCATGAACGAATGGAAAGAGCGGGGAGTGGGCGGTGGCGGCACGCGTCTGTCGAGGCGCTCGTTCGTCGCAGGTTCCGCCGTTATGGCGTTCGGGGCGTTGACGGGCCTTGCCGGATGCGCGGCGGGGTCGGCGGGCGAGGGCCCGTCTGCGCAGTCCTCCGGGCAGCCGGCCGACATGGTGTTTCGAAACGGTCATGTGCAGACGATGGTGGATGAAGGCGACGTTGCGCAGGCCGTTGCCGTGAGGGGCAACGAGATCGTGTACGTGGGCGACGACGCTGGTGTCGAGGAGTTCGTGGGCGATACGACGAAGGTCATCGACCTCGACGGCGCGTTTCTGTCCCCCGGCTTCATGGACGGCCACATTCATGCGCCAGGAACCTGGCTGGACCGCCTGTTCAACGTGTACCTCGAAGGCATGGAGACTAACGACGAGTACCTGGCCGCCATCCGACAGTTCGTCGAGGAGCATCCCGAGATGGACGCGTATTTCGGGCGTCCTTTTATGTTGAACGCCTACCAGCGTCCCGACGGTTCGAACCCGGGGCCGAACAAAGCGGACCTCGATGCCATCTGCCCTGACAAGCCGGTGGTGATCACCGACGTGTCGGGGCATTCCGCCTGGGTGAACTCCAAGGCCCTCGAGATGGCGGGCATCACGCGCGACACGCCGAACCCCGAGGGCGGCGTCGTCTATCGCAGCGAGGACGGCGAGCCGTCGGGATGCGTGGCCGATGCGGCGTACGATCTCGTTTCCGCGGCCGTTCCGTCGGTCGTGACGTTCGAGCAGATGGAAGAAGCCATGGAGAAGTTCATGGAGGAGGCGAACTCCTACGGCATCACGGGCATCACCAACGTCACGCGCGGGGGCCTCGACATCAACGAGCTGTACCATCGTCTCGACGAGGAAGGGCGTCTGAAGCTGCGCATGCGCGTCGTCACCACGATGGACCCGCTGTACTCCTACGACGAGGTGCTCGCCGCCATAAAGGACAGCGCACGCTACGATTCTGACATGGTGACCACCCAGACGGTGAAGATTTTCTACGACGGCGTCACCGAGAGCGGCACGGCCGTCATGCTGGAGCCCTATCTGCCCGAGTCGGGCCTTGGCGACGATTGGCGAGGCGAGCCCATCTGGCCTGTCGATCAGTTCGACGCGATGGTGAGCGATTTCGACGCCGAAGGCATCCAAGTGCACGTGCACGCTATCGGCGACGGAGCGGTGCGCGGAACCCTCGACGCTTACGAAAAGGCGCAGGCTGCCAACGGGAAGCGTGACGCGCGCCACACCATGACGCATGTGTGCGCCATCGCCGACGACGACATCGCGCGCATGGCCGATATGGATGTGATCGGCGCGATGCAGTTTCTTTGGATGTACGGAGATTCCCTCTACGAGCTGGAAAAAGCCTACATTGGCGAAGAGCGCGCTTTGGCGATGTACCCCACGAAGAGGATGCGCGATGCGGGCGTCCTCATATCGGGCGCTTCCGACGCGCCGGTCACCGCGTACGTGTCGCTCGATGAGATCGAGACGGGCGTGACGCGCAACAGTCCGTATGCGGAAGAAGAGGCCACCGACATGCATCGGTGGCCGGAGCAGGGCTTGAGCGCCTATCAGATGCTCGAGGCGTACACGAAAAACGTCGCCTACCAGAATTTCATGGAGGATATCGTGGGAACCGTCGAGGTGGGCAAGCGCGCCGATCTCGTAGTGCTCGATCAGAACATCCTCGAGGTTGATCCGGAGAAGATATCGGATTCCAAGGTGCTTTACACCGTGTCCGACGGTCGCATCGTTTACGAAGGGTGACTCGAAGGTTCGCGGACGGCTTGCCTTGCGGTTTTGGACGGGCCGTCCGCGAGCGTCCGCCTTGCGAGTTCGCCTCCGCGCGGCGTTGGGCTGCGCTTGGCTCGGCATGTTCGAGCACGTCGAGCCAAGCGCGCTTTCGCTAGGCCGGGCGGATCACCAGCTCCTTGATGAGGCTGTCGTCCAGGCTGCACACGCCATCGTTGCAGTTCTCGATCTGCGCGAGGGCATGGATGACGGTGCCGTTGTAGTCGGCGTAGAAGTTCACCGTGCGCTCGTTCGCGATCCGCGGATCGCGCATCGCGAAACCGCCGAACATGAACTTGTTGTGGAACGACATCTCGATGGCGTTACGTCCGTACAGGAACGTGTTCTGGCGCTTCACCATGGAGGGGCAGTAGTCCACGAGACGGCAGTCTTCGGTGAAGCATGCGGCAAGGGCTTTGTGGTCCTTGTTCTGCATCGCCGCGACGAAATCGTTGATGACCATGGCTGCCTCCTAGTAAACTTTCTCGGAATTGAGCAGGGCGTCGGTGCCGCCGTCCACGAACAGCACCACGCCGTTGACGCCGCTGGCCTCGGGGCTGGCGATGAACGCCATGGCGTTCGCTATCTCGATGGGATCCATGAGCGGCTCCTCGCCAAAGTGGGTCGGCACGGGGATGGCCTCCATGGCCGCCCGCTGCTCAGGCAACATGTTCGCGGTCATGGCCGTGCGTACGTTGCCGGGCGCGACCGCGTTGAGGCGCACGCCGCGCGATCCCCACTCGGGGCTCATGCGACGCACCCAGCGGGCGAGCGCGTACTTCGTGGAGGCGTAGTACACGTGGCCGATCGCCGGATCGACGTCCTTCACCAATTCGAGGATGCGGTCCTCGTCGGCCTGATTGTTCAGCATGCCCGCCACGTCCATGCGTGCCGCGCCCTGCGCGATGGAGTTCGACGAGGTGACCGTGCAGCTGCCGCCTCGCTTTTCCAACAGGTCAAACACGCCGCGGGCCATCTCGGTGGCGCCGAAGTAGTTGAGGGAGATGATGAGCGATATGGGCACCCTGCCGCCCGACACGCCCGCGTTGCAGATCATGGCGTCGATGCCCTCGGGATAGCGTTCGTGCAGCTCGGCGATGGCGCCGGCGCGGCCCTCCTTCGTGGCCAGGTTCGCCTCGATGTCGCCGTCCTTGAGGTCGATGTTGACCACCTCGTGGCCTCGTTCGCGCAGGATCTCGGCCGTCTTCGCGCCGATGCCGCTCGATGCGCCGGTGATGACGTAGATGCCCATGCGTCCTTCCTTTCATGCGGGGCCGCGCGCGGTGCAGCCCTTATCGATACGCATTACTATTATAAAGAGCATGATATACCATGCTCCGAAACGTCTCTCCAACGTCGAGGTCAACGGTAGCCGAGGCGTCATCCACGGCATGAGGGGCGTTGGAGGGGCAACAGCTGCAGGGCGGAGGGCTCTTCGGGGGCGTGAGCGGCGGGCAGCCGATTGGCTGTCGGGCGTTGCGAGCGGAAGGGGAGGGCTCGTAGTCTGCGGAGACGGCTGCCTGTTGGGGGCTGGTCGCCTCCTCGGGCTTGCGAATCGGCCGGGTCGGGAATCGAAGGGAGCCTGCGTCTGCGCGTTGGGCGACATGGGGAATATAAGTTCCTCATCGTTGGATCATGGCTTTAAGCCGATGCTAAACTGCCTCTAACCGACCCCTGACGTTTGGAGGATGCCCATGGTTGCCTGGCACGAGCTGTTCCCCGTAGACCGCGAACCGTCGATGGAGGATATCGCCGCCCACATCGCCAACCCCCTGTGGGATGCGCTCACCGCGTTCGTCGACGAGACGTACGGCGCCCAGCCGCGCATCGAGTACAGCCGTTGCGGCGGGGCTCCCGGCTGGAACGTGAAGTACAAGGCGCGCGGGCGCGCGCTCTGCACGGTGTATCCCCGCGACGGCTTCTTCATCTGCATGGTGTCGGTGGGCTCGAAGGAGAAGGCCGAGGCCGAGGCGCTGCTGCCCGCGTGCGACCCTTACGTGCGCGCGCTGTACGAGCGCTCGGCCGACAGCAGCATGGGCCGCTGGCTCATGATCGAGGTGACGAGCGAGGCCATCCTGCGCGACGCCGAGGCGCTCATGATGCTGCGCGCCGCGCCGAAAGGGGGCCGCTCGTGATGCGCGACCCCGAGCAGACCATCGGCAACCTCATCGACCATCAGAACGCATCGTTCGTCGGCTCGGTTGACGAAGAGGGCTTCCCCGAGATCAAGGCGATGCTTCCGCCGCGTCGCCGCGAGGGCATCCGCACGTTCTACTTCACCACGAACACCTCGTCGATGCGGGTGCGGCGCTACCGCGCACACCCGCAGGCGTGCCTCTACTTCATGGACCGGCGGTTCTTCCGGGACGTCATGCCCAAGGGCACGATGGAGGTGCTCGAGGACGCGTGGGCGAAGGAGCTCATCTGGCAGGACGGCGACACGACGTGCTATCCGCTGGGCGTGACCGATCCGACTGCTGCGTGCTGCGCTTTACGGCCGATGCGGGGCGCTACTATCAGAACTTCGGGTCGGAGGACTTCGCCGTGCCGGGGCCGGCTGGCGAGGAGCCGGGCGCACCGGAGGCGTGACGCGCGGGCCGCTTGACCCACCAGGTGGCGGCCACGCTGAACAGGAGCGTCTGCGCGAGTATCTCGAGCGTTCCCCCGATGCTCGTGTTGAGCGGCTCGCCCGTGGGCTCGAGGTAGATGAGCGCCTCGATGGAGCCGGGCGAGGTGGCCGGCGTGTTGAAGATGCCGACGATGGCTACGACCGCCCACACGACGAGCCAGCCGTGCTTGCGTTCCATGAACGCAGGGCGGATGAGCCAGAGCACGAGGGCGAACAGCGCGCCGCGCGCGATTTGGAACACGGGGGCCAACCCGACGATGGGGTCGTCCAAGGGACGCATGCCGATGGACTCCACCGTGCTCTGGTAGTCGAACAGGGTCATGGCCAGCATCCCACACAGGATGTAGGTGAGGACGTGCGCGACCGTGACCTTCGTGCCGAATGCGAGCTTCTCTTTCATGGGTTGCGCCTTTCTTCGGGACGTGACAACATCGGGATTTGCCGAAATGTGCGGGCTGCTCGCGGTCGACTGTCGATTGGGCGCAGGGCGAGCGCTCTGCGCTTGCTGTCGAGCGGAATCGCCTGCGGGTCCGTGTCGAGGCCCAGCCTTGCCGCCCCACCTTGGCTGGACGTGGAGCAAGGGCTTTGCCCATGCCATCGAACGGGATCGTGTTGCAGGCGGCGGCAAACGCGGTGCGTTTGTCTTGCGGGGGGGGGCTTCAGCCATGGTCCTCGTTTTTGGGGCGTCCGATACGGTCCCCTACGCTCGACCTGGAGCAGGTTGTTATTGGCGGCGGTTCTTTTCGCGGTAGCGGGCGAGGGCCTGTTCGTAGCCGCCGGCGGTCTTCTTGAAGTAGACGGTGTAGCCTGCCGTGACGCCCGCGAGGATGAACAGGTACACGAGGGCGAAGGCCGCCCAGACGCCGGGATCGTCGAGCGGGAACCACGGGCCCGCCCACGCGCAGAGTGCCAGCACGGGCAGGCCGCAGGCGCCGAAGCCCGCGATGCGCGCCGGGTAGGCGAGCTTCCTGAACACGGCGCCGGTGAACCAGAGCGCCTGCAACGCCGCCATCCCGAGGGCGGCACCGAACACGCTCACGGTGAGGTTGAGCCCGTAGCTCGGCCCGGCGAACAGGTAGCCCATGCCCGTGAACCACAGCATGACGATGGTGAACATGACGCATGCAACAGAGGCGGCCTGGGCGATGATCTTCTTCATGGCGAACTCCTTCGAAACGAGACTCGGGGACGGGATTGACGTCTCATACGGCGGTTAGAGCCCGAGCTTCCGCTTGATGACGGGCGCGTATTGGCGCGACACGATGACGGCCTCGCCGTTGTCCAGCATGAGCTGCAGGCGCGCGTTCAGGGCGGGCCGGATGGACGCGACGTGGTCGAAGTTCACGAGCATCTGCTTCGATGCGCGCACGAACTCGGTGCCTGCCAGCCGCTCCTCCAGCTCGTAGAGCTTGAGCGGCGTCTGGTACACGGCATCGGCCGTGTAGAGGAACGTCTTGCCGTCCACGGTCTCGGCATAGCAGACGTCGTCGACGTCGAGCCGGTACGTCGCCCCGTCGCGCTCGCCGACAAGCGCGCGGTCGAAGGCCCCGAGTGCGGACACGATGCGCTGCACGCGCTCGTCGATGCGCGGGCACGCGACGGACACCTCGATGTCGTCGAGCGCTGGGTTCTCGGTGATGGTCACGTTCATGGTGCGCGCCTTCCGTCGTCAGGTTGCGGTGGTTGGCCAACGCCGCCAGTATGCCCGACCGCGCGGGGCTCGCGCAAGGCTGTCGGGACCCAGTTGCATGCGGTGCTGCGCAAGTTGCACGGACGCCCGTGTGGCATGCTCGGAAGGCAAGGCGAGGCAGGCGAACGGGAGGGCGCATGGACGTTGAGGCGAGCGTGGATCTGGGCCGGTTCGAGGCGGCCGTGAAGGTGGTGGACGTGCATGCGGCCGGGGAGCCCTGCCGGGTGGCCGTGGGAGGCTTCCCGGAGCCTGCGGGTTCCACGATGATCGAGAAGCGCCGCCGGATGGAGCGGCACGCCGACGACCTGCGGCGGGCCCTCATGCTGGAGCCGCGCGGCCACCACGACATGTTCGGCGCGTTCCTGTGCCGGCCGGTTGACCCGCGGGCCGACGTGGGCGTGCTGTTCATGGACACGGGCGGCTACCTCAACATGCGCGGGACGCTGTCCGGATGATCGAGCAGGATGGTTGTATGCGATGCGTCAGAGGCGATGCCGTCGGAGGGCAAGGGTATGGGGTGGGGTGCACGGGATTACGTCAGCCGCTTCGAAGCCTGCCCTTTGCGGCGCGAGGCCGCCGTTTCTGTCAAACCGCCGTTGACGCGAGCCCGCCCTCGCTTGATCTTGGGCTCAGGTCCTTGGGGCCGGGTGCTTCGCAAGACCTCCCGTCGTACGAAGGGGGTCGTGTGTCGGAAGGGGGCTCGTGGCGGATCGCCCGATGCTATGTCGACGGCGGTTTGGCGTAGGCATCGCCGCAAGTTGGCACAGATCGCGCCTTGTGCATGGGTTCGAGGCGCTTTTCTCCTTCTCGATTTATCGCGACCTGGGGTTTTCCAACCGTGCTCTTCCTAAGAGCCTATTTTCAAGGCGAAATCTATGCATTAAACGCGATTCGTGTCAATTCTGGGCGTTTTTCATGTCATGCGAGTGTGGGGGAAGGGCGCGAGCGGATGTGGCGTGCGGGCCGCTGACCGGATGCAGTGCGCAGTTGCGCGCGATGTTGCAGCGCTTGGATTTTTCGCGCGCGGAGTGCGCTGCAGGCTCCGCACGAGTGCGCCATATGACGCGTGCTTGACAAAAGTGTGCCGGGGGGGGTATTCTGTCTCAGGTTTCGTTCGGTAAGAAAGGGTGAGTCATGGTCGAGCAACAAGATCAAAGCAAGCAGTCGGCAGCTGCTCAGCAAGCTGGTGCTACGGTTGTCAATGTGATTCAGGAGCGGAAGGACGGAAACGGTTTGGGCATCGGCGGGTTTGTCCTTGCGCTCATAGCCCTTTTCGTGTCGTGGGTTCCCGTCCTCGGATGGATCATATGGATATTGGGAGCCATTCTTTCGCTTGTCGGATTGAGGAAGCAGCCGCGCGGGCTTGCCATCGCGGGCACGATCATATCGTTCATCGACTTCATCTTGCTCGCTTTGGTCATTTCGGCTTGCTCTGCCGGGGTGAGCATGATGTAGACGTCGCGGAGCGGGCTGGCGCGGGTGTGGAGCGGTTGTCCAGTCAAGGCGAAATGGCTTTTCGCGAAAGGTCAGAGCCCGGAGCGCTCGCGCTCCGGGCTTTTTGCCGGAGAGGGGCGGTGGGCGTTTGGCGGCGGGCGTTCAGGATGCCGAGGCGGGATGCCCGGCGGGCATCTGAAGAGCCCGGCTGCCGCGCCGAGGGCCGCCTACGTCGCAGGCTCTGCCGATTTGGGCGACGAAGAGGGGTGGGGCGCCTCTGCCGGCTCTGCTCCTTCGCTTTCGGTCACCTTCAGCCTCGCCGGGACAAGCTTCCATACGGCGACCGCCGCTGCCAAGATGATGATGCCGCCGATCAAGCACGTGATAACCAGCGAATCGTTGAACGCGTCGATTCCGTGGCCGAGCAGTTCGGGCAGCCCGTAGCCGGTGGCGATCTCGGCCGTCGCGGCGAACGACTGCTGGGCCGCGTCGATCGTTTGGCCATCGAGCCCCATGGCTCGCAGGGCCTCCACGCTCAGCTCGGAGCGGTAGATGACGGATGCGAGGCTTCCGAGGATGGCGACGCCCAAGACGTTGCCCAGGTCGTAGGATATCTCTTGGAGGCTGCCGGCGCTGGATGCCTTTTCGACGGGGGTTTCCGCCATGATGAGCGAGGCGCCGATGGCCAGCGAACCCGTTCCGAGCCCCACGAGGCAGGTGGATGCGATGACGGGGGCGAGCGAGAGGTCGTCTCGGAAGAAGAACAGCATGATCATCGCCGCCGCCGCGATGGCAAGGCCGGCGGCCACCACGTGGCGCGCCGGGAAGCGCATGGCGAGCGAGGCCGCGCCGAGGCTCGAGACCAATGTGGCGACCGACATGGGGATGAGGTGCATGCCCGATTCCAGCGTTCCGTCGCCGTTGACCAGCTGCAGCCATTGGGCGAGCATGTACAGCAAAACGGCGAGGGCGAAGGTGCAGGCCATGGTGGCCATGACGCCCGCCGAGAACGCCGTGCTTTTGAACAGCGACAAATCGACGAGGGGGTTGCTCGATTTCAGGCATCGCAGCGCGAACAGCGCAAGGAGGACGATGCCCGCTGCGAGCGCCGCCGCACCCGCCGTGTCGAGCGCGAGTTCGGCGGCCAAGTGCTTGACGCCCCACAGAAGCGCCACCATGCCCGCGAGGGCGAGGACCGAACCTGGCAGATCGAAGCGCCCCGGGTTCTTGAGGCGCACTTCCGGCAAGGTGAAAGCGCCCAACACGAAGGCGGCGCCCACCAGGGGAACGTTCACGAGGAACGCCGAGTGCCAGCTGAAATGCTCCAGGAGGAATCCTCCGATGAGCGGGCCTGCCGCCATGCCGATGGCGCTCACGGCCGACCAGGCGGCAACCGCCACGGTGCGCTCTTTCGGGTTGGTGAAGATGCTGCGGATCATCGATATGGTCACCGGCATGATCATCGCGCCGCCGATGCCGAGGAAGGCCCTGATCGCGATGATCTGCTCGGGCGCATCGACGGGCATGACGAGGACCGATCCGATGCCGAAGATGAGAAAGCCCGTCAATAGGGTTTTCTTTCGCCCCAGCCTGTCGGAAAGTGAGCTGGTGGCGATGAGAAGGCCCGCGAGCACGAGCGAGTACACATCGACGATCCAGAGAAGCTGATCGGATGCGGGATTCAGCTCGCGGGTTATCTCGGGAAGCGCGATGTTCAAGACGGTTAGGTCGATGGCCACGACGAACTGCCCGAGCAAGATGGCGGCGAGCGCCGTCCAAAGGCGGGCTTTGGGGATCGTTCGAGGCTCGATCACGATAGCGTTGTCCATGAGAGGCCTTTCTGCTCTTCGAGCGCGTGCTGGGCGTGCGCGTTTGCTCGGCCGGGAAGGTTGGCGAGCGCGGGCGGCGCGGCGCAGCCGCTCCTTCCTGTTTTGACGTTCACGTGCTCTCCTTTCCTGCTTGCTGCTTGTTAATGTACAAAAGTACACTAATAAGCATAGCATCATGACCTATAATGGACAAGTGTACATTTATGGCGTTTTTCCAACGTGCGAAGGTTCCCCGCGGTTTTTGCGCAGAAGCCTTCGGGAGGGCATGCGAAAGGAGCGCATATGGAAACGGAAAAGCGGCGTTCCGCCGCCGTTGACGACGGGGGCGCGCGGAAACGCTCGCCACGAAACCCCGCTGCTCGGAAGCAGAAGATCGTCGATGCGGCGGCCGACCTCATTTCTCGCATGGGCAGCGGCAGGATAACCCATAGGAAGGTGGCCGAACGCGCCGGCGTGCCACTGGGGTCGACCACGCAGTACTTCAAGAGCATCGACGAGCTGAGACATGCGGGATTGGCCGAGCTCGCAAGGCGCATCGAGCGGGAGTACGACGAGGTTTTCCTGGTGGTGGCGCAGAGAAGCCATGGCAGCGACGTGCTTGCGGATGCGATCACCGAGTACCTGTCGAACTTGGAGCGCGTGAACGCCGATGCCGCGCTGTACGCCGGTGCCATCGAAGACCCCGAGGTGAGGAGCATCGCGAAGGAGAGCTTCGAATCGTTTCTCGAACGGTGCGAGCCCTATGTGGATGCCGTGCGTGCGAAGATATTGTTCGCCTTCATGGAAGGGGCCGTCATCAACTCGTGCTTCATGGGCGTCCCTTACGACCGGGAAACCGTCCGGGAGGCCGTTGCGCTCATCTTGGAAGGTTCCGTCTGCGCTGACGATCGGAAGGGCGGGCGGGCTGGCTGACGGTCGCGCCGTTGCGCGCGATGCCCCCGTGCCCGGATTTCTCGCGTGGGGGTGCTCGGGGCTTCGGGCGGGAAACGCGCAGGATGGCGGGCGAGGCGCTTTTCGTTTCGTTCGTTTCGCGCTATCATGCGACTTGGAGATGAAAACACGGCCCCGTCGGGTAGTCGGGGCGCGGCGCGCCGCTCTGCTCCGTGCGCAAGTGCCGGGGGGGGGGGCTTCGGGCGCGCCGTCAGTAACCTGCCTCCTTGGTTGTCCCTTCTCCGCATGGTTTGCGACATAAAGGAGGACCCCATGCGGAAGATCAGCGTGTCATCCACCCTGACCGTCTATCACGACGGCCAATTCTGGGTCGGCATCTGCGAACGCGCCGAAGGCGGGCGCTATGAGGCGTGCCGCATCGTGTTCGGCGCCGCCGAGCCCACCGACCCCGAGATCCTTGCGTTTGTCTGCGAGCGTTGGGCGAAGCTGCCGTTCGCGTTCGCGCCCTTGTCCGCGACCGGGCCGGATATCGCGTCCGCTTCCGGCGATCCTGGCGCTTCCGGCGATTCCGGGGGTTCCAAGGGCTGCGGGGGCTCGGGGGTTTCGGGTGTGTGCTTCGCCGCTTCCTTGAGGCATGCGAACCCCAAGCGCCGCCAGCGCGAGGCGCGCAAGCTCGTGGAGGCCGTCGGAGCGGGCACGAAGGCCCAGCGCGCCCTGGCCGCCGCCCGCGAGGCGCGCAAAGGCGAGCGCAAGGCCGCCGTTCGGGCCGCGCGCCGCGAGGAGGCCGCGCGCCGTTTCGCCCTCAGGCGGCAGAAGCGCAAGCGGAAGCACCGCGGCCGCTGAGGCGGCGGGCGGGGGTCCCGAGCGCGAGGTCGCGGCGCGCGGGGCTTTCGCTTGCGGCCGTCGGGCTTGTGGCGGGGAGTTTCTTGCGGGGCCGCGCGGGCGCTCTTGCCATGCTGCTGGGCATGGGCGTTCGGCTGTCTCGACCGGGGCCTGCTGGAATCGGCTGGGGGAGGGGCTTTGCGGCCCTCCTTACGCGCGGCGGACGGGGTGGCGCACTGCGGTGAGGAGGTTCTCCGGCTTCGTGCGGCGGGGGTCGCCCAAGTAGATCTCGTGGTGCAGACGCACGGCAGGTACGGCGCCGTGCGCGTCGAGGGCGTCGAGCAGCGCCTCGTCGCTGGCCGGATCGGCGATGTCGTCCTCGCGCCCCGATGCGGCGATGAACGCCTCGAGCGCTGCGACGGTGACGGGCTCGTCATCGTACGGCCCTTTGTGCATGACGTGGGCGCACGGCCCCTCGGCGAACCGCACGAGGCGCACGCGGCCCACATCGGCCCCCGGCTTCTTTGCCGCCACGCGCTCGCGCGCCCAGGCAAACGCTTCCGGCGTGACGAAATCCGGCTGGCGGATCAGCGACGCCCAGTGAAGCGCGCTCTTGTCCGCGATGCGCGTCCCGTCGAATCCGCCGCCCCACCACAGCCCCTCGAGCGGCGGCACCACGTAATCGAAGTAGCCTTCCGGCTGCCAGTCGCCCTTCTTCGCCATCTTGATGGTGAACGAGAGGGCGTAGAGCGCCTCGAGCGCCTCAGCGTATGCGCCTCCCTCCTCGTTCGGGTCGCCCGTGCCCGTCGCGGCAAGAAACGTCATCGGGCCGACGTCGATCAGCGTCGGGGTGGCTTTCGGCAGGTAGAGGTCGCGGTATTCCTTCTTGAAATCGAATGCGGCGGTCATGGGACGCTCCTTGCTCTTTGTTCGTTCGGCGTGCTTGCTCGATTCGTTGGAAGCCAGCGGACGTTGCGGTCGGAAACGGCGCGAAGGGCGGAGCGGGACGCGACGTCGGCGCGCGGCGGAGCGTGGCCGTGTCCTGCTGCCGGGTTTCGCGCCTTCGGATCGGCTTTTCGAGATTGAGGGCGGTCAACCTCGACTTCGAAGGCGGACGCCGCTCCTTCGGGCGGCTCCTATTTTAGGGTCGTCCGGGCGGGTTCTCCGCATTCGCGCTGGGGAGTTCGAGGCTGCATCGGGTGTTTCGCGCTTGCCCGAGCCGGGTGCCTCGCCCGCCTTTCTAGCGCGCCTCGTCCGGTGCGGCACCTTGCCAGCGCTCGAGGGCGGGAAGCAGCGCCTCCATATAGGCGCGGGCCTCGCTTTCGGTGAAGGGCGCGTCGGGCGTCGCCATGTGCTCAACGCAGATCTCCACCATGTCCTGCATGGTGCATTCTCCCTGGTAGGCTCCGCTTTCGTAGCACCACTTGCAAAAGCGCTCGCTCGGCGAGCCGTCGGCCTCGGTGCCCAGCAGGTCGGGGCTGGCAAGCGGCATGCCGCAGCTTTGGCACACGGTTTGCAGCGGCATGTCCAGAAGCGCCTCTACGGGCACGTGGAACTCGGTGGCGATGAGCTTGAGCGTGTCGATGCCGGGCTTCGTTTCGCCGCATTCCCAGCGCGACACGGCCTGTCGCGTGACGAACAGCCGCTCGGCCATCTCGCTTTGGGTGAGGCCGCTGCTTTCGCGCAGTTCGATGAGCGTGTCTTTGATGGCCATGATGTCCTCGTTTCTCGTTGGGCTCGCATGCGGGCGCGAGCTCAGGTACGGGTGTGGTCGCGCTCGCCCGGCGCGCCTGGGTGCGATCTCGGGACGCTCGAACGTGCGACGTGGGCGCGTGCGGGCGAGCCTTTGCCGGGTGGCGAGCGCATGCGGACGACCTCATAGAACCATGCGCGTCCATCGCCGTCAAGCAACCGTCCGTTGCCTGTCGGGGCTCCGCGCGCTCAGTGCGACGCGCCCATGCTCGGCGTCGTGGCGTGGACGACCGCGCCTTGGGTCGTCCGTTTCTCCCGCAGTCGTCTGCGGTCGCCCCGCAAAGGTGCAGCTGCGCTTGCCTCGTTTCTGCGTGCGGCCCCTCGCGTTGCTTGCGTTCGTCGCCCGTACGTCTGCGAGGCCGCGTTCTGCGCCGCTCCGCTCCCTCAGCCCTCCACGAACGTTCCGCGCTTGAACGCGGTGAACCACGCATGCTCGTCGCCCCAGGGCTTCACGTCGAGACGGGACAGCACAAGGCTTGCGAACTCCACGCTCGCTGCGCCGTTGGCGGTGATGAACGCCCCGCCGTCTACAGCCGGCGCGCTTCGGAAAAGCCCCTGCCCCCGATAGGCGGGCGCGAACTCGGCGAACTCGAAGGCGGCGTTTCCCGTGTGCTCGCATGCGTCCAGGTATCCGTGCTGGGCGAGGAACGTGCAGGCGCCGCAGATGGCCGCCACGGGGATGCCGCGCGCCACGCATGCGTCCACCGCGCGCAGCACGGCGTCGTTCGAACCGTCGAGCCACGTTTCCCCGCCCACGAGCATGAGCAGACGCGTATCGTCGGGCAGCTTGTCGGATGCGAGGTCCGCGGCGACCGTCCAGCCGCCGATGGAGCGCCGCGGCGTGCCGTCTGCCGACATCGTGAGCACGCGGTATCCGGCATCCGGCTTGTTGAGCTCCGCGCAGGCAAGCCCCGCCTCCCAATCGGCGAAGCGCTCAGGCAGGTAGGCGATGACGCTTCCCTTCGATGGCTCTTTCATAGCTCGTGTCCTTTCGCTCGGTGTGCTGACGAGGGCCACGATATCGAACATAACCGGACAAGGTATGTCCGGTTATCAAAAAAACTACCGTCCTTTTTCAATCGCGAGGTAGTGCAGCTGGTGGGCGAACCTTTGGAAGAGCGCGTAGCGCGTCGCCGTTTCTCCCAGGTCGTATGCGTCTGCGTATCCGCGCTCCCGAAGCTTGACGACGATCTCGTGGCTCTCGCGTCCGAACTCTGAGCATACGAGCACCGTGTGCGTTTTGTCGGGAAGCCTTTGCTCCAAATTCTCGATCACGTGATCGGTGACAAGGTCGTCGAGCGGACGATGCGGATCGTCGAAGGCGTAGATGGAATCGGCAAGGGGCAGCTTGAAGGCCTTGGCGTACGGTCGGGCATCGACAAGGTGGCATCGCGCTTTGGTTTCGATGGCGTTCAAGGTGCGCTCAAGGAAGATGAAGTACCCCGCTTTGCCGGATGCTTTCGAGAACCTTCTTCCTCTCAAGTACTTCACCGGAGCCCAGAAGGGCAGGTCGAAGAGGATGAGGAGCGCGTGCGCGAGAGCGAGAGTTAGGCAGATGACCGATGTGGCAATCCAAAATATCCGGGTGATGTTGTTCATTTGGGCGAAGAGAATGCTTCCTATGAAGCAGAAAAGGAACGATACCAGCATTATGCAGTTGGACATCGTGGCGGAAATGTATCGTGCGCTGATCTGCTTCGAAAACCGCTGAACGAGCTGTTTTCTCTCATTGGCCGCAATGTCCTGGGCAAGCGCGTCGTTTCGGGCTTCCGCTTTTGCCCCAAGAAGGGCTAAATGCTCGACCTCTTCTAGCAGTTCACCGCCTTTGGATCGCGTGCGTTTTTCGAAAGGGTTGCTGAACACGTGAAATGCCTTGGTAGGCCCCGTGAAGAAGGCGATGAGCGATAAGGCGGCGATTGCGAAGTCCCGTATTCCTTCTAGTAAAGACATGGTGATCCTTTCTCGTGGAAGAGCTGTTTATCGAAGGGCCGTCGCGAGGGCGCGCAAATCCTTCGCCAACGTGCGAAGGGGCACAAGCGTGACGGCGACGGTCACGCCGACGAGCACGGTCGCGGTAAGAACGTTGCACAGGCTTTCAGGTGCGGTCGACTCGACCCAGGAGCATGCGAGCGTGACGGCCATTATGATGAGGGCCAGGATGAGCAACGGGCTTGCGCACTTCATGATGCCGGCGATCGCAGCGCCCGCAGATCCGTCGAGCGCTGCCCCAAGGGCGTCGAAAAAGCCCGAAACGCACGATGCGATCATATCGATGAGGTTTCGCCAGTAGCGCATGAGCAAAAACCACGCGTCGCAAACAGAGCACCAGAGCAAAAACGCCCCAACGAAGCCGAAGGGGATGGCCGCATCGGTTTCGATGGAGGGCGGGAACGAGGGCAGGGACATCGCCAAGAGCGCGCTTGCGATGGTGGGGACGGCGAAGTCCTTGCAGAGCTGAAGGGCCGCGTCGAGCGGCGAAAGACGGGGGATGGGGAATTCGGTGGTCATCGTGCTTCCTTTCTTGGCAGGGGTGCAAAAGGGAGAAGAAAGGAAACCCGGAGGCCCGATGTTGTTTTGAAAGGGGAGGAAAAGGGAAATGCGGCAACGCGAAAGTCTCATGCTCATCGTTCCTTCAAATGCTCACGTGTCTCAAATGCTGTGCGTACGTTATATGCTGATTAAATTTATAACAGAAAGGTCGGGGCAATTGCAAGAGGGCGGCGCAAAAATGTTTGGGATCGCCTAGACCGCCTAACCCTCCTCGCAGCGCCGCACGAGGGCGGCGGCTTCGTCGCGCAGCCACGCCCGCAGGTGCGCGGGCTCCTCCACGTACAGGTTCGCGCCGAACGACAGCAGGTGGCGGCGTGCACGTTCGGTGGGCTCGGCGCGCAGCTCCACGCGCAGACGACCATCGTCCAAGCGCTCGATGGCGGCGGGGTCGAACTCCTCGCGCACGCGGCCCTCGTCGCCCGAGAACAAGAGCACGAGGCGCTCCTCGCGGCCGTTGGGGCGGGGCTTTGCCAGGTCGGGCGGCAGCGGGCGCGGCTCGAATGCATCCTCGCCCAGTTCGAGGGAGCCCTCCTCCATGCGGACGATCTTGAACGTGCGCCATTCCGCGCGCTCGCGGCACCAAGCGCGGACGTACCACGAGCGTTCCTTGTACACGAGCTTCGCCGGCTCCACGGTGCGCCTCGTCATGCGCCCGTTGGCGTCGCAGTAGCGAAATACGAGCGGCCTTCGCTCCACGATGGCGCGCCTCACCAGATCGAATGTGCGCCGATGCGCGGGCGGCGCGCCCCAGAACGAGAAATCGATGTCCAGCCAGTCGGCGCCCTCGCGGCGAAAGAGGCGTGCCATGCGCTCGGTCAGCCCCCTGTCGTCCGCCGCGCCGGTTTGGCGCAGCGCCGCGAGCCCGGCGAGTATCTCGGCTTGGTCGGTTTCGGTCACGAGCGACCGGTCGAGCACGTAGCCGTCTGCCAGGTGAACGCCGCCGCCCCTCCCGCGCGTCATGTACACGGGCACGCCCGCGGCTGAAAGCGCCTCCACGTCGCGGCGCACGGTGCGCGCGGACACCTCCAGGTGGTCGGCCAGATCGCCGGTGGTGCGCGGCGAGCGCTCCATCAGCAGAAAGACGATCTCGAACAAGCGCTGCGACTGCATGGATCACCGCCTTTCCGCTGAGGCGCGCCGAGAAGCCGCCGCGTCGGTGGTGCTTTCCGGGCGCTTTTCGGACGTGTACTCTGCGGGCGCGTTCTTTGCCTTTGCGAGCGTGCGTTCTGCGAAGGCGAGCTCCGTAGAGATGCGTTCCGCAAGTGCGTGTTCCGCGGAGATGCGTCCTGCGGACGTGCGCTCTGTGGCGGCGCTTTTCGTGGACGCAGGTTCTGCGGATGCGATCCCGGCGGATACGTTTCTTACAGATGTGCGTTCTGCAAGCGCCAGCCCTATGGATGCGCGCTCCTCGGATTGGACTTCTGTGGGCGCGTTCCTTGCGTGCGCGCGCTCCGCGGATGTGCGCTTTTCGGAATCGCCCCTTTCGAGCGCGCGGGCGGCCCGTGCCGCGTTCGTCCGCGCCGTGTCTGTACGGTCGGGTGTGCGCACGGCGTGCGGACGCATGCAGGCGAGGATGGGAAGGGGACTCGTGCCGGTTCCTTTTATGCAAGGGTGGAGGAGCTGCATGCGCTTTATGGTACCACGACATGCATGCGCTGCCGCGATGCCGCCGGGGCTGGGTGGGCGCTGCCGCATCTGCGGCGGGTGGGGGCTGAAGGCCTTGCTTGCGCCGAAGCCCCCCTCTTTTTTTCTGCCGAAAGGTCCTTTCCGCGAAAGGTCCTTTCCGTTGAAGATTCCCTTCTGTCGGAAGTCGCTCCCGTGGAAAGCCCTTTTCGCCGGAAGCGCGATGCCCCCCTTCCTCGGTGCTGCCGCATCTCCGGACGCCCCTCGCGCCGCGCAGGGCGCGGAACCGCGCATGCGGGATGCTCCCGCGCCTTTCTCGCTACGTCTCCCATTCGCCTACGCGCTCGCTCGTCCCGTGACAGCCCGCTCGCTCACCCCGCCCGTCCTGCGATTGTCGCTTGCCTCGAACCTCGCCGCTCGCCCGCTCGACCTGCACGTCCCGCGCCCGTCGCTTGCCCGCCTTGCGCTCGTTGCGCGCCCCTCGCCTCTTATTGACATTCGTTCAATGAAGAGGCATACTGGGTTCCACGGAATGATCGAACGGCGAAAGGAGCCTCGTGGCGCGCACGGTGAAGGATCCGGAGGAGCGGAGGAGGGAGATACTCGATGCGGCCATGCGGCTGTTCGCGGAACGCGGTTACGACGCGGTGTCGATGCGCGACATCTCGCGCGCCGCGGGCATCACGGCGGGGCTGTGCTATCACTATTTCGACTCCAAGCAGAAGCTGTTCGCCGACGCGATGGACGTCTATGCGCATGAGTGCGCAGATGAGTTCCTGCCCATTCTCGACGATGCGCGCCTGACGCTCGCCGAGAAGATGGATGCCCTGTTCGCGGCTGCGGCGGAAGAGAACAGCCTGCGCTATCACGAGTTCTTCCATGCGCAGGGCAGCCGCGCGTTCCATCGCCAGCTGTTCTTCGCCCTGTCCGAGCGGCTGCGTCCCCATGTGCTGGTCGCCGTGAACGCCGACGCCCGCCGCCGCGGCATGGCGGTGGAAAGCCCCGAGGTGCTGGTGGATTTCATTTTGAACGGCCAGTTGGGCATCATGACCGCGCCCGATGCGCCCGACCGGCGGAAGCTCGCGCTCGTACGCGGGTATCTCGACGTGCTGCTGGCATCGCAGACGCGCCCCGCGCCGTAGCCCTTCGCGTAAGCCCTGGCCCCGCGCAGCCGCTTCCGGTGGCGCGCCGGGGCTTTCTTTCGGCAAAGTTATTGAATATTGTTCAATGAAAGGAGCGAGAAATGAGAAAAGAAGAAGAGGGAAAGGAAAGGGAAGGAGGAACGGAGGAGATGGAGGATTCGAAAAAGAGGAGAGGAGCGGGAGAAGGGGAGAAGCGGAAAGGGAAGAAGCAGGAAGGGGGGAATCGGGAAGAAAAGAAGCAAGAAGAAAAGAAGCAAGAAGGGAAGAGGCGGGAAGGGGGGAATCGGGAAGAGGGGGAGGAGGCGCAGCGGAAGCGCGAGCAGTCCCGTCGGGCGTTCGACCTTCAAGCTGCCACCTACGACGAGGATATGAAGGGCGCCCATGCGCGCTCGCTCTACCCGCACGTGCTGGCGTCGTTGCGGGAGCGCGCTGCCGCCTTGGCCGCGGGCGCGGATGGCGGCGCTTCCCCGTCGTGCTGTCGGACGACGCGCATCCCGCATGGTTCGCGTCCTGCGCGCATCCCGCACGTTTCGCGTCCCGCGCGCAGCCCTCATATCCCGCACGTTTCGCGCCCTTTGCGCTCTCCGCGCGATTCGCGCGCTCCGTTCGATTCGCGCGTCCGTCGCGCGTCCTCGATATGTTCCGCCGAGGTCCCCGAGCGCGCTCCCGCCCTTGCCGTTCGCCTCGCGCGCCCGTTGCGCATCCTCGATATGGGCTGCGGCACCGGCGCGCTGGCGCAGCAGGTGCTGGAGGCGTTTCCCTCTTGCGAGCTTGCCGGCATCGACCTCTCCGAGCGGATGCTCTCCCGTGCCGCCGCGCGCCTTGGCTCCCGCGCGCGGCTGATGCGCGCGGACAGCGAGCGGCTTCCGTTTCCGGACGGGCTGTTCGACCTCGTGTACTGCAACGATTCGTTCCATCATTACCCCGATCCGCATCGCGCCGCATTTCAGGCGTGGCGCGTGCTGGCGGCGGGCGGCGCTTTCGTCATCGGCGATTGCTGGCAGCCTGCGCCCGCCCGCGCGCTCATGAACGCGTTCATGAAGCGCAGCCCCGAGGGCGATGTGCGCATCTATGGCGAATCGGAGCTGTGCGCCATCCTCTCCCCGTGGTTTGCCCGGGTGGAGTGGCGCCGCGTGGGTTTCCGCTCCTGCCTTGCGGTTGCGGTCAAGTAGGGGGCTTGCGGCGACCTCGTGAAAGACGGCCCGCCTCGCAAGGGACGCGGCGGGCGGCTGCGCGGAATATGCGCTGCGGGGGCGCGGTGGCGATCAAGCGGGGCTTCCTTCGCTTGCGCCGCTTGCTCGGTCCGTCTCTCCAACGCCGCCCGCAGGCGTTCCGGCGGGGGCGATCAGGCAAGGCGGTGCGTCTTCCTCATCGCGGAACCGTGCGGCGGGGCGTTTGCGGGGTTGCGCGGCGGGTTCGCGAGCGCCCCGCCTCCCTCCCCCTTCTCCGACCGCGTTGCGCTTGCGGGGCGGGGCGGCTGCGAGCGAAGGGGGGTCGGAAACGGCGTGGCGTGCGGAGGGCGCCGGAGCGGGGCTGGGCTGGGCGCTACAAGGGCTTCTGCTGGTACAGCCCCTTGTCCTGGAATCCCAGACTGCGGTAGTACCCCCGGGTTCCCACGGCACTGATCACGTTGAGGGCTTCGTAACCGGCCTTGCGGGCGATGTCGGCTGCGGCCTCGACGAGCCGCTTGCCCAAGCCGAGGTGCTGGGCGCCGGCGCCCGTGCGGTGCAGCTTGGCCACGGCGCCGTACACGTGCACCTCGCGTATCATGGCCTCGCCAGGGCCGATGGGGAAGTTGGCGAACCGTTTCCGCAGGTCGTCCACGGAAGCGGAAAAGGGCAGCGACAGGCGCAGGAACGCGGCGATGCGCCCGTCCGGCGAGGTCCATTGCAAGAAGCGCTCGCTTGCCACCGCGGTCTCGTACGCCACGACGGAAAGCGCCAGCGCGCCCACGTCGGCCCCGTCCGTGCCGATCTCGCGTGTGCGGATCTCCTCGAAGCGCACGCCGGCCTCCCGCGCCCGTTGCTCCACCAGCTGGCGCAGGTTCACCTTCTTGTTGCCCGCCACGATGTCGTGCGACGAGATGTCGCGGATCATGCGCGAGATGCGCGTGTAGGGCGGCGTGGCGGCGGCATCCGCCACCAGCACGTCGAGCAGCTCCTCCTCGGTGTAGGGCCGCCAGCTGCCGTCGCGGTAGCGCGCCATCAGGCCGGTCCCGTCCACGAGCGCGCACGGGTACAGCTTCACCTCGTCGGGCAAAAACGCCGGGTCGGTAACGAGGCGGCGGTAGTCGCGCTTGTCGGCTGCGGTCGTGGCGCCGAGGAGGTTCGCCATGAAGTGGGCGTGGATCTTGAAGCCAAACAGGCGCAGCAGCGAAAACGCCTCCGCGATGCGCTCC
Organism: Gordonibacter sp. An230; assembly: GCF_002159915.1. Classification (GTDB taxonomy): domain Bacteria; phylum Actinomycetota; class Coriobacteriia; order Coriobacteriales; family Eggerthellaceae; genus Rubneribacter. Next base: position 23,055 of record NZ_NFJP01000032.1, read on the forward strand.
GAAGAGAGGCAACGCTCGTTCAACGAGAGGATGCGCCCATCGAGGCTTTGCACGCCGATCTGCACTTTCGTGCAGCCGAGACGCCGCAGCCCCGCCAGCGCCTCGGGCGTGACGGCATCGGGCCGCGTTTCCACCACGAGCCCCACCACGCGGTGCGCCGCATGCTCGTTGGCGGCGTGCTGGCGTTCAAGCTCGGCGAGGCCGGTCGTCTGCTCGGCGGCAAGGCGCTCCCACGGGCTGCCGGAGCCGTACAGGCGCGCCATCGCGTCGTTGTAGCGCAGCGCGCCGGCGTTCACCTGCCGCTGGGCGTCGGCGGCGAACGCCGCGGCCTCCTCGCGGGTTTCGGGGACGCCGGCCTCCCGATAGCGTGCGCGGCGGGCTTCCATGCGGGTCCGCCGCTGCTCCTCGTCGCCTTCGCCCGCCTCGTTCAGCGCGCGGAACAGCTCGCTCGCAAACCAGATGCGGTAGCCCTCGGGGTAGTCGCTCCACGTGCCGCCCAAGACGATCAGTTCCACCTTGTCGGTGACGTGGCCCATCTGCTCGAGCGTGCTCAGGCGCGCCGCCACCTGCAGATACGGGTCGAAGAACGCGCGCTCGGCGCGCTGGCACGCGGGCTCGTCGGCCAGGTAGCTTTTCGGCATGCGCAGGTCGTTGGGGCAGTACAGGCAGTTGCTGGCGCACGGCCACGGCTTCGTGAGCACGGTGATGGTGGCCACGCCCGACGCCGTGCGCCGCGGCTTCACGCGCAGAAGCTGCACGAGGCGCGCCTCCAGCGCCTCGTCGATGCCCCAGCTGCGCCAGCGGGCGGGGTCGTCGCGCTTCACCTGCCGGTAGTAGGGGAAGAGCTGCTTTTTGGCGAAGTGGTCGGCGTTGTCCGCGCGTCCCTCGTTGCGCTTGCGGATGATGCGCGCCACCGCCTTGCCGTCCACGGCGGGCGCGCCCGGCGCGTCCCGCTCACGACGCAGCTCTTCCAGTATGTCCAGCAGGATCTCTTCCATCGCCTCGCCTATTCCACCCGCAGCACCGGGTTCTTTCATCGTTCGCCTATTCCACCCGCAGCACCAGGTAGCTGTTAAGGGCGCCGTCGCGACCGTCGGCGCGGAAGCGGGCGGCCTCTTTGGCGGTGCCGGCCACGGAGGCCGCCAGCGCGTCGATCTCCTCGTCGGAGAAGCTGTGGCAGTAGCGGTAAGCCCCCGGCTCGTCCTTCCAGCCCAGCAGTCGATCGCCGGCGTCGAGCGGCGGTAGGCCCAGATCGCGCAGGCCGTGCTCGTGCGTGGCCTCTGCTTTGCGTGCCAACAGGGGGTTCTCCAAGAAGCGCCAGAGCGACACGATGACGAATCCGCCCGGCCGCACCTTCGCCGCCAGCGCCGCCAGCACCTCTTGCCGCCAGCGCGGAAGCGGGATGTGGTGCAGGAATCCGAACGAGACGGCCAGATCGCAGCGGGGCACCCGCAGCGCTGCGGCCAGCGCCGCTTCGCCGCCGCGCTCCTCGGCGTCCAGCGCCGCCAGCACGTCGAGGCTTTGGTGGCGCCAGCGGAGAGAGCCGGCGGTCCGGTTGCCGAAGGCGGCCTCCTCGGCGGGGTTCGGCCTCCACGGCGCGCCGGCCACCAGCGCGTCGCAGTCGTCTGCCGTGTGAAGCGTCAGGTCGGTGTCGGCCAGCTCCTCTGCCAGAAACGCTTCGAAGCGCAGGTTCCCGCATGCGAGGTCGAGCACGGAAAGTGCGGGCCGCGCATGCTCCGGACGCAGGGTTTTCGCGTCGGTGCCCCCTTGTCGCGCCCGCGCGTCTTCCCGCGCTCCCGCGCCCCCTTGCCGCCCCTGCAGGCCGCTCCGCTCGTTTGCGTCCCCGCGCGCGGCCTGCGCCCTCGCGTCTTCGTTTTCGAGCGCGGCTTTCGCCCCCGCGTCTTCGCCCCCGCGCGCGACTCCTGCCTTCGCCCTTCCGCCCGCGCGTGCGCCCTCCGCGTCGGCGTCGGCGCCCGCCCTCCCGTCCGCCGGCTGCGCCTTCCGCGCCCACTCCAAGCAGCGCCGCCATCCTTCCCACGGCGCGGTGCGCGTGGCGGAAAACGACGCGCTGCATCGCTGGTAGAAGCGCTTGTTCACGGCGCAGAGCGCGCGGGCGGTGGCGTTATCCACGGCAGGTTTCCCCGGCAGGGCGCATCGCGCGCTACGCTTCCAAGGCCGCTTCGATGGCGGCCAGCAGGTCGTCGTAGCGGTCGAACGCGGGCAGGTCGGGATTCTCGGCCTTGATGGCCTCGGTGCTGCGGAAGAGGAAGCCGGCCTTGCTGGCGCGGATCATGGCGAGGTCGTTGTGGCTGTCGCCGGCGGCGATGGTCTGGCAGCCGGCCGACTGCAGCGCGCGCACGGTGTCCAGCTTGGAGTTCGGCGTGCGCATGCGCCAGCCCGTCACGGTGCCGTCGGCGCTTGCGTCCAGCTCGTTGCAGAAGAGCGTCGGCCAGCCCAGCTTTTCCATGAGGGGGCGTGCGAACTGGGTGAACGTGTCGCTGATGATGACGACCTGCGTCCGGGCGCGCAAGCTGTCCAAAAACCCGCGCGCACCCGGCAGCGGCTCGATGCCTGCGATGACCCGCTGGATCTCCGCCAGCCCCAGGCCGTGCTCGCGCAGGATGTCCAGCCGATAGGCCATGAGCTTGTCGTAGTCGGGTTCGTCGCGCGTGGTGCGGGCGAGCGCCGGGATGCCGCTCTCCTCGGCGAATGCGATCCATATCTCGGGCACCAGCACCCCTTCGAGGTCGAGGCAGACGATGTTCATGGCGGCTCCTTCGCAAGATGGTTGCGGGCACGGCTTTTGCTGCGCCTATGGTGCCTTCCGCCTCCGCTGCACGCAACCCTGCCATCGGGAAAAGCGGGCAATTTCCTGCCGAGGGGCGGGGCGAGCGGTTTACCCGCCCTCCGTCCGACCCTTCTCGCACCCCCTTCGCCGCATCATCCCCGCTCTTTCGGCCCCTCCTTTCCTCATTGGTCGAAGGGCGCTGGTTAGGGGCGAGTTTGCCCGACGATGAGACTTGCTGCGAGAAGGCCTTCGCTGACGAGGCGGCATCGGCAAGGGCGTTCCGCGGGGCCGGGGCGACGGGGCTTGCGTTTCGGCGCGCCACCTGCCACCTAACTGCCGACCTTGCCCCGTGCGCGAAATCGGCCCGGTTTTGGCCGCGGGCCCGTTCTGGCGCGAATCGGCCTCCCTGGGCGCATCAGAATCTTGCTACCGGGCCTTTTGCCGGAAAGGCCTTCCGGGGGAGGGCTCTCGAGCCCCGCTTTTTCGCGACAGAACGGGATTCCGTGGCCAAAACCGCGCCGTTCGCGTGCGCGCGCCGCATGCCGTCAGGCGACGAAGTGAGGTCCTCCGGCAGCAAGTCGGATTCGCCTGCCCGCGCTCGCAAGGGCGCATGGCGAGCATCCGTGAGCCCGCCGAGAAGTCGGATTCGCCTGGCTGCGCTCGCAAGAGGCCGTTCCGAACACGGTGGGCGTTCCCAGCCTCGGTCGGAATCGCGCGCTTGCAAGGAGGAAGCGCTGCAAGTGCTACATGGGGAAGTGCCTGCAGGCGCGCAGTCGGGCTCGCGCGCTCGCAAAGGCCGCCCGCAGGAAGACGGCCGCGCTCCCGGGTGCGCCGGCCCCATCGCGTGCGAGTCCGCGTCGAGCGGTGTCAGGGGGCGTGAGCGTCAGGCGCCCTCGATCGCGCAGGTCATCGTCTTCCCGCAGCGCCTCTTTCCGATGGAGTTGTGTCGATGTCGTCGTGCGGAGCCTCTCCGGATGCGCGCTTCCCAGATGCGCGTGCGGCCAGCGCCGCGTTCGCGCGGTCAAGCGCCGCGCGAACGGTGTGCGGGCGGGCGCGGGCGAGGGCGGGGAAGGGCGTGGGCGGCTCCGGGTCATCCGAGAAGCCGTCGAGTTCCTTGCGCAGCCATGCCACGTCGCGCCATGCGCCCGCCTTCCATCCTGCGTTCGGCTGCAGCCCGATGCGCTCGAACCCGAGTTCCGCATGCAGCCGCTCGCTGGCGACGTTCGTCACAGTGACCAGCGCGTATGCAGCTTTCAGCCCTTGCGCTCGGACGAGGTCGAGCAGCGCCTCGTACAGCGCGCGCCCGACTCCCCGTCCGCAGATGTCGGGTGCGAGGTACACCGACAACTCGGCGTTCCATCGGTAGGCGGCGCGCGTATGCTGCGCGGCCGCGTGCGCATACCCGACGATCTTGCCCGAGCGTTCGGCGACCAGGAAGGGGTGCGTCGCCCTGATGCCGGCTATGCGCGCGCGGAAGGCGTCGGGGGCGGGCACGGTCTCTTCGAACGTGACGGCCGTCGCCACGTAGGGTGCGTACACGGCCAGGATGCCGTCCGCGTCATCGTCGTCGGCGAGGCGGATGCGGATGGGGGCCGTCTCTAGGTCGGTGCGACTGGGGCGGAGGCCGGATGCGGGCGCGCCGCTGCGCACGGATCCCGCCTCCGCTCGGATGCGCGCCGCGGGGTCGGTCGCTGGCGCCTGATCGGGCGTGCGCGCGACGGCGCCGTTCGCGGCGGCTGACCCACCGGGAGTTGCGGGAATGCGCGCATCGTCGGCTGCGCTCGCGTTCGGAGCTTGGGCGCGAGCTGCAGATTTGGAGACAGGTTCCATGGCGAGGCCTTTCGTGCGGGAGGACGTTGCTCCTTCCCATGGTATCACGGGCGATTAAAGGCGGCGCACGCGCTGCGTCGCCTCGGCTGCGTTGTTTCCGACTGCCGAAGGCGCAGGCGCCGTCCGTGCGGTGCGCCGATGCGCGGGTGGGCGGGCGCAGTGCGAAAAGCGCAAACGGGCGGGATCGGAGGGGGTGCTGGGCGGAAGGGGCTCGTTGAACGCGAAAGCTCGGTCGGCGCGAATGGGGGCGCTCGGGCGGCGTACGAGGCTGCCGAACGGCAGGGGCCGCAATGCTCGGTGCGCCATGCGGTCGGCGGCTGGGCGCTTGGCGCACCGAGCGCGCGATGCGGCTCGGCGTGGGTGCCGGTCCGTCGTGCCTGGGCGATGCCGAGGTGGTGGCGAGGCCGGATCGCTTGTCGTGGAAGCCTCCGGCCTCATCGCGCCTTGACGGGGCCGCGGATGGCGCGCTTGCCGCAGGGCGGGCTTTTCGGCGTCGCGAGACGAAGCATCGAACGCCCTCTTGGAGCGGCTTCGGACGGCTTGAAAACCCGTGGCTCTCCTATGTTGATTGCCCTGCGCGCACTTGCCGCCTCGCCTTCGATAAGGAATACTTCCTAGGCGAAGGCGCTTCGCGTGCCTGGGGAAGCATCGGCGTCGGCGTGTGCGCCGGGAGACGAGCGTGACTGTGAACTGGGATGCCATAGGAAGAAAGGCGCGGAAGGCGCCTCTGCCGGCGAAAGTCGCCCTTGCGGCGTGCGTCGGCGTGTTCGCGCTTTCGAGCGCGATAGGCGTCGCTTCGGCCCTGTCCCCGGTTCCCGAGACGCCCATCCCGCCCTCCTCGTCGGCTTTCTCCGCGGCGGACGCTGCGGTTGAGGTCGAGTTCGAAGGGGCGGCGGCCGTCCCGTCTGACGGCCAGGCTGAACCGTCTTCCCTCCCGGGCGCTTCCGCCTCCGATCCCTTCGCCGTGGCTGCCGAGGCGCGTGCGGCTCTCGATTGCGCTGCGTCTTCGGACGGGCTCAGCCTCTTCGACGGTTCCGACGGCGCGTCCCGCGTGCTCGACTCCGGCGAGGCGCCCGATGTGGAGGCCGCCATCGCAGCCTTCGCCGATGCGGATTGCAGCGTGGGATTCGTCGTGTACGATTTGGCGGCGCAGCGCGGTCTGAGCTACAACGCCGACGGCATGTACTTCTGCGCGAGCACCGTCAAGGCTCCGTTCGTTTCGTACGTGCTGCAAGACGCCGTGGCCGGCGGAACGGCCTCGCTCGACGACGAGGTCGAAGAAGATCTGGTCGTGGAAGGTACCGGCATCATGTCCGAAGACGATGTCGGATCTTACGATCTGCGCACGGTGGTCGAGAACACCCTCATCCATTCCGACAACACGGGCTACGCGCTTTTGCGCGAGCGTTTCGGGGCGGACGGCTTCGAGGCGTGGTGCGAGCGGGCCGATGTGGACACGGCGACGTGGTCGGGCGAATGGTATCCTTCGTGCGCGCCGCGTGATCTGGCGAAACTGTGGGTCAACATCGGGGCTTTCCTTATGGGCGACGATCCGAATGCGCAGTGGTGCCAAAGTCTGCTCGAACGCACGCGCGTTTCGTTTTTGCGAGAGGCCCTCGGCCCTGATCGCACCGTGCTCTCGAAGCCGGGTTACGAGGTGGACATCCCCGGATACAGCACGGCTGCGCTTGACGACGCGGGTTTGGTGGTTGACGGCGACGGTGCGTATGTGGTGGCCATCATGTCCGACGCCGGATACGACGACGAGCATTTTACGGACAACGAGCACCTCATCGTCGATCTTGCGGCGGCGCTCGATGCCGCGCATGATCGGCTGTTGGTCGAAAGCGAGGTTTCATAATGGTTCGCACGATGCCGACGGGTCGAAGGGCCCGCACGGTTGCAGCGGGCGCGCTCGCGTGCCTGCTCGCCTTCTGCCTGGGGCTTTCCGCGATTTCCATCGCCCCGGCCCGCAGCGCGTGGGCCGACGAGGCAACGGAGGCCGACGATGCCGAGGCGGCTCGTCAGGCCGCCGATGAGGCTCAGCAGGCTGCCGACGAGGCGCAGTCCGCCGTGGATGAAGCGCAGTCGGCGCTTGACGGGGCGGAAGGGCGCATGGCGTCGATCGCCTCCGAATGCGAGGAGCTCAAGCAGGAGATCGCAGAGCTGCAGGAGCGCATCGACGAGACGGCGGCCCAGGCCATGGAGGCGCAGGCCGCCGTGGTGGAGGGGCGCAACGCCTTGGCGAAAAGCGTCGCCTACGAATACGCCAACGGCGGCACCGCGGAGTCGGTGCTCGCGCTGCTCTTGGAATCGTCCGATTTCGGCGAGCTTTTGCGCAACCTCGCTTATCTCGACAGCGTCATGCGCTACCAAGCCGACGAGGTGGCTGCGCAGAAAGAGCGCTCCGCTCGGTTCGACGGTCTCGTGGCCGATCTCAACGAGCAGAAAGACGCCCAGGACGAAAAGCTCGTCGAGCTTGAGGATAAGCGCGCCGAGGCCGAACGGCTGGTGGCCGACGCCTCGTCGTCGCTGCAAAGCGCTCAGAGCGTCCACGGCGACCAAGCCGCCCGGCTCGAGGAGCTCAAGCGTAAGGCCGAAGAGATGGCCGCCGTCGGCGAGGTGAGCGAGCCGGTGGCCGTCGAGGACGCGAACACGAACACGATGCGCCCTGGCGACCAGCAGCAGGAGGTGAAGCCCGATCCCGAGCCTGAGCCTGACGAGGGGGAAGGGGGCGATGCGGGCGCCGAGGGCTCGAATCCCGGCGGCGAAACAGGGCCGAGTGCGGGCGTGGGCTGGTCCACCGGCGTCGCCTCGGCGTACGGTGGATCCACCGATCCCTACACGCCGAACCCCGGCATCACGGCTACGGGCGACGTGTGCGATGACTGGTCCATGGGCGTGGCGGTGCCCATGGCGTGGGATCGCTACTGGCAGTACTATGGGCGGACGGTCGAGATATCCTACAACGGCATCACCGTGTTCGCCATTGTGAACGACTGCGGTTACATGGGGGGCGGCAGCCGCTCCCTCGATTTGCAGCCCGGCGTGTGGAAGGCGTTCGGCTATTCATCCTGCACCGAATGGGGTCTGCGCACCGTGCAGTACCGCTTCCTGTAGCGCCTGCCCCGCCTTGCGGGCGGCGCGCCCGTCCGTTGCGATCGACCCGTACGCGCTCGTGCGGCGTGCTCCGCGGCCTTTCCCGGTTTGGCGGAAAGGCCGCCTTTTCGCAGCGCTCTTGACGGGCGCGGCTCTCGCGCGAGCGGTCGGAATGCGCTATACTGCATCTTTACATGCGACGACGAAGACGGCGTCGCGCAGGGTTTGCCGCCTTCAGAGACGGGCTCCTCGGCTGAAAGGGCTCGGACGGCACGCGCGACGGTTCCCTTCCGAGCTGCGAGGCTGAACGCGGGGCGCGCGAGCGCGGACGTTCAGTAGGCCTTGCCGGGTGCTCCCGTCACAGGGCGAAAACGAGCGGGCGGTTCGATGGCCGCGATGCGGGCTTTGGCGTGCGCGCCGGGCCGACGCGCACGCGGTAGGGCCGTCAACCGAGGTGGTACCGCGAGAGCCTTCTCTCGTCCTTGGATCCGGGGCTGCGCCCCGCACGGCAAGGACGAGAGAAGGCTCTTTTGCTTGCGACGGGGTTCGGGCTCCGTCTCGTGGAAAAGGACGGAAAGGGAAGAAGGGCATATGGCAATCGTAGAGGATGTGGCGGCGCTGCGCGAGCGGACTCTCGCGTCCGTCGAGCAGGCGGCCGACACCGCGGCGCTCGACCAGGTGCGCGTGGCCGCGCTCGGCAAGTCCGGCGCGCTCACGGGGTATCTGCGCAGCATGGGGCAGGTCCCCAAGGAGGAGCGCGCCTTGGTGGGCAAGGCGGTGAACGAGGCGCGCGTCGCCGTGGAGGAGGCGCTTGCCGCGCGCAAAGCCGCGCTCGAGGCCGCCGAGCTGGCCGCGGCCATCGATGCGGCGGCGGTGGACGTGACGCTGCCGGGCCGCGCCCAGCAGGTGGGCACGCGGCATCTCATCAATCGTATCGCCGACGAGGTGAGCGAGATCTTTTTGGGATTGGGCTACTCGGTGGCGCAGGGACCCGAGGTGGAGACGTGCTATTACAACTTCGAGGCTTTGAACGCGCCCGCCGACCATCCGAGCCGCGGTTTGGCCGACACGTTCTACGTGGTCGATCGCTCTGGCGCCGCATGCAACGTCCGCGGCGAGTCGGATGTGCTCTTGCGCACGCAGACCTCCGGCGTGCAGGTGCACGCGATGGAGGATAGGGAACCGCCCATCTACGTGATCGCTCCAGGCAAGGTGTACCGTCGCGACGTGGCCGATCCGTCCCATCTTCCCCAGTTCACGCAGATCGAGGGCCTGGTGGTGGACGAGGGCATCACGTTCGGCGACCTCAAGGGCACGCTCGACTACCTGTGCAAGCAGCTGTTCGGCGAGGAGCGCAAGACGCGGTTCCGCGCCCACTACTTCCCGTTCACGGAGCCGTCGGCCGAGGTGGACGTGAGCTGCGGCATCTGCCACGGCGAGGGCTGCCGCTTCTGCAAGGGCACCGGCTGGCTGGAGATCCTCGGCTGCGGCATGGTGGACCCGAACGTGCTGTCCATGTCCGGCATCGACCCCGAGAAGTACTCCGGTTTCGCGTTCGGCATGGGGGTGGAGCGCATCGCCTGCCTGAAGTACAACGTGCCGGATTTGAGGATGCTGCTGGAGGGGGACATGCGCTTCTTGAGGCAGTTTTAGGATTCCGCGATCGGAATCGCCGTCGATGTTGCGGTTGGCTGCGGCACCTGACCGTCGCGCGATGCCGAAACGCGCCGCTTCGACTTCTCCGGGCAGGGCGCGCTCGGCCAGGCGTTTGGCGAGGGATCGAACGATCCGCCGGGCTGTCCGGCGTGCGCCGAGGCGCTTTGTCTTCGCCGAACCGCGAATCTCGGGCATTGCGACCCTCCTCGACGGCTTTGTTGGACTTGGGGCGTTTTCAAGATAGGAAGATGCGATATGAAGGTATCTCTCAAATGGCTGTCCGAGTACGTGGACGTGCCAGCCGACACCAAGGCGTTCTGCGACCGGCTCGACCTGACGGGCACGGGCGTGGAGGGCGTGGAAAGGACGGGTGCCGCGCTCGAGGGCGTGGTGGTCGGGCACGTGGAGACGTGCGAGCCTCATCCCGACAGCGACCATATGCACGTGGTTTCGGTGGACGTGGGCGCGGATGAGCCGGTGCAAATCGTCTGCGGTGCGCCGAACATCGCAGCTGGCATCAAGGTGCCGGTTGCCACCGTGGGCGCGGTTTTGCCCGGCGATGTCAAGATCAAGAAGTCGAAGCTGCGCGGCGTCGTCAGCTGCGGCATGTGCTGCTCGCGGCGCGAGCTCGGCATGGGGGCCGATCACGAGGGCATTTGGATTCTGCCCGACGACGCGCCGGTCGGCATGCCCGTCGCCGATTACGCGAAGCTCTCCGACACGGTTCTCGATCTCGAGATCACGCCGAACCGTCCCGACTGCCTGAGCGTGGCGGGTTTCGCGCGCGAGGTGGGCGCGATGTACGGGCGCGACTGGAACGACCCTCTGCCCGAGATGGCGGCGAAGTTGCGGCTCGATGCGTCCGCGACGCCGGTGGACGAGGCCGTGAGCGTGGACATCGAGGATCCGGCACGCTGCCCGCGTTACACCGCGCGCATCATCCGCGGTTGCAAGGTCGGGCCGAGCCCCGACTGGATGGTCGAGCGCCTGGCGGCCATCGGCCAGCGCTCCGTCAACAACGTCGTGGACGTGACGAACTACATCCTGTTCTTGTTCGGCCAGCCGCTGCACGCGTTCGACCTGGACAAGCTCGAAGGCTCCGACGGCCGAGTGCGCGTCGTCGTGCGTGCTGCCGAAGACGGCGAGCGCCTGACCACGCTCGATGGCGAGGAGCGCGCGCTCACGTCCGACATGACCGTCATCGCCACTCCCGAGCGGGGCGCGGTGGCGCTTGCCGGCGTCATGGGCGGGCTCGACACCGAAGTGACAGACGCTACGGTGAACATCTTGCTGGAGGCTGCGACGTTCGAGCCCGGCCGCACGAGCCGCACGAGCCGCAACCTCGGCCTCATCTCCGAGAGCTCCATGCGCTACGAGCGCGGCGTGGACGATCACGGCATCGAGGCGCGCTCGGCCGCGGCTGCCGCCCTCATCGTGGAGGTGGCCGGCGGCGCGGTGAGCGCGGCGCGCGCCGACGCGAGCGGCATCGTGGATGCGTGGCCGCTGCCGTCCGAGCCGCGCGCTCTGCGCTTCCGCGTGCCGCGCTTCTGCGCCATGATGGGCGCCGACATCCCGCGCGACTTCATCGAGGACGCCCTTGCGCGCCTCGGTTGCACGGTGGCCGGAACCGAGGTCGGCGGCGACGCAGCGGGCGACGCCGACGCGCTGTCCGTTGTCGCGCCCACGTTCCGGCCCGACCTCGAGCGGGAGATCGACCTGTACGAGGAGGTGCTGCGCCTTTGGGGCATGGACCGCATTCCGGCGACGCTGCCCGGCGGACCGGGCCGCGTGGGTTCACGCACGCGCGACGAGCATGTGATGGATACGATCGGCAGAACGCTGCGCGCAAGCGGTCTTAACGAGACGATGACGTACTCGTTCGCCGAACCGGGCGACCTCGACCGTTTGCGCATGCCGCGCGAGGGGTTGGGCGAGCCGGTGGAGCTCATCAACCCGCTCAACGCCGATCAGTCCGTCATGCGCCAGAGCATCGTCCCCGGTCTTGTCCGCAGCGTCGCGTACAACCAGAGCCGCGGGGTGAGGAACGTGCAGCTTTACGAGACGGGCATCGTATTCTACGCTCACGAGGGGAGGAAGCAGCCGAAGGAGAAGCGCAAGGTGGCCGGCGTGCTGGCTGGCGCGATGCGCGATGCGGGATGGAACGACGCGCCCGCTGCGTTCGACTTCTTCGACGCCAAGGGCGTGGTGGAGAGCATTGCGCGCGAACTGGCGCTACCGAAGCTGCGCTTCAAGGCGCTTTCGGCCGACGAGGCCCCTCACTTGCAGCCGGGTCGCGCGGCCGCCGTGCTGTCGGGCGGCACCGAGCTCGGCTGGGTGGGCGAGCTGCATCCGCTTGCGGTGGACGCCTATGGCGCCCAGGCGCCGGTCGTGGCGTTCGAGCTGGATGCGGACGCGCTCGTGAAGGCGAGCCGCCCTGCGCGAGACTACGTGGACGTGCCGACGTTCCCCGCCGTGTCCGTGGACGTGGCTTTCGTGGTGGACGAGGCTGTCACCTGCGAAAGGCTCATGCAGTGCATGACCTCGGCCGGCGGGAAGCTTCTGGAGGGCGCGCGCCTGTTCGACGTGTACCGCGACGAGGGGCGCGTCGGCGTCGGCAGGAAGTCCATGGCGTTCGCCCTCACGTACCGTGCCGCCGACCGCACGCTCACGGGCGAAGAGGTGGACAAGGCTCACGAGCGCCTTGTGAAGAAGGTGTGCGCAGCCACCGGCGCGGAGGTGCGGGGGTAGGGCCGTGCGAACCGCTCCGGTTCGCAGACGCGCGGTCTAACGTGCATCTGCGGGGGCGTCCGCACCGCATCGTTTCGCAGCCGCGCAGCGTCGGACCGCCTGCGACCGGGCGGGCGCAGGCGGTCCCTTGGCCGTTGGCTTTCGACGGAACGGATCGGTGCCAGGTTCGTCGCAGCGCGGGGATGCGCACCGGCGCATCGCGTGCGTCGAGCGGGAGATGCGCGCTTTCGGGCACACTCGTCGCCGCGTCTCCGGCGCCGGGGCGGCTGCCGTCCCCTCGGAAAAGGCGATGCCCGCCGCTTCCGGTGTTTTGCGGCGTTCCTCGCGTTGCGCGCTCCCTGTGGGGCTGCGGCGCTATAATGGGGCGCATCGCATATGGGGCGCGGGAGCCGCAGGATGCCCGCGTCGCCTCGGGAAGGGTTTGGCCGAAGGAGAAGGGCGGCGGATCGTGGGCGGCAGCATCGCAATCGTGACGGACACCAACAGCGGCATCATGCGCGCCGAGGCCGACGCGCTCGGCGTGCATGTGGTGCCCATGCCCTTCGTCGTCGACGGCGTCGAGTGCTTCGAGGGAGTGAACCTCGAGGCTCCCGCGTTTTACGCGCGTCTTGCCGACGGCGCGGACATCGTCACCTCGCAGCCTTCGATAGTCGACCTCGGAAAGCTGTGGGTCGAGGTGCTCGAAGCGCACGACGAGCTACCCTACCTTCCCATGTCAAGCGGGTTGTCGGGTTCGTGCGAGACGGCGCGCGCCCTCGCCGAGCAGCATTTCCCCGGTCGCGTGCACGTGGTGGACAACCAGCGCATTTCCGTCACGCAGCGCGAGGCCGTGCTCGATGCGCTGCGATGGATCGCCGAAGGCCGCACCGCCGCCGAAACCGTGGCGCTCCTTGAACGCACGAAGCTTGACGCGAGCATCTATCTCATGGTGGACACGCTTGATTACCTGCGCAAAGGGGGTCGTATCACGCCGGCGGTGGCCTCCATCGGCTCGCTTTTGAAAATCAAGCCCGTCCTGCAGATCCAAGGCGACAAGCTCGACGCGTTCTCCGTGTCGAAGTCGTTCAAGGCCGCCAAGCGCACGATGCTGCGCGCGCTCGCGATCGACGTCGAGAACCGCTTCGGCGGGGTGGGCAACGTGCATCTTTACGTGGCCCATACGAACCGCGACGACGATGCCGCTGCGTTCGCCGACGAGGTTCGTGCCCATTTCAGCTCCGACGACGTCTATGTCGACCGGCTTCCTCTGAGCATCGCCTGCCATGTCGGACCCGGCGCCCTCGGCATCGGCTGCACGAAGCGCCAGTTCGAAACCTGTTGAGTTCGAAACCCGCCAGCTGAAAGCTTCTTCGCGCTGGACGCTATCGCCAGGCGGACAAGCGCGCTTGTGGAGCTCTTCGCGTCGGCGCATCGTTCGCGGCGGCGCTGCTGCGGCGTCCCTTCTTCGAAAAAGGGCCGTCCGGGCTCGCGCCCGTTGGAAGTGGGCCCTTTGGGCGCATTCGATAGGCGAGGAGCCATGCGCGATGGCGGCGCTCGCCGAGCCGGGGGCGTGCTGCAAGGCTTTGGATTCCCTGGCTGCTGCTTCGATTCCCGAATCCTTGTAACCACCGACCACCATTCGTATGCTCGGGAGCGATCTTCATGGGCGGTTCCGGCGCTTCCCAATCTGTCGGAGGCTGTCGTGGCGATGCCGGTGATCGCTGTCGTCGGTCGCTGCGTTCCAGGGCGACTTTTTGGTGGCTGGTCGAAGGAATGCTCTCATCCATGCAAAAAAGACACGGCGATGTGCGGATCGTCTATCCGTGCGGGCGGTGCGAGAGGTTCCGAATGCGCGATGGTGCGGCTCCGTTTTGCTCGCCGACCATAAGCCGGTTTGCCTATCAATGGCGTCCGACAATGGTCAACTGTTCCGGCAGACGGCCTGATCGGGGGGGGGGGGGGGCGGTATTTAAATGTGCAAAACGCG
>NZ_NFJP01000033.1 GCF_002159915.1 Gordonibacter sp. An230
CCCCCCCCCCCCCCCCCCCCCCCCCCCCCCCCCCCCCCCCCCCCCCCCCCCCCCCCCCCCCCCCCCCCCCCCCCCCAAAGAAAAAACTTGGTGCTGAAACGGTGGTTATTCGTGGGCAAAACGTAGACTTTTTGTCCGCGCCACTTCGAGAGGGCTTTCCTCACGACCAAGCACTCGCAACCTGCTCGTTTGCAAGTGCTGCCTATTGTCCCATCAGAACGGCAAAAAGTCTACGTTTTGCCGCATGCGCGAGAGGTGGAAGGATGGGAGGTGCGGCATGCGTGCGGATGCGTCGGCGGTCGCGATCCCCCTCTCCTCTTTGCCTGATCAATGTCCTTCCGACGGAGCGGTGCGGTGGTACGCCGTTCACGTGCCGGCTGGACGCGAGGCTTCCTTTGCCGAGAAGTGCCGCAAGGCGCTCGACCCCGCTCTTTTGGAGGACTGCATCGCCTCCCGCTACGAGCGCTACGTCAAGCGGGGCGGCGTTTGGCGCATCGAGACGGCGCCTCTGTTCGCCGAATACGTCTTCGTGGCGACGCGCGATGCGGAGGCACTTGCGAAGGCGCTCGGGAGGCTTTCGTTCGCTGCGCCCATCGTCGGCAGACGAGGGCGCGCGTACGCGCCGCTCGCGGCAGGAGTGCAATCGTGGCTGGAGTCGACGCTCGACGCCTCGCACGTCCTACGGGCGAGCGAGGGCCGCATCGACCAGGGAGTGCTCACGGTCGAACGCGGTCCGCTCAGAGGAAGCGAGCGGATCGTCCGCAAGATCGATCGTCGCAAGCGCTTGGCGTTCGTGGCCCTTGGCGGAGGCGACGAGGGGTTTCTTCTGAAGGCGGCTTTGAGCGTGCTGTCGAAGAGCTAACTTCGGACGACGAGGGGTCGCGCCCCGTGCGGGCGAGGCTCCTGATTGACTTGGGGCTTTTCGCAGGCGGCTCTCCTGGCGGCATCGCACCGTAGCGGGAGATTCGCCTGCGGGAAACCGCGACGGACATATCTTGGATGGGAAGGGCAGCGCCTGTGGCGTGTCTTGTTCGGTCCAAGGGGATGAATAGCCTTGCTTTGCGCGGGTGTTGCCGTATGGCGAAGCCATGCTTGGCGCCTGTGCGCAGAACGGAGTGCCTCATGGCCGATTGGTACGTGGTGCAGGTGAGGGGCGGGCAAGAGAACGCGGTCGTCGCCGCATTGCGGCGGATGGCGGGATCAGGCGTGCTCGAAGAGTGCTTCAGCCCTCGATGGCGAACGCAAAGGAAAATCCGCGGAGAGTGGCAGAGCGTGGAGCGGCTGCTCTTGCCGGGCTACGTGGTGGCGGTCACCGACGCTCCCCGCAAGCTGGACGAGGCGCTTCGGCGCGTGCCCGGCTTCACGAGGCTTCTGCGCAACGAGCGAGGTTTCACCCCCTTGGACAAGGACGAGGTCGCTTGGATCGGGCGGCACGCGCAGGGCGCGGACCGCGTTATCCCCCTGTCGAAAGCCGTCAAGGCCGGGGACGAGGTGGTCGTTGTGGAGGGCCCGCTGAAGGATCGCTGGTTCCAGGTCAAGCGCATCGACCGCCGCCGCGCGACGGCGTACGTGGAGATGGACTTCCTGGGGAGGAAAAAAGAAGTGCCGATAGGGTTGATGGTAATTGCCAAGCAGAGCGTGTGAGGGGTTCGACGAGGCCGACGTGCTTGGGGCGTCCTCGCGCTTGGGGCGTGGGGTGGAGGGATGCGCTGCTGATGCCGAAGCGATGCGGTTTCTGACCAAGCGCGATTCCGGCATGCGCCCCGATCTGTCGCGGTGCGGCTATCGCTTCGTCAAGCGGGTCTTCGATGTGCTCGTCTCTGGAGTGGCCCTTGCCCTCCTGCTCGTGCCGGGCGCTTTCCTCTGCGCCGTCATCTGCGCGAAGAGCCCTGGGACCGGGCCGCTGTACTCCCAATGGCGCGTCGGGCGCGTGCGCAGGGACGGCTCCTACCGGCTGTTCCGCATGACGGGGATGACGGTTTACATCGTTGCGACTGGATTTGGTCGCAGGAGGTATCACGTCGAAATAGCCTGCGAAATCGCAGGGAGAGACAATCTCATGCTCGATAATTTGGCAAGAGGCTTTTGGCGGCATGCCGATGGTATGTCGAATGAGGCCAACTTCGCATCTGGCTTAACTTTGGCGGTGGCATAAATGCCCTCTGAGGACATGGCGACTGTAGTAGCCGAAGCGCGGGAGGCCATATCCGCAGCTGCAGTTGCCGAGCACGTACCTGCTGACGTCCGGCGCGAAGCCGTAAAGCTCGATGTCGTTGCGCGGCACGAGCCTCACCTGCGCGAGAACGGCATTCCCGACGAGGTGCTGACGAAGCTGCTTCCCGGCGATGAGGTCATCGTGCTTGAGGAGCCGGAGGTCGCGGGTGGTTTGGGGTATCGCTTTGTGAAGCGCGTATTCGATGTGTGTTCGTGCGGCATTGCCCTCATCGTCCTCGCTATACCCATGAGTATTGTAGCTATCAAGATCAAGCTGGAGTCCCCTGGCCCCGTCATCTACGCACAGCGTCGCGTGGGCCTTAATGGTCGCGAGTTCGACGTCTACAAGTTTCGCAGCATGTATATCGATGCCGAGAAGCGCGGCGCGCAGTGGGCAACCGACGAGGACCCCAGGGTCACCCCATTCGGCCGCTGGATGCGTGACCGTCGCGTGGACGAGGTGCCGCAGTTCTGGAATGTCGTCAGGGGCGATATGTCGCTCATTGGCCCTAGACCTGAGCGTCCGGCTTTCTGCGACGCCTTCGAAGATCGAATTCAGGGCTGGCATTGGCGCACCAAGGTGCGACCGGGTCTCTCAGGTCTGGCGCAGGTAAACGGTGGCTACGACCTGCTTCCCGCCGAGAAGGTTGTCTTCGACTTCGAGTACATAAGGAATCGCAGTCTCACTATGGATTGGAAGCTCATTTTGCGCACGTTGGGCGTGCTTGGATCTGCGGAAGGGGCGCGTTAGCATGGGTAACTCCATCTCTCCGCTCGTGTCGGTCATCATGCCGGCGTACAACTCCGAGCGTTATATAGGCGAGGCGATTGTTTCGGTTTTAGCACAAACATTTCCTGAATGGGAGCTTGTTGTGGTGGACGACTGCTCCAACGACGGGACGGCTTGCATTGCTAAGAGGTTTTCAGAGTCAGATGCTCGTGTAAAAGTTGTGCTCATGTCTGAGAACGGTGGCGTCGCAGCAGCGCGTAATAGGGGTATCGCCGAAGCTTGTGGTGCATATGTGGCTCTGCTCGACTCCGATGATCTGTGGGAGCCAGACAAGCTCGAGCTCCAAGTTGCACTTGCCGAGAGGAGCGGCGCGCCCATTGTGTATTGCTCTTACGACCTCATCTCGCAGGACGGGCAAGATGTCGGCAAACCCTTCGTCGTCCCGCCTGTTACAGATTTCGAGGCCATGCTCGAAAAATCTGTGATAAGTTGCTCCACTTGCCTCATTTCTACCGAGATAATGAAGACTCATCCTTTCTCGAACGAGTTCCACCACGAGGATTACGTTTTGTGGATGACGCTTCTGCGAGAGGGGTACGCTGCCTGCGGCTGTTCTGAGGTTCTGATGCATTACCGGCAGATACCGGGTTCACGGTCGAGCGACAAGATCAAGTCTGCAAAGGGCCGCTGGGAGGCCTACCGGAAAGGGCTTGGGATGCCCATCGGCAAGAGCCTCGCCTCTTTCGTTCGCTACGCCGTCAGCGGTGTGAGGAAGTACCATGGTTAATGTTCCCGTGACGGTGCAGGTTGACTTTGCCTCAGATGTTGATCGTGGTGCCCTGCCCTCCGTAGACGTCATTATCCCCGTTTACAATGTGGAGGGCTATCTCGAGCGTTGTGTCAGCAGCGTTCTGGGGCAGGAGGGCGTGGAGCCGAATGTCGTCCTTGTAGATGACGGGTCTACCGACGGCAGCCCTGAACTCTGCGATACTCTCGCCTCCGCTCATCGTGGCGTTTCGGTGATTCATACTGAAAATCAGGGGGTATCGGCGGCTCGGAATGCCGGCCTGGAGTTCTGCCGCGGGGCGTATGTGGCCTTCGTCGATCCAGATGACTATCTTTCCCCGGGCACCCTTGCTGGCCTTCTGAGTAGTTTGGAGTCCAAGCAGGCTGACATCTCCTTTTGCGACATATTGCGGGAGTGGGACGATGGGATGATAAGTCCTCTTCGCCAAAATGTCCCCGATGCTCTCATTGGCGAAAAGGTTGTCGAGGCGTATCTGAGCGGCTCGCTCTTCACTGGGATTCCCGGTAAGCTGTTCCGGAGGAAGACGATCGGTTCGGCGCGCTTCTCCCCCCTTGCCATGAGCGAGGACGCCCTCTTCCTTATACGCCTCGCTGTCGACAGCGACCTTGTCGTGGTCTATTGCTCCTCCGGCAGCTATCGCTACTGGCAGCGCAGCGGGAGTGTCCGCCTCAGTGCCTTTAATGACAGGCAACTTGGGTCGCTGGAGTGTGCCGACGAGGTCGAGGCTCTTGTGCGTGAGCGGCGCTCTAGGCTTTCAAGGCAGGCGTCCGCGTTCTCTTTTGCCTATCACATAGGCACATTGTCCCGCCTCTATGCTTGGGACGCGGCAGAGGGGCGCGAAGAGCTTGTCTTCCGGCTCGTGGAGAGCCTGCGCAAACATGCCCCTGTGGTGCGTGGCTACGTCGCCTCCTCCAAGCTTCTCGCATGGCGACTCTACCAAGTTTCGCCGCGTCTTTTCGCCGTCTTTGCTAGAAAGTATTACTCCCGGACGCTCTACAGAGGGCTTGGTGCGTAAGGCGTATGGCCAAGAAAACCGTACTTAAACGCATCTACGATGCCTTTTTCGGCTTCACCATCATGGAGGGTGGAACCGCCGAGGAAGTCTTTGACTTCCTTGATGGCCTTCCGGAGCCAAAAGATGACTTGGATAGGTCTGTCTTGCAGTACAGGGGCGAGATGTACTACGTTTCCGCAGGGAGGAGGGTTGCAGGCAACGTTGCCTGCCTTGTGGCGTTTCTGCCTCTTATGGTTTGGATCGTTGCATCTACGCTGTTCAGGCCCATGCAGAGCGAGCGTAGTGACATGGCGCTCGTATACTTTGCCGCGCCACACATCTCCTCCCTACTCATCCCTTCCGAAGAGCTTGAGGGCACCGATCCTGCGTCGGTCGTGCGCGTAACCACGAGCTTCGATCCCCTCAAACTCCGACTGGATCGTCGAGGCTGGTCGTTGCTGCTTAAGTCCGCTGTCAGGGCTCGCTTTGAGCCCTTCTTTGTCGCGAAGGCATTGGTGAAGTTGTCTCAGGCTGGCCATATCGTCTATGCATATGCCCCTGTCAAGGTCGTCACTAACACGGAGTCCTCGTTCTCCACCTCCGTGCTTACGAGCTACTTTGAAGGCCAGGGGATAGACTACATTGGCATCATGCACGGTGAGTTCTTCGCCAACTCTAAGGCTTCCTTCTTCAGGTTCACGCGTTTTTATGCTTGGGACGATTACTACAAGGGGCTCCTGCTGCGGCAGAGGTGCGAGGAGAACCAAATCAGGATTTCCACGCCTCCATCGTTAAACGTGCCCGGTTACGTTCCGTCCACAAAACCGACTTATGACATCACCTATTATTGCCAGCTCGAAGACGATGAGACCAAAGCAAGGCTCGCCTCTGCTTTGGGCGCTCTTCAGGCCGAGGGCATGAGGTGCCGAGTCCGTTTGCATCCCCTCTCTCTGCGCGGGGATTACGAGGACATCTTTCCCTCTGGCGTCGAACTGGAGCCTGAGGGCCTCTCTCTTGGCGAGTCTCTGTCCGTTACTTCTCGGGTGGCAGGGCGTTGTTCGACCGTTTTATACCAGTCATTCCGTCTGGGCATCCCCGTCATCATTGATGACTACTCGGATAGGGGCGAATATTCGAGTCTTCAATCGAAGGGATATCGCATGCTCGATGCCCCTCATGAGCTCATGAGCAATCTTTTAAAGGAGAGAGATTCCATTGATTAAGTCCGTGGTACACAAAGTCATGACCTTCGTATTTACGGGCATTGCTAGGCTGCGGGCCGGTTCTATAGGCTCTGGTTCCATGGTCAATTACCCCTGCAAGTTTTCAAAGAATACCTTTATCGGGAATGATAGTCATTTCAACGGGCTTGAGGTCTATGGTTCCGGAAAGGTCAGCATTGGCGACCATTTCCACAGCGGTAAGCGCTGCGTGATCATGACCAGCAACCATAACTATAGGAGCGAGGTGTCGCTTCCTTATGACAGTACCTGGATCACCAAAGACGTTGTTATAGAGGATAACGTTTGGCTAGGTATGGGAGTCACGATCCTCCCAGGGGTGAGCATCGGCGAGGGTGCGATAATCCAGGCTGGAAGCGTCGTTGTAAAGGATATCCCGGCCTGTGCGATCGCGGGTGGGCATCCGGCCGTCGTCTTCTCCTGGCGGGACAAGGAGCTTTATCGGAGGCTGAGGGAAGAGCAGTTGGCATAATGACCACTGCTATCATGGCTGCGTTTCTCGGTCCCGGCGCGACAGGGAGGGTCTCTTTCTCCCGGCTTTCCCTCTATCTCTTCCTCCTAGGCTATGCCTTGGCCTCGCTTGTAGCACCGAGCGGATCCGCGCAGAGTTTTGTCAGGGTCAGTTTGGGTTTGCTCTGCCTCTTCGCGGCGTGCGTGGAGGGGGCGAGTTCCGTGGGCGTTGTGCGTGCTATCTTCGCGGCCTTGGTTCTCTCGGTGGCGGCCATCGTTTCTGCCGCTTACACTGGAAACACGGAGCTCTATTCGTTCGTCTGGGTCTGGAGCTACCTTGGGCCTGCGCTTGCCTTCTACGTTTCCGGGATAACCGTCAGGGCTGCAAAATGGCTGGCGATCCTTGTCTCCGCTGTCTATCTCGTTTTTATGCTTCTTGGCTGGGACCCCGGAGATGCCGTTGCGGTGGGTAGCAGGAACATTATTTCGGTTTATGTCCTTTTCTATGGCATTATCTACTGCTATGTCGCCACAAGGGAAGGCAAACTCCCATCTCTTCTTCCGGCCACTCTCGGCCTGATCGTCTGCATGTGGGCCGAGGGGCGAACGGGCTTTGTTGCCTCCGTTGTCCTGTTCGTCTTCATCCTCCTCGACAACCTCTACATTCGCCGGTCGGATGTATTTCGATTCGTCGTGCCCATCATCTTTGCCGTCGTCGCCACTGCTGTTATTGCCTATGCATTCCGCGACCAATGGCTTTCCATATTGGAGCGATTTACTAAATCGGGGACCACGGACGTCGGCCGGTCCTACCTTCTTGAGGAGTATGCGACGGGTCTCGGGTCATCTGCTGCCAACGTCTTCCTTGGCGTACCCTTTTCCGATTACTACTGGCTTACGTACTTTGACAACCCGCATAACTCCATCGTCTTCCTGCACTCACGTTTCGGGCTTCTTGGGTTCGCCCTCGTCGCCTACTATCTGGCAAGGGCGGTCTTTTCCCTCTCGCGTCGCCACGGTGCTTTCTTCGTTGCCGTCATCGCTGTTGCCATCCTGCGCGCACTTACCGACGTCACCTGCTTCACGGGACTCTTCGATGTTCTTTGGTGGATTGTCATCCTCGATGCTTTCGGGCATAGGTGGGAGGGAAAGGGATGAGGAAGAGTTGTCGCTTCTGAAAAACGCTGGGGTTTACGTCTTCGGCTCTTTCTTCGTCCAGGGGCTGAGCTTTGTAACCCTTCCGATATTTTCTGTTCTGATGAGTACATCGGACTTTGGGCTGTTTGCGAGTTACACCTTCTGGATCTCATTCTCCAATGCCGTCATCGGACTGCAGGTTGGATCTTCGATTAATAATGCCTATCTCGATTACGGAAAGGATGGCATATACCGTTACGCCTCCTCGACGTCTCCGGCGGCGATACTCTCCTTTGTCGTGGCGCTCTTTGCTGTCATCGCCTTTGGGGAGCCGTTGTCCCGCTTGTTCGAACTGCCGGTCTGCGCTCTCGCCGCAGGCGTTGTCCAGAGCCTCTTCACGTATTACTTCACCGTCCACATCGCCATGCTGAGGATGGACGACCGCCCTTTCTCGTATCTTGCGCTATCTGTTGCCAATGCGGCCATCGGTACCTTCGGGGCAATTGGGCTCATTCTCCTCGACGTTTTTTCTGCCCCTTATATTGCTCGCGTCTTCTCGTCAGTTGTTGCCGCTGCAGCCACAGGAGGGGTGTCGTTGGTTTTCATATACCTCCGGGGCAGGAATCTGTTCGATCGAAAGGCAACCGTTTACGCACTTAAGATTTCGGTTCCCCTGATCCTTCACGCGCTTGCCGGCATCTTGCTGGTGAGGATAAACCAGGTCATCATTCTCAAGGTCGTCGGAGCCGATGCTGCAGGGATATATGCCTACGCCTCTAACTTCGGCCAGATCATCTCGACCCTCTTTCTGGCATGCAACGCCGCCTTCGTTCCTTGGCTCTATAAGGCTTTGGACGCCGGGATGGACGCTCGTAGCGTGAACTTGACGATACGGTTCTATATCAATTTGTTCTCCATCGGGACGGCGGCGTTCATTCTCTTGCTCCCCACAGCCATCGGCCTTCTGAGCGATCCGTCATACCGGGAATCCTCCTACATAGCGCCCATTATCGCGATGGGCTTTCTGGTCAACTTCTATTACACCATCCCGGTCAATTACGAGTTTTATCTTAAAAAGACGGGGTGCATCGCTCTGGGCACGATATCTGCTTGTGTTGTCAATCTTGCGTTCTGCGCAGTCTTGACGCCCGTGTTCCGTGGCGAGGGGGCGGCGGTTTCGACTCTGCTCGCATATTGCGTGCTCTTCGTCATGCATGACGTCATAGTTGCTCGCGTGTTCAAGGAGCGGCGCTACGAGGGTCCGCGGCAGTTCGCCGCCCCCTTCGGTCTCGCCGTGGCCGCGCTTGTTCTTACTTACATCTTCATGGATGCTGACGTAGTCAGGGCTGTTCTTGTCTGCGTCTTACTCGTCTTGTTTGGGATTGGTCTGCGAAGGTCTGCTCGCGTTTTCGGTGGCGATGGGGAGAAGGAGGCTTCGTCATGAGCCTTATTGACTCCTTGTGTATTGAACATGCGATGCGTCTCGCGAAAGGCGTTTAACGCGCGTTGAAATAGGAAAGGAGATATGCGTATGGCATCAATGAACATTAACGGAAGACCCATCGGCGACGGTGCGCCTGTCTACGTGATCGCGGAGGGTTGCGACAACCACATGGGCAGCATCGAGGCGGCGAAGGAGATGTGTTTGCGGGCGAAGCTCGCGGGCGCGGATTGCATCAAGTTCCAGCACCATCTGCCCGACGAGGAGATGCTGCCCGACGTGCCGATGACCTCGAATTTCGATATCCCCCTCTACGACTTTCTGAAGCTCCACGCCCTTACGCTCGACCAACACGCCGAGCTGATGGCGTACTGCGAAGAGGTTGGGATCCAGTATCTTTGCACACCCTTCAGCTTGAAGGCCGCCCAAGAGCTCGACGAGCTGGGCGTGGACGCCTTCAAGATTGGGTCGGGCGAGATGGACGACATCCCCACCATCCGTGCGATCGCCGCGCTCGGCAAGCCTATGATCGTCTCGACGGGGATGGCTACTATGGAGGAGATCCGTCGCACCTACGACGTGCTCGCGGAGAGCGGGGTGGAGTTTGCCCTCATGAACTGTCTCTCGGAGTATCCGCCCATCTACGAGGATGTGAACTTGGGGGTGCTCGACATCATGGCCGAGGCGTTTCCCAAGGCCGTGATCGGCCACTCCGACCACACGCCCGACCTCTACACCTGTTTCGGCGCGGTGGCGCGCGGTGCCAAGATCCTGGAGAAACATGTGATCTTGGACAAGCGAACGCCCGGCCCCGATCAGTCCGTCTCCATCGACTTCTCCGAACTGCGCAGCCTCTGCGACGGGGCCCGCAAGGTGGAGGCCGCTCTGGGCTGCGAGAAGAAGGTGCACGAGAGCGAGTCCGGCATTCGCGAGTGGGCGCACAGGAGCGTCGTGGCCCTGCGCCCCATCAAAGCCGGAGAGGTCATAACGCAGGACATGGTGTGGGGCAAGCGCCCTGGCACCGGTATCCCGTCCTGGCGCATGGACGAGGTTGTGGGACGCACGGCTGCGCGGGATATCGAGGGCAACACCCTCGTTTCTTGGGAGGATCTTGCCTAGTATGAAGAAGATGCTTTTTCTGACCGGCTCGCGCGGTGAGTGGGGCTATATCCGTCCGATACTGCGCCTCATACGGGCTCGTGATGACGTGGACTACCGACTCGTCGTCACCAACATGCACCTGCTGCCGGCCTACGGTAGCTCTTGGCAGGAGATTGAACGCGACGGCTTCACCATCCACCACAAGGTGCGCATGGCCGTTGAGGGCGGCGACCATGCAAGCCATGCTAAGTCGCTCGGCGTGTGCCTAGAGGCCTTGCCGGACATTCTTGACGTGGAGCACCCTGATTGGGTGGTGCTTGCGGGTGATCGCGGCGAGCAGTTGATGGGTGCCATTGCCTGCTCTTACACCTACACGCCGGTGGCTCACATTCAAGCCGGCGAGCTTTCCGGCAACATCGACGGTATGTGCCGCCACGCCATCGGCAAGCTCGCGCATCTGCACTTAGCCGCCAACGAGGATGCCGCTGATCGGCTCATGCGTTTGGGCGAGGAGCCGTTTCGCGTGTTCAACGTGGGAGCGCCGCAGGTTGACGAGATGGTGTCCGCCCAGTATTCAACGCGCGAGGACTTGGAGGTCAAATACGGGGTGGATCTTTCGCGTGGGTTCTACTTGGCCGTGATGCATCCCGTCACCGAGGAGGCGGCGAGCGCGGGCGAGCAGGCCCGGATTTTTGTAGAGGCTTTGAACGCCTTAGCCGCTCCCAAAATAGCGATCTTGCCCAACAACGATGCTGGGTCGTTGGCCGTGCGCAGCGCGATCGAGCAAGGGCGGCGCGGCGACTGGCACCTGTTCGCCAACATGCCACGCGCGGACTACCTCGGTTTTTTGAAGGAGGCGCTTGCGATTGTGGGGAACTCGAGTTCTGGCTTGCTTGAGGCTCCGAGTTTCGGCACGCCGGCCGTCAACATCGGCCGTAGGCAAGATATGCGCTTTCGGGGCGCGAACGTGATAGACGCGCCCTTCGACAGGGACGAGATATTCACCGCCGTGGAGAGGGCGTCGTCGCTCGAGTTCCGCGCCTCGATCGCGGGTATGGAGAACCCCTACGGAGACGGCCACTCGTCGGAGCGCATCCTCGATTTGCTCATGTCCATCGAGGCCGATGCTCGCTGGATGGCCAAAAAGCTGACCTATTAGAAAGGGAGAAAGAGTGAGCCTTTCGATCTATTGCGTCACTCCTGCGTACACGCTCAAAGAAGCGCTCGATCAAATAAGCGAGAACCACAACCGCAACGTCTTCGTCGTCGACGAGGGAAAGGTCGTGGGCATTCTCAGCCAAGGCGATGCCGTGCGCGCGCTCTGTCGGGGAGCCGACATCCTGCAGTCCATCTCTGGGCTCTACTCGCCGACTTTTTTCTATCTGCGCTCGCGCGATATGAGCGCGGCGAAGGAGCTCGTTAAGGACAAGGGCGTGACCCTTATCCCTGTGGTGGACGAGGGCTTTTCTCTTGTGGACGTGATAACGCCCGCCGACGTTATCGCCTCGCTTGAGGAGGAGGTGCAATGAGCGCTGTCGGCCGCGTTCTTGCGGTGATACCTGCTCGGGGAGGCTCGAAAGGCATACCCGGCAAGAACATTCGCTTGCTTGCTGGAAAGCCTCTGCTTGAGTGGACGGTGGAATGCCTGCTGGCATCGGGTGTGGCTGACGAGGTGTGCGTGAGCTCGGACTCCGATGAGATTCTCGAGGTGGCCCGTCGCTGCGGCGTCTACGCGTTGAGGCGTCCCGATGAGATCAGCGGCGATGCGGCCGCAACGGAGGACGCCCTCATAGACGCGCTTGATCGCATGGAAGCGGGGTTGGGTGTGCGTTACGGGTCGGTTGTGTGCGCGCAGCCGACTTCGCCTTTCCGTACGTCCGAAACGGTACGGTCGTTTATGGACCGTTGGGAGGGGTTGCGTTCGTCTGGCGCGGCCGATGCCATGCTCACTCTGCACGAGAGCGTGGCCGACCACTGGATACGCGAGGACGGTGGCTTTCAACGGCTCTTCCCGGACGAACCTCGTCGTAGGCAGGGGCGCAGACCGGTGTACGTGGAGAACAGCTGTCTCTATGTGACCGAGGCCGGTGCCCTGCGCGCCACGCGTAGCGTGCTGGGCGTTCATGTGGAGGGCTTCGTGATCAACGAGATTGAAGCTCTCGACATCAACGAGCCTGCCGATCTTGAGTACGCCGAATGGATTGCCGGACAGGCTGCCTGGTGACCGAAGGGCGGGCCGCTGTCTCCTATTTGCGCAAACTCGGGGGATCGGTCGCTTTCGTGCGTATCGCGATGGGCGCGAGGCAGGTGTTTCTGGCGCCTCTGCCAATCCGTGCGCTTACCGTGCTCTTGAAGATGCGTTCAGCGATGGGAGATCGTCGATGATCGAAAGCAAGGAAGATTGGCGTGCGTACGTACGTGCCGATATAGAAGCGCTCGGTGCCAAGACGCGCAATGTGCTGTGGCGCACGGACAACTCCATGGTCTGGCTCACCGATTCTGTGGCTCGCTGGGAGCGTCTGCTGCGGTGCCTTGAGTACTGGGAGAACTGCCGGGGAGGACGTGCGACCAAGCCTTATCGCGTTTGGCTGCGCTGGCGCTTCCAAAGGCTGAGCGAGCATCTCGGCTTCTCCATTCCGCTCAACGTCTGCGGTCCTGGCCTTTGCATTCTCCACTACGGCAGCATAGTGGTGAGCCGCCATGCGAGGATCGGTGCGAGGTGCACTCTGAACAGCTGTGTCAACATCGGCGCGAATCCTTCCGGGGGGGGGCGGCTCTCATCGGGATGACGTTTATATTGGCTCCGGCGTGAAGGTGTGGAACGAGGTGCGCATAGCTGACGGATGCACTCTTGGCGCGAATGCCTGCGTCTCGAAGGACGTGTTGACGCCAGGGAGCGTCGTTGTGGGAGCGAACAAGGTGCTGGACGGTGTGTGATGGCGGTTGAATGGGGGGGGGTGGGTGGCGTCGAAAGAGGCGAGGAGCTTCCGCGCGCGGAGACCCTTAGGCGGGAGGGGATCTGCTCGACGGCGTATTGGGCGGGGTTTCGGGCAGATGAAGATCGCCTTCATGTGCTGTCGAGGAGCAAGTTGTCAGTTATTGTAGTTTATAGTGCAACAAAGCGCAATTCAGGAAATCAAATTGAATATCGTATTAGCGGATTAGAGGAATATGACTATCCAGAAAATGAATGGGATTGTGTTATATCTAATTTAGCTCTGCACTATATAGAGGACATAGTGGAAATATTTCAAAAAGTGTATAGGACATTAAAACCAGGTGGAATTTTTCTTTTTAATATCGAACACCCTGTTTTTACCGCAGGAGTTGGGCAGGATTGGATTTATACAGATGATGGGAAACCGCAATATTGGGCGATTGATAATTACTTTATAACAGGAGAACGAAATACACATTTTTTAGGATGTGATGTAGTAAAACAACATCACACACTTACACAGATTATAATGGGATTGCTGAACAATGGGTTTGAGCTTAAAGTTGTAGAGGAAGCAGAACCGCCTAAAGAGATGATGGATATTCCGGGTATGGAAGATGAACTTCGCCGCCCGATGATGTTACTTGTAAAGGCGATAGCGAAAAAATAATATCTCTATTAGGAAAACTGATATACCCCAATTTAGAGAATGGCATAGTAATTCCTAGTGATAAAGAGAAAATGATTGCACTGGCAAATAAATACATTGAAAAAGAAAATGTAGATGCACTCATTCTCGCCTGTACGGAGCTGCCACTTGCCATAAAGCCCGAAGATGTTAATGTGCCAATCGTGAATACAACCCAAGTACATATCAATGCAATTTACCAATATGCAATTCGATAAAAATAGCAAAGCCAGCCGAGCCAGTCAACGGTCAAGATGAACGGCGCATTTCATGCGCCGCCGTTGACAGCCCCGCCCGTCTTTGCTAAAGGGTAATCAAGGCGGGAAAGCCCTAAAATGGCTTCACACCTATTTCAATAATTGGAGGAGATAAAAATGAGATCAGAAAAGGAAGTTTATGATATTGTTTTGAATTTTGCAAAAACAGACAAACGCATTCGCATGGTTACTTTGGAAGGATCTAGAACAAATACAAATATTCCGCCTGATGATTTTCAGGATTTTGATATTACTTTTTTTGTTACGGATATGGACAGCTTCACAAGTGATGATAAATGGCTAGATATATTTGGTGAAAGGTTGATTCTGCAAAAGCCGGAAGATATGGAATTATTTCCAGCTGTAGAAAAGGGATTTTCATATTTAATGCTGTTTACTGATGATGTTAAGATAGATTTAACTTTGCTGCCGCTGGAACTGATAGACGAGTATTTTACATGGGATAAACTGGTAAAGTTACTGTTGGATAAAGACAACCGTATCGTAAAGCCGCCAATACCAACGGATATAGACTACCACTTGCAGAAGCCTACTCAAAGAATGTTTGACGATTGCTGTAATGAATTTTGGAATACTACAACATATGTAGTAAAGGGCTTATGCCGCAAAGAAATTCTTTTTGCTATTGACCATATGAATGATATAGTACGAAAAGAATTGCTTCGCATGATTTCCTGGCTGATTGGTATCAAACAGGGATTTCATTTCAGTTTGGGAAAAAACTATAAATTTATGAAGCAATATGTCCCAGAGGAATTGTGGGAACGACTTATGTCCACTTATAATATGGATTCCTATCCCCATATGTGGGAATCCTTTGAACAATGTATGGCATTGTTCCGGGAGGTTTCGTCAGAAGTGGCATGCCAGTTGGATTACCAGTATCCACTATATGATGAAAAAATCAGTAATTATGTGATTCGGCAAAAGAAAAAATATGGCATTGAAGATGATAACAAATAAAATTTTTTCAATCGAAAAAATTTATTTTGATTATTCAATTTTGAAAAACTGAATACCTCAAAATCAGAAAGAGCGCGGACAAGCACTTTGAGGGATTGGCCGCCTTGTCCACCCATCCAGCGGGGCGGCGGGCGGCGGTCAAGGCCGGGTGTAACCCCGTTCATTTCAGCCTTGACGGTTGCCCGCTGTCCTGCTACTTTTCCGGGAGTGTGGCCACAACTTCGGGACACTTTGTCCACAAGTCGGAGCGTAGGACGAGGGACGGGGGCTTTCATATACCTGCCGCCGTTCTCTGAAAACAGGCCGATTTTTTGCTCATTCCCATTCGCAAAAATTCAGCCTGTTTTCCTGCCGGAGCAAACGGGGCGCAAGAAGCACCGCACCCCGTTTCCCCCGTCAGCCACGCCAGCAGGTATAACACACTACACTTTGCAAGCAAAGTCGTGTGCCAAAGGGGGCACCCCTTTGGAAACCCCGGACAACAAAACAGGCGGTATGCTGCCCTCTCCGGGAGCATACCGCCGTTTGTTGTCAGCAGCCCGTTTCACGGTCTGCGTGTAGTTCCTTGTAAACTGACCTAAAGCGGACATAATCAAGCAAGGGAAGGGAGGACGGCATGGCGACGATGACGGCACCCGCCGCGACCATAGTGGACAACAGGACGGGCGACGCCACCTCGATCGACGCGAGGGCGTACGGCGCATTGCGGGCTTTCCTTCGGGCGCTCGGTGTGGCCTATACCGACGAGGGGGGGGGACGACGTCCGCCTCACCACGGGGCAGGCCGCAGAGATCGTGGGCACTTCTCCGAGGACGATCGCGCGACTGATCGACTGCGGAAAGCTCAAGGGTGCGCGTGTTGGAGGCGGGCACCGCTACGTCATGCTCTCCGACCTCATGGCATTCGACCGTTGCTCTAGAGAGGAACGGGCATCGCGCCTTGGCGACATGCGCACCTGCGCCGCCGAAGAGGGCTTCTACGATCACGGCGGCGCGGTTGCGGACTACCTGAAGGGCTTCGAGTGAGCCGTCTAGCTAGGGCGCTCGTCGACGCCAACGTATTCGTCGCCACATGGACGCTCGATGTCGTGCTCACGCTCGCCGACCGGGGAATGGTAGAACCTCGCTGGTCCGAGGACGTGCTCGGTGAGGCAAGAGACGCCGTGAACCGGGTTCACGGGACGAGGAACGGCGCGAGTTACATCGCAGCGGTGGAGCGGGCCTTCCCCTATGCCCCGGTCGAGCTTGAGAAAAGCGACCTTGGGGACATCGAGCTGCCGGATCCAGATGACCGCCCACGTGGTCGCCGCCGTGCTCGCGGGCGGCTGCGACGTCATCGTGACGTACAACGTGAGGGACTTCCCCGCAGAGGCGCTCTCGCCGCTGGGGCTGCGCGCTCTTCAGCCCGACGACTTCCTCATGGAGGTCGCCGCCGCCGACCCCGATGGGGCAGTGGCGGCGGTACGGTCCATGGTCGCCGCCAAGAAGTACCCTCCCCGCACCATGGAGGAGGAACTTGAGGGGCTCCGCATCAACATGCTCGACAGGTTCGCCGACTTCATCGAGCGGGCGCTTGGGTCGCGCTGACGGGTCGTCGGCGAGCTGGGGCCAGAGCCGACGGCCTCTTGAACTGCAAGCCCAACCTCTATCTGAAATTTTTGCACAAAGACGCAAAAATTTCAGATAGGAGCAGCGATGATCATCCAGCGCCCCCGCTACATGGAGAAGTTGATCAGGGGAATGGGCTCCGGGCAGGTGAAAATCGTCACGGGCGTTCGCCGCTGCGGCAAATCCTTTCTGCTATTCGATCTCTTCAAAAGCCATCTGGTCGGCCAAGGCGTCCCCGAATCCAACATCTTCGAAATGGCCTTCGACCGGTTCAGCAGCAGAAAGTACCGCGACCCGGAGGTTTTCCATCCGTACCTGACGGCGCGCCTTGAGGGCGCCGCTGGAGCGCGTTACGTGCTTCTCGATGAAGTGCAGCTGCTCGGGGACTTCGCCGAGGTGCTTATCGATCTCATTGCGATGGAGGGCGTCGATGTCTACGTGACCGGCAGCAACGCCAAGCTGCTCTCCAAAGACGTCGTGACGGAGTTCCGCGGCCGTGGGCAGGAGATAGCGATGGCCCCTTTAAGCTTCTCCGAATTCATGAGCGCCTACGATGGCGGCAAGCACGACGGCTACCAAGAGTACGCCACCTACGGGGGTCTGCCGGGAATCTTCACGAGAGAAACTCCCGAGGAGAAAGCGGATTACCTGAACAGCCTCTACAAAGAGGTGTATCTGCGCGACATCGTGGAGCGAAACGTTGTGCGCGATTCGGGCAACCTCGAGGAGCTTGTGGACGTGTTGTCCTCCGCCATCGGCTCGCTCACCAACGCCTCCAAGCTCGCGGCGACGTTCAAAAGCAGGAAGGGGGCGCGCATGGCGCCCGAGACTGTGGAGTGCTACCTCTCGTTTCTGGAGGATTCGTTCCTGCTGCGCCGCGCGAAGCGCTACGACGTCAAGGGGCGACGCTACATAAGTACCCCCTTCAAGTTCTATTTCGCCGACCTGGGGCTGCGCAACGCTCGCATGAACTTCCGTCAGATGAAGGAGACCCACATCATGGAGAACGTCGTCTACAACGAACTTGTCGGGCGGGGGCTTGGTGTCGACGTCGGCGTTGTTCCGGTGAGCACGAAAGACGAGGACGGGAAGAGCCAGCGCGTGCAGCTGGAGATCGACTTCGTGTGCAACAGGGGCAGCAAGCGCTATTACGTGCAGTCCGCTTTCGCGCTTCCGACCTCTGAAAAGCGGGATCAAGAGCAGAGGCCGCTTCTCAAGGTCGACGACGGCTTCAAGAAGGTCATCGTGACGAAGGAGGGTCTTGAGCCGCATTACAACGAGAACGGCATCCTCATGATGAACGTGTACGACTTCCTCCTCAATCAAGACAGCTTGGATTTCTGATTGGCGTACGGCATCGCGAGCTGAGGCGTTGCCAGAATGACTGTTGACGGGGGCGAAGCGTTCGCAGCGTCCGTCCGCATCGAGCTTGTCTCAAGGCTGCTGCATGGCGCGACGTGGCGTTCTCGCTTTGCCTGTTTTGGAAGCTTGCCGAACTGGCATCCGGCCCAACGATGGTGTATCGTGGAAGGAGGGCCGGTTGAACGGGCGGTAAGAAGGAGTGCTCATGGCGTTCGTGGAGTTTCGCGATGTGCGGAAGGTGTACCGGATGGGCGAGGTCGAGGTGGCCGCGGTCGACGGTATGACGTTCGACATCGAGCGCGGCGAGCTCGTCGTTGTGGTGGGCCCCTCCGGCGCTGGCAAGACGACGCTGCTCAACATGCTCGGCGGCATGGATTCCTGCTCGTCGGGCTCGATCATGCTCGACGGACGCGAGGTGAGCGGCTTCTCAGAGAAAGAGCTCACGTACTACCGCCGCTATGACATCGGCTTCGTGTTCCAGTTCTACAACCTCGTGCAAAACCTCACCGCGCTCGAGAACGTGGAGCTGGCCAGCCAGATCTGCAAGGAGCCGCTCGATGCGGCCACGGTGCTTCGGCAGGTGGGGCTGGGGCACCGCCTGGACAACTTCCCCGCGCAGCTTTCCGGCGGCGAGCAGCAGCGCGTGGCCATCGCCCGCGCGCTCGCGAAGAACCCGAAGCTTCTGCTGTGCGACGAGCCGACGGGCGCGCTCGACTACCACACGGGCAAGGCCATCCTCAAGCTTTTGCAGGACACGTGCTATGACACCGGCAAGACCGTCGTGCTCATCACGCACAACTCGGCATTCACCGTCATCGCTGACCGCGTCATCCACATTCGCGAAGGGCGCGTGGCGGGCGTGGAGGTGAACGACGCGCCTGCGTCTGCCGAAACGCTCGAGTGGTAGGTGGCTTCGGTGAGAAACGCGTTCAACAAGGAGCTCGCCCGTTCGATCAGCCGCTCGCTCGGCCGCTTTCTGGCTATCGCGGCCATCGTGGCGCTGGGCACGGGCTTCTACGCCGGTTTGCGCATGACCGCGCCGGACATGAAGATCGCGGCTGACGAGTTCTTCGACGGCACGGGCCTCATGGATGTGCGCGTGCTCTCGACGCTCGGCCTCACCGACGATGACATTGCGGCGCTGCGCGACGTCGAGGGCGTGCAGGCCGTCATGCCCGCCTACGAGACGGACGTCATGGTCACCATGGCGGGTGAGCAGTACGCCACGCGCGTCCATTCGCTGCCCGATGCGGCGCGCGCATCCGACACGTCGGACGGGGTGCACGCCCGCACGGACGATCCCGACTACCTCAACCGCCCCATCCTCGTGGAGGGCGCATGGCCCGAGCGGGAGGGGGAGTGCGTGCTGTCTGCCGACCTCGTGGAGGCCGAGGGCGCGCGCATCGGCGACACGGTGCGCATCGACGAATGGTCCGAAGGGGCCGAGGACGCGCTCGTCACCACCGAGTACACGGTGGTGGGCTTCGTGAGTTCGCCGTACTACGCCACCTCGTCGAGCCTTGGCACCACGTCGCTCGGAAGCGGCTCCATCACGCAGTATATGTACGTGCCGGAAGACGACTTCTCGGAGGATCTGCCGTTCACCGAGGCGTTCGTTGCCGTGGCGGGTGCGGCGGAGGAGCGCTCCGACAGCGCGGCGTACGACGAGCTGGTGGCCGAGGTGGTCGAGCGTATCGAGGCCCTTGCCCCCGCGCGCGAGCAGGCTCGCGCCGACGGCTTGCGCGCCGACGCGCAGCGCGAGTTGGACGAGGCCCGTGCCGACTACGACGCGCAGAAGGCCGATGCCGAGACGCAGCTGGCGGATGCGAAGGCGCAGCTTGACGATGCGGCCGCCGCCATCGCAGAGAACGAGCAGAAGCTGGCCGACGCCGAGGCGCAGCGCGATGCCGGCGCCGCGCAGTTGGAAGAGGAGCGGGCGCGTGCCGAAGCGCAGCTGGCCGACGCCGAGCGGCAGCTGGCTGACGGACGGGCGCAGGTGGACGAGGCGCGACCCGCCATCGAGGAGGGGCAAGCGCAGCTTGAGGAGGCGTGGGCGCAGTGGCAGACGGGTGCGGACGCGCTCGCGCAGGCGCGTGCGAGCTGGCAGGAGCAAAGCGATGCGCTCGAGGCCGGCATGAGCCAGCTGCAGGAGGGTATCTTCCAGGCGCAAAGCGCCATCGACGAGCTGCAGCGCCAGATCGACGGGCTCGACCCCGACAAGGACGTCGACGCCATCGCCGCGCTCGAGGCGCAGAAAAGCACGGTAGCCGAGCAGAAACTGGCGCTGGAAGGCCAGCTTGGGGAGTTGGAGGCGCAGCGGCCCGCCCTTGAGGCGGCTGCGCGCGAATTGGACGCGCGCCAAGGCGAGGTGGATGCCGCCAAGGCTACCCTCGACGCCCAGCAAAGTGCGTTCGACCAGCAGAAGGCCGCCCTTGACGCCGCCGTCGCCCAAAGCGAGCAGGGCGCGGCCAGCCTTTCCGCCGCTCGCCAGCAAGCCGACTCCCAGCTGGCCGCCGCGCAAGCCCAGCTCGACGACGCCGCCGCGCAGATAGCCGACGGCCGGGAGCAGCTTGCCCAGGGACGCGCCGACTACGAGGCCGGCTTGGCCGAGTACGAGCGCCAGAAGGCCGATGCCGAGGAGCAGCTGGCCGAGGGGCAGCGTGCGCTCGATGACGCGCAGCGCCAGATCGACTCCATCGACAATCCCGCATGGTACGTCATGGACCGCACGGCCAACTACGGCGCGGCCAGCTTCGAGGCCGACGCCAACCGCGTCGACAACATCGCGGCGGTGTTCCCGTTCATTTTCTTCTTGGTGGCCGCACTCGTGGCGCTCACCACCATGACGCGCATGGTGGAGGAGGAACGGCTGCTCATCGGCACGTTCAAGGCGCTCGGCTACTCGCGTGCGCGCATCGCCTCGAAATACCTGGTCTACGCCTTCATTGCCAGTGCTGCTGGCAGCGTGGTGGGCATCGCCGTGCTCTCGCAGGTGCTGCCGGCGGTCATCATGAAGGCGTACGCCATCATCTACTTCGTGCCGTCCCTTCCTGTGCCGCTGCCGATGGATTGGGGCCTTGCGGCGCTCGCCGCCGGCCTCGGCGTGGGCGTGACGCTCGCGGCCACGGCTGCCGCCGCTGGCGCGTCCTTGCACGAGCGACCGGCCCTGCTCATGCAGCCGCGCGCTCCGAAGTCCGGCAAGCGCATCCTGCTCGAACGCGCACGGCCGGTGTGGCGGCGGCTGTCGTTCTCGTGGAAGGTGACGTTCCGCAACCTGTTCCGCTACAAGAAGCGCCTCGTCATGACGGTTATCGGCATCGCGGGCTGCACGGCGCTCTTGCTGACGGGCCTGGGGCTGTCCGACGCCATCAACGACATCATCGACAACCAGTTCGGCACCATCACGAAGTACAACGCCATGATCACCGTGGAGGACGACCTTTCGCGCGACTCCCGCGAAGAGTTGGACGAGCTGCTTGCCGACGAACGCTTCGTAAGCGCCAGCACGCCCGCGCAGCGCGAGAACATGCTGGCCTCAGGGCCCGACGACGAGGACGTGAGCGTGCAGGTGGTCGTGCCCGAGGAGCCGTCGCGGCTGGACGAGTTCGTGCTCATGCGCACGCGCGTCGGCCACGAGCCCATCGAGCTGGGCGGCGACGGCGTCGTGCTCAGCGAAAAGCTGGCCGACCAGCTGGGCGTCGGGGTGGGCGACGAGGTGGCTCTGACTGAGCAGGATGCCATCGGCAACGCCACGGGGTCGTCGCATGCGGCCACGGTGACGGGCGTTATGGAGAACTACATCTACAACTACGTGTTCATCGGTCCCGACCGCTACGACGAGCTCATGGGCGGGCGGCCTCCCTACACCACCCTCCTCGCCGTCGTCACCGACGATCCCGACACGCGCGCGCAGCTGACCGAGCGGCTTGGCGCCATCGAGGGCGTGCGGACCGTCGCCTACAACGACGAGACGATCGACGCCTATCGCGAGATGCTTTCGAGCGTGAACATGATCGTGGTGGTGCTGGTGGCCGCCGCGGCGGCGCTCGCCTTCATCGTGCTGTACAACCTCACGAACATCAACATCACCGAGCGGATGCGTGAGATTGCCACGCTCAAAGTGCTCGGTTTCACGCCGCGGGAGGTGGACGCCTACATCTACCGCGAGATCGTGCTTCTCTCTGCCATCGGAAGCCTTGTCGGTTTGGTGTTGGGCGTGTGGATGGAAGGGTTCGTCGTGGTCACGGCCGAGGTCGACCAGGTGATGTTCGGCCGCGTCATCCATCCGGCCAGCTTCGCTATCGCCTTTGCGCTCACCATGGCGTTCACCGTGCTCGTGATGGTGGCGATGCGGCGCAAACTCGCTGGCATCGACATGGTGGAGAGCCTCAAGTCGAACGAGTGACGCCTCCTGCGCGCCGCCCGCCGCGGGCGCGCTTCCACATGCGCCCTCTGTCGCACGCGCACCCCTCGCGCGCCCCTCGCGAACTCCTCCCGAAGGACGCGCGTGCGGGAAATCCTTCGTTTTTTGGCCACGAAACCGCGTTCTGGCACGACGACCGCACGGCGACCGCTCCCTTTCGCTTCGGACGGGCTCTTCTGCGCGGCGAAAGCCCAGGTCGGCGATTTCGGCAGAGCTGCCATGCCGCCGAAACGGGCTCGATCCGTGCCAGAACGCGGTTTCGTGGCCAAAAAATGGCCGGGAGTTTGCACGGAGCTCGCGCGCCGCCTTCCTTCGCGTTGCGAGCGGATGCCCTCGCCGTCCATCTCGCCGCACATCTTGCCGTCCATCCTGCGCGCCCACCAACTTGCGGGCGCATTCTCCGACTCGCATTCGGCTCGCGTTCGCGCCCTCCGCAGGCGTGCCGTGCGCCCCCTGCGCGCTTTTGCGCTACAATAGCGGTTCGACGACGAACGACAGAAGGGGACCCTCCATGAAAGTGACCGAGAAGAAGCTTGACGGCGGCCGCATCCAGCTTGAGGCTGTCGCATCCACCGCCGAAGTGAGCCACGCGCTCACCGTGGCGCATCGCGGTTTCGCCCAGCAGATGAACCTGCGCGTCGCCCCCGGCGGCTCGGTGGCCCAGGCGGCCGAAAAGGAGCTCGGCATCAAGGACCTCGATGCCGTCGTGCAGCAGCAAGCCGTCGAATACCTTGTGCCGTTCGCCATCGACAAGCGCAACATCACCCCGGCGTTCCCTCCCGTGCCCAAGGTGGCCTCCGCGCTCAAGCGCGGCCAGACGTTCTCGTTCTCCCTCGTGGTCACGCCGAAGCCCGATTACGAGCTGACCTCCTACGATCCGGTCACCATCACGGTGCCGCCGTTCGAGCTCGACCCAAAAGAAGTCGACGAGCAGCTTGCCCAGCTCGCCGACAACTACGCGGACTTCGTGGCCGACGACCCGCATTCCGTGCGCGAAGGCGACATCATGCTGCTCGCCCTCGAGGCGTCGCGCAACGGCGAGCGGATGGAGGGCCTTTCCACCGAGGGGCGCACCTACCTCATGGGGATGGGCCTCATGCCCGAAGAGTTCGAGCGGCAGCTTATCGGCATGGAGGTGGGCGAGACGAAGTCGATCTCGTTCGCTGCGCCCGGCGCGCCCGGCGACGAGAGCGAGCGCATCGACTGCACCGTCACCGTGAAGGAGATGCAGAAGAAGGTCCTGCCCGCCATCGACGACGAGTGGGTGGCGAAGAACCTGCCCCTTTACCGCGACGCGGCGGCGTTGCGCGGCGGCATCGCCGACCGCCTGACCGCCGAGCGTCGGGCGCAGTACGAATCGTTCAAGATGCAGGCCGCCGCGTCCGAGCTCGCGCGTCGCTTCAAGGGCCGCATCCAGGACGAGGTGTACGAGGCGATGCGGAGTACCCTGCTCGAGAACTTGCGCGGGTCGCTCGCGCAGCAGGGCGTGCCGTTCGAGCAGTTCGTGCAGAGCCAGGGCGGCGAGCAGCAGTTCGGCATGCTCATGATGATGCAGGCGCGCGAAATGCTCGTGCAGGGCTACGCGCTTGACGCGCTGTTCCGTCACGAAAAGCTGACGCTCACCGAGGACGACCTTGACGCGGCGGCGCGCAGCATGAACCCGCAGGATCCCAAGGCCGTCCGTCGCGGAATGGAGGAGAACGGCCAGGGATTCGCGCTGCGCGAGGCGGCTGAGCGCATGAAGGCGAACCGCTGGCTGCTCGAGCACGCCGAGGTGATCGTTGAGGAGCCGACGAAGTCCTAGGCGCTACGCGCCGACGCGTCGCGCGGCGGCGGGGTAGAGGGATTGCACGATGCGCTTGTCTGTGACGCCCTCGGGTCGCATGAAGTTGCCCGAGGGCGTTTTCCGTGTTCTTGCTACCTCAGAAGATCGATCACCTCGACGCCAAGCCCCTCTGCCACCTTGCGGATGGTCGAAAGCCTTGTGTTCGGCGCCCCTTTCTCAATTTTGTTAAGTGTTGGTCTGCCAATATTCACCATGAGGCAAAAGCGCTCCTTCCCGATTCTCTGCTCTCTACGAAGTCGCTTCACGTTCTTTGCGATGATCTCCTCGGGGCTTGTTTGGCTCTTTTCAGAATGTTTCATAGATGCTCCTTTCGCTCCTCTTGTGTCGTCTCCGGTGTTTCTCCAGCCACGTTTCCGTTGGCGGCGGTCTTTCGTTGCGGCGCAGTGTTTTGTTGCAGGTGGCAGCGCGTATGGGCTCGGCAGACCATGTGCGGGAGTTCGCATGTGGGCCTCTCAAGAGAGTTCCTCCAACAGGTCGGCAACCTCGACTCCGAGGCCTTCGGCCACCTTGCGGATGGTCGAGAGCTTCGCGTTCGGCGCTCCCTCCTCGATTTGGTCGAGCGTCGGCCTTCCGATGCCCGTCATGAGGCAGAAGCGGGCTTTGCCCAGGCCTTGCTTCATGCGAAGCCGCCTCACGTTTCTCGCGATGGCCTCTTCCGGTGTCGTGCGGCGCGTTTCGTGCATGTCCGTCTCCCTCCTTTCTGTAAATCGCGATAAGCTTTCCCACCAACGGAAAACATGTTATGAAGCGAGGATGGCGGCGCATTGCTGCATGCGGGCTTATCACCGGACTCGTTTTTGGCGATTGACGTGCTGCTCCGCGTGAGGTAATGAGGGCGAGGGGCGCATGCGCAAAGAGGCGCCGCGCGTGCGCTCTCTTGCGGAAAAGCCGCTTCTTTCGCCGGTTTTATCCTCTGGGATACGTGTGTCTGTGATTTAATGAAAAACGATAAAAGCCGTCGTACAAATGGCCTATTTTCATTTGGGAAAGCGAGGCGAGGGTGAGGGTGGATGAGATGAGGCTTCCAGTGCGTGCGCGTATCGACGCTTCGAGGGAGGAGTTGGAGGAGTGCTTCGCTCAGTACCATTCGTGCGTCGAGAGGCTTAAGACGTATCGCTCCGAACTGGAAAGCCGTATCGAGTGCTTGAACGCAAGCGCTGTGAAGGATATTGAGCGGCTTGAATCTGAGGAGAAGGATGTTGATCGCATGATCAACACAGGCCAGGCTCATCTTGCTTCGATGGTGGCCATGCGCGCCCTTTCGCTGCACGTGCAGTGATGGGTGACGCTCGGGTTGCTCTTTGCTGTTCTGCCGGTTGCTTTGCCATGTGGCCGGCAATCTTTCTTGCGGTTCCGCTTTTTGGATGTCTTTACATTGGCGTTGGTGCTGCTGATGGTTTGAACTTCGCGGGTTTCTTCAAAGGGCTTCGGTTTTGAAGGATCTTGCTTGCTGATTATTCTTTCTCCGCTTTCCTCCGCGATGCAAATTGATGTTTGCAAATGGCTTTGAGGGGAAGAGGTTCGGTTGGCTGGGCTCGGGGAGCGCAATGCTCGCTGGGAGCGAGGTTCGAGTTTTGCCCAGTTCGCTTCGGCAAGCTCGATCGCTGTTGCTCTTCGCGTTCCTCAGCGATCGAAATTGCCTTTGCGCCGAGCCTTTGTCCTTCGCAAGTTCTTCGAAGGACAAAGGCATGGGTTGGCTGCATGATTGTAGTTACCCCCGGAGTTTCCGTCGTTTCTCGACCTCTCTTGTGTGCAGGTTGTGTCCGAATGCCCATCAGGAAATTCTTCTTGAATAGCCGTGGTTTTCTGCGTATAATTCTCGTTTGCGTCTGGCCATAGATGGATACACCCGGACGCGTGGCACATCGGAGTCGCACGGGCCAAGCCTCCCCACGGTTCGTCGCGGCAATCGAGTCCACGAAGAGACGAAGGGTTTTCGGGGTACGGAGAGGCGTGCGAGCGAGAACCCGCAGAAAGGAAAGACATGGGAGTCAAACAGTACAAGCCGACAAGCCCCGGCCGACGCTTCCAGACGGTCTCGGACTTCTCCGAGATCACGACGGACAAGCCGGAGAAGTCCCTGCTTGCGCCGCTGTCCAACAAGGCAGGTCGCAACAACAACGGCCGCATCACCACCCGCCATCAGGGCGGTGGCAACAAGCGCCGTTACCGCATCATCGACTTCAAGCGCAACAAAGATGGCGTGCCCGCCAAGGTCGCTACCATCGAGTACGACCCGAACCGCAGCGCCCGCATCGCCCTTCTGCACTATGTTGACGGCGAGAAGCGCTACATCCTGCATCCGAAGGGCCTGTGCGTGGGCGACACGGTGATGAGCGGCCCCGAGGCCGACATCAAGCCGGGCAACGCGCTGCCCTTGGCCAACATCCCTGTCGGTACGCTCATCCACGCGGTCGAGCTGCAGCCGGGCAAGGGCGCGGCCATCGCCCGCTCTGCCGGCACGAGCATCCAGCTCATGGGCAAGGAGGGCAACTACGCCATCCTGCGCATGCCGTCCTCCGAGATGCGCCGCGTGCTCGTCACCTGCCGCGCCACCATCGGCGAGGTGGGCAACGCCGAGCATTCCAACATCAAGATCGGCAAGGCCGGCCGCAACCGCTGGAAGGGCATCCGTCCGAGCGTTCGCGGCACCGTCATGAACCCGGTCGACCACCCGCACGGCGGCGGCGAGGGCAAGAACAAGTCCGCCGGTCGTCACCCGGTCACCCCGTGGGGCGTTCCCACGAAGGGCCATCGCACCCGCAATCCCAAGAAGGCTTCGAGCCGCTTGATCATCCGCCGTCGCAAGAAGTAGCGCAAAGCGTTAAGGAGTAATAGTGAGTAGAAGTTTGAAGAAGGGTCCTTTCGTCGAACCGCGCCTTCTTGATCGCATCGAGAAGATGAACGCGGCGGGCGAGAAGAACGTCGTCAAGACCTGGTCGCGCGCGAGCACCATCTTCCCGG
The DNA here is from genome assembly GCF_002159915.1 of Gordonibacter sp. An230. GTDB lineage: Bacteria > Actinomycetota > Coriobacteriia > Coriobacteriales > Eggerthellaceae > Rubneribacter. The sequence continues at coordinate 27,186 of NZ_NFJP01000033.1, forward strand.
AGATGGTGGGCCACACCATCGCCGTGCACGACGGTCGCAAGCACGTGCCGGTGTACGTCACCGAATCCATGGTCGGCCACAAGCTGGGCGAATTCGCCCCGACCCGCACGTTCAAGGGTCACTCTGCCGACAAGGGCAAGAAGCGATAAGAAGGGGTGAACAATGGAAGCTAAAGCAACCGCACGCTACGTCCGCGTTTCGCCCCGCAAGGCACGCGTCGTCATCGACTTGGTTCGCGGCAAGTCCGTGCCTGCCGCCCGCGAGATCCTGCAGTTCTCCGACCGCGCGGTCGCGGAGGTTGTCGCCAAGGTGCTCAACTCCGCTGTGGCCAACGCCGAGAACCAGCATCATGTGCGTCCGGAGACGCTTGTCGTGAAGACGGCCTTCGCCGACGAGGGCCCCACGCTCAAGCGCATCCGTCCGCGCGCCAAGGGTTCGGCGTCGCGCATCCGCAAGCGCACGAGCCACATCACGATCATCGTTGCACCGCGAGAGGAGGCATAAGCCGCATGGGTCAGAAAGTAAGCCCCACCGGATTCCGCCTCGGCATCACCGAGGAATGGCGCAGCCGTTGGTACGCCGATAAGGATTACGCCAAGAACCTGGAAAACGACCTGGCCATCAGGAAGTTCTTGGACAAGCAGCTCGCCCGTGCCGCCGTCTCCAAAGTCGAGATCGAGCGTGCCGGCGACAAGATCAAGATCGTCGTCACCACGGCCCGTCCCGGTGTCGTGATCGGCAAGAAGGGCGCCGAGATCGACGCGCTTCGCAAGAAGCTGGAGAAGGTGGCCAACGGCCCCGTGTCCATCGAGGTCATCGAGGTGAAGCGTCCCGAGCTCGACGCCGCGCTCATCGCGCAGTCCGTGGCCGAGCAGCTCGAGGGCCGCGTGGCCTTCCGTCGCGCCATGCGCAAGGCGGTCCAGTCTGCCCGCAAGAGCGGCGCGAAGGGCATCCGCATCCAGTGCTCCGGTCGCCTCGGTGGCGCGGAGATGAGCCGCCGCGAGTGGTACCGCGAGGGTCGCGTGCCGCTGCACACGCTGCGTGCCAAGATCGACTACGGTTTCTCCACCGCCGCCACCACGATGGGCTCCATCGGCGTGCAGGTGTGGGTGTACCACGGAGAGGTGCTTCCCGGCCAGAAGGCGCCGCAGCCGGCGCTCGAGGGTAGCTCCCGCCCGAGCCGTCCCCGTCGCAACGATCGTAACGATAGGAGGGCAAAGTAAATGCTCGTACCTAAGCGCGTGAAGCACCGCAAGGTGCAGCGTGGTTCCATGAAGGGCAAGGCCAAGGGCGGCACCCGTCTGAACCACGGCTCTTACGGCATCCAGGCGCTCGAGGCCGCTTGGATCACCAACCGCCAGATCGAGGCCGCTCGTATTGCCATGACCCGCTACATGAAGCGCGGTGGCAAGGTGTGGATCACGATCTTCCCCGACAAGCCCATCACCAAGAAGCCGGCTGAGACTCGCATGGGCTCCGGCAAGGGCAACCCCGAGGCATGGGTCGCGGTCGTCAAGCCCGGCCGCATCATGTTCGAGATCGACGGCGTCGAGGAGGCCACCGCCAAGGAGGCGCTTCGTCTCGCCATCAACAAGTTGCCCATCAAGTGCAAGGTTGTTTCTCGCGAAACGGAAGGGCAGGAATAGATGAAAGCAGCAGAGATCCGTGAGCTGTCTGCCGACGATCTGCAGGCGAAACTCAAAGAAGCGCGTGCGGAGCTTTTCAACCTGCGCTTCCAGATGGCCACGAGCCAGCTCGACAACACCGCCCGCGTGAAGCAGGTCAAGAAGGACATCGCCCGCATCCAGACCGAGATGCGTGCCCGCGAGCTGAGCGCTTGAGGCTCGTCTAAGGAAGGTTGAATACACATGAGTGAAGTTCGCAACTCCCGCAAGGTCCGTCAGGGCGTCGTCGTGAGCGCGGTTAACGACAAGACCATCGTGGTGCAGGTCAAGGAGCGCAAGCCGCATCCGGTGTACGGCAAGATGATGACCACCACCAAGAAGTTCCACGCCCACGACGAGAACAACGAGGCCGGCTTTGGCGACACCGTGCGCATCATGGAGACGCGCCCCCTGTCGAAGATGAAGCGCTGGCGCTTGGTCGAGATCATCGAGAAGGCCAAGTAGTTCTCGCTCATCTGCGACAGACTACCGAGACGAAAGTTAGGTTGAAGCAATGATTCAGATGCAATCCATGCTCGCGGTGGCCGACAACTCCGGCGCTCGCAAGGTGCAGTGCATCAAGGTCCTCGGCGGCTCCAAGCGCCGTTATGCGGGACTGGGCGATGTCATCATCTGCAGCGTCAAAGAGGCCGCGCCGAACGGCAACGTGAAGAAGGGCGACGTCGTCCGCTGCGTTATCGTGCGCGTGAAGAAGGAAGTGCGCCGTCCCGACGGCAGCTACATCAGGTTCGACCAGAACGCCGCCGTGCTCATCGACGCGAACGGCGCGCCGCGCGGCACGCGCATCTTCGGGCCCGTCGCCCGCGAGCTGCGCGACAAGAAGTACATGAAGATCGTGTCCCTCGCTCCCGAGACGCTGTAAGGAGGTGTGCGCAAATGAATAGCATGCATGTGAAAAAGGGTGACAAGGTGCGCGTCCTGTCCGGCAAGGACAAGGGCAAGGAAGGCGTCATCCTGCGTGCGCTCCCGCAGAAGCAGCGCGTCGTGGTGGAGAAGGTCAACATCGCCAAGAAAGCGATGCGCCCCACGCAGCAGAACCCGCAGGGCGGCATCGCCTCCATCGAGGCTCCCATCCACGTGTCCAACGTCATGCTCGTGTGCCCCGCGTGCAAGCAGCCCTCGCGCGTGAGCAAGCGCATCAACGAGCAGGGCAAGAAAGTCCGCGTCTGCAAGAAGTGCGGCAAGGATATTGACTAAGAGTTCCGTCGGCCTGACGGCCGACGGAACGGGCCGACGCTGCGGCATTTGGTTCCGCCGGCCTGACGGCCGGCAGAACGGGCCGACGCTGCGGAAGCCCTCGCTGACGTTACGAACGACCAGTGGGGTGCTAGTGGGGTGCTGACCGACCTGCTGACGCTGTGAACGATCGGTGAGGTTTTAATCAGTCTCCCTGGTTGACGTTGCGGAATGATCGGCGGGCAAGCGTCGAAGATGTACTATAATGACCCCTGCTGCTTTCGCGGCAAGGGACGCAGGGTCGGAAATCCTGCGTTTAATTCATCGAAAGGAACAAGGCACATGACCGCTCCTCGTTTGAAGGAAAAGTACCAAAGCGAGATCATCGCCAAGCTCGAGAAGGATCTGGAGCTCAAGAACATCAACCAGGTTCCGCGTCTCGAGAAGATCGTCGTGAACATGGGTGTGGGCGCTGCTGCGTCCGACCACAAGCTGCTCGATTCCGCGATGGCCGACCTGCGCGTCATCACGGGCCAGCAGCCCGCCGTCACCCGCGCCAAGAAGTCCATCGCGGGCTTCCATGTGCGCGAGGGCCAGCCCATCGGCTGCAAGGTGACGCTGCGCGGCGACCGCATGTGGGAGTTTCTCGACCGTCTGCTGGCCACGGCGCTGCCGCGCGTGCGCGACTTCCGCGGCATCTCGCCGAAGAGCTTTGACGGTCGCGGCAACTACACGCTCGGCATCACCGAGCAGCTGATCTTCCCGGAGATCGACTACGACAAGATCGACCGCACGCGTGGCATGGACATCACGTTCGTGACGACGGCTGAGAATAACGACGACGCCTTCGCGCTGCTCAGCGCGCTGGGCTTCCCGTTCAAGGACAAGGAGTAACGCTCTCCCTGTTCGCCCAAGGCCGCTTTCGGGCGGTCTGCGCTGAAAGTGCACTCGAGCCCTTTCGAAAGCCGAAGGGGCTGGATACGAGAAAGAAGGAATTGCATGGCTAAGAAATCGATGATCGCCAAGGCCAAGCGCGAGCCGAAGTTCTCGACGCGCCAGCACAACCGCTGCACGCGCTGCGGACGTCCCCGCGCCTACTACCGCAAGTTCGGCCTGTGCCGTGTCTGCTTGCGCGAGCTGGCCAACAAAGGCGAACTGCCCGGTGTGACCAAGGCGTCGTGGTAAGCGACACAACGGAAACGCTTGGGCGTGCCACGGTTCAGGCGGAGGCGTTACGGGCGCCGACGAACCGGACCTGCAGGCTCATCACGGACCAAAGGAGAAACCAATCATGACCATGACCGATCCCATCGCAGACATGCTTACGCGCGTGCGTAACGCTAACTCTGCCGGCAAGCAGACGGTGTCCATGCCGTCGAGCAAGAAACTTGTCGAGATAGCCCGCATCATGAAGGAAGAGGGCTACATCCAGGGTTACGACATCATCGAGGGCGAGCCTCGCGCTACCCTCGAGATCGTGCTCAAGTACGGCGACAAGAAGGCCAAGACCATTCGCGGCATCAAGCGCATTTCCAAGCCGGGTCTGCGCATTTACGCTGGCAAGGACGAGCTGCCGCGCGTGCTCGGCGGCCTTGGCACGGCGATCGTCTCGACGAGCAACGGCGTCATGACCGACCGCGATGCCCGCAAGAAGGGCATCGGCGGCGAAGTCATCGCCTATATTTGGTAGGAAAGGGAGGTTTGACATGTCTCGTATCGGCAAGCTGCCCATCACCGTTCCTGCCGGCGTCGAGGTGACCATCGACGGCACGACGGTGACGGTGAAGGGGGCGAAAGGCGAGCTGACTCGCACGTTCCCCGAGATCATGACTATCAAGCAGGAGAACGGCGAAGTTATCGTCGAGCGTCCTGATGATTCTCGCGAAGCGAAGGCCTACCATGGCCTCGTGCGCACGCTCATCTCCAACATGGTGGAGGGCGTGTCCAACGGCTTTTCCAAGAAGCTGCAGTTAGTGGGCGTGGGCTACCGCGCCGCGCTCAAGGGCAAGGATCTTGAGATGCAGCTGGGCTTCTCCCATCCCGTGCTGGTGGAGGCTCCCGAGAACATCACGTTCGAGGTGCCCAGCCAGACGGAGATCATCGTGAACGGCATCTCCAAGGAGCAGGTCGGCCAGGTTGCCGCGAACATCCGCAAGTGGCGCAAGCCGGAGCCTTACAAGGGCAAGGGCATCCGCTACGAAGGCGAGCATGTGCGCCGCAAGGTCGGCAAGGCTGGCAAGGACTAGGCCTCGCGCCGCGTACGATTGAGATCGAAGGGATAATCAATGAACAAGCTTCAGAAAAAGCAAGCTGCGCTGGCTCGTCGCCATCGTCGCGTTCGCGGGAAGATCTCCGGCACGCCGGCTCGTCCTCGCCTGTGCGTCACGCGCAGCAACTCCAACATCTACGTGCAGTTCGTCGACGACGTCGCCGGCAAGACCATCTGCGGCGTCTCCACGCTCGGCCCCGAGTTCAAGGCCACGGGCAAGAGCGGCGCGACCGTCGAGGGCGCTGCCGCCCTCGGTGCGATCGCGGGCAAGAAAGCGCAGGAGTCCGGTGTCACGGAAGTCGTGTTCGACCGTGGTGGCCACCTGTATCACGGTCGTGTGAAGGCTCTTGCCGAAGCCGCCCGTGAAGCCGGGTTGAAATTCTAGAAGGGGTTAAGGTCTATGGCTCGTAACAACAAGCAGGACAACGCCGCAGTCCCCGAGCTCGAGGAGCGCGTCGTCTATATCAACCGCGTGTCCAAGGTCGTCAAGGGCGGTCGTCGTTTCGCACTCACTGCGCTTGTGGTGGTTGGTGACAAGAACGGTCGCGTCGGCGTGGGCATGGGCAAGTCCCAGGAAGTGCCGACCGCCATCAAGAAGGGCGTGGAGGATGCGAAGAAGAACATGTTCTCCGTGCCGCTGACGCCCGAGAAGACGCTGCCGCATGACATCATCGGCGAATTTGGCGCTGGTCGTGTGCTCATCAAGCCGGCTTCGCCCGGTACCGGCGTTATCGCTGGCGGTGCCGCGCGTGCCGTCATGGAGCTGGCGGGCGTTACCGACTGCTTCGCGAAGTCGTTGGGCACGGACAACGTCATGAACGTGGTCAAGGCTGCGGCCGAGGGGCTTAAGAACATGCAGAGCGCGAGCGAGGTTGCCGAGCGCCGCGGCATGTCCGTCGCCAAGATTTACGGCTGGAAGGAGCAGAAGTAATGGCTGACGCTAAGAAGCTGCGCATCACCCAGGTGAAAAGCGCCATCGGCCGTCCGGCCGATCAGGGCAAGACGTTGCGCGCACTTGGCTTGGGGAAGATCAACCGCGTGAACGAGGTGGTGGACAACGAGTCCGTCCGCGGCATGGTGTTCAAGGTCAAGCACCTCGTCAAGGTCGAGGAGATCTAGGAAGGCGCGGCGGCCCGACGGCCGCCGCGCCTTGTCGGCGCCGAGGTGCGCCGCGTCGTCCGAAAGGCGACGGGGCCGCACGCCGATCGCTCGCCGCGTCCTTTCCGCGACGACGGGCCTGCGAAGCTGCGCGCCGAAATGTGAACGGATATGCGAGATGGGGGAACTCATTTCGCATATCCGCTTCGATAGGGTACAATGATCGATCGACATCGCGGATTCGCGCGACGTCGATCGAGCGTGTTTTGGAAGTTTGCTGGCGGCGAGCTGCCAGCACCGGGCGCTTCTGCCCGGAAGCGACAGAAGGAGAATCAACCCCATGGAACTCAAGGATCTCAAGCCCGCAGAAGGCTCCCGCAAGGCTCGCAAGCGCGTGGGGCGCGGCCCCGCGTCGGGCACGGGCAAGACGGCCGGTCGCGGCATGAACGGCCAGAAGTCGCGCTCCGGCGGCGGCAAGGGCGTCGGCTTCGAGGGCGGCCAGACCCCGCTTGCTCGCCGTCTGCCGAAGCTGCCCGGCTTCAGGAACTTCAACCGCGTGGAGTACTTGCCGGTGAACGTCAAACGCCTTGAAGAAGTGTTCGAGGCGGGCGACGTCGTCGATGGCGAGAGCCTGAAGGCGAAGGGCGTCATCAAGCACGCCGACGCCCTGGTGAAAGTGCTGGGCGACGGCGATCTGACCAAGGCGCTCACGGTCAAGGTCGACAAGGTGTCTGCTTCCGCCAAGGCGAAGATCGAGGCGGCCGGAGGAAAGGTCGAAGAGCCTTGCTAAGCTCCATCATCGATGCGTTCAAGGTGCCCGAGCTGCGCAAGAAGATGCTCTTCACGCTTGGGATTTTGGCGCTGTACCGCTTCGGGGCGTACGTGCCGGTGCCCGGGGTGCCGTTCAACGACCTCGCGCACAACATCAACGAGGGCTTCGGGTCGTCCATGCTCATGCTCGACCTGTTCTCGGGCGGCGCGCTTTCGAACTACAGCGTGTTCTCGCTGGGCATCATGCCCTACATCACGGCTTCTATCATCATGCAGCTCATGCAGGGCGTTATCCCCACTGTGGGCCGTTGGGCGAAGGAAGGCGAGACGGGCCGCAGGAAGATCACGCAGGTCACCCGCTATCTCACGCTCGGCCTCGGGCTCATCAACGCCGTGGGCTATCTGCTTTTGTTCAAGTCGCCGGGCTACGGGGTGCGGTTCAGCACCGAGGTGCCCGAGCTTCTGACCGACGTGATAGTGGTGTTCACGCTCGTGGCGGGCACTGCGTTCATCATGTGGATGGGAGAGCTCATCACGCAGCGCGGCGTGGGCAACGGCATGTCGCTCATCATCTTCACGAGCATCGTGTCCCGTGTGCCGAGCGCCATCTTCTTGTCGGCGAGCACGGTGGCCGACACGGGCATGGGCATCGCGATCACGCTGCTCATCCTTCTCGTGGTGCTTGCGTGTATCCCCGCGATCATCTTCGTTGAGCGAGCACAGCGCCGCATCCCGGTGAACTACGCCAAGCGCGTGCAGGGTCGCAAGATGATGGGGGGGCAGTCCACCTACATCCCGCTCAAGGTGAACGCGGCGGGCGTTGTTCCGATCATCTTCGCGAGCTGCATCATCTATTTCCCAGCCCAGCTGGCCGCGCTGTTCAACGTGGAGTGGCTCACGGCGGTGGCGGACGCCATATCGACCGGCTGGATCAACTGGGTGCTCACCGTGCTGCTCGTCGTGTTCTTCGCGTACTTCTACACCTCGATGGTGTTCAATCCCGAGGAGACGGCCGACAACTTGCGCAAACAGGGCGGCTTCATCCCCGGCGTTCGTCCGGGCACGGCGACGGTCACCTACATCAAAAACGTGCTGCATCGCGTGACGCTGCCAGGAGGCATCTTCATCGCGGTCATAGCGGTTGTTCCCGCCATCCTGTTCACTTTCACGGACAACCAGCTCATCCAGGCGTTCGGGGGAACCTCAATCCTCATCATGATCGGCGTGGCCCTCGACACCATGTCGAAAGTGGAAAGCCAGCTGAAGATGCACAATTACGAAGGGTTCTTCAAGTAAGCTCGACGTAACGTTTAAAGCCCTGGTCAGATAGTTGACCAGGGCTTTTTTGATTTGGGGCGCCTTTTGCGCGGGATTGCGCGAAAGGCGCCGGAGGTGTTTTCCCAGCTCCGCTTTTGAAGGCGTCGGATCCGACGCTCTTGGAAGGATCGAGCCTTTGCGCCGACAGGAAAGGGGCCGGCGGCTTGGCGGAAGCGGAATGCCCGGTGCGCGGCGGCTTTGGCAAGGGCTCCGACCGCTTGCATCGCATAGCCGCATTGCGATTGGACGATGCGGGAGCGGAAGGCGATGGGGCGTGGCATGGCGGTGCGCGGGCGCATGATGGGGCGTCGCCTAAAGGCGGCGCCCGAGGGCATGGCGGGCGTCCGGGCGGGCCGGATCGCCGTCTCGGCCGGGCGCGGCAAGCGCGCGGAGAAGACCGTGCCCTGAGGTTCGGCGCGGGCGGGCGCATGCTGGAGACGGCGGCGATCAGGCGGGTCGACGGCTCGGCGCCGGCGTTTTGCCGCACGGCCCCCCTCTCGGCGAAGGCGCTGCGGGGGGGGCGGGGCTGGCCGGTTGGGAGGCCCGTCGTGGATGGCGAGCCCGAGGACGGGCCGTCGTGGGCGATGGCATGCTGGAGACGGCGGCTGCCGAGCGGGAGGGCTGCGAGCGGGGGGCGCGGCGTCGCGGTGGGTCTGCCCAGGCGGGGCGCCGGCGACTCGGCCGCCGTGTCGCTCCGCTCGCCGAGTCCGCGCGTCGCCGCGGTCGAGGCGGCCGCGAGGTCTCGCGGCGTCGGCAGGCCCGGGCTCCGCCGCCGCGCGGCGGGCGGGGAGCCGCCGTCGCTCGTCTAAGCCGGGAAAGGAGGGTCCCGCGGCCGCGAGCGCCGTGGCGGTCGCCCTCCGTTGCGGCGAATCGCCGTCGGGCGGGGCGCTGCGCGGCACCCGCGTCCGCAGGGCGGCGGGGGCGGGCGGGCTTGCGCGCGGGGCCTGTGCGAGGG
>NZ_NFJP01000034.1 GCF_002159915.1 Gordonibacter sp. An230
CGGCGCGTCCGGCGGCATCCTCGTGCAGGTCGCCCGCGGCGTGGCGTCGATCCTCATCTTCGCCATCGTGGTGCTGGCGAAGCGACGGCCCAGCCCCGTGTACCGCGTGGGCCTCCTGGCCATGATCGCGGGCTTCATGCTCATGGCGTTTCTGTTCGGCACCGATCTGTTCTGGGTGTCGGGAGCCATCGTCATCGGTGGATACACGATCCTCGACCTGCTCATCTGGGTGGCGTTCTCGCAGATAGCCTACGCGCAGTCGCGCGACGCGCTCAGAACCGTCGCGCTCATGCGGCTCATCGCGGTGCTGTGCTCGGCGGCGGGGGCCGCGATCGGCATCGCGCTCGTGGGCTTCGACGAGGCGCCGTCCGGAAACGTGGCCGCCGAGACGACCGTGGTCGGCTACCTCGTGGTCATCGCCACGGTGCTGTTGCTGAGCAGCGAGGACATGTGGATGCTGTTCGGCCGCCCCCGCCCCGACGGCATGACAGGAGACGACAGCGCAGGACGCGAAGCGCGCCTGGCCGCTTGGTTCGAGCGCATCGGGCTCACCGCGCGCGAGCGCGAGATCGCCTCCCTGCTGGCCTCCGGACGCACCCAGCCGTGGATCGCCGAGCGCCTCGGCATCTCCGAGAACACCGTGGGCACCCACGTGCGCCACATCTACCAGAAGGCGGGCGTTCACGACCGCCAGCAGTTCATCGATCTCGCCTCCTCGCCTGATGAGACGCCATCACCCGAACCACGTGAGGTGCCCGAAAGCCTCACGGGAGACGCCTGATTTGCGAAAATACGGCGATTCGCGCGTTGTGCCGGCCGAGCCGAATCCCGCATCCTGACCTCGATGCGGCCACACGCCGCACGGCCCGTCGTCGCGGGCAGATGGAACACGGGTCCTCAGGACCCCGAGGGAAGGGATGAAGCCATGGACATCAATCGCAGAAGCTTCTTGAAGGGCGCGCTCGCCACCGGCGCCGCCGCTGCGGCGGCCGTCGCGCTGCCGGCTTGCAGCCCCGCCACGTCCTCCGACGCTGGCGGCGCGAACGCGAACGCAAGCTCGTCGGCGGGAGAGGCGGGCGCGAAGCACACGTGGGAGATCGCCCCCGAGCCCATCACGGACGTGGCCGAGACGCAGGACTTCGACGTGGTGGTCGTGGGCGCGGGCCTTGCGGGCATCAACGCCGCCGAGGCCGCCGCGCGCAACGGCGCCAAAACCGTGGTGATCGAGCGCAACACCACCATCTCCATGCGCGGCGTGGACGTGGGCTTCATCGGCGGCACGTGGCACGAGGAGAGCGGCCTTGACCTCGATCCCCGCGTCGCGGCGCGCTACCTGCACCAGGCGTCGCACCAGACCACGAACTACAACCTCATCTACGTGTGGGCGTCGCGCTCCGGCGAGGTGTTCGACTACATCAGGGACTTGGGCGCCAAAAACGGCGTGAGCATGGTGTCGGCGCTGTCCGGCACCGCGAAGTACGGCGTGTGGTCCACGCTGCCCGAGCAGTGGCGCGTCTACCCCGACGCCGTTTCGTTCGTGCGCGGCGGCGAGAAGTACGACTCCCGCGACGACGGCCAGCCGGTCAACGTGACGCTCGGCGAGCTCGTGTACAACTCCGCCGTGGACAACGGTGCCGAGTTCGTGTTCGAGGCGCGCGCCGAGCAGCTCGTGGGCGACGCGGCCAGCGGCATCACCGGCGTCATCGCCACCACGAAGGACGGCAAGCACGTGCAGTACAACGCCTCGAAGGGCGTCATCCTGGCCACGGGCGACATCGGCGGCAACCAGGAGATGATCGACGCGTTCTGCCCCATCTCCAACCGCTCGGACGCAAACGTGTACGCCCCGACCGGCTTCAACAACGGAGACGGCCTGATCATGGGCGCCTGGGCCGGCGCCGCGCTGTCGAAGAGCCCCGCCGCTCCGATGATCCACCAGTTCACGCTGGACTCGCTCGAGTTCAACCTCACGTCGTTCATCATGTGCTGGCTCGCCGTGAACGCCAACGGGGAGCGCTACGGCGCCGAGATGCCCTTCGAGCCCATGCTGACGAACGCGCGCATGAATACCCCCGGCAACGTGGCGTGGTCGCTCTTCGACAGCGACTACGAGACGTACCTCATGCAGCAGCAGCCCGAGCGCTTCGACCGTTTCACCGACGGCTTGGCCGAGGTCATGGAGAAGTGGCTTGACGAAGGCAAGCTCTTCAAAGCCGACACGCTCGACGAGCTGGCCGCGCAGATCGACGTTCCCGCCGACGCCCTCAAGGCCACGGTCGAGCGCTACAACAGCATGGCCGAAGCGGGCGAGGACGTCGACTTCAACGTGCCCGCGCAGTTCCTCTGCCCGGTGAGGACCGCCCCGTTCTACGCGACGAAGAACGTGTGCTCGACGCTCACCATCCCGTTCGGCCTCCATGTGAACGCCGACTCCCAGGTGCTCACCGCCGAGGACGAGCCCATCGCCGGCCTGTTCGCCATCGGCAACGTGCAGGGCGACTTCTTCGGCAACGACTACCCCGTGCACTGCCCCGGCGTGAGCCATGGCCGCTGCGTGACGTTCGGCCAGCTCGTGGGCGAGGCGTGCGCGAAGGGCACGACCATCGGCGAGCTCGACTTCTCCTAGCCGCCTTCGCGGCGCGAGGAGGCGATTCCCCTCCCTCCCGCCTCCTCGCAAGGGCCGGACGCCGTGCGCGTCCGGCCCTTTTCGCGAGCGCGCACCTGGACTTCCGCGCGCCTGGGCTGCCTCGCATCTGAGCCGCCGTACATCTGGGCTTCCGCACGCCTGTGCTACCGCGCGCCTGGACCGCCGCGCGCCCAGGCCGCCGCACATCTAGGCTGCCTCGCGTCCGCGCTGCCGCGCGTCTGGCCGCGGCCCGCCTCCTCGCATGCGGCCCCGCACGCAGCAGCGCACCGCAAGCGCGCGAACGCCCGCACCCCCTCCGGCACCGCGCGCCTCCCCGAACCCGACCCGCGCCGTCGGGCGGGTGGAAGCGCGGTATCATAAGCGGGTCAGTCTCATGAGAGGAGCCCGCTTTGAACGATACCGCCGACCTCGTCGCACGCGCCCTTGCGCTGCACGACCGCAACTTCAACTGCGCCCAATGCGTCGTCTGCGCGCTCGCGCCGCGTCTGGGCGCCGACGAGGACGTCTGCTTCCGCGCATCCGAAGGGCTTGGCCGGGGGATGGGCGGCATGAGCGAGACGTGCGGAGCCGTCTCGGGCGGCGCGATGGCCATCGGCCTCGCAACCAGCAACGGCGCGGCCGACCCCACCAGCAAAGAGCTCACGTACCGCTACGTGCGCCGCCTCGTCGAGGCGTTCCGCGCGAAGAACGGCTCCACCATCTGCGCCGACCTCAAAGGCGAGCGCACGGGCGCGCCGCTTCGCAGCTGCAGCGGCTGCATCGAGGACGGCGTGGCCCTCGCCGCCGGACTGCTCGACGAGTTGCACGCGCACGCCCGATGATCGCCCTCGGCCCGTCGTCCGTGCTCGCGGCCTTCCGCTCGCTCGCCTTCGCTCCCCCGCACCCGTCTCGGCCCGCCGGCGCGCCCATCGCGCCCGCCCGCCCCGCCGCGCCGACCGCCTACGGCCGCGGAACATCGCCCCCAAGCCGCCACTCGCCGGCACGCTGCTGCTCGAACCACATGCCGGCGTACAGGCCGCCCGCCGCCACAAGCTCGTCATGCGTGCCGCTCTCCGCGACGACCCCGCCATCCACCACCACGATGCGCGCGGCGCTGCGGACGGACCTCAGACGATGGGCGATCACGACCACCGTCTTGTCGCGCACGAGCTCGGCGACGGCCCGTTGGACGAGCACTTCGTTTTGCGGATCGAGCGACGCCGTCGCCTCGTCGAGCAGCACGATGGGCGCGTCCTTCAAAAGCGCGCGGGCGATGGAGATGCGCTGCTTCTCGCCGCCCGAGAGCGTGCAGCCGCCCTCGCCGACCACCGTGTCGAAGCCCTGGGGCAGCCGCTCGATGAACTCGAGGCACGCCGCACGGCGGGCCGCATCGCGCACCTCCTCGTCGGTGGCCCCCTCGCGCCCCATGCGGATGTTCTCCGCTATGGTGTCCTGGAACAGATACACGTCTTGGAACACGATGCTCACGCGCGAAAGCAGCGCGTCTGCGCCCATGCGCTTAAGCGGCACGCCGCCGAGGCGCACCTCGCCTGCGCGCGGATCCCAGAACCGGGCCATAAGCCGCACGACCGTCGACTTGCCCGAGCCCGAGCGCCCCACGAGGGCGGTCATGCCGCCCTGCGGCGCTTCGAGGGAAAGCCCGCGCAGCACGTCGTCCGGCGCGCCTTGCGCGGCCTTCGCCCCCGGCGCCGCATCGGCGTCCGGGCGCTCCTTTCCCGGCGCGCCGTAGCCGAACACGACCTCCTCGAACGCGTAGTCGAACCCCTGCGCCGCGCGCCGCTTCTCCAAAGCCGGCTCGGAAAGCTCGGGCTCGTCGAGCACCGCGTCGATGCGCCGCGCCGCCTTGTCGGCATGCGAGAAGTCGGACAGGAAATAGACCAGCGAGATCACCGGCTCGTACAGATTCAGCGCGACCAGCAGAAACACCATGAAGGAGAACGGATGGAGCGCGCCCTGCGACAGAAGGGCCGTGCCCGCGGCCATCACCACGCCGATGCCGCACGACAGCACGAGCCGTCCGAACACGGCCACGGGACGCGAGGCCGCCTCCTTCTTGATGGACACGCGCCGCAGCTCATCGAAGCTGCGCTCGAGCGCGGCGAACTGCTCGCCCGCCAAGCCGAACGCTTTGAGCGTGCGGATGCCGCGCGCGTACTCGATGCTGCGCGCGTCGCTTTCCCGCAAGGCGCGCGCCATCTCGTCTGAGACGCGCGAGAGCCCCCGAAACCCCAGATAGAGAAACGGAAGCGCCAGCGGCACCACCGCAAGCGTCGCAGCGGCCATGCGCACGTCGAACACGGCGAGGAACACCGAGAACACCGCGAGCCTCGTGAGGATGCACCCCGCCTGCGACAAAAGCTCGCCGCCGTAGTTCTCCACGGTGCGATAGTCGCGCAGAAGCACCGAGGTCAAATCGCCCGCATCGCGCTCGCTGTAGAAGCCCATCGGCAGCCGCCTGAGCTTCTCGCCCATCGCAAGGCGCGCCTCGAGCACGATGTCGGCCGTTCCCGCGCAGGTCAGAATGTATATCTTGCGAGAAGAGAGGTACGACAGCGCAAGCTGGGCCGCAAGCGCGACGAGGCAGAGCGCAAGCGCGCGGACGTCGAGCGTCGATCCCGGATCGGCGATGGGGCCCATCAGCACGTACACCGCCGCCACCATGATGCCCGTCGGCAGCGAGCTGACCATCGAATCGAGGATGCGCCATCCGACCATCGCGCAGTAGTTTTTAGGCCTCCTGAGCGTCAGGCGGTCGAGCGATTCTGCAAGGCTACCCACGACGATCCTCCTTCCCTGCGGCCATGTCCCACGCGTCGCGCCGCTCGTTCGCCTCGACCATCCGACGATACAGCGCGTTCTTTCGCACGAGCGCATCGTGCGGGCCCTGCGCCGCAAGCCGGCCCTCGTCCATCACGAGGATGCGGTCTGCGGCTTCGACGGTCTTCAGGCGATGGGCGATGATGAGCACGGTCTTGTCCCGTGCAAGCCGCGCGAACGCCTGCTGGATCCTCCCCTCGTTCTCGGCGTCGGCGTAGGCCGTGGCCTCGTCGAGCACCACGATGGGCGCGTCTTTCAGAAACACGCGCGCGATGGCCACGCGTTGCGCCTCGCCGCCCGACAGGTACGTGCCGCCCGGCCCGATGCGCGTGTCAAGGCCCTCGGGCAGGCGCGCCACCACGTCGTCGATGCACGCCGCCCGCACCGCCGCAAGCACCTCGTCGCGCGTGGCGACCTCGTTTCCCATGCGGATGTTCGCCTCCAGCGTGTCGGCCAGCAAGAAGGTGTCCTGGAACACGAACGACACGGTGTCGGAAAGGCGCTGGGACGAGAGCTCGCGGACGTCCACGCCGCCCACGCGCACCGCGCCCTCATCCGCGTCGAAGAACCGCAGGATGAGCGCCGCGATGGTCGACTTGCCGCCGCCGGAAGGGCCCACGAGGCCCGTGACGCTGCCGGAGGGGAGCCGAAAGCTCACGTCGTCGAGCGCCCGCGGCCCGTCCGGCCCCGCATACGAGAAGGACACCTGGGAGAACTCCACGCTCGCGTCTTGCGGCTCGCGCGGCTCGGCGGGCTCGGCGAGATCGGGATAGTCGAGGATCTCGTCGATGCGCTCGACCGCTGCGTTCACGCCGCTCATCGTCACCGTCTGGGTGATCATCTGCAAGACGGGCTCTTTCATCCCCGCCCCCACGAGGAAGAACAGAAGCACGGTGGACACGAAGCGCGCGTAGGACTGCCCGTCGGCCGAGACGCCGGGCAGGACGAGCAGCACCGCGACGAGCAGGCACAGCATCTGAGCGCCGATGGCCGCGTACATCCTGCCCATGCCCGAAGCGTTGAAGTACGTCGCCCATTTGATGTTGCCCACGTACTCGCGCGCGTCGGCCTCGAAGCGCCGAAACGCCGAAAGGCTGCGGTTGAACACCTTCACCACCGACATGCCGTGCACGTACTCCACCGTGGTGCCCTCCAACGTCTCGCCGGACGCGCGCATAGCCGCCTGGCACGCCGCCCCCTCCGGCGTCGCAAGAGCGCGTCCCATCAGGATGAACGCCGCCACGATGGGGATGACGAGCGCGAGCGCGAGCCGCCAGTCCACCGCGAGCAGACACGCGATGGCCACAAGGGGAAGCGAGGCGGCCGACGCGGCGTCGGCCAGATGGTGCGCCACGAAGCCCTCGATCTGCTCGACGTCGGCGCTCATCACCTTCTTCACCTCGCCCTGGCGCACGTCGGAGAAGAATCCGGAGGGCACGCGCGCGAGCTTTCCCATAAGCTGCACGCGCACCTCGTACAGGATGTTGAACGCCGCCGTGTGCGCGAGCATCGTGGAGAGGTACATCGCGACGCCGTACACCGCCGCAGCGGCCAGGGCACCGGCCGCAAGCGCGGCCATGAAGCGCCAATCGATGGAGGCCAAATCGTGGAAATGCATGACCACCTGGTCCATCATGAAGTACACGAGGATGAAGGGCGAGAACCGCGCCGCCGACGCCGCGACGGCCAGCGCGACCGCGCCGACGAGCAGCCCGCGCTTGCGCCCCGCCAGCTCCATGAGGCGCGCGAGGCCCTGCTTGCGCTTGGGGCGCGCGGACGGGGTGCCTGCGGCGGGGGCGGCATCTCTGCCGGAGCCGCCCGCGCCGGGGCTGGAGGCACCTGCGCCGGGGACGGACGGAGGATCCGCAGCCCTTTCGTAGAACGCGCGCTGCGCCTTCGAGAACACCGTCGAAAGCGCGGGACGCACCGCCGTCTTCGCCTTCATGCTCCGCTCCCTTCCTTAAATGACCAATTTCTTAGTTTCAGTCATTTAAGTTAGCATACGATAACTTGCAAGGCAACGGGAAAATGACCATCTTTCAACTTTCGGTCATATAGGTTACGATGGCACGGAGGACATCAGATGCCGCCAACCGTGCAGAAACAGATGTTTCACGTGAAACATCTGTTCGATGAAGGCACCGAGCCGAGAAAAACGGCTTCGCTCGCCCGTCGCGCCTCCGATCATGCGGCTCATCGCGTGGTCGAAGACGGCGTGCCTCGCGCGGTCGGACGACGCCCTGCCCGCCGCGATGCGCACCCGACGACAAGGAGGACGCCATGCCCGCGATATTCAACGAAGCCCGCCGCGCGGAGATACGCCAGAGCCTGCTTGCGGCGGGGTTCGACCTCATGAGGGAGCGCGGTCTGCGCCGGCTCACCATCGACGAGGTGACCAGCCGCGCGGGCATCGCGAAGGGGACGTTCTACAGCTTCTTCCCCTCCAAAGAGGAGTTCGTCTACCAGATCGTGGTCAAAGGGCGCACGCGCGTCGCGACGGAGCTCGAAGAGCTGGCCGACCGAGCCGGCGGGAAGATCGACCGCGCGGCTTTCGAGAGCTGGCTTTCGCGCATGTGGCGCGACGGTGCCGAGCTGTACCGCGCTGTCGGCGTCGACGGCTGGCGCTACCTGAGCGAGAAATGGCCCCGCGAGCGCTCCTTCAGCCCCGATGTCGACCGAGAGGCATCCGAATGGATTCTCTCGAAGCTTGACGGCGTAAGCCCGCATGCGGACTGGCGAACGTTCGCGAACCTTCAGAAGGCCATCGCCATGCTCTACCTCAACGAAGAGAACGTGCACGCCGACGCGCTCGACGCCACAGTCGGCATCATCATCGACGCCATGGCGCGCGCCCTCTTCGACCCCGAGCCCTCCTCCCCCGTCCCCGCGCCGCCATCGCAACCGCGCTGACGCCCGTCGCCTCGCCTCCCCGTCGCCGCCCCCGCGGCGATCGCCGCGAACGAGCGCCGCGGCCTTCCCTTGAAACGCCCCTCCTCCCGTATCGGCGGCCCGCGCATTACGTCCCGCTCCCAAGCGCAAGGGCAGACGAGCGCCGTCTCCGCATCAGCGCCGGATCCTCGCAATTCAACGTACAGATGTTTCATGTGAAACATCTCGCACGGAACGCGCCACCGTGCCTGCGAGCGCAGCCCCGCCCAATGCAGCCGCGCCGCGTTCGCGCCCGCAAACGCAAGGAGGGGTGGAGGCGCGCGATGGGCGCTTTCTCCACCGCATCGCGCCCACACCCGCGAGCGCAAGGGCAGACGAGCGCCGTTTCCGCATCGACATCGGACTCTCGCAATTTGGCGTACGAATGTTTCACGTGAAACATTCTCGCGCGGAACGTGCTACCGTGCCCACACCCGCGAGCGCAAGCGCAACCCACGCCTCCCGCGCCCGCGAGCCCCCTGACCGACGCGCTCGCAAGCGCACCCCCGTGCCCGACGCAGCCGAGGCCGAGCCGCGCTACGCGATTCCCCGAGGGAGAACCGCCCGAGATCGTCGGTACTCCGACGGAGCGACGCCTTGGAGGCGCTTGAACGCCTCGGCGAACTTGCTGGGGTTCGAGTAACCCGCGCGCAGGGCCACCTCGGCCACGTTCAGGCGGGTGGAGGCCAAGAGGTCGGCGGCGAGGCGCATGCGGCGATCGCGCACGAAAGCGGCCACCGACATGCCCTGCACGCTGCGGAAATACCCGTTCAACGTGGCCGCCCCCACACCGAAGCGGCGGGCGAGGGCGCGCACGTCGTGGGGCTCGGCGGGCGCGCGCTCCACCTCGTCGCGCACGGCGCGCACCATGCCCATCTGCGCCGGCGTGAGGAACGTCGGCGGGCGCGCTGCGGAGAAATCCCGCGTGAACAGGTCGGGCAGAAGTCCCATGAGGCCGATCTTGCAGCGCGCGGCGTCCAAGCGCTCCGCAGCGGCGCCGATGCGCCCCATCGCGTCGTTCAGCGCCCAATCCCCCGAGAACACCACCGTCGCATCCGGCCCGCCCACCCACGCATCCAACGGAATCCCCGTCTCTGCCAACGCCGCGAAGGAGGGGTCCCGCAGCACGCGCGTGCTCACGAACAGCTCCACGCCCCGATAGCGCCCCGACGGGTACCGGAACTCGCCCGGCTGCGTGCGCGCATGCCCCACGCAGAAATCGCCCGTCCCCACCACGGCGAAGCCCTCGGACGGCACCAGCACCTCGCAGCGGCCCTCCATGCAGAAGTTCATCGAGAACCACGTGTCGTCCAGAAGGCGGCCCGCGTCCCCGTCCTGCGGCGGCAGCAGGTTCGGGCACCGCTCCACCTCGAAGTCCACCGTGCTCGCCAGAAACCACGGCGACACGACGAACGTACGCATGGTGCCGCGCCCCAACGGCTCGTCGAGCGAAAGCTCGTAGCATTGCCCGTCAAACGAGACATGCATGCCTGTCGATAGATGAATCTTTTCGAGCGAAAAAGGCTCGCGCATACCTCGCCTCCTTTCTCTTTCCGCATTATAACCGCCTAGGCGACCTTTTAATTCGATAAGGCTAACTTGCTGCGATATGGAGTTAAAACGTACAAACGGAGTTGAAGCCCCACGCGCGCAGCGCCTACCATGAAACGCGCTGCGCCCGCCGCGAGGCCGCTTGGCGCAGCGGCGAATCGAGAGAGGAAGGACCTCTATGATGAAGTTGAGCGACGCCCCGGAAGGCGCGCGCGTGCGCATCGCGGCCACCGCGGGCACGGCGCGCTTCCTGGGGCGCGTGACCGCCATCGGGCTCACGCCGGGCTGCGTGCTGGACGTGCTGCAGAACAAGCGGAAGCGCCCGGTGCTGGTGCGATGCCGCGACAGCGCCATCGCCATCGACCGCGGCGACTGCGAGAGCATCCGCGTGGAGGAGGCGCTATGAGCTGCGATCAGTGCGACGGGTGCGCGGCGGGCGCGGGTGCGGGCGGCAGCGCAGCCAGCGGCGCGGGGGCCGCGGCGGGCGGCGCTTCCGCGGCGCGGGCGCCGGGAACACGGCGCATCGCCCTGCTGGGCCAGCCCAATTCCGGCAAGTCAACGCTGTTCAACGGCCTCACCGGCGCGCGGCAGCACGTGGGCAACTGGCCCGGCAAGACGGTGGAGCGCAAGACGGGCACCTTCCAGCACGGCGGGCGCGCCTACGAGATGGTGGACCTGCCCGGCTCCTACGCGCTGTCGGCGATGTCGCCGGAAGAGGAGGTGACGCGCGGCTTCCTCGCGCAGGGCGGCCTCGACGCGGTGCTGGTGCTGGCCGACGCCTCCCAGCTGGAGCGCAGCCTGTACATGCTGGCCGACTTCGCCGGCATCTCCTGTCCGGCCGTGCTGGTGCTGAACCTCATGGACGTGGCCGAGGGGCAGGGCAAGCGCATCGACGCGGCGGCCATCGAGCGGCGGCTGGGCGTGCCCGTGGTGCCGCTCGTGGCCGCCGACCGCACGCGCTACGACGCGCTCTACCAGGCGCTGGAGCGCGCGTGCGACGAGCGGGCCGTCATCGACCCCGCCGCCCTCGAGCGCGCCATGGCGCAGCGCTTCGGCAGCACGTGGGACGCCGTGGCAGCCCAGCTGCCGGAAGAGGGCATCGGGCCGCACAGCCGCTTCTGGCTGGCGGCGAAGCTCATCGAGGGCGACGGCCCGGCGCGCGAGCTGGTGCAACAACACGTCGATGCCGCCGCGAACGCCGCGCTCGACAAGGCGCTGCGCGGCGTGAAGGACGACATCCAGAACGCGGGCGCGGCGCGCTTCGCATGGGTGGAGCAGCTGATCGCGGGCGCGGTGGAGCGCGAAGGAGAGGCTGCGGGCGGGCGCGAGGCAAACGCCGCCTCGGCTGCGGGCGGGCGCGAGGCAGCCTCCACCGCGAGCACCGGCAGGGCGAAAGCCGCATCGCCGCTCTCGCGCTTCGACCGCCTCGCCACGGGCTCGCGCCTCTCCAAACCCCTCGCCGTCGGCATGATCCTCCTCGGATTCGTGCTGGCGTTCGTGCCGGCGATACCCATCATGATGGTGGGCGGGATGATCTCCTCCCTCGGGCAGGAAGCCGCCTTCGCGCTCTCGGGCGCGGACATCCCCGATGTGGTGGGCAGCTTTCTTTCGGGCGTGGTGTGCAACAGCCTGTGCTTCGGCACCATGATGGTGGGCTACGTATTCGGCATCAACCTTGTATTCGGGCTGTACGAGGAATCGGGCTACATGGCGCGCATCAGCTACGTGTTCGACCATGCCATGTCGCGCTTCGGGCTGCAAGGCAAGTCGCTCATGCCCTTCCTCATGTGCTTCGGCTGCACGATGGGCGGCGTGTCGGGCTCGCGCGTGATCGATTCGTGGGGGCAGCGCATGCTCACCGTCATGATGGCGTGGGCCATCCCCTGCGGCTCCACGTGGGGCGTGGTGCCGGTGCTGGCCGTGGCGTTCTTCGGCATGGGCGCGCCGCTGGTCATCGTGGGCATCTTCTGCGTGTGCATCCTGCTCATGTGGGCGGTCGGCCGCCTGTTCGGGCCGCGCTTGGTGAAGGAGGGCGAGCGCGCCGGGCTGGTGATGGAGCTGCCGCCCTACCATCGGCCGCGCCTGGGGAACGTTCTGCATGGCGCAGCCCTCAAAAGCCGCCAGATGTTCGTGCGCGCCATC
Organism: Gordonibacter sp. An230; assembly: GCF_002159915.1. Classification (GTDB taxonomy): domain Bacteria; phylum Actinomycetota; class Coriobacteriia; order Coriobacteriales; family Eggerthellaceae; genus Rubneribacter. Next base: position 12,086 of record NZ_NFJP01000034.1, read on the forward strand.
CGCGTGGTGGCCATCTTCGCATTCGCCATCTGGGCGCTCACCTACACAAGCACCGGCAGCGTGGAGGGCTCGGCGCTGTACGCGCTCGGCACCGCCATCGAGCCGATCACGCAGTTCTTCGGCATGGGCTGGCAGACGTTCACCGCATGGCTGTGCGCGCTCGTGCTGAAGGAATCGGCGCTCGGCGTGCTGTCGGGCCTGTTCGCAGGAGGTGCCACGCCCAACGCGGCCGTCGTCACCGCCGTGACGGGCGGCGTGGCCGTGGCCGGCAACATCGGCGAGATCATGGCGCAGGCCATCTCGGCGCCCGAGGCGCTGGCGTTCATCTTCGCGTTCACGTTCAACATGCCCTGCGCCGCCAGCGTGTCGGCCACCTGGGGCGAGGTGCATTCCACGAAGTGGACGGTCATCACCGCCGCGTTCTACATAGCCAGCTCGCTCATCCTGGGCTGCATAGTGTTCCACGTAGCCTCGCTGTTCTTCTAACGCGTGCAAAACGCAGAGGATGCGCGACGCGGACGAAAGCGACAACGCGCAGTGGCGGCACATGGCATCCGCACCATGTGCCGCCACCCTCATGCACCGTAAGGGTGCATTTTTCGTCACAAGATGCACTGCGACAGTGCATCTTGGAAGATGCCATGTGCCGAACAGCTCGCTGTGCGAGCCGATTTGCCGCACGCCATCCCGAGAGAGCCACCGCTCGCCCCACTCCCAAAGGTGCGCGGCAACCTCCGTGCGAGCGCACTCGCCTACCGCGCGCCACCAGAAAACGCCGGGCGGGAGAGCGGCTCCCCGCCCTACCCCGCGATGCGCCAGCCCTCGGCGGCCGCGCGCAGCTCCACGAAGCGGCGGTACGTGCCGCCTTCGGCCATGAGCTCGTCGTGCGTGCCGCGCTGCGCCACTGTGCCGCCGTCAACCACGAGAATTTGATCGGCGGCCTCGACGGTGGCCAGCCGATGCGCGATGACCACGACGGTCTTGCCCGCCGTCAGCTCTTCGATGGCGCGCTGGATGAGCGCCTCGTTCTCGGGATCGACGCTGGCGGTGGCCTCGTCGAGCACCACGATGGGCGCGTCTTTCAAAAGCGCCCGCGCGATGGAGATGCGCTGCTTCTGCCCGCCGGACAGGCTCGCCCCGCCCTCGCCCACCACCGTGCCGTAGCCCTGCGGCAAAGCGCTCACGAAATCGTGGCAGCACGCCCGCTTCGCCGCGGCCACCACCTCCTCATGCGTCGCGCCGGGGCACCCGAACGCGATGTTCGCCTCCACCGTGTCGTTGAACAGGTACACGTTCTGAAACACCATCGAGAAGTTTTCCAGCAGACTGTCGCACGCAAGCTCCCGCACGTCGCGCCCGCCCACGACCACGCGCCCCGCCTCCACATCGTAGAAGCGCGCCATGAGGTTCGCGATGGTGGTCTTGCCCGAACCGGAAGGGCCGACGATGGCGCAGGTCGAGCCTTCCGGGATGCGAAAGCTCACGTCGTGCAGAACCCGGCGCGCCCCTTCGCCCTCGCCGTAGGAGAACGACACGCCCTCGAATGCGATGTCGAAGCGATCGAGGCGCACGTCGCGGCCGTCCTCGTCGATGAAGCGCGCCTGCTCTATCTTCTCGAGGCGGTCCATGATGTCGTTCAGATCGCCCAGCATATGCGCCGAATCGTTCACGCGCTCCACGCCGGAGTAGATGGTGAACGAGAACAGCGAGAACGCGAAAAACATCCACAGCGGCAAGTCGCCCGTAAGGCACGCCCACGCCGACGAGGCGACCAGCGCCACGCTGGCCAGCTTGAGCGATGCAAGGTGGATCACGTTTTTCGGCGTGAATCCGAACTCGATGCGGATGCGGGCGCGCCTCAGGTCCTCGACCGTCCGCAGCAAGGGCTTGCTCGCCGCGCCGCCATGGCTGAATGATTTCGCCGTGCCCAGCCCGCGCACGAACTCCACGATGTCGCTCGCAAGGCGCTCGGTGGCCTCGTGCGCCGCCGGGGCGAGGCGCGTGGCCGTGCGGTTCACCTGCGCAAGCGCTGCGCACGACACCGCCACGCCCGCGAGGGCGCCTGCGGCGGCGAGCGGGTTCATGACGAGCAGGAAGCACACGATGGCGGCCAGGTTCACGTACCCGTTGATGACGGCGTCCACCATCTTCATGCCCTGAAGCTCGAGGATGCCCAGCTCGGTGGTGGCGGTCGCCAGGATGTCGCCCGTCTTCACCTTGTCGAAGTACCCGAGCGGCACGCGCTTCAGCACGGCGCCGATGCGGATGCGCTCCTCGGGGGCCACCTCGTAGCCGATGCTCTCCTGCAGGCGGTTCTTGCCGTACGAGAACGCGAAGCGCAGCGCCACGAAGGCCGCGATGGCGGCCAACGACAGCCAAACCCATGCAGGATCGAGCGTGCTCGCGCCGCGAGCGTCGTCTGCCACCTGCCCGAGAAGCCACGCCGCCAGCATGACGGGCGCCGCCGTCGCCCAGGTCATGAAAAACGAGCACACGCAGCCCAGCACGAGGTTGCGCCGGTACCTTCCCGTCCACCTCACGATGCGCGCGAGGGCCTTAAGCATGAGGATCGACCTCCTTCCCGACACTGCGCCCGTCCGCATCCGCCGCACGGCTTGCCGCGCCGGACGTCCCGCGCGCCGCGCCTTGCGCCCCCGCGCCGTCGCGGCTTCGCGCACCGCGGCCCCTCCGCGCGCCCGCCGCGCCTCCGGCACCCGAAGACCCCGCGGCCCAGCCCTTCGCGCCCACATGGGCCTCCCACATGTCCGCGTACAGCGCGCATCGCTCAAGCAGCTCTTCGTGCGCGCCCTCGTCCCTGACGCTTCCGTCCTCTATCACGACGATCTTGTCGGCCCCGCACACGGTGGACAGCCGGTGGGCGATCACGACGAGCGTCTTGCCGCGCGTCAGCTCTGCGATCGAGCGCTGGATGCGGTCCTCGTTCTCCGGATCGGCGAAGGCCGTGGCCTCGTCGAGCACCACGATGGGCGCGTCCTTCAGCATGGCGCGCGCGATGCTCACCCGCTGGCGCTCGCCTCCCGACAACGCGCTGCCCGCCTCGCCCGCAGGCGTGTCCCATCCGCACGGCAGCCGCGCCACGAACTCGTCGCAGCACGCGGCGCGAGCGGCGGCGGCCACCTCCTCGTCGGTGGCGCCGGGACGCCCGAGCCGCACGTTCTCGCGCAGCGAGCAGTCGAACAGGAAGTTGTCCTGGGCCACATAGCTCACCAACTCGGAAAGCTGGTCGAGCGGCATGTCCCGCACGTCCGCGCCGCCGATGCGCACGCTGCCGGCACCCACGTCCCAGTGACGCGCGACAAGGCGCGCCACCGTGGACTTCCCGCCGCCGGACGGTCCCACGAGCGCCACGAACGAGCTTTCCGGAATCGCGAGGTCGATGCCGTGCAGCACCTCCTCGCCCTCCTCGTAGGAGAAGCGCACGCCGGACAGCTCCACGTCGGCTCCGCGCACGCGGGCACGCTCGCGGGGTTCGGGCAGCTCGGGCAGCCGCAAGAACTCGTCGGCGTCGGCCACGGCGTACTCCATCGACTTGGCCTCGTTCAGAAACGCCCCCAGCCTCATGGCGGGATCGACCACCGCGAGCGCCATCACCAGGCACAGCCCCAGCTCGGCAGGAGCCAGCTCGCCGCCGAGGTAGAGCGCCAGCCCCACGGGCACCACGGCCAGAAGCGTGGTGGGCATGATGGACGTCGCCAGGTTCATGCTCACCCACGTGGCCTTGAACCAGCCCAGCGTGAAGTCGCGAAACGCCCGCACCGCGCCGGCGTACTTCTCGTAGGAGTCGCTCGCCTGGTTGAACGCCTTCACCACCTCGATGCCCTCGATGTACTCCACGATCACGCTGTTCACGCGGTTGCCCTCTTCCACATAGGCGGCGTACATCCGATTGAAGGCGGACAGGCCGCCGGCGAACACGACCAGGCCTGCGGGCACCGTCGCGACGCACGCGAGCGCCATGCGCCAATCGATGGCCGCCAGCCACGCCACTAGCCCCGCCGCCAGAAGGAAGCTGCCCGACAGCTCGGGGATCATATGCGCAAGCGGCGGCTCGATGCCCTCGATGCGGTCGATGAACACGTTTTTGATCTGCCCGATGCTCTTGCCCTGCACCGTGCCCAGCGACGCGCGCATGAGCTTGGTCGCGAAGTCGCGCCGCAGCTGCGCGAGGATCGTGTAGGCCGACACGTGCGAAAGCAAGGTCGAGACGCCGAACAGCACCTTGCTCGCCACGTAGGCCGCCGCCGCTGCGGCAATCCACGGCACCGCCGCCTCCCACGCCCCGGCTCCACCTTCGCCGCCCGACGCGCCCATCACGATCTCCATGATGCGGTACACGGCGTAAAACGGCACGAACCCCATCGCCACGCTGGCCACCGAGGCGGCAAGCGAAGCCGCCATCTTGCCCCGGCACCGCCCCGCGTACGACAGCAGCACGAGGAGCCACGGCCTGCTTTCGGGACGCGCGCGCTTCGCCGCGGCGTTCGCATCGGATCCGACGGTCGCGGCCTTGGCGCGAACCGCCCGGTCGCGGGAACGCCCAGAAGCGGCGGCGCAGCCGCCTGGGCTGCCGCCGTCGCCCGCGTCCGCGCGAGCGCGCCGCTCTTCAGCGCCTGCGCTCTCTTTCTCCATCTCGCCATCACCCTCTTCGGAAGCTTTCATTGCCTTCGGTTCCGAAGATCATAGGCGCGACGCCGCACCGCGTCCGCTCCGCACGGGCGGGCCTGCTCCGATCGGTCAAAAAGTTCGCCGAGGCGCACTCCCCCCATCACGTCCGGAAAACGCTCGCAGCGCACGGCGAGGGCCGCGCAGGGAAACCGCTCGCGGCGTCTGCCTACCGCGCCTCGCGGGCGCGCCGGTAGGCGGTGGGGGTCTGCCCGATGACGTCCTTGAACGCGGCGGTGAACTTCGACGGGCTGTCGTAGCCCACCATGAGGCCGATGTCGGCCACGCGCAAGCCGGTGTCGCGCAGCAGCTGCGCCGCCCGCTCCATGCGCCGCGCGCGCAGGTAGGCGAACGGGGGCATGCCGTAGACGCCCTTGAAGCACGCCTTGAACGCGGTGAGCGGCAAGCCAACGCGCTCGGCCGTCTCGCGCGCCGAGAACCCCGCGGACAAGTCGGCCACCATGCTATCGCGCGCGGCCTTCACCTTCTCCACCTGCGAGCGGTGGAAGTACGGCCGCCGCTCGTTGAGCGCAGGGCTCGCGTCCGTCGTCTCTAAAAGCAGCAGCAGTTCGAGCACCTTCAGCTTGAAGCAGGCCGCGCGCACCTCGGAAGGGGCGGCGCACAGGTCGGAGAAGATGCGCTCCGCACCGGGCACGCCGCGCATGATGGCCGGATCGCCGCTTGCGCAGAAGCGCCGCCGCAGCGCGCGCAAGTCGACCGGAAAACCGCCCAACGCGCGCTCGATGGAGCGTTGGGCGCGCTTGACCTCGAACGACACGGTGATGCCGTGGTAGTGCGCCAGCGGCATCACGAAGCGCCCCACATGGCGCGTGCGGTCGTCCACCTTCAGATCGCCCGCCGCCACGTACGAGCACGTCCCATCGGACAGCAGCTGCTCCATCCGGCCCTCGAAGCAGTAGTCGACGCACAGCACCTCGTCGCTCACCGCGAAGCCCGACTCGCACTCCTCCATATGAAAGTCGTTGAACGAAAGGCGCACGCCGGGAAGCACCTCGAAGAAGCGCATGACCCCTTCGCCCGCGTCTCCGGCCATCCGCACGACGCAGCGCCCGCCGCTTTGCCTCACGTCCACGCCGCAGCCCCCAACGGCGCCGTCCTCGAAGCAGCGCAGCAAATCGAGGGAAGATGCGGTGTTCGCGACATTCGCCATGGTGCTCCTTGCTCATCCGAAACGGCCCCGCTCTTCGAAGGCCGTCCGCTCAGTCTCCCATATGATACACGCTGTCGCAGCAGCGGCTGATGAATTCGCGATCATGCGTGACCACCACGATGGAGATGCCCCGCTCGGCCAGACGGCGCACGAGCCGGCTCACGTCGACCATATGGCCGAAGTCGAGGCCGCTCGTGGGCTCGTCGAGCAAAAGCACCTCCCGCCGGGCTAAGAGCGCGCACGCCACGGCCAGCCGCTGCTTCTGCCCGCCCGACAGCGCCATGGGGTGCCGGGTGGGAAGCAATTCCAGGTCAAGAGCGGAAAGGACCTCCGCGATGCGCTCGGCGGCGGCATCGGAGGCGGCCCCGCCCAGCGCCAGCTCGCATTCGCTTCGGACGCTGTCGCCGAACAGCTGGTGGTTCACGTCCTGCATCACGAGCGAGCACGTGCGCCGTCGCGCCCTCGCATCGAGGGGGTGCCCGTCGAAGGCTACCGTCCCCTCCGTCGCGCGCTCAAGGCCCGCCACCGCGCGCAGAAGCGTCGTCTTGCCCACGCCGTTCCCGCCCATGACGCCCGCGACGGCGCCGCGCAGCACGTCGAGGTCGACCGGGGGAAACGCCCGCCGCCCTGCGCGCGAGCACGAGAAGCCGCGCAGCGACAGGCCCCGCTCGAGCAGGGCGCGGGCGGGCCGGGGCGTAGGCGGACAGCGCAGGGCCAGCACGTCGGCGGGATCGACGGCGCGCAAGCCGAGCCGCTCGCGCTCGGAGGCGGGCAGCGCGCGCAGCTCGTCGGGGGCGAGTTCGCGCACGATGCGGCCGCCTTCCACGAGCAGCGCGCGATCGACGAGGTCGGCCATGAAATGCAGCCGATGCTCGGCCACGATGACGGTCTTGCCGCGGGCGAGGATGGACGCCACGTGATCGTGCAGGATGCGCGCGGCCTCGGCATCGAGGTTCGCCGTCGGCTCGTCGAGCACGTACACGTCGGGGCCCATCGCGTCCACCGAGGCGAACACGAGGCTTTGCTTCTCGCCGCCCGACATCTTCGTCACGTCGCGGTCGAGAAGCCGCTCGGCGCGCAGGGCCCTCACCGTCTCGCCGACGCGCCGCTCGATGACCTCGGCGTCCACGCCGGCCGCCTCCAAGCCGAAAGCCAGCTCGTCGTTCGAGGTGAGGTTGAAAAACTGCGACTTCGGGTTCTGGAACACGCTGCCCACGCGCAAGGCCAGCTCGTACATCTCGCACGCGGCGGGGTCGAGGCCGCAGACCCGCACCTCGCCGGTGCGCTCGACCGCCGGCTCGAACTGGGGGATGAGCCCGTTCACGCACTTGGTGATCGTGGTCTTGCCCATACCCGAGCGACCGCACAGAAGCACGCATTCGCCGCGGCGCACGCTCAAAGACACGTCGTCGAGGATGCGCGATCCGTCGGGCGCCGTGCACGACACGCCCCGCAGCTCCACGACGGGCGCGTCGTCGGCGCGGCTCGTCGCGGACGCGCGCCCGCGCACCCGCCCGCTCGCGTCCGCGCCTTCGCGGGTGACCGCGCTATCGCACGTCGCCGCATCCTCGCGAACCGCCCCGTTCTCGCCCGCAGATGCGCGTCTGCAACCAGGCATGCGCCCGCCCGCCGTCTTGCGCCCGCGGACCGCTTCGCCCCCGCGCGTCATCGCGCTTCGCCCGCCAGCCGCCATCAGTACGCACCTCCCCAGAGCGCCGTGCCCACCGCCGCCGCAACCGCCAGCGCGAGCACCGCCCAGTCGACGGCGCGCATGCGCAGCCGCTCGGTGTCGGTGGAGCGCGCCGGGTTCTCGATGCCGCGGCACGTGGCCGCGCGCGACAGCTCGTCGGCCGTGGAGGTGGCCGACATCACCAGCGGCACGACGAAGCACTCCATCCGCGCCGACGCGGGGATGTCGCGCAGGCGCATGGCGTCGCGGATGTGCGAGGCCTCGTCGGCCAGCGTGGGGAAATAGCGCATCGTCACCGTGAGCGGGACGAGCACCACCTGCGGCACGCGCAAGCGCGCCAGCGCCGCGCACAACCGGTGCACCGAGCACTCGGCCACGAGGAGCGACCCCGCCATCAGGCACAGAAACACCTTGCGCGAGAACGTGAGGCTGATCGTGAACATCGTGGCCGCTATGCCGCCGACGTTTGGGAACACGAAGGTCAGGATCGCCCACAGCGCGCCGTAGCAGCCAAGATACCCAAGCGCCATCCGCACGTGCCCGCACAGCGCCTGCAAAAGCGCCACGGAGGCCACGAGCGCAAGCTCCACGGCCGGGCTTTTCGACATGAACGCGACCGCGGAGGCGGCTGCGAGCACGCCCAAGATCGCGCGGGGATCGAGCGCCACGAGGCCCCTGCGCTCCCGCGCGCCGAGCGTGAAACGCTTCGCACCAGGCGCAACCCGCTCCATCAGACGAGCCCGGCCTTCTCGAAGTGCTTCTTGAACAGGACGCGCGCGATGGCCGCCCCCGCCAGCCCCGCGACGAACGTGCCCGCCAGCATCGCGACGAGCACCGGTGCGCTCGCCAGCGCGTCCAGCGTGGCGCAGTACTCGGCGCTCATGCCCTGCGCCGAGATCTGAGCCATGAACGAATCGTGGAACACCCAGATGGGAAGCGGGCTGCCGCACATGCCGAACCCGAACACCGCATAGGCGAGGGCGTTGCCCGCAAAGCCCTTCCACCGCGCGAGCGCGCGCACGGCTTCGGCCAGCGCGCACGCGCCCGCCATCATCCCCAAGATGAGCGGCGTGAACATGCCGGTGACGAAGTAGATGAGCGCCACGATAAGGCCCATGATGACCACCGCGCCGGGCTTTTGCACCTTCGCGCACATGAGCATGAACGGGATGCCGGCCAAAAGCCCGTCGAGCACCGGCATGAACACCCACAGCGCCGGATGGAGGCCGCCCAGCAGCATGGTCGCGAACTGGATGACGAAGTAGATGGCGGTGAAAATGCCGATGGTGATGAGGTCGCGCCCCTTGAGGACGCGGCCGTCGGACGGACGCGCTTGCGCCACGGCGTGCGTTGCCATTGCTGTCTCCTCACTAGTTAACCTTAGGTTACTTACATCGGAGACAGTATGTGGCAACGGGCGGCGGCTGTTTAGCCCGATCGGCTGCGCCTGTTCCGTTCGGCCAGCGAATCCGCCCGCGCGCCGCACGGAGGATCAAGGGCCCGCATGCTGTCGCGCGTCACGCCGTCGGCGTCCTTGCCTTTGCCTTCGTTCTCGCCTTCGTTCTCGCCTTCGCTCTTGCCCTCGTCCTCGCCCTTGCCCGCGCTCGTCAAAAGAGCCGAGAGAGCAGTCCCCCTCGCCCTTCGTTCCCGTCCCTATCGGCCTCAGGCGCGCACGTCGAGGAACTGCACGAGCGGGATGCGGCGCGCCTCCCTCTTGTCGGCCGGACGCGGCTCGTCTGCCGCGTATCCCACCGTGAGCATGTTGACCGGCACGACCTCCTCGGGCAGATCGAATTCGCAGCGCACGACGTCCGGATCGAAGTGGCACACCCAGCACGTGCCGAGGCCCGCGTCATGCGCGGCCATCATCATCTGGTCGCACACGATGGTCGCGTCGATGTCCGCGCTCACCATGCCGTCGTACGAGCGCCGCCACGCGTCAGCGGGGCGCACGCACACGAGCAGCACGAGCGGCGCCCCGAACACGCTCCCGTCCTTCGCGAAGTTCGGCGCCGAGCGCGCCATCTTCTCAAGGTCGGCCGCCGAAGTCGCCACGATCACGCGCGAGGGATGCCGGTTGCACGCGCTCGGCGCAAGCCGCCCCGCCTCCAGGACGGCATCCACCTTCCCCTGCTCGACCGCACGCTTCTCGTACGCGCGCACCGAGTAGCGCGCCTTCGCCACCTCGAGAAAACCCATGGCGCATCGCTCCTTCCTCAGCCGTCTCGCCGCGCGGACCCGCCTTCGGACGGCGCCGCGCCGCACGTTCTCTGTCGCCGCGATTCTCCCTCATCGCGCCCTCGAACGCAAGCCGAGAGGCGCCGAATGCGCGCCGCTTTCCGACGCGCCTTTCAAAAACCTCCTCGCGTCCGGCGAACGGCATACGAAGCGCGCGTCCGTCCAGTGGCGCAGCAGCCGCATGCTGCGCGGTCGCACGCCCTTGTCTCGCCCCCCATCACCCCTCCCCGCCGTCGCATCGGCGAAGAGCGGAGGCGCTATCACACACGGTAAACGGCGCAGTTGTTGGGAGTCTCGTACATGTCCACCTGGGACACGGGAAGGCCCTGCTCCGTCAAGCGCTCGCACGCATAGCGCGCAAGGTTCTCCGCCGTCGTGCGGAACGGCAGGATGGTCAGGCTGAAGCCCTCGGCCTCAAGGGCTGCCAGCGTCGCATCGGCAAGCGATCCCTCCTCCACGAGGAAGGTGTGGTCCAACTCCTCGGCCAAGGCGCGCACCGCCCGCTTGAACACGCCGAAGTCCATCACCATGTCCTTCATCGTGCCGTCAGCTTGCAGATCGGTGGATTCGATACGAACCACCATGCGCCACCGGTGTCCGTGAAGGTTCTCGCATTTGCCGTAATAGTCGGTCAGGAAGTGGGCCGAGTCGAAGCTGGCCTCGGTTTTCAATCCGTACATGACGCTCCTTTGCACGATCTCTTCAGTCGCCGCCATGATAGCACACTGAAACGACGGCATCTCACCGGCATTCATAGAACAAGTGTGCCAACTTCTCCCTTACCGCGCAAGTTCAGGAAAGGCCCGTTTTGGGAACTCTTGGGAAAGCCGCCGTCCCAGGATCGAGAGCCGCGAGTCGGGACCGGAACCGCGATCGAAAGCCGCAGATCAAGGACCAGGGCCGGGCAGGCCGAAGGCGGCAAGCGACCCGAAAGAGAGGAGCGCGAGGGGGACGGCAAGCGGTCCGAGGGCCGAGGGCATGCAGCGCCAGAGAATGCCCGGCTCATGGCGGGTTTTGACGGAAATCCACGGTCGGAAAGCGCCGAGTCGGATCTAAGCGAGCCGTCCCGCCCGCAGATCTCCGCATCGACCCTGGTCGGAATCGATGCCACAGGCTCCCCGAGAGAAAGGCCCTCCGGACGATCGCGGTTTTCCGTCAAAACCCGCCAAATCCGGGAAAACCTCGGGCGCGTCGCTCCCGAATGCGGCCCGAAAGCAGGGCATCGGGCCGTCCACCCACCCTCTTAGGCGGGTGCCCTCTGTTCAACCGCCCGCGCCGCCCGCCCTCTCGGATGGGCGCCCTCTGCCCAAGCCACCCGCGCCGCCCGCCCTCCGCTCGAGCCGCGCGCGCCGCCCGCCCACACCCCACTCGCGCCGCCCTCAGACGGCCAACGCCCGCCAGAACCGCAGCTTCGCGAAACGGGCCCCGCCCCGCCGCCGGCCGGCGCCCGCCATCGCGGCAAGCCGAACAAACGCGCGGGCGGGCCGAGCGCGCGTCAGGCGCAAGGACGGACGGTAAGGGAGGCCGCCAGCTTCTGAAACGAATCCTCGCTCAGGCAGTGCTCCATGCGACAGGCTTCCTCGTCGGCCACGCGCTCCTCCACGCCAGCTGCGCGCAGCAAGCCGAAGAAGAACTCATGGCGTCCGGCCACGCGCTCGGCGACGGCGCGCCCCTCCTCGGTGAGCCGCACGTCATGGGCCACCACCCGCACAAGCTGCTGCCGCTCGAGCTTCGACAGGGCCTTCGACACGCTCGCCTTCGACACGCCAAGACGCTCGGACACGTCCACGGCCCGTGCGAAGCCGTGCTCGCGACGGATCGCGAGCACGGCTTTCAGGTAGTTCTCGGCAGATTCGTGAACAGGTTGTCTCATGCTTGCCACCTCGCTGCGCGGTCCCTTTCGGCGCGCGCTTCGCCTTCACTCGTTTCGGTATACCAGAAACGAGCGGCCCGTTCCACTCCAAAGGGTCGCGCTCCTGCTCCGATCGGACGTTTTGTCCCAGCCGCGTAACGCACGGAAACACCGCCCCGCTTCGACGCGGCGCCGCGTCAACACCGCACGGCGAACTGCCTGCGCGCATGGGGGCGGTGCGGAGCGGAGCATCCACGCCGGCCCGCGCGGCGGCGCGCACCAGGGCCGCCGCGCGCGATGGCGCCGCCCCGCCTCGGCCGCGCGCGGACGCTACCTCGCGAGCCGCCAGCCGGCGGCCTCGCGGCGCAGGCTCACGAAGTCGCGGTAGATCCCCGCATCGCGCATCAGCTCCTCGTGCGTCCCGCGCTGCACGATGCGGCCCTCGTCCACCACGATGATCTGGTCGGCATCGGCCACCGTGTTCAGCCGGTGTGCGATGCTCACGAGCGTCTTGCCGCGCGTCAGCTCGGCAATGGCCGCTATCAGCTCGTGCTCGTTCTCCGGGTCCACCGAGCTGGTGGCCTCGTCCAAAATGACGATGGGCGCGTCTTTCATGATGGCGCGCGCGATGCTCACGCGCTGGCGCTCGCCACCCGAAAGCGACGCGCCGCCCTCCTCCAGCACCGTGTCGTAGCCCTGCGGCAGCGCGCTGATGAACTCGTGGCACCGCGCCCGCTTCGCCGCCTGAACCACCTGCTCGTGCGTGGCGTCCGGCACGCCGAACTTGATGTTGTTCTCCACGGTGTCGTTGAACAAGTACACGTTCTGAAACACCATCGACACGTTCGCAAGCAAGCTCTCCGCCGTGCCCTCGCGCACGTCGGCCCCGCCCACGCGCACCGCGCCGGCGTCCACATCCCAGAAGCGCGCGATCAGGTTCACGAGCGTCGTCTTGCCCGAGCCGGACGGCCCCACGATGGCGCAGGTGGTGCCCTCGGGAATGCGCAGCGACACGTCGTCGATGACCCGCCGGTCCGCGTCGTAGGCGAAGCTCACGCCGTCCAGCTCCACGTCGAAGCCGCGCGGCTCAAGCGGTGCGTCCGTCGTGTCCTGCTTCGGGATGGCGCACACCTCGTCCACGCGGTCCAGCTCGCCTTCGATCTTCTTCGTGAGAAACGCCGCGTCGTTGGCGTGGATGAGCTCGCCGTAGATCATGAACGCCGCCACCAGCAGCGTGAGCGCCCACGACAGCGGCAGCGCGCCGTTCAGGTACAGCGCGCACGCGGCGAACAGCACCGCGCAGCTGGCCACGTTGAACACGAGCGCGTACAGCTTGAGGACGCCCTGAGCCGCGGCCTCCTGCCGGTAGTCGGCCTGGCGCTTCTGCTCGAAGGACGCTTTTGCGGCCGCCAACGCCTCGTCGGGCGTGCTGAACGTGCGCAGGACGGCCATGCCGCGGGCGTACTCGATCACCTTGTCGCTCATGGCCTCCTGCGCGGCGGTCACCTCGCGCGTCACGCTGGTGGCGCGACGGCGCAGCACGTTCAGCACGTACAGCCCCACCGCGATGCCCGCGAACGTGATGGCAGCCACCGGCCACGCCACGAACAGGAAGAACGCGCTCATGATCACCGCCATCGCCACGCCGCCCGAAAGGCCCGTCAGGCAGATGGTCATGAACTCCTCCAGCTGGTGCACCGTGGTGGTGAGCGTGGTGGTGATGGCCGACAGGCGCTGCTCGGAGAAGTAGCCCATCGGCGCGCCCTTCAGGCGGTCGCCCACGCGAAGCCGCAGGTCGCGGAAGATATCGAAGCCCTGCGCGTCCATCTTGATGTCCACGAGGTACTGGAACACGTACTGCCCCGCCACGCTGACGAGCAGGATGCCGAGGCATTGCAGCGCCACGACGCCGTCCAAATGGTCGCGATTCTCCAGCGCCCAGAACACCGCGCCCAGCATCCCCGCCATGAAGAACGCCTTCAGGACGTTGCACACCATGCCCACGATCAGGCTGCGCCGCGCCGCCGGCGAAAAGCTGGCGGCCAGATCGAGCACTCGTTTGACAAGCGCGAACATGCTACCTCACCTTCCTTTCGCCCGCGGAAGAGCCCGAATCCGCCCGCGTTTCGCCCTCTTGCACCTGCGTCGCGCGCCCCTCCTGCGCCGCGCGAGCGTCATGCGCGCCGCCCGCCTCCCGCGCCGCGCTCGATGCGGGGGCCTCCGAAGAAAGCGCGTCCGCGTAGCGGCTCCACATGCGGGCGTACACCTCGCAGCCTTCAAGCAGCTCTTCGTGCGTGCCGCGGCCGACGATGCGCCCGGCGTCCATGACGAGGATCTGATCGGCCCCGCGAACGGTGGACAGGCGGTGCGCGATGGTGACGAGCGTCTTGCCGGCCACCAGCTTGCTGATGGCGCGCTCCACCAGCGCCTCGTTCTCGGGGTCGGCGTAGGCCGTCGCCTCGTCGAGGATGACGATGGGCGCGCCCTTCAAGATGGCGCGCGCAATGGCGATGCGCTGCTTCTCGCCGCCGGAAAGCCGCTCGCCCGCCTCGCCGGCGCGCGTGGCGTAGCCCTGCGGCAGACGGCTCACGAACTCGTGGCACCCCGCAGCGCGCGCAGCGGCCTCCACCTCGGCGTCGCTTGCCGAAGGGCGTCCCATGCGGATGTTGTCGGCGATGGTGCAGTCGAACAGGAACGTGTCCTGGGCCACGTAGGACACGCGCTCCATAAGCTGCTCGAACGGTATGTCCCTCACGTCCACGCCTCCGAACGCCACGCGACCCGACGTGGCGTCCCAGAACCCGGCCATGAGCTTCGCCACGGTCGACTTGCCCGAACCCGACGGGCCCACGATGGCCGTGACCTGCGAGGGGCGCGTCTCGAAGCTCACGTCGTGCAGCACTTCGGCCCCCTCGTGGTAGGAAAACGACACGTTCTCGAACGAGAACGACTCGCCGGCAAGCCGCACGCGCTCGCAGGGGCGCGAAAGCTCCGGCTCGCCCAGAAAGTCCCAGATGACGTTCAGGCACACGTCCATCCGCGATATCATGCCGCCCGCCTGCGCGAACTTCAGAAGGGGGCCGACGAACCCGAGCGGTATGACGATGCACGTCAGAAACGCCGGCAGCGCCAGCTGGCCCTGCGCCATGAGCCACACGCCCAAAGGCAGCGACACGAGCAGCGTGCAGGGCACCACCGCCTTGACGGCGGCCATCCACACCCAGCTTTGCCTGAACCAGGCCAAGGTGGAATCGTGGTACTCGGCCACCGCCTCGGAGAACCCGCCGTACGAGCTGGCCGTGCGGCCGAACGCCTTGATCACCTGGATGCCGTTCACGTACTCCACCAGCGACGAGTTCATCCGCTGCTCGCTTGAGATGTAACGGGCCATCTTCGGCTTGTAGTCGCGCATCATGGCGGCGTAGAACAGCACGCCCAAGGGGATGGTGGCGAGGCCGGCCAGCCCCATGCGCCAGTCGATGAGAAACACGATCGTCATGGCGAGCAAAGGGCCGAACACGTTCGAGGGCAGCTCGGGCATGAAGTGCGCGATGGCGTCCTCAAGCTGGTTCACGTTGTCGACGAAGCGGTTCTTGAACGTGCCGGTGGGCGTGTCGATGATCGTACCCATGGGCACGCGCTCCATCTTTTCGGCCATCTGCTCGCGCATGGTGCGCAGCGCCTTGAACGCGATGCGGTGGCTCATCATGGACGAGCGCCACGTGAAGAAGAACCGCGCCGTATGCGCGAGCGCGGCGACGCCCGCCAGCAAAGCCGCGCGCTCGAGCGTGAGCGTCCCCTCGACAAGCCCCGCCGCCAGAAGCGCGATCACCACATAGGGCACCATGCCCGCCACCTCGCCCACGCAGGCGAGCGCAAGCGAGCACACCATGCGTCCGCGGTCGGGCCGCATGAAGTAGTACAGCTTCGCGAACGCGCTCGGCCGCGCGTCGCGGTTCGCCGGAGAAACCTCCATGATCAACTCCTCGAAACTCCTTGCAACGCTTTAAGTTAGTCCGTTTCAACTTCGTGCAGCATGCCTCATACCGAGGGAGCGGAAAGCCGGCGACGGGAAGCCCCGCCGCATCGCGGCAGCGAAACGCCTATTCGAGGCTGCCCCGCGCCATGGCCGCCATTCGATACCGGTGCCCCGGCCTCGCTTCGGTGTCCCGACCTCGTTTCGACGTCCGCGCTCCGGTCGCCGCACCTTCGGCATCCGCGCCCCGACCGCCCTCCGGCACCCGCCACCCACCCGCCGCACCTCCGGCATCCGCATTCCAGCCGTCGCGCCTCGGCGTCCGCATCCCAACCTCGCTTCGGCACCCGCGCCCCGACCGCCGGCCGCCGCCCTTTCGGCGCTTGCACCCCATCCTCGTTGCGCGGCGCGAACTTGCGAAGATCAGCGCAGGTCGATCCTCCGATCGCCCGCCATGCGGGCCAAAAGCTCGTCATGGGTGACCACCACCACCGTCTTGCCCGCACGGGCGAGCCGCCGGCACCATGCGGCCACCTGCGCGACCCCGCGGCCGTCGAGGCCGCTCGTGGGCTCGTCCAGCACGACGAGGTCGGCGTCCGAGCAGTACGCCGCCGCCAGCGTCACGCGCTGCTTCTGGCCGCCGGAGAGGCTTGCGGGATGGCGGTCGGCCAGATCGGCGAGGTCGAACGCCTCAAGCGCTTCCCACGCACGTGCTTTCAGCGCGTCATCCACCCTGCGTCCCAACACCACCTCGTCGGCCACGCTGCCGGCGTAGAGCTGGTAGTCGGCGTCCTGCATCACGAAGTAGCCGCGCCGCCGTCGCTCGCGTCGCGCAACGGGACGGCCGCAAAACGTCACGCGCCCCGCCTGCTCGCGGACCGCCCCGCACAGAACCTTCGCGAGCGTGGTCTTGCCAACGCCGTTCGGCCCCGCGACCACCGTCACCGCCCCGCAGGGAAACTCCGCATCGAGGCCGCGCACGCCCCGCTTCGTGGAGGGATGGAGGTAGGTCAGCCTTTCGACCCGCCAAACGCGAGCGCTCCCCGCCCCGCCGTCTGGCGGAGACGAAAGAGAAGCGCCCGCGCGTCTCTCGGCCGCGCCCCCGAAGGAGGAAAGCGCGCCCTCCTCCTTTATCTTGGGCGCAGCCGGACAAGATGCCTGACCGGCCAACCTTCCCACGCCATGAGAAGAAGCCGCACCCCCGGCCGTCTCGCCCGATGCGGACGAAAGAGAAGGATGCGCATGGTTTTCGCCCGCGCCCTCGAAGGAGGAAAGCGCGCCCTGATCGGCCAATGCGCCCTTCCCCCTCTCATCCCCTCCCCCTGCCTCGACCGCGGCGGCCGCCTCCCCGGATGCGACCTCCCCCTCTTCGGGCGCGACCGAACGAGGTGCCGGACCGGACGTCTCCGTCGCGCCGCGATGCAGGCTCGCGCCTCCGAAGGGTCCTTCCTGGCGAAGGCCCAAAGCTTGAACCTCCTCCAAGGGAAGAGCGGCCAGCTTCGCGGGGCTCCAGCGGGCGATCACGCGCCCGCTTCGCAGGTACAGGTACTCGTCGGCCACGTCCAAGAAGCGGTGCAGGCGATGCTCCGACACCACCACGGCGGCTCCGCGTGCTTTCAGGCGCGCCAAAACCTCCACGAGCGCGGCGGAGCCCTCCGCGTCCAAGTTGCTGGTGGGCTCGTCCAGCACGAGCACCGCCGGCTCGCACGCGACGGCGGCAGCCAGCGCCACGCGCTGCTTCTGGCCGCTCGACAGCGCGGACAACCCCTCTCCCATAAGCCCCTCCACGCCGCAGACCTCGGCGGCGGCGCGCACGCGGCGCGCGACCTCAGCGGGATCCACGCCCAGGTTCTCGGCCGTGAACGCGATCTCGTCGCCCACCGTTCCCATGAAGAACTGGCTGCGCGGATCCTGCATCACCACGCCGAGCCGCTCGGCGCGCTCCCGCGGGACGAGCCGGCGCACGTCCGCGCCGCACACCTCCACGACGCCCGAGAGGTCGCCGGGGAAGAACGTGCCCGCAAGGCCGTCGATCATGCGCAGCACGGTGGACTTCCCCTCGCCCGAGCGCCCGCACAGCACAAGGCAGCGGCCGGGAGCCACCGACAGCGACACGTCGCGCACGCCCTCGCCCGGCGCGGACGGCGAGGCGGGGACGGCAGACGCCTCTTTCGCTTCGCGCTCGGACTCGTCCACATAGCGAAACGAGGCCCGGTCGAGCAGCACGGCCGCCACCCGTTCGCCTTCGCGTCTTGCCGTCATGCCAACCCCTCCCCTGCGCACAGCCCGACGCACACGGCCACGACCGCCGCAGCAACCAGCGCATCGCGCGCACCCAGCCCCACATGGTGAACCGACGTGCGTCCTCCGTCGGCCTCGATGCCCCGCAGCTCGGCCGAAGCGGCCAGTTCGGCCGACAGCCTCAGGCAGCGCATGACGAGCGGCGTGTAGAGGCATTCGTAGACGAGGGCGGGATGCAGCACCGCATCGAGCGCGCGCGGGAAGATGCCGCGCATCCTGATGCCGCGCACGATGGAGCGCGCCTCGAACGGCAGCGCCGACGCGAACCGGAACAGCATGCATACGCCCACGAGCGCCCGCCGCGGCACACGCCAGCGCGCGAGCGCGCACATGATGGCCGAAGGCGACAGCGAGAACAGCGCGCATCCCGCCGTGAACGGCGGCACCATGTGCATGAGGCTCACGAAGAGCACGCCGTACAAACCCGGCAGCGGCAAAAAGCTCAGCCCGCACACGACGGCGAAGCTCGCGCACGAGCGAAGCGCGAGGCGCGCGCGTCCGTTGCCCGCGAGGTACAGCGCGGCCGCCGCCTGCAAAAGCGCCGTCTCGAGCAGACCGACGAGCACGACCGACGCGACGCCGAACGCCGCGACGGCCAGCACGTGCGTGCGCGGGTCGAGCCCGAGCACCCCCTCCCGCACATCGACGGCCCCAAGCGCCGCTCCGTCGGACACCGCCGCAGCCGCCGCAGCCGCCGCGGCCTCTGCGGCCTTCGCGGTCCCGGTCGCCCGCCCAGGTCCGACCTTCCCGAACGCCCGCCCGGCCTCCCCAGGCGCGCGCTCGATCCCCGCCTCCCCGCCGCCAGACGCCCGCACGACGCCGGCCTCCCCTCGGCCGTCAGCCGCCGCAGCGCAGGCAGACGGCGCATTCGATCGCAAACACGCTCCCATCGCCAACCTACGCGATCTTCGCTTTGCGGACGTGCTTCTTCAAGAACTTCGCCCCGACAACCGCGCCCAGCGCCGTGCCCGCGGCGAACAGCGCCAGCATGAGCAGGATCCACGGCAGCTCCGTGTACTGGGCCACCATCGCGGCCACGTCGCTCGCGCTATAGTACGCGCCCAGCTGCTCCATGTACGCGTCCCGGAACAGCAGGTACGGGACGATGCCGTAGCAGGCGAACGTCGCCCAGTACACGAAGAACCCCGCAGCCGCGCGCATGATGCTGCGGTACGCCCCGCGCCCCCACATCGCCAGCTCGCCGACGACGGCGCCCGCCACGGCCACCGGTGCGCAGTACACGCCGCCCATGAACGTGTACAGGATGCCGAACAGCAGGATGGAGCCCGAAAGCACGCCGCGTTTTCCGATGCGATCGGCCATCACCAGGTAAAACGGCGTCGAAACCAACGGAAACAGCCATGACCCCACGAAAAACGTGTTCTGAGGGGACAGCACCGCGTCCTCGGCCATCTTCACGATCATCGTCACCATGATGATGACGATGTTGAAGATCACGAACGTCATCACATCGCGCATCGTCCATCGGTTCGCCCCCGCAGGGACCACCTTCCCCGCGCGCCCATCTGCGTTCGATTCCATGCCCAGCGCTCCTTTCGTCAAGAACATTGTTAACCCACGGTAACTGTTTGGTATAATGATCGGGTGCGCCGCACCGCGCGGTCCACAGCGCGTCGCCGCGACGATTCGCGGCAGCGAAACGACCGTTCTCGGCAGCGCAAAGCGAAGCGACGGGCAAAGCGAGAGGGCGCACGAGATGAAAGCGGCGACAGCAGGCGACCCGAGGCGACGGACCCGCACGAGGCGAAAGGGCGACGACGGGCGACCGAGAGGCGGGCGCCCGCTCGCAGGCAGGCGATGGGAGGCGAGAATGCGCAGCATCCAGCACGATATGTACGAGGAGGCGTTTCGCCTCTGGGACATGGTGCCGACCGACACGATGCCGGGATACGGCCCAGCGGGCAGCGTCCACCGGTTTGAAAACGAGCTGGGCAGCGGCGAGTACTGGGCGTACTTCCACGGCAACCTCTTCGCCGTCAACGCCTTCGACATGCGCTTCAAACGCGCCGGCGCCATGCGCTACCGCCACACCGAGCACCTCTCCATCTGCTATTACGACGAGGTCAGCCTCATCGTGCAAAGCGGCTCCGGCGCGCTGCGCGCCAAGGCCATCTCCACTTACCTCGCCGAAGAAGGGGCCGAGTTCGTGGCGCTCTATCAACCGGGAGCGACGGCGCGCGCCACCTCCCTCACCATCTCGCCCGACTACTACCGCGACTACCTGCACTCGCGCTTCGGAGACATCCCCGACGTGCGGCGCGCCTTCGCGCTCGTCGACGGCCGCACCGACTTCCCCGAGCTCGTCTCCCTGCTTCGCCAGGTGCGCTCCTACCAGGGGGCGGGCATGGCGGCCGCCCTGTTCTACGAAGGGGCGGTGTCGGAGGCGCTTGCGCTCGTCATCGAACGGGCGAAGGCCATCGAGGCCGAGCGCGTCGAAGGGAAGCACGCGAAGCTGTCGCGGGAAGACCGCGCGGCCCTCGACGACCTGAGCGCCTACATCAACGGGAACCTCGCAAGCACCCTGACGTGCGAGGAGCTCGCCCGCCGCGCCTGCATGGGGCAGACGAAGCTGAAGGCCGCCTTCAAAACGGCGTACGGCACCTCGCCCGCGGCGTTCGTGGCCGATGCGCGCATCGAGCGCGCCATCGAGCTGCTCGGTACCACCGACGAGCCCATATCCCGCATCGCGCGCGCCGTGGGTTACCGCAAGCCCGGCGCGTTCGCCGAAGCGTTCCACCGCCGCACCGGCGTGGCCCCCAGCGCTTACCGCCGTCGGCCCTAGCCCCCGCGCAGCCCGAGCGCCGCTGCGCGCGCCGCCGCGCCGACCGCTTCGCGCCCCTCGGTCGCAGGCGCTCCCACGGAGCGGTCGAGGCGCATCCCGCAGGCCGCTTCACGGTCGGGACGCGCCCCGCCAGCCGCGACCCCTTCGCATCCCGCCAGCCGTCTGCAACCTGCGGTCCTTTCGCATCCCGCCGATCGCCCGCAGCCCGCGACCGTTTCGCGCTCCTCGCGAGCGAGCGCGACTGGAATCCCGCTCGCACCGCAGCCGAGGCTCACCCGCAATCCGCGCGCGCCGTGGCCGAGCCGCGCCTTCGGCCAAGTGCGCATGAGGGCCCCGAGGCCTGCGCGCGCATGAGGGCCCCGCGACCCCGCAGCCCGCCGCCAACGCGCGGGCCTCACAACCACAATCTGCACCGCGCCCGCAGCCGATCTTCACCTGCGAACCCCACAGGCTCCACGGCTTCGCGGCCTACGCCGCGCACACGGGCCCTGCGACCTCGCAGCTTGCCCCGATCCGCAGTTTCGCGCACGCGCAGCCCTCGCGAAACGCGCGCCGGCTTCGCAAGCCCCGCAGCTCCTTCGGCCACCACCGCGATCGCAGCCGAGCCGCGCCCGCAGCCCGCACGCGTCTTGCGACCTCCACGGGCCGCGTCGCGCCCCTGCCCTCTCCCCGCAGCCATGCCGCCCCTCCCTGTCGCGCCTCCTCGGCAGGCGGGCCGCGCCCGACGCGCCCGTCGAAGGCCCGTGCGAAGGAGCGAACGGCGACGCCCTTTCTCGGCAACGCAGAATCCAACGCGAGCAGGACCATCGGCGCGTGCGGGCAGAAGGCCGATTTTTGGCCGCGAAACCGCGTTCTGGCACGGTGCCAGCGAAACGCCTTTCGGGAGGAATCCGGCGACCTGGGGTTTTCCAAGTCGCAGGGCTTCGCGCGCCTCAAAGACGGCCAGAAATCGCCCCCAGGCGTGCCAGAACGCGGTTTCGTGGCCAAAATCGAGAGATCTTGCCGCACGAATGCCGACGCCGCGCGTCACGGGCGGCCGCGAACAGTCGCCAAGCGGCCGACAAGAGCCCCGTCCCAAGCGGAGGGCGCGCATCGTCCGCGCCCGCAAGCGCCCGCGCCCGCATGCCTCCTCGGCCCGCACCGCCCCACTACCCGCCACTCAGCGCGCCGCGCGCGGCCCTCACCTGCAAACAGCTTTCCATCCCGTCCCTGCCGCTCGCGCATCTCGCCGCCCGCAGCGGAGCCCGCCGACAACCCGGCATTTCGCCCGCACCCGCAACGCGTCCGCAAGCATGCCGTTGCGTCAACCGCAGCGCAGCCCGCCAGCCACGCCCGCCGACAGTTTCACCCTCCCTTGCGGCCCGTGCCCGCCGAGCCGCGCTCCGCTGCAGCCCATCCCGCCGTCCGCGTCCCGCCGCCCGCAGCGCGCCGCGACCCGCATCCCGCAGATCGCCCTGTCGCAGCGCGCGCAGCTCGCCCATGTCCCGCCGCCAGCAGCCCCCCGCATCCCGCAGCCTCCACATCCCGTGCCCGCGCACATCCCGCCGCAGCGTGCGTCGCCCGCGCATCCCGCCGCGCACCAGCCGACAGTTCCGCATCTCGCCGCAGAGCCCGCCGCCGCTTCGACCCCCGCGCACCCTGCAGCCGGAGCGCTGCGCGCGGACAGGACAGACGAAGCCGCTTGCGCGCCCGACCCC
>NZ_NFJP01000035.1 GCF_002159915.1 Gordonibacter sp. An230
CCTCCCGTAGGAGTCTGGGCCGTATCTCAGTCCCAATGTGGCCGGTCGGTCTCTCAACCCGGCTACCCGTCGAAAGCTAGGTGGGCCGTCACCCCGCCTACTACCTGATGGGCCGCGACCCCATCCCCCGCCGCCTGGGCTTTGGCCCCCCTCCCATGCGGCAGGGGGGCGTCGTCCGGTATTAATCGCGGTTTCCCGCGGCTGTCCCGGAGCGGGGGGCAGGTTGGTCACGTGTTACTCACCCGTTCGCCACTTCATGTCCGCCCGAGGGCGGTTTCATCGTTCGACTTGCATGTGTTAGGCACGCCGCCAGCGTTCGTCCTGAGCCAGGATCAAACTCTCCGTTTGAGGTGGCGGGGTCGCCCCCGCCTGAGTCTCGATCTTGGCGCCTCGCGGCGCGGCCCGCCTCTCGGCGGCCGCGCTGCCGTCTCGGAATCGACTCGTCGTCGACTGGCTTTTCCTTGCTCCTCAGTATCCGGTTCTCAAGGTTCCCGCGGGGCCCTCCCGGGCCCCCGCCCCGGCTTTCCGCCGAAGCGCGAGGAGATATGTTACCCGCCCGCCTCCCCGCTGTCAAGAACTTTCTTCGAAGTTCTTGGAAGTTTTTTTCGGAGGGCTGTTGCCTTCCGCATCCACTTCCTCGGGAATCGCTCCCTTTCGCGAGGTGCGGCCCGCGCTCTCCTCAAACGCGGAACACGTATATTACCCGTAAGGTTTCGGTAACGCAATGGGTGATTTTCAAAATTTTGAACTTTTTTCCGAAAGCCCGGGAAGCGCGCCGACGGACCCCGCACGATACGCCCCACGCGATGCGCAGGGGCGGAGGGTGAATCCCAGGGGCTGACGCTCGCCGGACCGGTGGCGAAGACGGACCCCGCGCGATGCGCAGGGGCGGAAGGGAGAGGGGCTCGTCGCGGCCGCAGCCCTTGAAGCGCCGCGGCAGGCCTCGCACGGTCCGCGGGACGATGGTGTTTCATGCGAAACATCTGTGCGCATTGGAAGCCGAGCGCGAACCGTGCGGACGAGACGGACGCCGGGTCCGCGCTCGCGGTCCGCCCCCGCCCGGATGGGCCGCGAGCGCGAGTCGAAAGCCCGCGGGGGCGAGGGTGCGGACGGCGCCTCTGCTGCCTGGACGGGCCGCGAGCGCGAGCCGGAAGAGATGTTTCACGTGAAACATTTGTACGTGACAGAGGTTCGAGGGCGGGCCGCGAGAACGAGACGGGCGCCCCCCCCCCGCCCGGATGGGCCTAGCGAACCGCGAGCCGGAAGCCCGCGGGGGCGAGGGTGCGGACGGCGCCTCTGCTGCCCGGATGGGCCGCGAGCGCGAGTCGGAAGAGATGTTTCACGTGAAACATTTGTACGTGACAGAGGTTCGAGGGCGGGCCGCGAGAACGAGACGGGCGCCGGGTCCGCCCCCCCCCCGCCCGGATGGGCCTAGCGAACCGCGAGCACGATTGTTTGGGAGGATGTTTCACGTGAAACATCTGTACGCTTCTACCCTGGGCACAGCCCGAGAGGGCGGGAGGACGGGAGGGCGGGAGGGCGGAAGGACGGGAGGATGGGAGGGCGGAGCGCTGGTCGCGCTCCTCGGGCGAGGAGCTTCCGCCCTGCGCACAGCACGCGAGAACGAGAGGGAAGGATAATGAGCTTTGCGTTGGCCGCTACCAGGTCTGCGCACAGCACGCGAGAACGAGAGAGAGAAGGGGCGCCTCAACACGCGCCGTGCACCCTCAAACCAGCGCGCAGCCCGCGAGAACGGGGGCACGCGCGGACGACGACCCGGCTACCGCACGGTGGGTGTGTGCGATTGCCGCGAGAACGGGGGGGGGGTACGCGCGGGCGACGATCCGAGAGCCCTCTCCTTCGGCCTTCGCCAAGCTCCGAACCCCTGCTCCCCTGCCCCGGTTTATCTCGGACTGCGCCTTAATCTTGCCCTTGTCCTTGTCCTTGCCCCTGCCCTTGCCCCTGCCGATGCCCGCCGGCCCCCGCTCCCGGCCCGCGGTGCTCGCCCCTGTCGTTCGAGCCCATCGGATCGTCCCGTTCCGCACCCTCTTGCGACAGCGCCGCTATCCTGTCGCGCATCTGCCGCATGCTGAGGCTTTTGCACTCCTCCATCGTCACCGAGGGGTCGAGCTCCATCAGTTCGAGCGCCGCCCGGTAGCGTCCGACCCCCATGCCCTCCGAGGCCGCCGCCTCCCTCGTTTCGTCGTCCACTTCGCGACACGCGCCCTCGCACGGCAGCTCGCTCAGACAGGCGTCGCTTTGCCGCCGGATGTCGGCGACCTGGCGCTCGTCGCCCGACGAAACGCTGATCTCCATGAAGGAATCCGCCTGCGCGTAGGGCTCGAACGCGTCGCTTCGCGTGAGCGCGGACAGCGCGTCGGCGTACCCCCGTCCCACGAGCGGCACGGCATCGAGCAAGGCCCCGCCGTCGTCGTTGAGGGCGCTCGCCTCCACCACGACGCCGAAGCGGTTCACGCCGAGCTCGATCGAGGGATTGACGTCGATGCCCACGTACGCGGTCGGCTGCGCGTACGCCGTCAGCCCGCCGAGCCCGATGATCGCGACGACAAGGCACGCCGCGAGGGCGACCGCCCTGCGTCTGATCGACGAGCCGCGGCTCCGCATTCGACCCACCTTGCGGCGCGAGACGACGCGGGCGAACGAAGACGGCGCCGAAGGGGCGGGCGAGCCGGCCCGCTCGGCCTCCTCGGCAACGCGCGCTATGGAGGCGAGGGTCGCGCGCTTCACGTCTTCGGGAACGACGACGTCGTCGAAGGCCTGCCGCACGCGCTCATCGAAGTCGTTCATGACAGCGCCTCCTTCAGCTGCTTCTTGCCGCGCGCGATCCACGAATACACCGTGTTGACGGGGGCCTCGACCATCTGCGCGATCTCGGGAGCGGTGTATCCCTCGTAGAGGGAGAGGTAGAGCGGGGTGCGAGGCGGGTCGTCGAGGCCGCGCATCGCATCGATCACCTCGCTTTCGAAGGAGGCGGGCTGGATCGCCGGGTCATCCGACCTCATGTCGGCCGCGCAGGCCGACTCGAGCGGCACCGATCGGCGGCTCGCCGCCTTCAGCATGTCCTTGCATATATTGGTCGCAACGCGCAGCAGCCACGCTTTGCGGTGCTCCTCGCCGTTGAACCGGACGCGGTCGGACAGCGCGTACCTGAGAAACGCATCCTGGAAGGCGTCCTGCGCGTCGGCATGGGAGCGGAAGTGCAGCACGCACACGCGCCAGACGGCGTCGCCGTGCCGCTCCATGGCCTCCTCGATATCGCCCCGCTCCCGCATGCCCATCGCTTCCTGCGGCTAGCGATTCGCGCAGCCGCGGCCGCCGCCGTTTCCCTGATGGCCGCGCCCCGCGCCATCGCCTCGCACGCAGGCGCCGGAACCATAGTTGTCGCACATGCCGTCGCCGTCGGCGTCGACGAAGCCGGGGCAGGCGCCCCGGTCGCTGCCGCGCGCATCGCATGCGCCGTCGCCGTTCTCGTCGACGAAGCCGGGGCAGGCGCCGGAACCGCAGTTGTCGCACATGCCGTCGGCGTCGGCGTCGACGAAGCCGGGGCAGTTCCCGCGCCCGACCGCGGCATGCCCTTGCGTTCCGGCGACGGCTCCGCCGACGAGCCCTTCGCGCGCAAGAGCGTCCGCAGGCTCGGAAGACGCCGCGCAAGCCGCTGAATCGGAGAGCGCCGAGGCGCCCCCTCCCGTCGCCGATGCGCACGACGCAGGCGCCTCGGCGCCGCTTTCCGGACACCAAACCTGCCGCGCCCCGTTCGCGAAGGCGATTGTGGGCACGGCGAGCAGCATCAGGGCCGCAACTGCAACAAACGCGATAGTGCTCTTCTTCATGGTCGCTCCTTTCGTCGTGATCCGGTCTTCACCTCTAACACGAACGAGCAGCCTCCATCCTTGCAAGAATTTTCGCGACACGCAACCTTTTTTGGCGAGCGCGCCGGGCGAGCGCCGACGGAAAAGGCCGCGCCCCGCAGCCGACCGCCGATGTTCGCGCCCCGCACTCGACCGCAGACGCAAACGCGTTCGAATGCGGCGGACCGGGATGCGAGCGCGCCGACGCCTCCACCGTCGCAAGAGGCCCGTTCGGGGGCTCGGCCTCCGGCCCCCTGGCCACCTTGCGGGGTTCCGTCGCGATCACGGGGCAGAAGCCCGCCCGGCCCCAAGCCGCCCTCCGCCCTCGCAGCCGGAAGCCGCGTCTTCGAACGCTGCGCGGAACCGCGGTCGACGGCAGGCCCCAGGGGCCATCGCAACGCGTTTCAGACGAGAAACCCCTCCGCAGAGCCCGAAAAAAAAAAGGGGGGGGGGCAAAGGAGCCGTTCGGGAGCTTTCGGCAGCGCCCGAATCGATAAGGCCGGAGAGGCCCTCGGGGCTCGCCGCCTCGCAGAGCGCGGAACTCGGCGCGGCGCCCGCCCCGGCGCCTCCTCCCGGAGCGCGCAGCGGGCGGGCACCATGCCGCTCTTCCTCTGAGGCATGATGCCCGCAACCGGTTTCCTTCCTTCGGAACGCGCTGCGGGCGGCCCGCAGGCCGCCCGCTCGATCACCGTCGAGAACGCGAAATACGCTACACGAACCTGACGAACTTGCGCTTGCCCACCTGGAGCGTGGCGCCCGCCAGCATCGCCGGGTCCACGTTGTAGGACTTGGCGGGAACGGGCTCGCCGTTCACCTTCACGCCGCCGCCGTCTATCAGCCGGCGCGCCTCGCCCGTGCTGGACGCCAACCCGGCATCGGCCAGAAGCTTGGCCAGGTAGACGGTGCCCTCGTCGTTGGGGGCGAGGTCGGCCGCGAACTCGGGGATGTCGTCGGGCACGGCGTGCTGCTTGAACACGAGGTCGAACTGCTCCTCGGCCGCCTGCGCCGCCGCCTCGTCGTGGTAGGCCGCCACGATGTTGCGCGCCAGCGCGCGCTTCACCTTGTTGGGATGCAGCACGCCCTCGGCCAAGCCGCGCTCGATCTCGTCGATCTCGTCGACCGGCAGGGTGGATGCCAGGCGGTGGTACTTCACCATGAGCTCGTCGGGGATGGACATGACCTTGCCGAACATGTCGGCCGGCTCGTCGGTGAGCCCGATGTAGTTGCCGTAGCTCTTGGACATCTTCTGCACGCCGTCGGTGCCCTCGAGGAGCGGCAGCGTCAGGCACACCTGCGGCTCCATGCCCATCTTCTCCATGAGCTCGCGGCCGGCCAAGAGGTTGAACAGCTGGTCGGTGCCGCCGAGCTCCACGTCGGCCTCGATGACGACCGAGTCGTAGGCCTGCATGAGCGGGTAGAGGAATTCGTGCAGGCTGATGGGCTGGCTGTTGGCGTAGCGGTTGTGGAAGTCGTCGCGCTCGAGGATGCGGGCCACCGTGAAGTTGCTGGCAAGCTTCAAAAGCCCCTCCATGTTAAGGGAGAGCAGCCATTCGGAGTTGTAGCGCAGGGTGGTCTTCTCAGGGTCGAGGATCTTGAACGCTTGGTCGACGTAGGTCTGGGCGTTCGCCTTGATCTGCTCGCTCGTGAGCTGCGGGCGCGTGGAGTTGCGCCCCGACGGATCGCCGATGAGCGCGGTGCCGTCGCCGATGATGAGCGTGACGCCGTGGCCGAGGTCCTGGAACTGGCGCAGCTTGCGCAGCGGCACGGCGTGCCCGAGGTGGATGTCGGGGGCCGTGGGGTCGACGCCCAGCTTGATGTTGAGCGGCGTGCCGCGCTTGAGCTTCTCGAGCAGGGCGCTCTCGGGCACGATCTGCGCCGCGCCGGAGGCGATGGTGTGCAGTTGTTCTTCCGCGGATAGCATCGGATCCTCTTTCTTCGGGTACGTAGCATGCGATTCTACCACAGCGCACCGAGAGGGGCGGCGGAATGCGACAGCCCCGCCCGCGCCCGCACCCGCGGCGCACGGGCGAAAACGGCATCGCGCTTTGAGGGGCGCGGCGGGAAGTCGCGAGAAGGGACGCCGCCCCGGCGGCCAGCGAGCCGCTCCCGGCCTGCCCCGGGGCACGGCATCGTCCGCCCCCGCATCCAAGCCCGGGGGGCCGCCTCCACCGATCCGCTCCCGCAACGCGGCACCGCCCGCTCCCCGGCGCACATTCGCCGCCGGCCCGGCGCGCCCTCCGTTGCCATCCAGAAGCGCGCCGCGTTTTGGATGGGCAGGACGGCGCCCCCGCTGGCAGGACGGCGCCGCCGCCCCCGCAGCGAGCGCACCCGCCCCGCCACGGCTCCGGCGCCCCGGCGGCCCGGCGTGCTAGGAGACGCCCCGGAAGAGATGGCCGCTCGTCGTGCCGGGGACCTTCCCGATGGCATCGCCGCTGGCATGGGCGACGCTGCGGGCGCGCACGGCGCGGGCGACGGCCCTCGTCGTCTCCTCGACGTTCATGAGCGTGGTGTCCACCATGAGCGCTCCGATTCCCGCGCGCACGAGGTCGGGAACCGCATGCGCCACATCGAGCTGCACGCCGTTGTACAGATGGCTGCGCCCGAGCGCGTCGGTGACGACGGGGAACTCGTACTCCTTGCGGTCGCGCAGGAAATGCGGGCTTTTTCGGCGCGGGCACGCATCGCAGTCCTGGTCGCAGGGGCCCTGGCTCATGAGCAGGCAGTGCTCGGTCACCATGAGCTCCTGAAAGCCGATGATGGTAAGCCCCAGCTCCACGGGGGCATCCTCGGCAAGATCGGCGATCTGGCCGAGCGTGAGCTCGGGCGAGAGCCACACGCGCGAGGCGCCGAGTTCTGCCGCGACGGCGAGGGAAAGCGTGTTCGTCACGGGCACATGGGGGCCAAGCTCGACCTCGCATCCGAGGTCGGCGGCGCGCACGAGCGCGCCGAGGCTTTCGGCCATCACGGGCTTGCCGGGTTTGACGAAGCGCCATGCGTCGAAGCCGAGCTCCTCCTCGCGCGTGCCCAGAACCGGATCGTGCTCGACCACGGGCAGCACGGGGACGACCTGCTTCGGATAGCCGGCCTGCTCGGCGGTTGCGCTGCGCTGGCCGGCGATGACAGCCTCGCCCCGCTTGTAGTTGAGCGCAGGGACGTAGACGAGGTCGGCTCCCGCGCGTTTCGCGGCGCGCGCGCACGCGGGGTTCGTCGCCCAGGCGGCGATGCGGCACCCGCGAGGCCGCACGGGCGCCGGCGCCGAGCGCGCGCTCACGCGCGGCAGCACGCGGTCGCGCGATCCGGCGAGCAGCTTGCCGCGCAGGTCCTCGAGGGCGGCGGCGCGCACGCGATGCAGCTGGGAGAAGCCCACGCCCGCGCCTTCGTCGAGCTCGATCTCAAGCTCTGCCAGCGCGAACGGCGTCTGGCCGAGGCGGTCGATGTGGGCGCGCACGTCCTCGGCGTCGACGGGCTTGGTGCGGGCCGGCTCGACGGGATCGCCTTCGGCCGCGCCCACGGCGCGCAGCGCGCCTGCGTCCATGCGCCGCGCGGCCTCGGGAGCCAGCGAGAACTCCACGCGCAGGGGCTCGCCGAGCCGTAGCCGCGCGCGCCCGCGCACGGGCACGCGGGGAAGCCGCGGGTCGTCCTCGTAGGCGGCCTGCGCGCTGCGCACGCGGAACACGCGGTCGCCCTTCCCCACCGGGCGGTCGGGGAAGGTGCGCACGTTGCCGTCGCGATCGAAGGCCACCTCGCCGAGCGCGTACGTGAAATGCCCCTTGTTCGTCCAGAACTCCAGCACGTCGCCGCATGCAAGCGCGCGCTCGGCGGCGACGGCGGCCACACCGTCTTTCACCGAGGCCACGCGCCCCACGAGCACGCCGCGGTTGTTCGGACGCCCGTAGCTCATGATGCCGTTGCCGCGAGCGCCCTCGAGGTACGCGGTGGTGAACCCGCGCGAGAACGCCTCGGCGAGCGCTCGGTGCTCGTCGTCGGTGGCGTGCACGGAAGGATCCCGCGTCCAGGAGCGCTCGTCCGCCTCGCCATCGCAGGCCCCTCCCGCATCCGCGCCGCCTCCGGCCGCCGCGTCCCGCGCGGCGAGCGCGCGGTCGAGCACGGCGCGGTAGACGCCCACGACCGAATACACGTAGTCGGGCGATTTCATTCGACCCTCGATTTTGAGCGAGGCGACACCCGCGTGCACCAGGCTGGGCAGCAAATCGATCGTGCACAGGTCGCGCGGGGAGAGCAGATGCTCGCCCGGGGAGGGAAGGTTTTTGCGCTGCGCTTTGTTGTGCAGCGTGTAGGGAAGCCGGCAGGCCTGGGCGCACATGCCGCGGTTCGCCGAGCGCCCGCCGATGAGCGACGACATGAAGCACTGCCCCGAATAGCACACGCACAGCGCCCCGTGAGCGAACGACTCCACCTCCATGCCCAGCCCGTCCGCGACTTCGACCAAATGCGCGACCTCGATAAGCGACAGCTCGCGCGCGAGCGTCACGCGCTTCGCGCCGAGCCGAGCCGCCGCCTCGATGCCGGCAGCGTTGTGCGTGTTCATCTGCGTGGAAACATGCAGCCGCGCCTCGGGCAGCGAGCGAGAGAGCTCGGCGGCCACGCCGATGTCCTGCACGATGAACGCGTCGGCGCCGGCGCGATAGGCCTGGCGGGCCGTCTCGAGCGCGCGAGAGAGCTCGGATGGCAGCACGGCGGTGTTGAGCGCCACGTACACGCGCACGCCGCGCAGGTGGGCGTACTCGCACGCCTCGGCGAGCCCCTCGAGCGTGAAGTTGTCGGCGCCGCGACGCGCGTTGAACGACTCGAGCCCGAGGTACACCGCGTCGGCGCCGGCGCGCACGGCTGCGCGGAGCGCTTCGGCGTTGCCGGCCGGCGCGAGAAGCTCGACTGCTTTGAGCTGGGACGTTCGTGGCATGGGGCGGCCCTTCCTTAACTTCGCGGGGCGGGATGGCCGAAACCGAGCGGAGCGGAGGAGGCTCCGCATTCCGGGTTCCTTGTGTGCTCCCGCGCGGCAACGATTCGGTATCGACGGCAAGCTAGTATAATCGAATCATGAAGATACGGAGAAAACAGCGCGAAAAGCGCACCCACGGACCGAAATGGGCCCTCCTCATCGCGGGAGCGGCGCTGTGCTTCATCACCTACTGGGGCGCCCAGGGCGCCCTGCGCATCATGGAGGGATGGACGGAAGGGCTGCCCTCCATCGAGGACGTCGATTTCACCGACTACTCGAAGAAATCGGTCATGTACGCGAACGACGAGTCGACCGTGCTCGCCGAGTTCCGCCTGGAGAAGCGCGAGCCGCTCGAGAGCGCCGAGCAGATAAGCCCGTACGTCCTCAAGGGAACGGTGGACACCGAGGACGTGCGCTTCTACGAGCACGACGGCGTTGACCTCCTGGGCATCGCCCGCGCGTTCGTCAACAACCTGACCGGCGGCGCCCTCGAGGGCGCGTCCACCATCACCCAGCAGCTCGTGCGCAACACCGTGCTGGCCGACGAGGCCAACGACATCTCCCTCGAGCGCAAGATCCGCGAGGCCGAGCTGGCCGTGGACATGGAGAAGCGCTTCAGCAAGGACGAGATCCTGCTCATGTACCTCAACACCATCAACTACGGCGACGGGTGCTACGGCATCGAGGCGGCGGCCCGGAACTACTTCCAGGTGTCGGCGGCCGACCTCACGCTCGCGCAGGCGGCGACGCTCGTGGGCATCCCGCAGTCGCCCACGTACCTCAATCCGAAAGAGTACCCCGACGCATGCCTCGAGCGGCGCAACACCGTGCTCGACCGCATGCTCTCCGCAGGCGACATCACGCAGGAGGAGCACGACGCGGCGCGGGCCGAGGAGCTCAACCTCAACCCCGCGCCCGCCACGCCCGAGGACGGCATCTACGCGTACCCGTACTTCAGCAGCTACGTGCAGCAGCTACTGAGCAACGACCCCGCGAAGTACGGCTTGACCGAGAGCAGCCTCTTCGAGGGAGGCTACACCATCTACACCTCGCTCGACCCGGCCATGCAGGAGGAGGCCGAGGCGGCCTGCGCCGAGCAGAACGCGCGCATGGTGGGCATGGGCCCCAACCTTGAGTCGGCGCTCGTGGCGATGGAGCCTGAGACGGGCCTGATCAAGGCCATGGTGGGCGGTCGCGATTACTACGAGAGCCAGTGGAACATCGCCACGCAAGGCGGGCAGCCCACCGGCTCGACGTTCAAGGTGTTCACGCTGGCCGCCGCCATCGAGCAGGGCATCAGCCCCGACACGAGGATCGACTGCAGCTCGCCCATGGACCGCCCGGGAGCCGAGCCGCTCGAGAACTTCGGAGGCGCCGATTACGGCATCCAGACCATCAAGGACGCCACCGCGCTCTCATCGAACACCGGCTACTACCGCCTCACCGAGCAGGTGACCCCCGCCGCCATGAACGAGATGGCCACGCGCCTGGGCGTGGGCGGCGAGTTCGTTCCCAACAACACGCCCACCGCCGTGCTCGGCACGGAGAACTGCACGCCGCTCAGCATGGCGACCGCCTACTCCACGCTGGCCACCGGCGGCGTGAAGCACGATCCCGTGGCCATCACGAAAATCGTCGACCAGGACGGCGACGTGGTGTACGAAGCCGCCAACACGAGCGCCCGCGTGCTCACCGAAGAGGTGTCGGGCGCGGTGACGAAGGTGCTGCGCTCGGTGTTCGAGTCGAGCAACGGCACCGCCTACGGCTCCGGCCCGGCGAACGGCCAGCCCGTCGCGGGCAAAACGGGCACCGTGCAGGAATTCCGCGGCCATTGGCTCGTCGGCTACGCGCCGCAGCTGAGCTGCGCCGTGTGGCTGGGCAACCGCGACTACGAGCAGACCGACCCGAACCTGACCGCGAACCAGCTGTGGCAGGACTTCATGTCGCGCGCGCTCGCAGGTTCCGAGATCGAGCAATTCCCCGAGACCAAGGACCCCGAATACAAGAACGAATTCAACGAGAAGCAGGCCGAGAAGTACGGCAGCAGCAAAAAGGAGGACGGGGAGAACGGGCAAAACGAGGGAAGCGACCCCTCCAAAGCGCCCGACATGGCCGGCAAGACGCTCGACGACGCGATCGCGCAGCTGAGCGGCTACAACGCGTACATGATCGAGGAGTACTCCGACTCGGTTCCCGCAGGAACGATCATCGGGCAGAAAGTGGAGGGGGACAAGCTCATCCTCATCGTGTCGAAAGGTCGAAATCCGGGGCCGACTATCGGCTCCGAGCCGGGCTCCCCGTAAAGGGCCCGGCTCCGGCCCGCCCTCCCCTTTTTTCGCTCCGGGCGCCCGCAGACGAGCGGCCCGATCCCGGACAATCAGCGATGCGCGCGCAGCTGCCCCGACGCTGGGATGCGCGCACGGGCCTCGAGCCAGTCCGCGGCGATGCGCGCGTCCCAGCGTCGGCGAGCGAAGCCGTCAACTGGCACCCCCCCCCCGCCACGCTCCGGGCACCCGCAGACGAGCGGCCCGATCCCGGACAGCCAGCGCCTAGCACGATGCGAGAAGGCCCGCCGAAGCGGGCCTTCTTTCGCTTTCCGTATGCGCCGATGCGCGTTCTGCAGGGCGCGCCGATGGCGAAGCTCTTCGTCGTGGCAGGCTTACTGCTTTTCAGCCGCTTTCTGATCGCCTTCCTCGAGCTTCTCGATACCCGCGTTGTACTGGTCCTGGATGTCGCCGATGCGCTCGTCGTACGACGCCCAGTCGAACGGCTGCTCTTCGGTTGCGCTATCGATCTCGGTGTAGAGGTCGACGTAGTCGCTCAGAGCGTCCTTGAGCGCGCCGGCCCCGTCGACGTACGCCTGCTGGATGTCCTTGAGATCCTCCGGAGCCTCGAGTTTTCCCAGATCATCGATGGTTTTGAACGCATTGTCCGCCTGAGTGCGCATGCTCACCACATCGCCGCGCGAAACGGCGTCGGTGAAGCTCGCGAGCCTTTCCTGCAAGTCCTCCATAGTCTGGTTCACCTGCGACATGTACTCGCGATTGTCGGCCTGCCGCTGCGCCGCAGAGGTGTCCTGCTGCATGCAGCCCCCCAGCGTCGCAACCGCCAGAGCCGCGGCGCACAGCACGGCGAGCGCCCTGACGAACCTTGTATGCTTCATATGCCTTGCTCCCTACGTCGTGATTGATGTCTGCATCGCATCAGGCTGCGCGAACCGCGCGCCCGAGCCAAAGGTGCTGACGAACCAGCTGGTCGAAGCCGACGGCGGCCGGCGCCGCGCCGCCCCCCGTCGAGCCTCCCGGGTCTCCTCCCGTCGAGCCTCCGTCCGAGCCTCCTCCGGTCGAACCGCCGTCGGAGCCGCCCCCGGTCGAGCCGCCATCGCCGCCATCGCCGCCGGAGCCGCCGGTGTCGCCGCCAGGCGAACCGCCGTCGCCCGTATCGCCGCCGGAGCCGCCGTCGCCTGTCGAGGGGCCGTCGGACGCGCCGCCGCCGGGATCGGTCGTCGAAGAGCCGCCGTCGCCGGAGCCGCCGTATCCTCCGCCACCGTAGCCATAGCCGTAACCGTAGCCGCCGTTCGAGTACCCGTACGATCCCGACGAACCGCCGCGACCGTACCCGCCGTATCCTCCGACATGGTAGTCCGCATTGGAGAAGTCCTGGTACGGGGGATCTTCCGCATCGGCGAACTCCTCGAGCGGAGCGAGCGCCAACGCTTGGCTCATGAACGAGCTGAACACGTCCCCCGCGCTCTCATGGTTCGGCAGGGTGACTTGGTTGCTCGGATCGCCGAACCAGATGGACGTCGAGAGCTGGGGCGTGATGCCGCAGAACGTGATATCCAGGTAGCTCTCGCTCGTGCCGGTTTTGGCCGCCACCGTCTGCCCGCTCGACAGGCGCGCGTCGTAGCCCGTTCCCTGGGCTCCCGTGACGACCGTCTTCATGACCTCGATGGCCGCATGGGCCACCTCGGGGGAGATGACCTGCTCGCTCGCGGTCCTGCGCAGCTCGCTTCCCTCTTCGGCCGTGTTGTCGACGAGCACCTCGCCGTCGGCCTTGGTAATCGTCAGGATGGGGTTGGGATCGTTGCGCACCCCCTGGTTCGCGATGGCCGCGTAAGCGGTGGCCATGTCGAGCATCGTCACGTTGTTGGAGCCGAGCGTCATCGACGGCGTGATGCTCAGCGGCGACGTGATGCCCATGCGCTGGGCGACCTCGGCCACCTTCTCCATGCCCACGGCCATCTCCAATCGCACGAAGCCGGTGTTCGACGACACCTCGAAGGCGCGCGCGATGCTGCGGGTGCCGTAATTGTAGTTGTCGATGTTCTGAAGCGCGGGGGCGGTCGTGCCGTAGCCGGTGTTCGGGATGCTCGCGGGAGACGAGCAGTCGATCAGCGTGTCGGGCGAGATGCCCGCCTCAAGCGCTGCGATGAGCGTGAACGTCTTGAACGACGAGCCGGAGGGGCGGCCGGGGTGGTCGGGATCGGTGCCCTCGCCGGTGGCGAGGTTCACCTGCGAGTTGCCGCCGACCATGGCTTTGATGTTGCCCGTAGACGGCTCGATGCACACGAGCGCCCCCTGGATGGCGTCGCTGCCGGTCTCCCCGTGTATCTTCTCCAGCTTGGCGGCGACGGCCGCCTCGGCCTGCTCCTGCACCGCCGGATCGAGCGTCGTGACGATGGTCAGCCCACCGCCGCCCACTTCTTTCGAGGAGTACCGGTACGGGCCGTCGGGATCGGTGAGCAGGCTCTTCACATAGCGAACGAAATGCGGGTACTGGTAGATGCCCTCCTCGGCGGGAAGCGACTCGTTCAGCGCGAGGGGCTCGGCCTGCGCCGCGTCGTGCTCCTCCTGGGTGATGTAGCCGTTCGACAGCATGCGGTCGAGCACGAGATTGCGCCGCTCGAGGCAGTTCTGGCCATCGTCGACGAGGGGGTTGTTGTACGAGGGGGACTGGGGAATGCCCACGAGCGCCGCCGCCTCGGCGAGCGTGAGGTTCGCGGCGTCCTTCGAGAAATAGCGCTGCGCCGCCGCCTGGATGCCGTAGGTGCTGTTGCCGTAGTTGATGGTGTTGAGGTACATGAGCAGGATGTCGTTTTTGGAGTACCGCTCCTCGAGCTTCACCGACAGATACATCTCGCGCACCTTGCGCTTGAGGGAGATGTCCTCCATCTCGTCGACGAGGATGGTGTTGCGCACAAGCTGCTGGGTGATGGTGGACGCGCCCTCGCGGCCCGAACCCGTGATGTTCACGACGAGCGCGCGGGCGATGCCCATGAGGTCGAAGCCTCCATGGTCGTAGAAGCGCTCGTCCTCGGTGGCGATAGTGCCTTGGAGGACGTACGGGCTGATCTCGCTCAGCTCCACGGGATCGCGGTTCTCAAGCTGGAACTTCGCAAGCACCGTGCCGTCCTCGGTCCTGACCTCCGAGGGCATCGACACGTTGAGCGAGTCCATGTCGTCGTAGTCGGGCAGATCCTGCAGCCACGACGTGCCGAGGGCCCACACGCCCACGAACGTCGAGATGACGACGGTCGAGAAAACGGCGACGACGACGAGCAGCCCGATTTTGGGCTGCTTCTTTTTGGCGCTAGGCCGATTCTTGATCGAGCGTGAAGCCACGTGACACCTCCAAAAAACTCCGCCCATTGTATCATCGGGCCCTGCGCGCCCGTGAAACAACATAAGTTTGTTGGAAAAAGGTCATGACGCAAAAGCCCCGATCGTGCGCGGAGGCAGCGCGGAGAGAGAGCGCTTCACCCTCACATGCCGGGCGCGGCCAACCGCGCGCGGAGGGCTCTCTCGCGGATGCGTCGGGGCGGATCCCCTCGCCGCAGGAGGCTCCGCGGCCTTTGCGCGGGCGGGGTCCACGAACAGGCGGCGATACTCCCACACCGCGGCCTCTGCGCGTCCGCGCGGATGCGCAGAGGCCGTCGGAAAGCGCGGCGCCGCGCGTGCCGTCGCAAAAGGGGACGCCCGCACGGGCGCCAGGGCCGCGAACTCGGCGAGGCGGCCTCCGCTCGGTTCGAAACGCCTTCCTTTGGGGACGCGTCCGCATGGACGCCCAGGGCCGCGAACCGCGCGGCTTCCGCCCCAACGCGTCGCAACAAAGACACGCCCGCATGGGCGCGCGGGAAGGGGCCTGCCGCCGAAATTCGCAGTTCGCCACCGGAGGGGCACCGACGCCGAGAGGCCGCCGGAGAGGCGCCGGCGCCGGGAGGCCGCCGGAGGGGCGCCGGCGCGGCAGAGGGAAGGCTGACGCCGAGGGCGGGGCGCGACGGCGGGGCGGCGGGAGCGCCCCGCCCCGCCGCCCCGCGCGATCACACCGACGCTTCGTCGGCGGCGAGCACCTCTTTGGCGTGCGCGAGCTGGACGCGCACGGCCGCGTGCCCCGTGCCTCCCTCAGTGGTGCGGGCGGCCACGATGCTCTCGAGGTCGAGCGCCTCGGTGATGTCGGCCTCGAACAGATCGCACTCGGCCTTGAAGTCGTCGAGCGAAAGGTCGCCAAGATCGCAGCCGCGCTGCTCGCACAGAAGCACGAGATGCCCCACCACCTCGTGGGCGCGCCTGAACGGCAGCCCCTTCTTCGCCAGGTAGTCGGCCACGTCGGTGGCCGCGAGGTAGCCGCGCTGAGCCTGGGCGCGCATGGCCTCGGGCTTCACGGTCATCGTCTCGATCATGCCGGCGGCGCACACGAGGCAGTCCTCGAGGGTCTTCGCGGCGTCGATGGCGCCTTCCTTGTCCTCCTGGAGGTCCTTGTTGTAGGCAAGCGGCAGGGCCTTGCACGTGACGAGCAACGCCATCAAATCGCCCACGACGCGCCCGGTCTTCCCGCGGATGAGCTCGGCGAAGTCGGGGTTTTTCTTCTGCGGCATGATCGACGATCCCGTGGAGAACGCGTCCGACAGCTCGATGAACCCGAACTCGGAGCTCGACCACAGCACGACTTCCTCGCACAGGCGCGACAGGTGCACGCACGACACGCTGCACGCGTAGGACAAATCGAGCAGGAAGTCGCGGTCGGACACGGCGTCGAGCGAGTTGGGGATCACGCGCGAGAACCCGAGCTCCGCCGCCGTCATCTGCCGGTCGAGCGGATACGTGGTGCCCGCGAGCGCCGCCGCGCCGAGCGGGCTCGCGTCGGCGGCGCGCCGCGCGACGACCAGGCGCTCGAAGTCGCGCGCGAGCATCCACGTGTAGGCCAGCAAGTGGTGCGACAGCAGCACCGGCTGCGCATGCTGAAGGTGCGTGCAGCCCGGCAGGATGACGTCGAAATGCTCCTCCGCCTGCGCGACGAGCGCGCGGCGCAACGCGAGGTTGGCGCGCATGAGATCCGAGCAGCGCCGCTTGGCGAACAGGCGCGTGTCAGTCGCCACCTGGTCGTTTCGGCTGCGCCCTGTGTGCAGACGCGCGCCCGCGTCGCCCACGCGCTCGATGAGGGCGCGCTCCACCGCCATGTGGATGTCCTCGTCGCCCACATCGAAGGCGAACCTCCCCGCCTCGATGTCCGCCTCGATGCCCTCGAGGCCCGAAACGATGGCGTCGGCGTCCTCGCACGGGATGACGCCCTGCGCCGCCAGCATGCGCGCATGCGCCTTGGAGCCCGCTATGTCCTGCGCGTAGAGTGCCCTGTCCACCGGCAGCGACGCGCCGAAGCGCTGCGTGAACTCGTCGGCCCCCTCGGTGAACCTGCCCGACCACAGTGCCATGCCGCTCCCCCTTACGCCCGCTCGGACGCGACGACGTCCCGCTCAGCGGCCGCGCGCTCCGCCTCGGCCACCCGCTTCCAGATGGGCGTCACGTCCTCGTACTTGCCCCGCTTGAGCGGTCCCGCCTGCTTCTCGGCGTCGAACAGCTCAGCGGGCGCGCCCTCCTGCCGACGGTTGGACGCCCAGGTCTTGCCGGAAAGCGTCTGGAGCTGGATGAAGCCCTTGGCGGCGGTGTGGTCGAACGCGTCGTCCGCATCGTAGGTTGCCAGGGAGTAGTCGTAGAGCGAGTACGCGCTCTTGCGGCCGACCACCGTGCACGAGCCTTTGTAGAACTTGAGCCGCACCGTGCCGGACAGGCAGCGCTGCGTGTTGAGCAGGAACGCGTCGAGCGCCTCCTTGAGCGGCGAGAACCACTGCCCGTTGTACACGCACGTGGCCCAGGCCTGCTCGATCCCCAGCTTGTAGTGCAGCACCTCGCGCTCGAGCACGAGGTCCTCGAGCGCCTTATGGGCCTTGATGAGGGCGAGCGCCGCAGGAGCCTCGTAGCACTCGCGGCTCTTCACGCCCACGAGCCGGTTCTCGATCATGTCGAGGCGGCCAAAGCCATGCGCCCCGGCGATCTCGTTCAAGGCGTAGATGATGCCGAGGAAGCTCTTCTGGTTGCCGTCGATCATGTAGGGCAGGCCGCGGGCGAACGCGAGCTCGACGTACTGCGGCTTGTTCGGAGCCTTCGCAGGATCGACCGTCATCGCGTAGATGTCCGCAGGCGGCTCCATCCACGGATCCTCGAGCACGCCGCACTCGATGGCCCGGCCCCACAGGTTGTCGTCGATGGAGTACGGCGAGGCTTTCGTGGCGGGCACGTCGACGCCGTGCACGTGCGCCCATTCGATCTCCTCGGGCCGGGTTTTGAGATCCCATTCGCGCACCGGGGCGAGGATCTCGATGTCGGGATCGAGCATCGTGATGCTGGCCTCGAAGCGCACCTGGTCGTTGCCCTTGCCCGTGCAGCCGTGCGCGATGTACTTCGCGCCGAACTTGTGCGCCGCGTCCACGAGATGCTTCGAGATGAGCGGCCGCGAGAGCGCCGAGACGAGCGGGTACTTGTTCTCGTAGAGCGCGTTGGCCGCGAGCGCCTTCGACAGGTACTCCTTGGCGAACATGTCCCGCATGTCCACGACCAGGCAGTCGAGCGCGCCGGTCTTGAGCGCTTTCCGCTTGATCTTCTCGAGGCCCTCATGCTCCTGCCCCACGTCACCGACCACGGCGATGACGTCGAGGTTCTTCTCCTCCTGCAACCATTTGATGCACACGGAGGTGTCGAGGCCGCCCGAGTACGCGAGTACAACTTTGTCTTTCTGACCAGCCATGATGATAGTCCTTTCCCGTTGTTTGCTTGCAACTTGCGGATATGCCCGGATCTCCGATGCGGACACGGACGATACGGCTCCGCGCGGCCGAAGCGGCTTGCGGACACACGAGCTCCCGTGCGCATCGCGGCTTTTCGCGACGGCGTGAGCGCCGGGCGGCCCTCACGGCTTCATGCTGCTTGGCAGCGTTGGGGGAAAGAGGGAGAAAAGCGTCCCTCGCGCAAAGAATAGACGACTAACGTCGTCGCAGACGGTCGATGGCGCGCTCGACCTCGACGGCGGCCTCGGGGCTTTCGGCCGCGATCATGATGGTGTTGTCGCCGGCAACCGTGCCGAGCGCTCCGCGCAGGCTCGCCTTGTCGAGCGCGGCCGAGACGCCGGCGGCTCCGCCGGAGAACGTCTTCACCACGACCATGTTGCCTGCCACGTGCACCTCTTCGACCAGTTCGGAAACCATGCGCTGGAGCCGCATCTCCTCGGGAAGGACGTAGTAGCCCTCGCGCGACTTCACGAGCCCCATGTCCATGATGTCGCGAGAGATCGTGGCCTGAGTGCACTCGTACCCAGCGGCTTGCAGCTGCTGCGCGAGGTCGCGCTGCGTCTTGACATTGTGCTCGCGAATGATGTCGCGGATAATGTCATGCCGTTGTTGACGTTTCCTCATGCCCCTCGATACTCTCTGTTCCCAGCCCAAGACGATCACATACGGTTCCGGTCACATCGCTCGCATGCAGTATGCAGTTTAGCGCAAACGGCACGCGAAAATATGCAGTAAATAGTACCCCATCGGTGGACGTTTCGTCCCCAGAAATTTCAAAAAGCGCAGAAAGATTTTCGCCAAGGGCCCCTCCCCTTTCTCCAAAGACCGCGTCCGGAAGCCCGAACGCGGCCTCGGCGGGAAACGGAGAAAAGGCGCCGGACGGCCTTTCGCGCACGGCCGAAGCGCCCGGGCGCATTCCCCGCATGCGGCTTTCGCGATCGCCTGCGAGCCGAGCGAAAGGCCCGCCCCGCCCTCCAACGCGACGGCCGGCGCGCTCCCTAAAGGGCAGAGAGTATCCCGCCTAGCCTCTCGATCAGCGCATCGACGTCCTCGCGCGCGCAGACGAGCGGCGGAAGGAATCGCAGCGTGCGAGGGCCGGTGGAGTTGAGGAGCAGGCCCGCATCGAGGCCGGCGGACACAACGTCCGGAGCGCTCGCGCCCTCGTCGAGGTCGGCGGCCACCATGAGACCGAGGCCGCGCACCTCTTCCACGTGCGGCAGCGCGGCCAGGCGCTCGCGCAGGTGCGCGCCCACCCGCTCGACGCTCTCGGCAATGTCGCCCCCCGACAGCTCGCGCACGGTGGCGCGGGCGGCGGCGACGGCCAGGCAGCTGCCGCCGAACGTGGAGCCGTGGTCCCCGGGCGCGTACGAGGCCGCCACCTCGGCACGCGCTGCGCACATGCCCATGGGGAACCCCGAGGCGATGCCCTTGGCGATGGTGACGACGTCGGGCACGATGCCGAAATGCTGGAAGCCGAAGGGATGGGTGCCGCAGCGGAACATGCCGCACTGGATCTCGTCGCACATGAGCAGCGCCCCGCGCTCCTCGGTGAGGCGGCGCGCCGCCGCCAGGAACTCGGCCGTGCACGGATGCACGCCGCTTTCGCCCTGCACGCACTCCACCATGACGGCGCAAACGGCGTCCCCCTGCGCCTCGAACAGGGCCTCGAGCGCCGCCACGTCGTTGATGGGCGTGCGGACAAAACCGTCGGGCAAGGGCTGGAACG
This sequence comes from Gordonibacter sp. An230, assembly GCF_002159915.1. Classification (GTDB taxonomy): domain Bacteria; phylum Actinomycetota; class Coriobacteriia; order Coriobacteriales; family Eggerthellaceae; genus Rubneribacter. The sequence goes on from NZ_NFJP01000035.1 coordinate 19,677, forward strand.
CCTCCTGCTTCGCCGGCTGGGCCGTGGCGGCCAGCGTGGCGAGCGTGCGGCCGTGGAAGCTCGCGTCGAGGGTGACGATGATGCGGGGCGCAGCCTCTTGGGCGGCCGCGATCGCGGCTTCGTCGGCGCCCTCGGCCTCGGCGCGCGCTGCGGCGCGCTTCTTGGCGTGCAGGCGCGCGAGCTTGAAGGCGCATTCGTTCGCCTCGGCGCCGGAGTTGGCGAAGAAGCTTCGCCACGAAGCGCGCTCGGATTCGGGCACGCACGCGTTCAGCAGGTCGGACACGGCGCGGGCCACCTCGCCGCGATGCTCGATGTAGTAATAGTTGCTCACATGCACGAGCGTGCGCGCCTGCTCCTCGATCGCGGCGACGAGCGCAGGGTGGCAATGGCCGAGGCTCACCGCCCCCACGCCCGACACGAAGTCGAGGTAGGTGCGGCCCGCGTCGTCGACCACCTTCATGCCGCGCCCCGACACGAGCTCGACGGGCTTGCGGGCGTAGGTTTGCATTAGATAGGCGGATTCGAGTTCGCATTCCTCGACATAGGACATAGCGCGGCTTCCCTTCTTCGTGTTGGCGCGGCTGGCTTACTTGGCGTTTGGCCCGGAGCCGTTCGCGGCGGCGGGCTGGCGGTTCTCGAGGAGCTTCGAGGCGAAGTTGCCGAGCGGATGGGCGTCGAACTTGCACGCCTCCTCGGTGGAGTGCATCGTGGTGCCCACGCCGGTGCTGGTCAGAAGCTCCAGCAGCAGCGAATGCGGCGTGACGCCGTTGATGATGTGCGCGCGGAACACGCCCGCCTCGAGCGCGTGGATGCACGACCTCAGCTTGGGGATCATGCCCGTGGATACGATGTTGTTCTCCACCATGTACTGGGCCTCGAACAACGTGAGGTTCGAGATGAGGGAGTCTTTGTTCTCGAAGTTCTCGTAGAGGCCGTCGACGTCGGTGAGGAAGATCACCTTGTGCGCGCCGATGGCAGCGGCGATGTGGCCGGCGACCATGTCGGCGTTCACGTTGTAGAAACCGCCCTCCTCGCCGATGGCCACGGATGCCACGACGGGGATGTAGTCGCCGGCGACGAGGTCGTCGAGGAGCGCGCTGTTGATGCGCGTGATGCGCCCCACGCGCCCGAGGTCGGGGCTCGCCTGCTCGGCAACGATGACGCCCGCGTCCGCCCCGGACACGCCCACGGCGAAGTTGCCGTGCTCGTTGAGCGTTTCGACCAGCTCCTGGTTCACCTTGCCCATGAGCACGGTGCGCACGAGCTCCATCGCCTCGGGCGTGGTGACGCGCTGGCCGTCCTTGAACTCCACGGGCAGCTGCATGTGCTCCATGGCCTCGGTGATGGCCTTGCCGCCGCCGTGCACGATGACGGGGTTCACGCCGACGATCTTGAGCAGCACGATGTCGGCCATGACGTCGGCGCGCAGCTCCTCGTCAACCATGGCCGAGCCGCCGTACTTGATGACGACCGTCTTGCCGGTGATGTTCTTGATCCACGGCAGCGCCTCGACGAGCACCTCCGCCGCTTTGTGCGATGCGCCCATCGGGCGCGTGTCCTTCGCGTATTTCATGATCGATAGTCTCCGTTGATCGCGATGTACTCGTGCGTGAGGTCGCACGTCCAAACGGTGGCGCGCCCGTCGCCGGCCCCGAGGTCGACGTCGATGGCCACTTCGGGCCGCTCGAAGCGCCGCAGCGCCTCGTCCTCGTCGAACTCCACCGTGAGCCCGCCTCGGCACACGGGCAGCCCCATGATGTCGATGGCGGCGTCCTCCTGGCGAAAACGCGCGCCGGACTTGCCGAGGGCGGCGGCGATGCGGCCCCAGTTGGCGTCTCGCCCGCAGATGGCCGTCTTCACGAGCGGCGAGTTCGCCACGGCGCGGGCGGCCCTGTCCGCGTCGGCGTCGTCGGCGGCCCCGGCCACGCGCACGGTGACGAGGCGCGTGGCGCCCTCGCCGTCGGCGGCCATCTGGCGCGCAAGGCTCCCGCACACCGTGGCGAGCGCGGCCTCGAAGCGCTCGAAGGCGGCCGAGCCCGGTGCAAAAGGCGCAGAGCCCGGCGGCACCGCCTGGCCGCTGGCCATCATGAAGCACGAGTCGTTCGTGGAGGTGTCGGAGTCGACGGTGACCTTGTTGAAGCTCGCGTCGACGGCGCGCTTGAGCGCCGCATGGAGATCGTGCGGCAGCACAGGGGCGTCGGTGGCGAGGACCGCGATCATCGTGGCCATGTTCGGCATGATCATGCCCGAGCCCTTCGTCATGCCGCCAACCGAGAACGCGCGGCCCTCGTAGCCCACGCCGTCGCCCGAGAACACGACCGCGCACTCTTTCGGGCGCGTGTCGGTGGTCATGATGGCGCGCGCCGCATCCGCGCCGCCGGAGGCCGAGAGCGCCCGGACCGCGGCGGGCAGGCCGGTCGCGAACGGCTCGAGCGGCAGGTGCTGGCCGATCACGCCCGTCGACGCCACGAGCACCTCGTCGGCGGGGCACCCCACGGCATCGGCGGCCAGGCGGGCCGATTCGAGCGCGGCCTCAAGACCGCGCTCGCCGGTGGCGGCGTTCGCGTTGCCCGAGTTCACCATGATGGCGCGCGCCGTGCCGAAGCCCTGCCCGTCGAGGCGGGCGCGCGACACCGTCACGGGAGCCGAGCAGAAGACGTTCTGGGTGAACACGGCCGCGCACGGGCACGGCTCGTCGGCGACGACGAGCGCGAGGTCGAGCCGCCCGGGATCCTCGCGGAACCCCGCGTGCACGCCGGCGGCCCTGAAGCCCCGCGGCGTGGTGACGCCCCCGCCCGGCACCGGCGGCGGCGTGCAGGAGCGAGCCTCGGCGGTCGCGCCCAAACGCAAGGGGGCGACACCGGCGACAGGCGCGCCAGCCCCGGATTGCCCAGAACGATCGCCCTGCACGTCGAAACCGCCTGCTTCGGACGACGACGCGGAAGGAGCGGGCACGGGGACCGCTCCGACGGAGGGCCGCCGGCCCATCGCAGGGTATTCGTTGTTCATTGACGCCCCTTTCCTCTCTCCCAGTCTCGGCGTCGGCTCACACGGGAACCGCAACGGAGTCGAACCCGGCCGTCTCCGCGAGGCCCCACACCGCATTCGCGCACTGCACGGCTTGGCCAGCCGCGCCCTTGCCCAGATTGTCGATCGCGCACACGACGACGAGCACACGGGCGCGCTCGTTCACGGCCAGGCCGATATGGGCGCAGTTCGTGCCCACCACCGACGAGGTCTTCGGCATGACCCCCTCGGGCAGCACATGCACGAAGGGACTCCCCTCGTAGAACGCTCGGTAGCGCTCGAGCGCGAAGGCGGTTTCCGCGGGGGCGTCGGGCGAGAGAGGGAGGTTGACCGTGGAGAGCAGCCCGCGCTTCGCCGGCGCGAGGTGCGGCGTGAACACAAGGCGCCCCTCGAGACCGAGGATCTGCTCGATCTCGGGCGTATGGCGATGGGTGGCCACGCCGTACGCCTCGAGATTCTCGTCAGCGAAGCAGAAATGCGTGCGGGCGCTTGCCTTCTTGCCCGCGCCGGTGACGCCCGAGACGGCGTCCACCACGACCACGCCGCCTTCGGCGAGAAGGCCCGCCCGCACAGCGGGCGCGGCGGCCAGCGACGTTGCGGTGGGATAGCAGCCCGCGCATGCCACGAGCGCGCCCTTGCCCGCCATGCGGGCCTCGGCGGCGCGGGCGAGGTCGTCGGGGAAGAGCTCGGGCAGGCCGAACGCGGCGCGCCCAAGCAGATCGACGGCGGTATGGGGCGTGGCGTACCAGCGCTCGTAGACGGCGGGGTCCTTGAGGCGGAAGTCGGCCGAAAGGTCGACGACCGTCGCCCCTCGGGCAACGAGACCGGGGGCCATCGCAAGCGCGGCGGTGTGCGGAACGGCAAGAAACACGAGGTCGCACGCATCGAGCGCCGGATCGTCGTGGGCGGAGAAGACAAGATCGGTGGCGCCGGTGAAGCCGGGGTACTCGTCTGCGACGGACGTGCCGGCCAGCTCGTTCGACGTGACGGCGACAAGATCGAGGTCGGGGTGGCGCAGAGCGATCCTCGTCAGCTCGATGCCGGCGAACCCCGCCGCGCCCACGATGCCCGTCGTGATCGCCATGTCGATCCCCTCCGTTCAGCCCGTCGCACGGGCAGCTCGTTTCGTGTCGGCGCCCCGCCCGATTTGTGCAAGCGCGCAAATCGGGATCGTTCGCACCGCTGCCGACAATCCTAAGAAAGATACGGGGGTTTGACAAGGCTCGCAGCGAAAATAGCCGAGCGAGAAGCAAAGGGGCGCGGCAAGAGGCGGCGAAGAAGGGCACCGCGGAAAGCCCGCGCCACAGACGCGCAAGGAGGGGCGAGGGGCATCCTTGCGCGCATGAGGGAAGGGGTCGGGCGCGATGCGACAGCGAAGCGCACGCAACGCACGCCCGCGGAAAGGGGCTCGACGATTCGGGGCCGCTCACGGCAAGCGCGAGCGCTTCCCCGCGCATCCGCGGGAAGGGCGCTGGAACATGGACGGATCTTGCAACCGGCAAAACGAGCGCTTCCCCGCACGAAGCGCTCGGAGGCGCATCCTGTCGGCGTGCGCTTCCCCGCCCGCCCGCGGGAGGAGCCCTCGCCCCGCCCTCGGAGCGTTCTTCACGATGTGCGCGTACTTCCCCGCGCGCCCGAGGGATGAGCGCCAATGCAGCCCACGACTCCCGAGCGTCCCTGCGCGCTTCCCCGCGCCCGAGGTACGAGCCCCGCGCGGGAAGGCCGTCGTGCCCCCCCCCGGGTGTTGGCCGCTCTCCCTCGCGCGTCCGTGGGAAGGGCGCCTGCGCGGAAGCGAAGCGGAATCCTCGCAGGATAATCCGCTCTCACTCGCGCGCCCGTGGGAAGGGCGCCAAGTCCAGATTGCCGTCGTAACCCGGCAAGCGCCGCTCTCACTCGCGCGCCCGTGGGAAGGGCGCCCCCAACACGGGAACGGCCCTCGAGGCGCACTTGGCCCTCCCTCGCGCGCCCGCGGGGAAAGGCGCCTCAGCACAGCGGCGCGATGCCGCTCGCCGAACCGTTGCGATCCCCACGACCGCGGGAAGGGAGCCCGCATCGCTGCGCACCCCTCAATTCGACGACATCGCCCCGCCGCACCCGCGGGAAGGGCGCTCGGCAAGACACAGCCGCCCGCGAACGAGCGGGCCGAGCGCATGGAAACGGGATGTGGTTTCGAGCCGCTGCAGCGCAAAGCGACCGCACGAGTATCGTATACGCGGTATCCTATGGTCGAAACACCTCGCATCGACCACACAGTACTCAGGAGAGAACATGAACGCCACCTTTTCCGGCGACACCCGCCAACCTGCTCGCGAAAGCAACATCGCCGCCATCGTCTCGTACTTCGAGCAGGGCATCAAACCCGCTGGCGGACCGGGCGAGCTGGGCATCGAGCTTGAGCACATCCTCGTGCACGACGACATGAGCCCCGTGTCCTACAGCGAAAAGCACGGGGTGGCCTGGCTGCTCGGCCAGCTGAAGGAGGAGTACCCCACGCTCACATGCGACGCGCACGGCGACCTTCTGGGCGTATCGCGTCCCGGGGAGGCCGTCACCATCGAGCCTGCCGCGCAGCTGGAGCTGTCCGCAGGGCCGTTCGTGGACCTGGGCCGCGCACGCGAGGTGTTCGAATCCTTCGAGAGCCGCGTCGGGGCCCTGCTCGCATCCGCAGGCGAGCGCATGCTCGCAACGGGATACCACCCAACGGCAAAGGCGCGCGAACTCGAGCTCATCCCGAAACGCCGCTACCAGTTCATGGATCTGTACCTGGGCAGAAAAGACAAGCACGGCCCCTGCATGATGCGCGGAAGCGCGTCGACGCAGGTGTCTATCGACTACACGAGCACGCAGGACTGTCTGAGGAAGCTTCGGCTGGCGTTCGCGATATCGCCGATCATCTCGCTCATGTGCGACAACTCCCCCATATTCGAAGGGGCGCCGCGCACGCACGAGCTCGTGCGCACCGAGATTTGGAAGCACGTGGACGACGACCGATGCGGGCTCGTGCCCGGCGTTCTCGAGCCCTCGTTCGACCTGAGGAGGTACGCCGAGTACATTCTGGACACCGTCTCCATCCTCGTGCCCTGCGCCAAAGAGCAATGGTGCTACTCCGACCGAACGTTCGGCGACGTCTACGCAGACCGAACCATGACCCGTGCGGAGGTGGAGCACGCGGTGTCGATGTTCTTCACGGACGTGCGCCTGAAAACCTACATCGAGATCAGACCGGCAGACGCCCTGCCCATACCCTACGCCATCGCCTATGCCGCGCTTGTCAGGGGGCTGTTTTACGACCCCGCGAGCCTCGATGCGCTCGACGAGCTGTTCTCCGGCATCCGAGCCTCCGACTACGAGGCGGCCAAGGCCGCGCTCATGGAAAGCGGCTACCGTGCCGAGGTGTACGGCCGGCCCGTCGCGGAACTGTGCGACGCCGTCATGGATATCGCCATGCGAGGGCTCGGAGGAGACGACCGGGAACACCTCGAGCCGCTCGCACGCCTCGTGGCCGCTCGCACGACGCTTGCGACGCTCGCCGAGCGCGAACGGGACGGCGGAGCGCGATGAGCAACGAGAACCGCATGGTGAAAGTGGCGTACCGCGGATACTTCGACGACGGGGCGACGTTCATCGACCAGCGCGAGCATCCCATCGAGTTCCCTTGCGTCGAGGGATGGATGCCGCCTGCGTTCATCGAGACGGTGCGCGACATGGCCGTAGGCGAAACGAGGACGGTGCGCGTTGCGGCGAACGAGGCGTACGAAGAACGCACCGACGAGCGCGTGATATCCGTGGAGCGCGCGAAGATCCCCGCGCGAACGCGGCTCGTCGTGGGCGAGATGGTGAACCTCGAGCAGCCCGATGGGCAAACCTACCCGGCCCGACTCGTCGAGCTTACCGAGGAGCGCGCGGTGTTCGACATGAACCACGACGCCATCTGCAAATCCCTCAATTTCGAGATGACGCTGCTCGACGTGAGCGACCTCCCCGACCGCTAGCCCGCGCGACACCCGCTGGCGGGAAGAGAAGGCCGCCCCCTTCCCGCCAGCGCCGCCCACGGCACGCTCCTTCACGATGCGCTCCTCGGCGCAAGCCCGAAACGGGAGCCGCTCAGGGCCACGATCCCGCACCGGCCCTCCCTCGCGGTGCGGCGCCAGGCGCGCGCTGCACCGCCCGCGTTCGGGACCGACCGTCCAGCCAGCGGCCCGTTCCCGCGTGCACGCGCCGCAGACGCCCCGCGCACGCGGGAACAGACGCGCCGACGAGCATCCCTCCTCCCCAGAGCGCTTCGCAGACGCCCCGCGCGCACGCGGGAACAGGCGCGTCGCTTCGGCGGCGCCAGGCGCGCTGATCGACAGCGGTCGCCCCGCGCACGAGCCATCGGGCGCGCGGAGGGCAAGCCCGGCCGGAGGCGTCGCAGCAGCATGCCCCGTCGGCGCGCTGGCGGCATCGGGCATGCGGAGGGCAAGCCCGGCCGCGCGATCCAAGACGACTTATGGCGACTTGGAGCAAGTTGCTCGGCTCGATCACGGGCATCGCAGCGCTCGGGTAGACTGGAAACGTCGATCTCCAAGCGAAAGGGAACCCCCTATGAGCAACGAAGGCAAGAAGGTCAAGGTCCACTACACCGGAACGCTCGACGACGGCACCACGTTCGACTCCTCGGTCGAGCGAGGCGAGCCCATCGAGTTCACCTGCATGGCCGGCCAGATGATCCCCGGGTTCGATGCGGCCGTGAAGGACATGGCCGCAGGCGAGACGAAGACCGTGCGCATCCCCGCCGCCGAAGCCTACGGCGAGCGCGACGAGAGCAAGGTGCAGAAGGTGCCGATCTCCCAGATCCCCAACGGCGACCAGCTTCCCGCAGGGCAAACGGTCTACATGATGGGTCCGGGAGGCCAGCCCTTCCCCGTGTTCGTGAAGTCCATCGAGAACGGCATCGCAACGTTCGACATGAACCACGAGCTTGCAGGCAAAGCCCTCACGTTCGAGATCACGTTGGTGGAGGTCGTCGGCTAGCGGACCGAAAGCGGCAGCGCGGTCCCCGAAGGCGAGGCGCATGGCGCCTCGCCTTCCTTTGCTCGGGATCATGCGGCCTTCGTTTCGGATGCAAGGGACAAAAAGCGCTCCCAGAACCTGCGCTCCGCCGCATCGTTCAGCACGCCGACGCATCGAGCGAGCGCCTCGCGCTGCTCCTCGGCGAACCGATCGGGAAGCTCGAGCCCGAACGCCCGCGCACGCACGGCGCGATCGTCTCGCACGTTGGCCCCCGTCGGAACGCGGCCGTCCGCGCCCTCGGGCCCGGTCGCATCGCCCCCGCGGCCACGCCCTCCGTCCGACGCGCCCCCGTCGAGCAGCAGCTCGGCCCTCTTGCGAGCTTGGCGCGCCAGCACCTGATCGTACTCGAACCCGAAAAACGTCATCTCCCAAAATGCGCCCGCGAGCACCTGGTAGCGCTCGCGCAGGCACCATGGCCCTCCGAGCCACACGCGGTACGCAAGCGACTCCTCCCACGGCGCAAGAGCGTACCGGCGCTCCTTCGGAAGCGCATGCGCCTCGGCCGGAGCACGCTCGAACCCCTCGACCGAAGGAAAGATGGCGCGCCGCACCGTCTCGGCGTCGCCAAGCTGGGCAAGCGAAGCGGAAACGCCGCGCTCGATCAAGCCCGACTCGGCATGAAGTACGAACTCTTCCCGCGGCAGAAGGACAGACGAGCGGCTCGGCTTCTCAACCGGCAGCGCCCTCATCGCCGAGAGCGTCCTCGCAAGCCGCTTCCTCATCGCCTTGCGGCGCTTCGGCGTAGCTACGGTCGCCTCCGCGCGCACATGGTCCTCCATGACGGCGCGAACGAGCAGCTTTTCATCGCAGCAGATCAAAAGCTCCTGCAATGTGGGCAGGCGCTCGAAAGCAACGCCGTCGCGCTCCCAGAAATCAAAGGCGCACATGACCCGCCTCCTTCAACAAAGCAAGAGCATCTTCGCAGCTCAAAGCTGCAATGGTGCGCAGCGGTCTCCCCTCGCACAACCCGCTGGCATCGCTTGGCTGGGGTGATGACAGCTCCTGAGCGAGCGCGGCGGCCCTGAGCGAGCCCTCCGGCGAATCGAGGGAGCACAGCGGCAGCACCTCGATAACGACAAGGGCCTCCGCATGGGGGCAGGGCGGAACGATACGGCACGATTCCGACATGGCACGACACCTCTTCGCAAGCGTTCCGAAGGCTTGAGAGGATCTTGCAAGCGTGGTACGGGCGACGCGGAACACCGTCGCCATCTATGGGCTGCCCGACGGCCGAAGCGGGATCAGCGCTTGCACTGGCTCTTTCGTTCGAGAGCAGTATAGCATAAAAAAGAACGTTTGTTTGTGTTTTATTCGAAAAGCTCGAGTTTTTCGACAAGCTCGTCGCGGGAATGCACGTCGAGCTTGCGGTACACATGCCTGATGTGGGTCTTCGCCGTTCCGTTCGCGATGAACAGCTCGCGCTCGATGGAGCCCACCGTCTTGTGCTGCGCGAGCAGGAGCAGCACCTCCTCCTCCCGCGGCGAAAGACCGTGCTGCTTCGCGAGATCGCTGCAGCGGCTGGCAAGCTCCTGGCGCTTCACCACCGCCGTGTTCGCCGACGCGTCCTCCCCTCCCAAAAACGCCACGCCCCAGCGGCTGGACAGCTCGCGCTCCGAGAACAGGATCGTCGTGGCCGCCACCACCATGATGATCACGAGCCCGCTCACCACGGCGTCCGATCCCGCCAGCCCGAATTCAGGAGACCCGAGCAGCGCCTCAACCTGCCGCCCAAGCACGGAGAACAAAGCCCGCACGCCTCGCTCGAGGCCGAACAGCCACACCGCCGACATGCCGTAGCGATAGCACAGGTTGGCCATGATGAGCATGATGAGGATGGAGAACGCCGTGTACGAGGCGCTCGTGCAGAAGTCCGACGCCGCCTGCGTGAGCACGCCGACGTTCGGAAGGATGAGAAACGCCGCCACCATGAGCGGCAGCGCGATGCGGTAGATGACGGCGAAATCGAACTTCCCGCCGCGCGCGATGACGCCGAAGAACACCACGGCCGCCACCGCAACCGTGCCGAACGCCGAATGCGGCCCGAACGTCGACTGGTACATCGACGACTCCTTGAGCCCGTAGGCGAACGCGTACACGGCCATGAGCAGGACGATCTTCCAGGGAAACGAGAACTTCGTGGGATGCGCCACGGGCAGCTCGTCGGCCGGGAGCGCTCGGAAGCCAGCCGCCACCGCGGCGAGCGAGACGACGGGAAGCACCGCCACCACGGCGCCGAGCCACTCGATGGAGAGGCCCCGGCACACGTAGATGATCGCCGCAGCCACGATCATGGATGCCGAGTAGTACAGCGCCACGCGGAACGGGTTCACGCATCCGTACAGCTCCGACCAGAGAAGAATGACGACGGCAATGCCCGCCCCGCCCAGAACCACCGCCGCCACCGCAAGCGCGTTTACCAACGCGGGGACCGCCATGGACGCGAACATGCAGCAGGTGGACAGCACGAGGGCGATGCCCGAGCACACGTACAACGGCGTGCGAGCGAAGTAGGGCCCCGTCCGCTTCGCGAGGGCGGCGCAGATGAGCATCGTCGCGATCATCACGAGATCGAACACGTCATGCCCGGTCACTTCGGCCGCGGGAAACGAAACGAACGAACCGACGAACACGACCTCTATCCAGGCGCGGTACACGCCGAGGCCGAGGAACGCAAGCGGTATGGCCGGCATCCAAGGGAAAAGCGGACCAGGTGGCTTCGGTCGCGCCTTATCGTTGTCGCGGAGCTCGGAAGCGGAGCCGGCAGCCCCGGAAGACGCCGAGGGCTTGGCGGGTCCGTCTGGCCCAGCCGACGCCGCACGGGCCGAAGCGACCGCCCCGTCACCGGCGGCATGCGATGGCGTTTCCCTCATGCGACGCGACCCCTCCTCAACCCTTTCCAGCCCTTTCATTGTACCCGAATCAAAGTGCCACGCAAGGCCGCCTCCATCCGCCACAAGGAATCAAGGCTACGTTTTGCCTGATCATGCATAGGGTTATAGCGAAGGATGATGCAAATCATCCTTGTTTTTGGCACGGTGGACGAAAGACAGGAAGGCGCAACGGCGCTAAGGTTCGATTCGAGGGATAGAACCGAAACCAAGGAGGAATCCATGAGCAACACCATCAATGGAAACGGGATCAGCCGTCGCGATCTGTTCAGATTCGGAGGCATCGCAGCCGCCGGCGTGGTGGGCGCGGGCGCGCTCGCCTCGTGCGCGCCGCAAACGGCTGGCTCCGGCTCCGGCTCCGCGAATGGCGCGAACTCCGGCGAGGCGGGCACGTCGGCCGGGCACCTGCGCGAGGGCCTGCCGAGCTTCCTCGAGAAGCCCGAGCCCATCACCGACATCAAAGAGACGAAGGACTTCGACGTGGTGGTGGTCGGCGCGGGCGCCGCTGGCGTTCCGGCGGCGCTTTCGGCGCTCGAGGCCGGCGCGAGCGTGGCGCTCCTGCAGAAAGAGAGCCAGGCCATCAGCCAGGGCAACTCCGGCAGCGGCATCGACCTGGCCACAAGCGATCCCGCCGATGTCGAGAACCTCGTCTCGCAGCTTATCGCCGACAGCCAGCACCGTCCGAACCGGGCGCTCGTCGAGCTGTGGGCGAAGAACTCCGGCGAGGCCGTGAAATGGGTCATCGAAAAGTCCGCCGAGAGCGGAGCTCCCGTCATCGACCAGGGCAACCTGCAGCACATGCCCCTCATCAACAAAAAGGGCTACACGATGAACTTCGTCACGTCGTTCTTCGGCCCGAAGCCGCTCAACACCGGCGACGGCATGCGCGCGTTGGCCGAAACGGCCGCGAAGGAGGGCGTCGAAATCTTCTACTCCACGCCGGCCGAGCAACTCGTACAGGACGATTCCGGCAAGGTGACCGGCGTCATCGCCAAGGGCGACGGCGGCTACATCCAGTTCAACGCGGCCAAGGGAGTCATCATGGCCACGGGCGACTACCAAAACGACACCGACATGCTCTACTACTACCAGCCCGACATGACCAACCTCGAGCCGAAGCAGACGAACAAGACCGGCGACGGCCACAAGATGGTGGTGTGGGCCGGCGGCAAGATTGAGAACCTCGCGCACACCAAGATGCTCCACGACTTCGACGCCGGCCCCTCGTCGATGTGCGACATGCCGTTTTTGGCCGTGAAGAACTCGACCGGGAAGCGCTTCGTAAGCGAGACCGTCGAGATGTCGCTCATGAACTGCTACCTGCGCTCGGCCGAAGACGCCGGCCACTACTGCCAGATCTTCGACAGCACCTACATGGAGGACGCCGCCGAGTGGCCCGGAAGCCTGGTCGACCCCGAGGCGCTCAAAGTGTACATGCCCGAGGAGGACGTGGAGCGCGAAGGGGTGTTCGCCGACCAGGTCAACACGTTCAAAGCCGACACGCTTGAAGAGTTGGCCGAAAAGCTGGAGATCGCCGACACGGCCGCATTCGTGGAGACGGTCGAGCGCTACAACGAGCTGTGCGCCGCCGGCGCGGACGAGGACTTCGGCAAGCCCGCGCAGTACCTCGCGCCGGTAGACACCCCGCCCTACTACGGCATCCATCGCCATGTGCGCATGAGCGCCATCTGCTCCGGCGTCGACGTGAACGAGAACCACGAATGCCTCACGCCGGAAGGAGAGGTCATCGAGGGCCTGTACGCCATCGGCAACTGCTCGGGTGGCTTCTACGGAGGCATCGACTACCCGCTCACCGTGTTCGGCTTGTCGCTGGGCCGCTGCTACACCGAAGGCTACGTAATCGGCCGCATGGTGGCGCAGAAATAGCGACATCCCCCTCCTTGGGAAGCGCCCGGCACGTTGACCGCGCCGGGCGCTTCCGCGTGCGGGGCGGTATGCGCCAAACGATGCCGACGTCCAGATGGCAGCCCTCCTGCCGAAAGGTCGCCGGGTTAATCCCGAAGCGAATCCGACGAGGCGCCCCCTCCAAAAAGGCTCGCCCCCTCCAAAAAAAGGCTGCGGGCAGAGCGCACCAAGACGGCCGATTTCGCACGGAATCCGATTCCGCACGAAACCAAGCCCTACGATACAGAAATCACCAGATTGCTACCGAAACTCGCCGAAACGAGCCTCCCCCATGCATCCTTTCCGGCAAATCCGCCTCGCGCTTCAACGCGCACTCTCGCGATCTGGGAAAACGCCGAATCCGCAACGACGGCTTCCCGCAATGCGGCAGCAATCTGGTGATTTCTGCGCAAAAAGCCCTACGTCCACGTCAAACCGGCGTCAACGTAGGCCGAGCCGGCTCGCCAGCAAAGCCCGCTCGCGTCGCGAGAGCCCTCCTCCGCCTGATAGGAGGCTTTCGCGGTATCGGGCGGAAGGGCTCGGAGAGCCCGGCGAGCGCAGGCTCGCGTCGATTCCGATTTGGCGCAGACAGCCCACGGCCAACCCTGCTCGGCAGAACGGCCCTCTCGACGTCGGCTCGGTCGGAGAAGGCGGCTTCGCATCGGACGACGCGGCCCGCGCCGATCTCAAACCGCGGACATTCCCGGAAGGGCGCGCCCGCCTTGCCAATTCCGCTGATTCCGCCGTCCCCCGTCATCTGCATGCGCAACGCTACCAGGACAGCAGCTCGTAGCCGTCCTTGGTGACGGTGAGCTGCACCTCCCATTGGGCGGTGTCGCTGCCGTCGGCGGTGCGCACGGTCCAGCCGTTCGGATCGCCCATGTCGATCTCTTGGGCGCCGGCGTTCACCATGGGCTCTATGGTGAACGTGAGGCCGGGCGCGAGCACCATCCCCGTGCCGGCCTGGGCCACGTGGCTCACAAACGGATCCTCATGGAAATCGAGGCCGATGCCGTGGCCGCCGAACTCTCGCACCACGGTGAAGCCGCACGACTGGGCGTAGGCGTTCACCGCCGCGCCCACGTCCCCTAAAAAGCCCCAGGGCTTCACGGCGGCGAGGCCCGCCTCGAGGGCGCGCCTCGTCTCCTCCACGAGGCGCCGGCGCTCCGGCGACACCTCGCCGATGCAGAACATGCGCGAGGAGTCCGAGTAGTAGCCGTCGAGGATGGTGGAGCAGTCCACGTTCACGATGTCGCCCTCGCGCAGCACGTCGGCCTCGGAAGGGATGCCGTGGCACACGACCTCGTTCACGGACGTGCACACGCTTTTCGGATAGCCCTCGTAGCCGAGATCGGCCGGAATGCCGCCGCGCTCCACCGTGTAGTCGTGAACCCAGCGGTCAACCTGCTCGGTGGTGGTGCCGGGGCCGATACGCTCGGCCACATAGTCGAGCACGCCGATGTTGATGGCGGCGCTGCGCTTGATGCCCTCGATGTCGGCCGCGGTCTTGAGCAGCGCGCGGTCGGGGACCTCGAAGCCCTGGTCGTAAAGGCTTTGCAGGCGCTCGTCGATATCGAGGTGGCACTTCTTGTACTTCTTGCCGCTGCCGCACCAGCACGCGTCGTTGCGGCCCGGTTGGGATTCTCCGTCATACATGCGCTCTTCCTTTCGCTCGCGAGGTATTGTACCCCTTGCACGCTGTTGCGAGCGGCGCGTTTCGGCACTTTCGGTGGGGATTCGGGGGATTCTGCGAGACGGGAAGGAGGGCGGGAAGCGGCAGGAAGTCGGGGGGG
>NZ_NFJP01000036.1 GCF_002159915.1 Gordonibacter sp. An230
CCCCCCCCCCCCCCCCCCCCCCCCCCCCCCCCCCCCCCCCCCCCCCCCCCCCCCCCCCCCCCCCCCCCCCCCCCCCACCAGGGGCTGCGAAAGCTGCGGCCCGAAGCCCACGTTTGCCGACCCTCGGGCAGTCCGTCGCCGATCCACTGGCGGCCGCCCGTCGCCGATCCTCGAGCGAAAAGCGAAAGCGCCCGGTCGATGACCGGGCGCTCGTCTGACGCGGAACGTCGGCGCGAAAAGCGCTATTCGACGGCAGGAGCCTCCGCAGCGGCCTCCTGGGCCTCCGCGACCACGGAATCCGCAGCGGCGGCCTCTTCCCCGGCGGCCTCCGCCTCGGTGCCGGCCTCGACAGCCGCTTCCTCAGCGGCTTTCTTAGCCTCGGCGGCAGCGGCCTTCTTCGCGAACTCCTCGGCGCGCTTGGCCTTCTCGGCGGCCTTCGCCTCGCGTTCGGCCTTGCGCTTGGCCTCCGCCTCGGCCACCGCGGCGGCACGCGCGGCCTTGCGGGCAGCCTCGCGCTCGGCCACCGTCTCCTTGGCGGCACCGAACTTGTCAGCGAAGCGCTGGACGCGTCCGCCGGTGTCGACGAAGCGCTGCTGGCCGGTGTAGAACGGATGGCACACGTTGCAGATGTCGATCTTCAGCTCGGGCTTCGTGGAACGCGTCGTGAACGTGTTCCCGCAGCTGCACTTGACCGTGCACTCCATGTACTCCGGATGAATTCCCTGTTTCATGTTCCTGGTTCTCCTTTACGAGCCTTGGTTTCCGACCAAGGCGAAGACAAGCTTTTGCACTATAGCACAGATCGCCCGATCATGCACGGAGTTCTCGGAGAATTTGCAGGAATCTATAGGGTCCCTCGCGCGATCATGAGAGGGTTCGCCGATCGCCTCACAGAATTTGCGCTTGGTGAACAGCTTTTGACAACCGAAGGGAAGAGAGATGGCCGCGCATTTTGGCGAGCTGGGAAAACGACGGGAACGAACCCTCTCCGCGCAGATGCCTAAGCCGCATGAGCGACAAAACCGTTCACCAAACGCGCATTTCCGACGTTTCGAGGAAGAATCGGAAACGCGGCGCGGGGCACCACCCGCGAAAGCCCCGTCGCCGTCTGCGCGATCCGTCAAAAGAGGCGCCCTTGCCTCTCCCACAGGCTGCGCTGCCCTGCGCGAAACCCCAGCGCCGCCGCGTCGCACCCTCCCAAAAGCGCCGGGGAGGCAGGGTCGTGCCGCCTGCGGTTCTCCGCGATGACGCCCGGGTTGAAATTCGCGTAGCAGTAAGCGCACCCGTGGGCGCACGTGTTGTACGCACCGATATCCACGCTCTCAACGCACCCGCACGAATCCCGCTGGTTTTTGTCCCTCGCCGCTCGGAAGGCGCATCCCGACCGAGCCCGGCCGGATATCCGCTCGATCAGCGCGGCGTCGATGCAACGTCCCCGCCCGATGTCATGACGCGACAAGTCGGCCTCCTCGGCACATGTCGACATCTCGAGGCCCGCCGCCCGCGCGATGCCGGACAACCTGCCCGCAAGGCGATCCTGCTCCTGCGCCGTGCCGCCGCGCACGCTCTCCTGCCCCATCCTGCGAACAGCACGGTAATCCGCGTCCAGAAAACTGATGACCACGCGCTTCGTGCAGTCGTGCAGCGCATCCGCCAAAGAGCCGAACCGCTCCGCATGCCACTCCTCGGTATGCGCTTTGCCGAGGAAGACGGGGTCGTAGTGCCAGATCACCCGCTCGGGACCCACGGCCTCCGCAAGCCGCCTGAACGTGTCCGCCACCGCGTCCTTGCCGCGCACGCCCGGCTCCACGTCCCTGCCGTACGGCGTGAGGGTGAACTGGAAGTAGTAGACGAACCCGCGCTCGTCCAGCTCGCGCAACCGTCCGAGCATCGGCGCGGGATCCTTCGTCCAGAACACGATGGCGTCCACCGTCTCGGCATCGAGCCGCCACTTCGCCACCTGATCCGCATTGAAGGGGTTGCGCGTCGCCACGAACCCCTCCCGCACCCGGTTGAAGAACCACTCCGAGTAGAACCTCGGAATGTCGGTTCTCCTGCTCGCGCTGATGATCACAGCTGTCCCTTCCCTTCGCATTCAGCCGAATCGCCGACACCGAGCGACGGGCCCCCGGACGCCTCTTCGGACGCGAGCAGCCCGAAGCGAAAGGCAGCGCCCTACGAGAGGAACGCCCCGTTCACGGGAAGGCGGTACGCTTCGGCGATGCCGCGCAGCCCTTCGTCGGGGATCGAGAACGGGAGCTCGCCGCCGCTCATCGCCCGGGCGCTCACGTAAATGCCTGCGGCCTTCGAGAGGGCGTGCATGAGGCCGAAAGCCGCATCGAAGGTGGGGCCAGGGCAAAACGCGCCATGGTGCGCCCATACGCACGCGTCAAAGGAGCGCATCGCCTCTGCCGTGGCCGCAGCGACGGCAGGACCGCCCGGCACCATCCACGGCACCACGCCGATGCCGCGCGGGAACGCCACCATGCTCTCCATGAGCACCTTCCACAAGGCGCGCGTGAAGGTGCGCGCATCGGGAGGCAGCACGCTCGTAAGCGCCACTATGTCGGCGGGATGGGCATGGTAGAGAACACGGTCGGCCCCGCCGGTGACCTCCTTGCGCACGGCATGGACGGCCGCGTGGCTCGCAAGCTCGCTCGTGGGCACCGCGCCGCCCTTGAAGCCCCAGACAATGCGCCATGCGTCTCCCGAGGGGCCGATCTCCACGATGCCAGCCGCGGCATCGGGATCGAGCGGCACAGCCCGCAGATGAGCGCCTGCAGCCGTCACCATCAGGAACTCGCCGCGCAAGCCATCCGCTTGAACCCCGAGGGAAACCCACGAACTGGGATTGTCGTAGAAAAACGAACGGCACGAGGCCACGTCCTCAGGCGCAAGGCGGTACGACAGGTTTCCGCCGTTGCCCTCGTGCCAGCCCTGGCTCCAGCCGTCGGCGCACAGGCGCACGAACGCCTTTGCGAACGACTGCTGCTCCACGGCCACGCCCGAGACGGCCCCTTTCGCCGCCGACACGCCCTTGTCGAGCATCTCCTGCGCGTTGTCGAGAAATCCCATGAGCTTCCTCCCATCCACGGACGTCGTGCGCCGCAAGCCGGCGCTCTTCGCGCACGATTGTAGCACGGCTCCCTCCCTCAGCGAGCGACCCGACGCAAGCCCCAAAACGACCGCATCGCCACCTCGGCGCCCGATCGAGGAAGCTCGTACTTGCGCGCAGCCCATCCGCCCCAAAACGCGCGAGCGCCCGCCCCATGATCGGGCGGGCGCTCAAAGCCGCGCTCGGCGCGAATGGCCGTCGGCTACAGCTCGGCGACCCAAAGACCGTGGAGATTGCAGTACTCGTACACCTTCACAGGCGCGTCGCCTTCGGCCACGGCGAAATCGGCCGTCGGCGCATCGGCAGACGTGAGCTCGCGGATCTGGTAGCCGCGCTTCGTAACGAGGCAGACGAACGCGATGAGATGCTCATCGGTCATGGGGTGAAGCGTGCTGCCCACCTCCACATGGACGTTCGCGCCATCCACCGAGACGACGGGCACATGCTTCTCAACAGCTGCGTCGGTGGTGTTGGCCGTAAGCTCGACCATCGGCTCGCCACAGCACGCAAGCGGCACGCCCGCGTCGAACGGCTTGACAGCCACGTTGCCGCAATGCAGACACTTGTAGAATTTGAGATCCATGATGAGTCCCCCTTCTGTCCTTTGATTTCCAATCTATATGCTACTATTTTTGTTGCATTTCTGGAAGCCCCCGCTGCGGCCTTTTCACGACAAGCGCATAAATGAGCACGCCCGCTCCCACCACGATGAGCGGCGCCGACAGAAGCTGCCCCATCGTGAGCCATCCGCCCCACAGGTACCCCAGCTGCACGTCGGGCTCGCGCACGAACTCGACGAGGAAGCGGAAGCAGCCGTACATCACCAGGAACAGCCCGAGGAACGTGCCGCGAGGCCGCGGCGGCAGACGACGCGAGAGCAAGTAGAGCACCGTGAAGATAACGACGCCTTCGAGCAGAGCCTCGTAGAGTTGCGAAGGATGGCGCGGCATGGTGCCCGCTGCACCACCGAACACCACGCCCCACGGCGCGTCGGTGGGGGCGCCCCACAGCTCTCCGTTCACGAAGTTCGCACAGCGACCAAACAGGAGGCCGAGCGGCGCGCCGATGCAGCCGAGGTCGGCCAACGTGAGATACGGTATGCCGGTGAGCTTTCCCGCCACGATGCCCGACAAAAGCGCGCCGACAAGACCTCCGTGAAAGCTCATCCCGCCCTCGTTGAACGCGAGTATCTTCTCGGGATGCGCCAGGTAATACCCGTCGCCGTAGAAGAGCACGTAGCCCAAGCGCCCACCCGCGATGACGCCCACGATGACGCAGAACATGATGGTGAGGAGCGAGTCGGCGTCCACCCGCACGCGCCAACGACGCGCAACGCGCCAGACGACGAAGCCAGCGCACAAAAACCCCAGCACATAGGCCACACCGTACCAGCGCACGGTGAGAGGCCCGAAGGAAAACAAGACGGGATCGATGCTGTGGTAGATGTCGTTGAGCATGGGGCTCCTTCGATGGTTTCCAAGAGGCGTCGCGCGATATCCGAATCGGACGAGCCGACGGGACGAGCGCACGACGAAGCGAGCATGCAACCGAGGCGAATCGGGGCCGACCGATGAGGCGGCGTCACTCCCTTCCCATGCCGGCACCCACCTCTAAGGCAGCGAACCGGACTTCCTCCCGCAGCTCGGAAGGGATGCGCTGCATGCTCGACACAACGGCGCCGCAACGCGGGCAGCGCAGGGTGAACAGGGCCAGATCGGCGCGAACCACCATCATGGCCTCGTAGCGGCACACGTCTAGCCCTTCGATCCCGCAGGCGGGACACGACACGCCCTTGCTCATCGGCCCACGCTCCTTCGCTCGCACGCTTCCTCGTCAACCCATTGTAGCAGAACCCGCGAAAGACGAGCTCGCGAATGCGCAGGCGAATCCTCCGTAGCCTCAGGCCGTCACGAACAGCGGCCGCCTCTCGGCGGCCGCGGGCCCTATAGCAAGAATCGGTTCGGGTTGCCTTGTCGTCGCACGTCGTCGCCCTCGCGTTGCGCCAAGCTCGGACCGCGCTCGAGAAAGTGCACGCAGAAACGGCAGATCTCCTTCACGGCGGCGTCGTAGTCGCGCTCGGGATTGAGCAGGACGTTGAAATCCTGGCACACCACATGGGTGTCGCGCGCGCACGCCGCGAATCGGCAGTCAGCCGGACACGGCTCGCCGGGGATGTTGTGCGGGCAGCGCGACCTCATCTCCTCGTCGCAACCGCGCCGCTCCCAGCACCTCGCCATCGCTCCCCCTTCGGCTCTCTCGTCCCGCGCAGGCCTACAGGTCGGCAGGAACGACCTTCGTCACGCCCGGAACGCGCTCCTTGAGGATGCGCTCGACACCGTTCGCAAGCGTCATCTGGGACATCGGGCAGCCTTTGCAGGCGCCTTGCAGCTCGACGGACACCACGCCGTCCTCGTCGACATCGACGAGCCTCACATCGCCGCCGTCAGCCTGCAAGCTCGGGCGGATAAGGTCGAGCACGGCCGCCACGTCATTTTTCTCTACCATGGTATCGCTCCTTCTTAGAACCGGCTGTTATCGGGCACCGATTCTACCATAGACCGCACACCGCTTTGCGAGTGCCGAGGAAATGCGGAGAGAATGCGCAGGGAACGGCCCGCGCGCTAGCGCACCGGAAGCAAAAGCCCCGACGAACCCGAACGCAGAGGACCGTTAGGCCGTTGGCTTCCAGTCCTCTCCGAGCACCACGAGCACGTCGCTCTCGAACGAGTAGAACCCGTTTCCCGCCACCGTGCGACCGAACCCGAGAGCGTCGACGACCGTCTGGGCCGCCGCCTCGAAAGCGTCGTCGTTGTAGACAACGAGCGTCTCATCGTAGGCGTCGTAGACATCGGTGTTGCCCGTCTCGACCACCTTGAAGCCCCGACCCTCAAGCGTGCCGGCAAGCTGCGCCGCCCCGCCCGTGACGGCCGAGCCGTTGCGCACGGTGATCGTGAAGCTGGCGGGATCGACGCTCGGCGCCTCGCTCTCCGCGGCAGGCTCCTCCCCCTTCTCGACGCGTTCCATCATCGCCGCCCATGCGTCGGAAGAGACTGCGTAGAGGCTCGACCCGTCTCGCTGGCGCTCCTGGCCGGGCACGAGCGCGCCCCGCACTGCGGAGGCGCCCATGCCGCGCAGTCCGTCGGCCAATTCGAGCGCGCCCCACACGCCAAGATCGGTGTGGAATGCTCCGCCCACCTCGTCGAGCAGGTAAAGGAGGTCGAGCGTCCCATCGCCGAGCAACTCGAGCGAGAGCGCTCCGAGCACGGCGCGCTGGTTTGCCGCCTGCTGCTCGACACCGCGCTCGAAATTGGATGCGCGCAGGAGCGTGAGGGCCTCACGGCTCCCGAGCGTCTGCCGTCCGGCAGGCAGGTACACGTCGCCTGCAACAGGATCGTCCACTTCCTCCGAGACGTCAACTTCGATACCGCCCACCGCGTCGACAAGCCGCATGATGCCTGCGGCATCCGTCTTCACAAGATGCGCGATATCGACGCCGGCGAAACCGGCCAGCGCCTTCAGGAGCGCCGCGTCTCCGCTCGCCGCCGCATCCCTGACGGAGCGCGCTTCCCCGTCCGTGAGCACAACCTCGAGATCTGCGGGAATCGACACGATGGTGACCGTGCGCGCCGCTTGGTCGACGCGCACAAGCGCGAAGGCATCGGGCCCTTCGACGGCACCGGCCGAACCGGCCTCGTCAAGATCGGCCGCCACGAGCGCGTAGAACGGCTCGCCTTCCTTCGCGGCAACGAGCGCGGACGAGGCGTCTGAGCCGGTAAGGCCCATCCTGCCGTCGATCGAACCGAAGAACGTGGCCACGCCCACCGTTCCGGCCGCGACGAGCGCGACGAGCGCGCACGCGACGAGCACGGCGACGCGCTTCGTCCGTGTTCGCCGACGCGCCTCGTCGGCGAACTCCCGACGGCTCACGCGGCGCGCGTACTGCGACGCGCTCTCGCGCGTGTCCGTGGAGGGCAGGATGGTGTCCACGTAGCCCCGGGTTGCGCGCCTTTGCTTGCGCGGGTTCGAGAACCCCACGGACGCAGCGTTCGTGTCCGCTCGAGAACGGCGCGGCACATGGGTCCCCACCGTGGCAGTGCGCAAGCGGCGCGAAGTCAGCTTCGAGCGCGTGGCCGTGAAGCCCTTCTTTCGGCGAAAAGCCATCGCCGCCCCTACCGACCTGTCTCGACACGCGCGACATCGGCACCGAGGGAGCGCAGCTTTCCAACGTAGTCCTCGTAGCCGCGATCGATATGGGAGATGTTGTGGACGCGCGTCTCGCCCTCGGCCACAACGCCCGCGAGCACGAGGGCCGCGCCTGCGCGCAGATCGGTGGAGGACACGTCGGCTCCCTGCATAACGTCAACGCCGCGCACGAGGGCGTGATGATCCTCGATGGCGATGTCCGCGCCCATGCGGGCGAGCTCGCTAGCGAACATGAACCTGTTCTCGAACACGTTCTCCGTGATGATCGACGTGCCTTCGGCACGTGCCGCGAGCAGCATGAACTGCGCTTGGAGGTCGGTGGGGAACCCGGGATGCGGCAAGGTCTGGATATCGATGGGGCGAAGGGGCCGGCTGCGACGCACGGTTATCCAGTCCTCCCCCGTCTCAACCTCGCAGCCCATGGACGAGAGCTTCATAAGGGCGACGCGCAGATACGACGGATCGACGCCCCGCACGGTGAGCGGCCCTCCCGTCAGCGCGCCTCCCGCGAGGAACGTCCCCGCCTCGATGCGGTCGCCCACCGTCGTATGCTCGCAGGGACGCATGTCGTCGAGCGGGACGCCCTCCACCTCGATGACGGCCGTCCCCGCGCCGCTCACCCGCGCACCCATCGACGAGAGCATGCTCGCAAGGTCGACGATCTCGGGCTCGCGCGCGGCGTTCTCGATAATCGTGCGGCCCTCGGCAACGACGGATGCCATGAGCAGGTTCTCCGTGGCTCCCACGCTGGGAAAGTCGAGCACGACGTGGGCGCCGCTCAACCCCTGCGGCGTGGACGCCTCGAGGAATCCATGGTCCATCGAGAACTCCACACCGATAGCCTCGAGCCCCACGAGGTGCATGTCGATCTTTCGGGCACCGATCTGGCAACCTCCCGGCATGGCCACACGGGCGCGCCCGAAGCGTCCGATGAGCGGCCCGAGCACCGAGATGCTCGCACGCATCTTCGACACGAGCTCGTAGGGGGTCTCCCAAGCGGCCACGGCGGCCGTGTCCACGAGAAGGCTGTGCCCGTCTCGCTCGACGACGGCCCCCAAACGGCGCAGCACTTCGGACATGATACCGATGTCCGAGATGAGCGGAACGTTGCGAAGCGTGGTCGCGCCGCGGCCAAGCAAGGCTGCGGCAATGAGCTTGAGTGCGGAGTTCTTGGCGCCGGAAACGGGCACCTCGCCAGCCAGCGTGTCGTTGCCTTGTACGATGATGATCTCTTCGGCCATGGAAGCATCCTCCGTGCCCGCCTCAGGGGCTTCGGGTATTGGTTTCATTGGACGATGGGCGCCGTCGGAGGCGCATGCGCTGCGGTACCCCATTATAGGAACTGCCGAACGGCGCGCCCACCCCCATCACAACGAAAGCAGAAGGGCCGATGGCAACGGGGTTCGTCGTGGGCCGACGCAGCAAGACGGCAAGAGCCCCCTCGCGCCGGCGACCGATCCGTTTCGCGGCCATCGGGCAAGCTCTCGCTCGCCCGACCCCGAGCCGCGCGCCCTACCAAGCGCATCGCGCATTGGAGGCGAAAGGGATCCGAAAAAGGCGCAAGGGGGCTCCGAAGCGTCGGACTCAAGCGACCGGAAAACCGTCGAAGCGGCTACTCTCCGAGGACGAAACGCTTGAAGCCGACGATCTTGATCTGCCCGCCCAAGGTCTTGGCCACCTCGGCGGTGTAGTCGGCCACGCTCTGATCCGGGTTCTTCACGAAAGCCTGCTCGGTGAGCGTGTTCTCCTTGAAGAACTTCTCCAGGCGGCCGGTGGCCATCTTCTCCTGGATGGCCTCGGGCTTGCCGGACTCGGCGGCCTGGGCCATGTAGATGGCCTTCTCATGCTCGACGATGGCGGGGTCGACGGCGTCGCGGTTCGCGGCGACGGGAGACGCGGCGGCCACCTGCATGGCGATGTCGCGGCCGTAGGCCTTGAAGCCGTCGGACGCAGGGTCGATGCCCTCCACGTCGAACTGCACGAGCACGCCGATCTTGCCGCCGCCGTGAATGTAGGACGACACTCCGCCGCCCTCCACCACCGCGAAGCGGGCGAGCTGCACGTTCTCGCCCAGCGTGTGGATGGCGTCGGTCACGACGGCCTCCACCGTCTCGCCCTCGGCGTCGGCGGCCTTCAAGGCCTCCAGGTCGGCGGGCTTGGCGGCCAGCGCGGCGCGGGCGATCTTCTCGGCGTAGGCCTTGAACTTGTCGTTCATGCCCACGAAGTCGGTCTCGCAGTTGATCTCCACGACGGCGCCCGTCGTGGCGTCGTCGGAGACGATGGCCATGACCGTGCCCTCGTTGGTGGCGCGGCCGGCCTTCTTGGCAACGGCGGCCAGGCCGCGGGTGCGCAGGACGTCGACGGCCTTGTCCATGTCGCCCTCGGCCTCGACGAGCGCCTTCTTGCACTCCATCATGCCGGCGCCGGTCATCTCGCGAAGCTCCTTGACCAGGGAAGCGGTGATCTCAGCCACGTTGTTCCTTTCTCTCGCGATGCGCGCCTCGGTGCTGCGCGCGGGGTGGGAGCGCCGCCCGGAAGGCGGCGCATTCGTTCGGTGGGAAGGTCAGTTACTCCGCAGCCGCGGCAGGAGCCTCGGCGGCCTCCGGAGCGGCGACGACCGGCTCGGCAGGAGCCTCGGTCGCGGCGGGGGCCTCGGCCTCGCCCGCCATCTCGGCGGCAGTCACCGGCGCGCCCACGCCCGCAACGACGGCATCGGCGACGAAGTCGGCCAGCAGGCGCACGGAGCGGATGGCGTCGTCGTTGGCCGGGATGCCGTAGTCGACGTCGTCAGGGTCGCAGTTCGTGTCGAGCGTGCCCACGACGGGGATGCCCAGGCGGCGCGCCTCCCTGATGGCGATCTCCTCACGGTTCGTGTCGATGACGAACACAGCGTCGGGCGTGCGCTTCATATTGCGGATGCCGTTGAGGTTGGTCTGCAGCTTCGACAGCTCCTTGCGAAGAAGGATCTGCTCCTTTTTCGGCAGCACCGCCATCCGGCCGTCGGCCTCCATGGCCTCAAGCTCCTCCATGCGCGTGACGCGGGAGCGGATCGTGACGAAGTTCGTCAGCATGCCGCCAAGCCAGCGGGCGTTCACGTAGGGCATGCCGCAACGGTTCGCCGCCTCGGAGACCGCCTCCTGAGCCTGCTTCTTCGTGCCCACGAACAGCACGGTGCCGCCCTTCTTGGCCAGCTCGGACACGAACGTGTACGCCTGATCGAGGCCCACGAGCGTCTGCTTGAGGTCGATGATGTAGATGTCCCCGCGGCTACCGAAGATGTAGGGCTTCATCTTGGGGTTCCAGCGGCGCGTCTGATGGCCGAAGTGGCTGCCCGCATCGAGCAGCGTCTTGATGCCGACTTTCGTCATAGCTCTCTCCATTCGTTAGTCCTCTGCCCGCGGTCGTCCCCTGGATCCGCAGCCTTTTTCAGATGGCCACTGGCGGATCGGGTCGCACGAGCATGCGTAATTAGAAACTGTGAGATTTTAACCGATGAAACCGGTCGGCGCAAGGTGCGATTCCGCACAACTGCGTTTCGAAAGCCTCTTGACGAGTGAACGATCGTTTACTTTAATGGTGGTGAACGATCGTTCACTCGTCAAGGGAAAGGCCCTGGATGACGGACACAAAAGAGGATATCCTGCACGTTGCGCTTCGCCTGTTCGCACGCAAAGGATACGAGGGCACCTCGGTCAGCGACATCGCCGGAGAGCTCGGCATGACGAAAGGGGCCCTCTACAGGCACTACAAGAACAAGCAAGACATCTTCGACAGCATTTTGGAGCGCATGCGCCGAATGGACGTCGAGAGGGCCCGACGCCACGAAGTGCCGGAGAAGACGTTCGAGGAATCGCCGGCGGCCTACCGCGCCACCAAACTTGGGGACGTCCGCGCCTTTCTCGAAGCGCAGTTTGATTTTTGGACCGCAGACGAGTTCGGCCGCGATTTCAGGAAGATGCTGGCTTTGGAGCGGTACCGGAGTCACGAAATGATGGAGTTGTATCAAACATGCCTGGTGAGCGGCCCTGTCGATTACACAGAGGATCTCCTTCGAGAGCTGATGGAGCGGGAGGTCTTGAACGAAGCCAATCCGAAGCAGCTCGCGCTCGAGCTCTACGCGCCGTTCTTCTTGCTGGTGAGCGCCTCGGACGCATCGGTCGAAAACGAAGAGGAGGCCCGGCTGCTCTCGGCGCATATCGAACGGTTTATCGAAAGGGTCGCGATCGCGAGATAAGCCGACCCGACGCAGGCCACGGAAGGCGAGGAGCGTGAAGGCGATGGAGGACGCAAGGGTTCAAGGATTCGAATTCAGCCTCATCAACGAGTATTTCACAGAGCTCGAGCGGCAGGGGCCGGGCAGTGCGGAGGAGACTTTGCGAGCGTTGAGCTTCGTGGATCTCCCGAGTTTGACGAGGATCGCCGACCTGGGGTGCGGAACGGGCGCCCAAACCATGGTCCTGGCGCAGTACACGGATGCGAGCATCACCGCGCTTGACTTGTACGCCGGTTCGATCGACAAGCTCAACTCGGAGGTCGCGAAGCGCTGTTTGCAGAACAGGGTGAAGGGCATCGTCGGGTCGATGGGCGAGCTGCCGTTCGAGGACGAGGAACTCGACCTCATCTGGTCCGAGGGCGCCATCTCCAACATCGGTTTCGAGAAGGGCCTGCGTTATTGGAGAAGGTTCCTCCGGAAGGGCGGCTACGTCGCCGTGACCTACGAGTCGTGGTTCACCGAAGAGCGTCCCGCCGAAATCGAGAAGTGGTGGATGGACGCGGTTCCCGAAATCAGCACCATCGCACGCAACGTCTCCCTCATGCAGAAGGCGGGCTACGTTCCCGTCGCCACGTTCACGCTGCCCGAAAGCTGCTGGACGGACAACTACTTCGCCCCGCAAGAGGCGCGGCGGGAGGAGTTCCTACAGCAGCACGCAGGAGAGAAAGCCGTTGAGGACATGATGTCTTTCATGAAGCGCGAGGCGGACCTGTACGAGAGGCACAAGGAGCACTACGGGTACGCGTTCTACATCGGAAAGAAGCTCTAAGCGCGAAGCGCTCGAGCCACGCGCCCTCGCACGCACCTCGATGAGCGCTTTTCGACACGCTGGCCGACCGTGCTCGCTTCGAAGGCGCAGATCGCGATTTCCGCATGCCCGCACCAAGCGCATCGACGGGAAGAGGAGGCAGGGCGCACCGCGCCGCCGAGCCCTTTTCGAGCGCCCGAAGGCGCACCCCCCCCCACGGGGGGCAACGCTTCGACGGCCTTCGCCGTCGGCGCGCGAGGGAGCCCGCGCGCGGACCGGAAAGTTTTCCAGCTGGGCGCAAGGCTTTTCGGGTACCATGGATTGCGCAGAGTCCCCCGCCCCGCTAAGGAGCACCGATGAACATCAACAACGTGGTTTTCGAGCGGTCCTTCGGCACATCGTCGCAACTGCCCGCCTCCACCTTGCCCGAGATCGCCTTCGCCGGGCGCTCGAACGTTGGCAAGTCGTCGCTTCTGAACAAGCTGTTCAACCGCAAAGGGCTGGCCAAGGTGTCGCAGACCCCCGGCAAGACGGCAACCATCAACTTCTTCTCATGCGACAGCGTGCGCTTCGTCGACCTGCCGGGCTACGGCTACGCGAAAGTGTCGAAGTCGGAAAAGGAGCGCTGGGCCGAGCTCATCGAAGGCTACTTCGCCCAGGAACGCAACCTGGCGCTCGTGGTGTCCCTCGTGGACATCAGGCATGCGGTGTCGGCGCTCGACGAGGGGATGGTCGGCTTTCTGCGCGAGGCCGGGCTTCCCTTCGCCGTGGCGCTCACGAAGGCGGACAAGCTGAGCCGCCAGCAGCAGGCGAAGCAGAAAAGCGCCATCGTGCGGCAACTGGGCCTCGCCACCGACGTGCCCACGGTGGTGTGCTCCTCCGAGAAGGGCACCGGCATCGACGAGTTGCGCGCGCTTGTCACGACCGCGGCGAGCTAGGGCATGGCTGCGCGCCCCTACCCCTCGAACCCCTCATCGACGAGGCGGTTCCTCCCGTCGGCGGCAGCGGTGGCCAGCTCGTCGCACCGCTCGTTCTCAGGATGCCCCGCATGCCCTTTCACCCACACGAACGTGACGACGTGGGGCCGCTTGGCCTCGATCAGACGCTTCCACAGATCGACGTTCTTCACGGGCTGCTTCTGAGCGTTCTTCCATCCGCGCTTGAGCCAGCCGTCCACCCAGTGCTGGTTGAACGCGTTCACCACGTACTGGGAGTCGGAGTACAACGTGATGTCACAAGGGCTTTTGAGCGCTTCGAGCGCCGCGATGACGCCGAGCAGCTCCATGCGGTTGTTCGTCGTGCGTTCGAAGCCCCGGGAAAGTTCCTTCTCGTGCACACGGCCGTTGCGGTCGACGAAGCGCATGACGGCGCCGTAGCCGCCCGGCCCGGGGTTCCCGCGGGCGGCCCCGTCGGTGAAGATGTCAACGTGAAGCAAGGAACGAGCCTTTCGGATCGGGATCGGACTGGGAGAGCATCATACCATGCGCCGCCCCCAAGGGAGCTCGCGCGCAGACGAGATCCATCATCCCCCGGTGAGAGCGCCCTTCCCTGCGCGAGCGAACGGAAACAACGGAGCCGCCCCGTCCAACGGCGCGGTTGCGCGCCGCAGAGGGGAAACCTACACGTACCTTCGCACGCGGCGGCAATAGGCGCGGTACTCCTCGCCGAACGCCTCCTCGCATTCGCGCTCCTCCGCCTTGATGATCGCATGGGCAGACACCTGGAACGCCAACACGAGCGCGAACAGCAACGCCGATTGGGCGAGCAGCGCGCATCCAAGGAAGTACAGGAAGTAGGACACGTACATCGGATTGCGCGAGAAGCGGTAAACCCCGTCCTGCAGAAGACCGCTTGCCGGCGGATGCGCGAACCGCACTGTCGACGCGATGAGCAGCGCAACCCCCGTCCCGTACACGACGCATCCGGCTGCGACAAGGAGCGTCGGCTCCGTCTCGATGCTCAGGAAGAACGGATAGAGAACGATCAGCGCGTTCGAGATCTGGTACACAGCGCAGCCCGCGCGCTCGCGTCCGGCAAGCGGCGGGAAGCGCGCCGCGCGCGCGAGAGCCCGCTTGTCGAGGGCGGCCAGCAAACCGAATCGAATGACGAACAGCGGGACCATCAGAAGAAACGCCATGGACCCTCCCTTCCACGCGATCGCAGGCCGGCGCAGTTGACCACCGGAGGGCGCCTCCGCACCTGAGGTCGCGGAGAAAACGAGGGCGAGGGACGCTTCGACACGCGAACCCTCGCCCTCGACACGAGATCAGGCGCGGAGGCGCCCCGCAACGTCGAACGGTTCCGCCGATCATCAGATCAGCGGAGTTGAGAAGGATGCTTGGCGAAGAAGTCGAAGCGGGGCGGCAGCTCGCGGATGCGATGACGCCCCGCGTCCTGCTCGCTGGCGCCGCACAGCTCGTCCATGCTTTCGAAATCGTAGTTCCAGCTGAAGAAGTCGTCGAACTCGAAGCTCAGGTAGTCGCAGATCTTCTCCGTGCCGAAGGGCACCACGGGATGCATGAGAAGCGTGGCGATGCGAAGCAGGTAGAACGAGTCGACGAGCACCTGGCGACGCGCCGCATCGTCGCTCGAAAGCTCCGCCTCCCGAATGCCATCGGCCCAACGCTTGTTCGCCCAGCGGATGAACTCGTCCATGAGCGACATGACGGTGTGCAGCTCCACGCGATGCATCGCCTCGTCGTAGGCGGCGAGCGTCCTCTGAGCCCTTTCCACCGCATCGCGGGACACCTCGCCAAGCGGCAAATGCCCCTCGAAGTTCTTCTGCGCCTCGTAGAAGCAGCTGCGGGCCAGGCGGTTGAACACGTTCGTGAGCAGCGCGCCCTCCTTGAGCACCGGATCTGCGACGCGGGGATCGGCCAGCTCCTCGGGCGTGGCAAGGAAGGGCTTGGGCTTGAAACCCACCGATCTCTGATCGAGGCCGAGCGCGAGGAAGTGCGCGCGCAGCTGCTCGACCGTGTAGTGGTCGAGCAGCTCGTCGGCCGCGGGCGGCTTCACCGCCCCCGACGAAGAGGCCTTCTTGTCTCCGAACAGGATGTGGTGGTTCGCCACGAGCGTGGTCTGGCGGATGGGGTGTTCGGAAGGACCGGGGGCGAGGATGTCCCCAGGTCGCAGCGCCTCGATCATGGCAGGCTGGGCCACGCCGTAAAAATACAGGTTGTCCTGCCCTATGAACTGGTACACCTCGGCGTCCTCCGAGCACCACCAATCCCGCCAGCTGCCTCGCGGCAAGCCCATTTGATCGTTCACCGCCATCGTGAACGACATGGGCGCCCACAGGCTCTCGGGCCAGCACCACACCGTGAGGCCGTCGAGGCCGTCGATGACAGGCGCCTTCACGCCCCATTCGATATTGCCCGTGATACGGAACGGCACGAGCGCCTTGCCGGTGCGGAAGCGGATGCCCGCGCGGGCCAGCACCTCGCGCGCCGCGTCGCGCGCATCGATGTCGGCGAATTCGATCTCGAAGCTCTGCTTGCCCTTCTCCGCCTCCCTCAGCGCATGCGCAGGCAGCTCTCCCGCCACCTCCTCGTAGGCCTCGCGCGCCTCGTTTTTGATGTGGACGACGGGCGCGCCGAGGAATTCCTTGATGGTCTGAGGCACGATGGCGCGCACGTTCGGATCGGCTTCGAGCGCCGCCACATGCGCGCGTAGGAAGTCGGCGAACGCGGGCAGATCGAAGTACCAGTTCTCTACCGGGCGCATCTCGGGCACCGTGCCCGTGAGCGTCGACTTCGGCGCTATGAGGTCCTCGGGCGCGTAACTGTGGCCGAGATCGCACTCGTCGGCGTAGCCATGCTCGGACTTGCATCCCTGCACGGGGCAGCGGCCCTGCACCTGCCGGCCATTGAGGAACGTGCCCGCCTCGACGTCGTAGAACTGCAGCGTGGCACGCTTGCGCAAATGCCCGTTCTCATGCAGCTTCTCGATGAACTTCTCGCTGATGAGCTGGTGGACATCGCCCGAATGCCCGATGTTGGAACCCTCGTAGATGTCGAGGCTGATGCCAAAGGCCGAAAGCGCGGCCTTCTGGCGCTCGTGATTGGCCAGCACGTACTCCTCGATGGTGCCGTCGAACTCCCCCGCCTCGACAAGCTTGCGGTATCCCTCGTTGATGGGCGAACCGAAGCAGTCGGTGCCGCTTATGAAGCGGACGTTCGCCGCGCCGATGCGGTCGCGCAAAAAGCGCGCGAAGGCGTCGGCCGGCACGAAAACGCCGGCGATGTGGCCGAAGTGCAGGGCTTTGTTGCCGTAGGGCATGCCAGCGGTGACGACGGCCCGCTTGGGCCAAGGCGTGCGTTCCGTGTCAGTGCGCGATGCTGCCATCGTTCTCAAGCTCCTTCAACGCATGTGCGATGTCGTCGGCGGTTGCGCCCCGTGCGGACATGAGGCCGAGCAGGCTGGACAGGCTGTCTCCCACCGGATCCATCTCGGTAGTGACGTAGAACTCGACGCCTGCCAGCTCGGCTGCTTTCGCCACGGCGTCCTCCTTCGTGCCGATCTCGTCGGCCAAGCCGTTTTCCACAGCCTCCATGCCGGTGAACGTGAGCCCAGTGGCAAGAGCGCGCACCTCGTCCTCGACCATGCCGCGGCCCTCGGCCACGGTCTGGATGAAAGTCTCGTTGATCTGGTCGACCTGGTTCTGGTAATATGCCCGTTCCTCCTCGGTGAGCGGGCGCGTGCCATAGCTGGAGTCTTTGCTGTCGGCGCTCGTGACGTTGTCCACCGATATGCCGAGCTTCTCCATGAGGCCGGACAGATCGGTGATCTGCATGACCGTGCCGATGGCCCCGATCGCCGTGGTCTTGGCGGTGAAGATGTAGTCGGCCTGTGACGATATCTCATAAGCGGCGCTCGCGTTCATAGAAGCGCTCGACACCACGACGGGCTTTCCGGTCTCCTCGCGGAACTGCCTCACGTAGGAGGCCATCTCCTCGCCAGCCGTGGCGGTGCCGCCGCCGGAGTCTACGCGCAGCACGACGGCTTTGACATGGACGTTGTCCGCAGCGACGTCGAGTTGCGCCTTCAGACCTTCGGGGCTGCATGTCGTGCCGTCGTACTGGATGGCTCCGTCTATGTTGATGACGGCCACCGCGTCTCCAGTGAGGTAGTCGAGATCGTTCACGCCGCTCGTGCTCAGAGGACCCATCGACGACGCGAACATCGACGTGCACGACACCATGCCTACGGCGAGAAGCGCGAACACGCATAAGACCGACACGAGCGCGACGATCCATCCATGACTCTTCTTCGGAGGCTGCATGTAATACGGCTGCTGCGGCGAGCTGGGAGCCGGCGGCGGGCACGCGGGCTGCGCAGCGGGCTGCCCCCACACCTGCTGCTGCCAATTGCTGTTGTCTTGTGGCATGTTCCCTCCTCGGTCGGACATGAGACCATACTACCGCAGAACGGCAACGCCCGCGGCCGTCGAAAGCAGTTGTCCGAGGCATTTACACGAGAGCGCTTCGGCGCCCCTCCCGTCCCGCGCCTGACGGAAGAGGCGTCTCAGAACTCGATGGCGCCGTCCGCTTTTGTGCTGTGCTGCGCCTTCTTGGCCGTGCGCAGCAAGAACTCTTGGTTGGTGTCGGTTTGCTTGAGCGACTTGATGAGCATGTCCATGGCGCGTTCGGTGCTGCTTGTGTTGGCGAGGATGCGGCGCACGGCCCAGATGAGCGGCGCCTCCTGCGGATCGAGCAACAGGTCCTCCTTGCGCGTGCCGGACGCCACCGGATCGATGGCCGGGAAGATGCGCCGGTCGGCCAGGTTTCGGTCGAGCTTGAGCTCCATGTTGCCCGTGCCCTTGAACTCCTCGAAGATGACCTCGTCCATCTTCGACCCTGTTTCCACCAGCGCGGATGCGAGGATGGTGAGGCTGCCGCCCCCCTCGATGTTGCGGGCGGCGCCGAGGAACTTCTTCGGCGGGTAGAGCGCTGTGGAGTCCACGCCGCCCGACAGGATGCGGCCCGATGCCGGCTGCGCCAGGTTGTAGGCGCGCGCGAGCCGCGTGAGCGAATCGAGGAGGATGACGACGTCCTTGCCGCACTCCACGAGGCGCTTCGCCCGCTCGATGACGAGCTCCGACACGGCGATGTGGTTCTCGGTGGGCATGTCGAACGTGGAGGAGACCACTTCGCCTTTGATGGAACGCTGCATGTCCGTGACCTCTTCGGGGCGCTCGTCCACGAGCAGGCACATGAGGTGCACCTCTGGATTGTTTGCGCTGATGGAAGCAGCGATGTCTTTTAGGATCGTGGTCTTTCCGGCCTTGGGCGGGCTCACGATCAAGCCGCGCTGGCCCTTGCCGATAGGGCTGACGAGATCGATGACGCGGGCGGTGACGGCCTGCTTCCCGTGCTCCATGATCAGACACTCGTCAGGATACACCGGCGTGAGGTCCCCGAAGCGCACGCGCGGGCCCAACTGGTCGATCGGCGTGCCGTTCACGGACGTGACCTTCTGGATGGCGGCGTACTTTTCGTTCTCGCGGGCCGGACGCGTCTGCCCGCACACAAGATCCCCTTTGCGCAGCCCGTTGCGACGGATGGTGGACAAGCCCACGTAGCAGTCCGTCTCGCTGGGCAGGTAGCCCTGGGTGCGAAGGAATCCGTAGCCGTCGGCCAGGATGTCGAGGATGCCCGATACCTCTATGAAGCCCTCAGCCCGCACGCTCGCCTCGAACACGGCCTCCACGAGCTCGGCCTTCTTCAAGCCCGTCACGTCCACGCTGAGTTCGGCGGCCTTCTCGCGAAGCTCAGCCACCTTGAGCTTGGCGAGATCTTCGCGCGACACGCTGGGCTGAACTTCGCGCGGCCCTTGGTTGCCATGCTG
Source organism: Gordonibacter sp. An230 (assembly GCF_002159915.1). GTDB lineage: Bacteria > Actinomycetota > Coriobacteriia > Coriobacteriales > Eggerthellaceae > Rubneribacter. The sequence continues at coordinate 19,186 of NZ_NFJP01000036.1, forward strand.
GCGGCGTTGGCGGCGGATGTTCTGGTTGCCGTTTCGACCGTTGCCCTGCTTGCCCTGGCCGCCGTTTTGCTTCTGACGGGTCCCGCCGCCCGCATTCTGCTTGCCTTGGGCACCCGCGTTAGCGGAGCGCTTGCCCTGCCCCGCCCCTTGGCCAGACGCCTTCACCGATTTTCGCGGCATGCGCGCAGGCCGCCCCGAAGGCGCGGAGTCGCCTTTGGCAGCGTCGGCGGGCTCCTTTGCAGGCTTGGCCGTTTTCACGCTCGTGGAACGGCGGCGCGCCGGGGCTTTTTGTTCGGCATCGCCCGCAGCAGCGGCGTGCGTTTGGACCGCTTCGTTCTCGCTCATGCGCCCTGCACTTTCTCCCAGTCCTTCAAAAATGCCTCGAGGCCGCGGTCGGTCAGCGGATGCTGCACGCACTTCTTGAGCGCGGCGAAGGGCACGGTGGCGATGTCGGCGCCCATAAGGGCGGCCTGCGCCACGTGGTTCGCGCTGCGCACGGACGCGGCGATGATCTCCACGTCGTGGCCGAAGTCGTAGTTGCCCACGGCGGCCACCACGTCTTCGAGCTGCGCGAGGCCGTTCTCGGAGATGTCGTCGAAGCGGCCCACGAACGGGCTCACGTAGCGGGCGCCGGCGCGGGCGGCCATGATGGCCTGCGGCACGGTGAAGCACAGCGTCATGTTCACCGGGATGCCCTCGGCGGCCAGCTGTTTCGTGGCAGCCAGGCCCTCGATCATCGTGGGGAGCTTCACCACCACGTTGTCGGCGAGCGCGGCGAGCTCGCGGCCGTCGCGGATCATCTCGTCGCGCGTGGTGGCCACGCTCTCGGCGGACACGGGACCGTCGACGATCTCGCAGATGCGCTTGATATGGTTGTGGAAGTCGGCGAGCTTGCCGCCCGTGCGCGCGTACAGCGTCGGGTTCGTGGTCACGCCCGCGAGCACGCCCCAGCTGGCCGCCTCCTCGATCTCGGCGAGATCGGCGGTGTCGAGAAAGAACTTCACCCAATCCTCCTTATAAGTTGGCTTTCCGATTGGAGAGCGCGCACGGATGCGCGCAGAATTCCATGATGGGGAGATGCATTGTGATGGGTTTTCTTCCTTCGGAAGACGTCAGAACTGAATTTCATAGTATCGCATGTGCCGCCTTCGTTCAAGCGCGAAGGCGGCCTGTTCGTGGATTTGCGGTGGAGGAGGGGCTACGGATCGATTCTGAAACGGGCACCGGGTTAGCTTTCTTGGGAGGGATTCGAAGCGACGCCCCAATCCGAAAAACCGTCCGCATCGAATCCCGGCGGGGAACCACACCCCCGTCGAAGCCCGGGCTTCGAGAGCCTTGGAATCCAACGAGCCATCCCCATCCGCCCTGTTCGCATCGCGCCACCATCGCAGGGCATCCTGCCTGCAAAATAAGGACGGGCAGCTACGTGTCCACAAAACAGTTCAGACGCCAAACCTGAGGGAGCGTCCAATTTCAGCCTAGCACATCTGCGCACATGGAATGCGCCTGAAGGAATACTCTGCAGCGCCTCAAAAAGAGAACCGACGGGTATGGCAAAGGCCGCACTCGGCATAGACAGAGCAAACGCTTTTTAAAGAAACTCGGCTATCGAGAGCATCCATCGAAGCTCGGAAGGATCGCATTGTTCAACCAGGCGCTTCGCTGATCGCGAAAGCATCCGTCTTTTTGAACATCAACCAAAGATGCAGCTCCACCATGAAACCCCTCGTTTCGCCGGTCGCAAGATCCGTCCATGTTCCTCCAACAGCCCCGCCGCATCTCCATTGATCCAGTTCAGGATCAACGCAACGGCAGGCCATCCCGTCTCTTCCGCAGCCATGCTTTCGTTGAGCAAAGTTTGCGTATGGCGAGCTCTTCGCATCATCGCACGCCCTGCATCGAAGCAGCTTACCAAAGGGCTGTCACGACGCGCTTCAAACGCGCCTCGCTGAAGCTAAACGATTGAGCCATCTTCGCCTCAGCACACACTGAGCGCAACTTCGACGCAAAGAGCGAGATATCCGGGCAAATCTTTAGACCCTCCACATACCCGGCAGAGGGAGAAAACCCGATGATCGCGAAACGTTCGAGCCCCCCAAATCGCAACTGAGCCTTTCAGCACCCAACGGAGCGAGAGACTTGATCGCCCGAGAAAAGAGTTGCGTTATCGATGGACGAGATCTTGCCACCCTCATGACCAGAGAAGAAAGCCTTAGGAATGGACGATTCGAAATTCCGGTTTCGGCATCTGCGACAGCGGAATCCCCGAAAGCACGCTGAGCAGGAGGCAGCTCGCTTGCAGCAGCGCCCATAAAGCCAAACGCTCTCATCTTCAAAGCGCTCCTCCGTGCAATCAGCACTTCGCCGATCGCCATCCCGAACCCCTTTTTGTTTCTTTGTCGCGTCCAGGCACATACCGCCCGTTCCGTCTTCACCCGATGTAAAGCTCTTCGACTATTATTGGCTCCGAAGCAGGAACCAAATACACCAATTCAACGTTGGATCCCACTTCAAGGGAATCCAAATCTCCCGCAACCACTTGCGCCCTCCCATAATCAAAACACGGAGCATCGGAGGGCAGTTCTTCGACATAGCCTTTCTCGACATGCACGCGGAAAGTTTCTTTTACGCTGTCCACCTCCATCACAACTCCGGAACTGCGCTGCTGGTGAACGCCTCCTACAACATGGCGCCCCTCTTCTCTTGCCCCGCAAGAGCCCAATGAAACCACAAGCGCTGCGCCCAACACCAAAGCTATGATCCTCTTTATGTCGAAAACCTCGGCATCTACGAAAAGAACACCCCGTTATGCTGCGAATAATGAGAAGCGTTGCGATTTGGAATCTCCAACCTTCGTCCCTTCAGCCGTTGACTACAAAGGCATGCATGAAATGAGATATGTCGCTTTTACAAAATACCATCGTACTCCAGCTGCAACCATGGAATTCTCCGCACCCGATACGCTTTTGGATTCGACGGGAAAAGCGGTCATGTTGCCGCTGTTGATGCAATCACGTTCTCTAAGCCGGTTGGCATTTTTCGTAAGAGCGGTTCGGGATTCGGCCCCTTGCTGCGCAAAAGCAGCAAACGCAAGCCCGATATCGGCCGTCAGCCTACTTCCGAGTCTAGCGCAAAGACTAGGAAGGCGGAAACCATCGATCACCTACGCTGATCGAGCGGAAGAAACAAGAGCGTGTGCCCGTGTGGCAGGCGGGTCCTGCCGGATGCACGAGCGCAAGCAGCGTGTCGGCGTCGCAGTCGTAGCGCAGCTCCACGACCTTCTGGGTGTTGCCGCTGGTGGCACCCTTGTGCCAGAGCTCTTGCCTGCTGCGGCTCCAGAACACCGTCTCGCCGCGCTCCATCGTAAGCGAAAGCGATTCCTCGTTCATCCACGCCATCATGAGCACCTCGAGCGTGTCCGCGTCCTGCACGATGCAGGGGATCAGCCCGTCGGCGTTGTAAGTCAGTTCAGGGACGTCCATGATGTTTTCTCCTCGCTCGCAAATTGCGCAACAGCTGCCGCGCTAGCGCCTTCTCGCATCCGCTTCTCGATATCCTCCTGCAAAGGCAGCAACTCGGCGAACCCCTCCGGCAGCACCTCGGCGAGCCGATACTCGCTCACCCCCATCGGCTTGCCGTGTCGCGCAGAACGTACTCGGCTACCACGTTGCCTTTGGTCTTAATTTCAACCCTCGCTCCCCTTGCAGAGAGCGACCAAACCAAAAGACTTTGATTACGAAGCACCGCACGACTCCACCCGTTCTCGATGGTGGCCTGCACGGACCACTCGCGTTCAGCCCCTGGTTCCGTCTTATCGGGAAGGTGGGTTATACGGCCCCAGGGAATTCTGCAGCAGCTGCTGCAGAATTCAGAATCCACCTCAGTGGCGAACTTCTGCATCGTTATTGTTGGCGAGCATGGCACAGCCTCCTCTTTCCTCTATTCGAGCATTCACAAGGCTGTCCCGAGAACCGCGGCGAAAGCGCCGGGCTTGGTTAGGCTTCTTGCCAACCAAGAAGCAGTATAGCAAACACTTGTTCTTATTTCAAGTAGAGAAGCGCTACAACCTCACCGGTATACCCTGGGCACGCATGTGCTCCTTCACCTGGCGCACGGTAAACTCGCCGAAGTGGAAGACGCTGGCGGCCAAGACGGCGTCGGCCTCGCCCTCGAGGACGCCCTGGGCGAAGTGCTCGAGCTTGCCCACGCCGCCCGAGGCGATGACCGGGATGTCCACGGCGCGCGCGACGGCGCGGGTGAGCGCGCAGTCGAAGCCGTCGCGGCTGCCGTCGCGGTCCATGCTGGTGAGCAGGATCTCCCCCGCCCCGCGTCGCGCCGCCTCCTGCGCCCATTGCACGGCGTCGATGCCGGTGGCCTTGCGCCCGCCGTGCACGTACACCTCCCACTTGTCTCCCGCGCCTGCGACGTGCTTCGCGTCGATGGCGCAGAGGATGGCCTGGCTGCCGAACGCGGCGGCGGCCTGCGTGATGAGCGACGGATCCGCCACCGCGGCCGAGTTCACCGACACCTTGTCGGCGCCGGCCGCGATCATCGTGCGGATATCGGCCACGCTGCGGAAGCCGCCGCCCACGCAGTACGGCAGGTGCAGCTGCTCGCTCGCGCGGCTGGCGAGGTCCACGGTGGTGGCGCGGTCGTCGCTCGTGGCCGTAATGTCGAGGAAGATCACCTCGTCGGCGCGCTCCTCGTCGTAGCGCTGCGCGAGCTCGATGGGGTCGCCCGCGTCGCGCAGGTTCACGAAGTTGACGCCCTTCACCACGCGCCCGTCCTTCACGTCCATGCAGGGGATCACGCGCTTCGCTAGCATCTTCGTCCTTCCGTCGTCGCTGACGCAACGACGGACGTGCCGACGCTGCGCGGGCCTCTCGCGGCCCGTTTGCCGCTCCAGTCACGTGCCAAGGCACGCTTCGTCAAACCTTCCCGGCAACCGCGCTCGCGAGAGGCTCGCTCGCTGACCGTGCCGGAACCTCAACGCTACAATCCGCAGGGATTCGCAGCCACGGCGGCCGCTTCCGCGATGCGCGTGGCCTCGGCGCAGGCACGCACGCCGTCGGCCACCGTGAGCGTGCCCTCGTACACGGCGCGCCCCGCGATGACGCCCTCGATGCAGCCGGCCACACGGCCGAGCGCCTCGATGTCGGCGATGCCGGCCACGCCGCCCGACGCGGTCACCGGATGGCCGAACGCCTCGGCCATCCGCACATAGGCGGCCGGGTCGATGCCGGTCTGCATCCCGTCGCGCGCGATGTCGGTGTACACGAGGTGCCGGAATCCGAGCGCCGCCATGTCGCGTGCCAGCTCCTCGGCCGCCACGCCCGCGCCCTCGCGCCAGCCGGCCACGGCCACCTCGCCGCCCTTCGCGTCGATGCCTGCGCACAAGAGCTTGCCGTACTGCGCGATGGCGGCCTCGGCGAAGGCGGGATCGGCCACGAGCGACGTGCCCAGCACCACGCGCGACACGCCCGCGTCGGCCAGGCGCGCGATGGTGTCGAGCGAGCGCACGCCGCCGCCCACCTCCACCTTGAGCAGCGTCTTGCGCATGATGCGCTCGATGATGGCGATGTTCTCAGGCGTGCCCGAGCGCGCGCCGTCGAGGTCCACCACGTGCAGCCACGTCGCGCCCTGCTCTTCGAACAGCTGCGCCTGCGCGGCGGGGTCGTCGTGGTACACGGTCACGCGGCTATAATCGCCCTTGGCGAGGCGGACGGCCAAGCCGTCCAGGATGTCGATGGCCGGAAGCAGGTACACGGCTCACGCCCCTTTCACGATGGACACGAAATTGCGCAGCAGACGCGCTCCGGCGTCCGAACTCTTCTCGGGATGGAACTGCACGCCGAACGCGACGTCGCCGTACTGGACGGCGCTCGGGAACGTCACGCTGTGCGCGGTCTCGCCGATGACGAACGGGCCCGACGGCGCGATGAAACCGTGCGTGAAGTAGAAGTAGGTGCCCGACGGTATGCCGTCGAACAGGGGCGAGCTCCCATCGACCTCGCCCTCCTGCCGCTCGCCGGGAAACCGCACCGTGTTCCAACCCACGTGGGGCACCTTGTAGGAGAGGCCTTGGTCATCCTGTTTTGGCATCGCGCCCACGACGCCGGGTAGCACGGCGAGGCCGCGGGCGTTGTGCGTGGAGGACTCGTCGTCCTCGTCGGGCGCGCCCTCGACGCCCTCCTCGAACATGAGGTGCATTCCCAGGCAGATGCCCAAGAACGGCACGCCGGCGGCGATGCGATCGCGCACGACGCCGGCCTGCCCGAGCGCCTCCATCGTGGCGGCCGCGTCGGCGAACGCGCCCACGCCCGGCAGCACGACGGCGTCGGCGCGGGCGATGACGGCAGCGTCGTCGGTGACGAGCACGTCGCCCCCCGCGGCCGCCAAGCCGCGCTCGACGCTCTTCAGGTTGCCCTTACGGTAGTCGACGATGGCAATCATAGTCGCATGTTCCAATCTCACGTACCCGATCATGTCAGCGAGGGTTTTCGCGGTGCCCGAGATTGGCGTGTTTCGCGGCCGAGCGTGCTTCGCACGTGAGGGTAAGCGAAAAAGCGCCAAGATCGGGTGCCGCGGAAGCCCGCAGCGTCGGCCCGTTCCGGCGGCCGTCAGGCCGACGGAACCCTACAGCGCGCCCTTCGTGGAAGGCAGGGCGTCGCCGATGCGCGGGTCGCATTCGACGGCCTGGCGCAGGGCCCGCGCGGCGGCCTTGAACGACGCCTCCACCAGGTGGTGCGCGTTCTCGCCCGCCAAGCTGCGCACATGCAGGGTAAGGCCCGCGTTCGCGGCGAAGGCGATGAAGAACTCCTTGGCGAGCGACGCGTCGAACGAGCCCAGCATGACGCACGGTACGTCCACGGCCCAGTGCAGCTGACCGCGGCCGGAGATGTCAACGGCCGCCAGCACGAGCGCCTCGTCCATCGGCAGCGCGAGCGAGCCGAACCGCGCGATGCCGCGCTTGTCGCCGAGCGCACGGGCGACGGCCTGGCCCAGCACGATGCCCGTGTCCTCGACCGTGTGGTGCCCGTCGACCTCGAGGTCGCCCTTCGCGCGGACGTCGAGGTCGAACAGCCCGTGCCGCCCGAACGCCGCGAGCATGTGGTCGAAAAACCCGATGCCCGTCTCCGCGTCGACGATGCCCGTGCCGTCGAGGTTCACGGCGATGCGGATGTCCGTCTCGTTCGTGGTGCGCTCGACAATGGCAGTTCGTTGGTTCATGTTCGTCTCTTTCTCTAAGCTCACTGGTCCAGCAAAGTCAGCGAGGGCTTTCGTGGTGCCCGAGATTGGCGTGTTTCGCGGCCGAGCGTGCTTTTGCACGTGAGGGCAAGCGAAAAAGCGCCAAGATCGGGTGCCACGGAAGTCCGCAGCGTCGGCCCGTTCCGGCGGCCGGCAGGCCGTCGGAATCCGAACCGCAGCGTCGGCCCGTTCCGGCGGCCGTCAGGCCGACGGAACCTTCAAGTCGCACTTCCCCATCACGGCATCGCGCAAGGCGCGCAAGAACGCGTCGTTCTCCTCACGTGAGCCGATGCTCACGCGCAGGCAGTCCTCCAAGCCCGGCGCGCGCGAGAAATCGCGCACGAGCACGCCGCGGCCGTAGAGCATCTCCCAGGCGGTGCCGGCGTTCTCCAGGCGGAACAGCACGTAGTTCGCGTCCGACGGGTACGGCTTCACGCCGGGGATGCGCTTGAGGCCGTCGACGACGCGGGCGCGCTCCTCGATGATGGCGCGGATGCCCGGCTCGAACTTCGCGCGGTTCGCGTACACGACGCGCGCGATGGCCTGCGACACGGCGTCCACCGAGTACGGCTGGCGCACCTTGACGAACTCGCGGATGACCTCGGCGTCGCCCAGAAGGTAGCCCATGCGCACACCGGCCAGGGAGAACGCCTTCGAGAACGTGCGCAGGATCACGAGGTTCTTGTGCTGTGCCAGGTAGGGGCGCATCGTCTGGCGCGAGAACTCGAAGTACGCCTCGTCCACCATGACGAGCGCGTCGGTGGCGTCGAGCACGCGCAGCATGAACTCCTCGCTGGCGAGCTGGCCCGTGGGATTGTTGGGGCTCGTGATGACGAGGTAGTCGATGCCGCCCTCGGCCAGGCGCGCGAGCACGGCCTCCTCGTCGATGGAGAAGTCGGGCCGACGCGGCACGTCCACCACCGCCGTGTTCGTGAGGCGCGCGTTCGCCTCGTACACCGAGAACGTGGGTGGCAGGTTCAAGCACGTGCGGCCCGGCCCGCCCCACGCGAGCGCAAGGTTGAACAGCAGCTCGTCGCCGCCGTTGCCCACGAGCACCTGGTCGCGGTCGAGCCCGTTCGCCTCGGCGATCATGTCGCGCAGGTCGTTGGCGAGCGGATCCGGGTAGCGGTTCAAGGCCACGCGCTTCACCTCGCGCATGATCTCGTGGCGAACCTCCTGATCCACGTCGTGCGGGTTCTCGTTCGCCGAGAGGAGCGCATCGGCCGGCAGGTACTTGGGGTCGTAGGGCGTAAGGCCCGCGAGCTGCGGGGCCGAGCAGCACACGCTACGCATCGGCTCCACCGTCCCCGCGGCGCGCCCCGTCGCCGCCCTCGATCCCGTAGACGTTGCCCCAGTCGAGCAGGTTCTTGCGCATCTCGACGCTCATCGCGTGCGCCCACAGGCCCTCGTGGCGCGCGATGGCCATGACGGCGTCGGCATCGTCGGCGAGCGCGGCCGAGGAGTACTGGATGACGCTCGACTTCTTCACGAAGTCGTCGACGGAAAGCGGCGAGGAGAAGCGAGCCGTGCCGCCGGTTGGCAGCGTGTGGTTGGGGCCGGCCACGTAGTCGCCCACAGCCTCGGGCGTCCACGCGCCCAGGAAGATGGCGCCGGCATTGCGGATGGCGCCCAAGAGGTCGAAGGCGTGGTCAACGTGCAGCTCCAAGTGCTCGGGCGCGATGACGTTCACGGCCTCGACAGCCTGCGCCAAGTCCTGGCACACTACGACGAGCCCCTGGTCGGCGAGCGACGCCGTCGTGATCTCGGCGCGCGTGGAGGACGCGAGGTGGCGTTCCACCATGCGCTCCACCTCGTCGGCGTACTCCTCGTCGAGGACGACCAGGTAGCATGCGGCAAGCGGGTCGTGCTCGGCCTGGGCCATGAGGTCGATGGCCACGAGCGCGGGGTCGGCCGTGGAGTCGGCCACGACGCACACCTCGGAGGGACCGGCGATCATGTCGACGCCCACATCGCCCGACACGATCTTCTTCGCGGCCGCCACGTAGGCGTTGCCGGGGCCGGTGATCTTGTCCACCGGCGCGATGGACTCGGTGCCGTAGGCGAGCGCGGCCACCGCCTGCGCGCCGCCCACCGCGTAGATCTCGGTGACGCCGGAAAGGCGGCAGGCCTCGATGACGGCGGGGTCGAGTGAGCCGTCGGCGGTGGGAGGCGTGACGCACACGATGCGCTTCACGCCCGCAACAGCGGCCGGCAGCGCGTTCATCAGCACCGACGACGGGTAGAGCGCGCGTCCGCCCGGCACGTAGATGCCCACGGACTCCAGCGGCTCCACCTTCGAGCCCACGAGCGCGCCGTCCTCGCGCACGGTGAACCAGCTCTGCTGGCGCTGGCGCTCGTGGAAGTCGCGGATCTGCTTCGCGGCAGCGCGCAGGGCGTCTGCCAGCTTGTCGTCGACCGCGGCTGCGGCCTCGGCGATGGCGGCCTGGCTCACGCGGAAGCCCTCCACGCGCACGCCGTCGAACTTTTCCGTGAGCTCGCGCAGAGCGGCGTCGCCCCGTTCGCGCACGTCCTCGACGATGGCGGTGGCCGCCGTGAGCGCGGCTGCGTTGAACGCGCCGGTACGCTTGAGGTGGGCGTTGGAGAATTCCTCGCCTGCTTTGAGGATGATGCGGCGCATGGTCTACTTCCTTTCCTCGGCGGCCGCGCTCAGCGCGTCGCGCGCGAGCGTGCGGGCCAATTGTACGATACGCGCGTCGGTGCGGAACGCGCAGGTGTTCGAGAAGAAGCGGGCGGTCGAGGAGAGCACCTCGTCGACCACCACGAGGTCGTTCTCGCGCAGGGTTGTGCCGGTTGCCGTGATGTCCACGATGCGCTCGGCCATGCCCGTGAGCGGGGCGAGCTCGATGTTGCCGTGCAGCTTCACGATCTCCACCTGGACGCCGGTCTTGGCGTAATGGGCGGCCGTGATGCGCGGGTACTTCGTGGCCACGCGGATGGAGCCGAGACGGCGATAGTGCTCGCCCGTGGCCTCGGCGGCTCCGGCGGGCTCGGCCACGACGAAGCGGCACGCGCCGTATCCGAGGTCGACGAGCTCCACGACGTCGCGCTCGGCCTCGAGCAGCGAGTCCTTGCCGCAGATACCGCAGTCCGCCGCGCCCGACGCCACGAAGGCCGGCGCGTCGGTGGGCCGCACGATGACGTACTCGACGCCGGGGTTGCGGATGATGAGCTGCCGCCCCGGGTTCGCAAGGCCGGTTACATCGAGGCCCGCCGCCTCGAGCGCCGCCACCGTGTCGGCGTTGAGCGAGCCCTTCGGCACCGCGATGCGCAGGGGCTTTGAATCCGCAGGTTCGCACCTGTCAGCGAGGGCTTCCCCGGCATCCGAGATCGTGGGGATGACGGAGGCGTGGCGCACTTCGGCACGCGAGCCTCCGGCATCGCCGCGAGATCGGGCGCCAGGGGAAGCCGCAGCGTCGGCACGTTCCGTCGGCCGGCAAGCCGGCGGAACGGAAGACGCCGCCATGGCCTGCTCGAGGAAGAAGGCGAAGCCGGCGGCGGGACGGCTCTCGCCGTAGGCGGCGACCATGTTGTCGTAACGGCCGCCGCTGCCGAGCGGCGAACCCAGACCGGGCGCATAGGCCTCGAACACGATGCCCGTGTAGTAGTCGAACGAGCTCATGACCGAGAAGTCCACAAGCAGTTTATCGGCCAGCCCGCGATCGGCCAGCAGGTCGAACGTGACCGCGAACGCGTCGAGGCCGCCCTCGCAGCCGAGCGGCTCCACGAGCGCGCGCACCTCGTCGATAGCCTCGCGCCCCCCGCGGATGCGCGGCAGGGCGCGGATGGCCGAGGCAAACGCCGACGGAACGCCTGCCTCGGCGGCGCCATCCCCCGTCAGGCGGTCGAGCTCGACGAAGTTGGAGCGGTGGTAGGCGTCGAGCACCTGCTCCCTCCACGCTTCGGGAGCCCCACAAGAGGCGAGCAGCGCCCGCAGCACACCCACGGTGGCGAGCGCCAGGCGGCAGCCGCGCGCGCCGACCAGCTCGAGCGCATTGGCGAGCAGCTCCACCACCTCGGCATCGGCCCAGGCGCCGGCCTCGCCGACGCACTCGATGCCGATCTGCGTCATCTCGCGCGCCTCGGCCTGCGCACGTCCGTCGGCCTCGCGGAACACGCGCTGCATGTAGCGGAAGCGCAGCGGCCCCGCCTGTCCGGCGAAGCGCGTCGCGCACATGCGCGCCACCTGCAGCGTCACGTCGGGGCGCATGGCCAGGAGGTCGCCCCGCGCGTCGAAGAATTTGAACGGCGATCCCGGCACGCGGCCGCCCGCGCGCATGACGTCCATGACCTCGAGCGTGGGCGTCTCGATGGGCAGGTAGCCGCGCTCGGCGAAGCACGCTTGCACGTCGCGGGCGATGCGCTCGCGCGCCGCCGCCTCGTCGCACAGCACGTCCCGGAATCCCGCCGGCGTCACCAGGTTCATTCCTCGCCTCTTCCTTTCGCTGGCCGGCCGCAGCCGGGATGGCGTCGATGCGAACGAATGCTTCACGTGAAGCATTCGCCCCGGAGCCGCGACGCGCCTGAGGCACGCTGCAGTCCTCGCGCTCCGATACTTTATCACAGTAGAGTGCTAAAGCAAGCGTTTTCAACGATACGCATCATTTTACGACACGAACGGCCGCGGGCCCGCCCGCATGCGCAGAGCCGCGCCGAATCGAGCGCGATCCGCACAAAAAACTTCTTCGTGAATGCCCGGCAGGCGGAAAAGGGCGGCCATCGGCTTCCTGAAGCAGAAAAGTTCTAGCGTTTCCCCAGTTCATGAAAAAACAGCGTTCGTGTCGGTCGCTGAAAACCTTTCACGTGGAGGATTTTCGTGCGCAAGAGGCTCGGTTGGCGTGCAGCCGCCTCGAAGCTCGTTCGACGCTATGCAGTTGCACTATATACAGTATGACTGTATAATGCGGCATGCAGATGCCGACGACCGAGAGCGACCCGCATGGCCAGTAGAGACAAGCACCTCCCCTTGACCGAGACCGCGTTCTACACGCTGCTCGCGCTGCGCCAGCCTGCGCACGGCTACCTGGTCATGCAGAAGGTCAAGGAACTGAGCGGCGGCGCGGTGTCCATGGCGGCCGGAACCATGTACGGGGCGCTGGACAACCTGCAGAGGCAGGGCCTCATCTGCCAGGTGGGGTCGCCGGACGGCCGCAGGAAAACCTACCAGATCACGCCGTACGGCAGCGAGGTGCTCGAACTCGACGTCCGGCGGATCGAGCACATGGCCCGAGCGGCGAGGGAATCCGGAGGCGACCATGCGTAAACTCGCGAGCTTTTACGACCTGGACAAAGAGGCTGCCTGGCTCGGCCGCCTAGCTGAGGAGGGATGGGCGTTTCGAAGCCGCGGCTTGCTCGGATACGACTTCGACAAGGCGGACGCGGGAAGGCGCGTCTACCGGATCGATTACCGCGTTTTCAGAACCCTGGCGGACTTCGACGACTACGTCCTGCTCTTCCATGACGCGGGATGGCGGCACGTTTGGGGAAGCAAGAGCTCCGGCTTCCAGTATTTCGAGGCGGTCGGCGACGACCCGGCGGACGACATATTCTCGGACACGGCGTCGCGGGCGAGCCGCTACCGGGCGATCGCCCTTCACACGCTTCCGCTGCTCGCCGGATCCCTCTGCCTCGCGGTGTCTGCCGCGTTCAACGGAGGCGTCGACCTTGCGGCGATGGCGGATCCCCGGTCGCTCTACTTCACGCCCGGGCTCTGGGAGCGAGCAGGGATCCCGTTCGTCGCGGGCTTCCTGCTCGAGACCCCGTTCGTGCTCATGAGGAGCTTCTGGTGGGTCCTGGCCTTCGCATGCCTGGGAATTAGCGCGTTCAGCCAAATCATGCTGTTCAAGCTGAGTCGCAAAGCCGGCTGAGCGATCGCCCGCGCAGCGAATGCGGGACCCGTCCCGTCCCGCGCCGCCGTCGTCCCTAGAATAGCGAGATCTGCTGAGGCTCGTAGGCGTACTCGCACACCACTTCGTCCACGAGCAGCTCCACCTCGTGGGACTCCCACTCCTTCACGGACACGACGTAGTTCGTGCCGCCCTGCTCGAACACAAGCGCGCCGCCCACCATGCCGATGCAGCGCCCGCCGCACTCGTTGTCGTGCCCCTCGGGAACCTGCAGATCATGACAATCAGGCGAGGGACCGCCGAAATAGTAAGGGGAGAGATCCTGAACGGGCTCGGGAGCGAAACCCGTCTGCGCCACTGCGGGAACCTCGGCAAGCACCGCCGCCCGCTCGTCCAAAACGCGCACGGCCTCGGCGGGGTCGTATCGCTCCTCCACGAGCAGACGCGTCTTGAGCGACGCGCGCATCGTCTCGAGGATGCCCGGCTGCGCGCACAGAGCCGCCTCCAGCTCGCGCGCCTCATCGGCGCATGAGAAGCGCCCCACGACGCGCGCCGCCCGTGCACCCTGCTCGAGCAGCCGCTCGATGCCGCGCGTCTCGGATGAGATGCCGGCCTTCACGTGCTGCGGCGAGAAATACGCGAGGTAGACGAAATGCGGCGTGAGGTTGTAGGCGCGCTGCTGGGGCGAGACGAAGTCGGCATAGTAAAACGACGGGTTGAAGCCGGTCGCCTCGACGCATGCGGGGCACATTGTCTCCTTGGCGTCGGGAAGTAGCTCCACGTTGAGCGGACAGCAGCTCTTCTCGGAGGTGGCCAGATCGAAGCGGCCGACGCAGCGACGGCGCGGCAAACGGCGCAGCGAGAAGGTGCGTCCGCGCACGGAAAAACGATGCTGGACACCGGCGTCGACGTCGTTGATCAGGAGATACGGGCCGGATTCGGCGTCGAAGCCATGTCCTGCCAGAACAGCCGTGAGGCCGTCGATGAATCGGGTCATAGAAATCGTCCTTGTCGAACTCGTAGCGGTTAGGTCGTTATTCCAACACGAATGATAGCGCACCGACATCATAAAGGGCGTCGACGTCGAGCAGTCACGAAAAACCCCCCCCCCCCGGCCGCCCCC